>JAJRXR010000050.1 GCA_024276195.1 Planctomycetota bacterium
GCGCGCCATGGAACTCGGCCTCTCATCCGATGCACTGGACCCGACCGTCCGCGACAAGCGCGAGGGGTATGGGCGTTGGAAGCAGAAGCCGGAGCCGGAGGGATCGGTCAGCCCGCTTTCGCCGAAGCGAAGGCCGTGGGCCCCCGAGGGGTAAGGGGTGGGGGTGCCTACCACATGTGAGGTTGACGATATGAAGTACTTCACATCTGAATGGTGGGCGAAAGCTTCATACTCTGAGGAATTTGGCAAGTACGAGGAGAGTTTGGCGCCGGTTCGCGAACGAGTACCTGCCGATGTCCACTGGGTATTGGGGTCGTGCGCGTTGCACGACGGGCGGTATCTATCGCTCGAGTTCGACAACTTCCGTAGTATGAAACTGTCGATGCAGATCGACCATGGGGACATCTGTGGAAGGGTCACGGTTGTGTATGCGAGCCCATCAAGTGTCACATGGTCATCGGACAGACCGATCGCAGACGTCAATATGGAACCGCCCGTCATGCTGGGGTATCACGAGTTCTCGCTCGACGACGAGGGACGCATTCAGCACAACATGCTCTTTGATCCTCGCTGTGAGCTCGTCGTTACATGTGCTTCGATCGGAGTCGAGTACGAGCCGATTCCGAGAGAGAAGCTCCGGTCAACAGGCCAGTAACGAACTAGCTGGTCGCGGGCGGGTTCAGGCGAGCTTGCCCAGGACCTCATCAAAGTTCATGGCGTCGCCGACCTCGCGGGCCTGGGCCCAGCGGACGACCGGGTCGCCCGCGTCCGAGCGGGTGACGATGACGGTGCCGCGTGAGGCGACGTTCATCTCGGGCCAGTAGAGCCCGTACGCCTTGCAGACCGTGCGGTGGATGTCCGAGAGCAGCGGGTGGGTAAAGCCGCTCTGGCTGGCCCAGGCGTGCTGGGCGGCGAACGAGTCGCACGAGACGCCGACGACCTGGGCTCCCTGGTCCTGCCAGCGGGCCATCTCGCTTGATATGCACTTCATTTCGGAGCCGCAGATGCCCGTGAACGCGAGCGGGTAGAAGCAGAGCACGACATCGCCCGAGGCGAGATGGTCGCGCAGGGACCATTCGACGCGGTCCTGGTCGGTCAGGGTGAACACGGGCGCGGGCTCGCCGCTGGTGATGGGCGTTGTGCGCTCGGGCAGGGTATCGCTGGACATGGTTCGGTCCTCGTTCGAGTGTGCGCTCCCGGCGTCAAACACCGGCAAGAGCGAGTATGCTATCACCAGACCGCCCGGCGGAGCCGCAGCGGGTTTGGCCACCATGGAGGGACGATGAACGCGAGCCAGACACTCGAAACCCGGTACAACGAGGTCCGCAATCGCGTCGGCGAGGCCTGCGCCAGCGCCGGGCGCACGACGACGTCGGTGATCCTTGTCGCCGTCACCAAGCACGCCGAGATCGACGACATCCGCGAGCTGATCGAGCTCGGGCACCGCGACTTCGGCGAGAACCGTGTCCAGCAGCTCATCCAGCGCGCCTCCGTCGTCAAGGAATGGACCGACCGGATGAGCCTGCTCGAGCGCACCCGCGCCCAGCGCACATCAAGCGAAGGCGACAGCGCCGCCCTGGGCGGATCGTTCGACCCGGACAAACCCGTTCGCTGGCACATGATCGGCAGCCTCCAACGCAACAAAGCGCGCAAGGTCGTCGAGTTCTGCCGCCTGATCCACTCGGTGGACTCGCTCCGCCTCGCCGAAGAGCTGCAGATCATCGCCAACAAGCGCGACAAGGTCATCGACGTGCTGGTGCAGGTCAACTGCTCGGGCGAGGAGCAGAAGCACGGGTGCCCGGTGCCCGCCGCCGGCGTGCTGGCCGAGCAGATCGACACCATGATCAACGTGCGTGTGCGCGGGCTGATGACGATGGCCGCCCAGACCGACAACCCCGAGGCGACGCACACGACGTTCCGGCGCTGCCGCGAGCTGTTCGAGGATATTCAAAGCGAGGGCGCGGGCGAGGGGCGGTTTGACCTGCTCTCGATGGGCATGAGCGCCGACTATGAGATCGCGCTGCAAGAGGGCGCCAACATCGTGCGCGTGGGCACGAGCATCTTCGGCGAAAGGCCCGAGACGGTCGAGGCCTGAACGGGTCGATAGTCGGTGGGGCAGGCGTCTCGCCTGTCCTGAAGCCAATATGAGACAGGCGAGACGCCTGCCCCACAATCCCACCTTTGCTTTGGTTGGATTGCTCAGGCGCGGCGCAGGCGCCCGCCGCGCGAGCGCGTCGAGTTCATCTTCGCCTGGAGCGATCGACCCGGGCAGGCCGTCGCCGCGAACTCTTGGTGCGTCCGAACCTCAGACAACGGAATGCGCAGGCGGTGCATCTCCGACGCGATCAGATCCTCAAGCGAGCGCACCGCAGCGCTGGTCGGCCTCTGGCGCTCGAAGTTGCCCAGCACACAGATGCCCAGGTTGTGCGGGTTGGCCGAGCGGACGTGGGCGCCCTGGAGCTCCAGCGGGCGGGCCTGCCAGACGCGCCCTGCTGGATCGACAACGTAGTGGTAGCCGATGTCGGCCCAGCCCTTGCGTGTGTGCGAGTTGCGGATGGCCTCGATCCTGTGGGCGGCCCCGCCCCATGAGCTGTTCGTGAACGGGTTCATCCCGTCGTGGTGGACGGTGATGCGCCGGACACCGTTCATCGGGTCGGCCAGCCACGGACGCGGGCGCCCCCTGGCCCATTTGGATCGAGAGATCACACCTCGGATCGACGCGACACTTGGCGCTGATTCGCTCGTCGGCGCCGGATCGGACAGCTCCCAGGGTTGGGTTGAGGCGGGCGCTCGGGCGACGCTGGGGTCATTGGGGATGGGCTCGCCGATCTTTCCTGGCCCACCGCGTCGGGACGAGGCGCACCCGCCCAGGGCGCCCGCAACGGCGCTCCCGCCGAGGACGACCCCGCCGGTCCGGATAACGAGCTTCACCGCGTCACGTCGATTCATGGAGCCCTCCGTCCCCTTCCATCGGATTCGGGGACGCCTTCTGTCCAATGGTATCGGATCCGATCGGGGCGGTCGCCCAGCAACTCATCCGGTTCATCTGTGGGCAGGGCGGGTTGAGGAGGTGTCGCCGCCCCGATAGCCTGTCGCCGCCCAACCGGGAGGCTACGGGGCGATGGATGATCGAGCCCGATCGCGGGGCACTGGAGTGATTCATATGAGACTGAGAACGATAATCGGAAGCGCGGCGATCGCGCTCTCGCTGATGTATATATCGCCCCATGCTCTGGGCGCCGACACGGCGGACACCGCCCTCGACCGCCTGGACACCGCCCGCACCCGTCTCGCAGAAGCCCGGGCGGCGCTCGAAGCGGCGCAGCAGGAGTTTGACGCAGCGGTCGCCGAGCGTGAGCGGGTCCAGCCCGCAACCGATGCTGCGCCCCAAAATGGCGCCGGCGACGCGGGCGATTCCGGCGCGACAACCCCAGAGCCGCCCTCCAAGTCGTTCTGGCGGGGCTGGGACTCCAGCGTAGAGCTGGGCATCACCGGCTCGGACGGCAACTCGGAGGCCTTCAACTTCCGCACCGCCATCGACGCCGAACGCCTCACCGAGCAGATGGAGACAAAGCTCGGCCTGAGCTACCGCTACGGCACGCAGAACGGCGTGCAGAACACCAACCGCCTCGATATCCACGGCCGCAACGACTGGCTCTTCCCGGCAAGCCGCTGGCGGTCCTTTGTCCAAGGCGCGTACGAGTACGACGAGTTCCAGAACTGGGACAGCCGCATATCCGGGTTCGCGGGCCTCGGCTATGAGCTGATCCGCCCCGAAGACCAGGCGCGGGATATGTCGCTGCTGGCCCGCGCGGGCCTCGGCGGGTCGCAGACGATCGGCGGTTCCAACGAGATGTTCCGCCCTGAGGCGCTCCTCGCCCTGGACTACAACTGGAACATCAAAGAGGGCCAGCGGTTCTACGTCACCACCGAGCTGTTCCCCAGCCTCGGCGAGGCCGGCGATTTCCGCTGGAACACCAACATGGGCTACGAGATTGTCCTCGACGCCGAGAGCAACCTGTACCTGAAGCTGGGCATCGAAGACCGCTACGACTCGAACCCGGGCGCCAGCGCCAAGCGCAACGACATCGACTACTACGTCACGCTCGGCTGGAAGTTCTAAAACACGGCTCGCGCCCCTGTGGTTTACGCCCCTGTGCGCACAACAAAGCCCGCCCCGAGAGTGCGTCTCAGGGCGGGCTTGTTCATTGAGTCGCGTGCGTCAGCCCTTGTTGCGCAGCGCGTCGCGGATCTCGGTGAGCAGGACTTCCTCGTTGCTCGGCTTGGCGGGCTCGGCGGGCGCCTCCTCTTCCTTCTTCTTCATCGCCTCGCTCGCCTTGTTCATCATCTTAATCACGACGAAGATCGCGATGGCGACGATCAGGAAGTCGAGCACCGTGTTGATGAACATGCCGTAGTTGATCGTCACCGCCTCGGCCGCCTCAACCGCAGCGCCCGCCCCGTCCACCGACGCGGGGACGGCGTCCTTGATCGTCACGCTCAGCTTCGAGAAATCCACGCCGCCCATGAGCACACCGATCGGCGGCATGATCACGTCCTTGACGAGCGAGCTGATGATCTTGCCGAACGCGGCCCCGATGATAATGCCGATCGCCATGTCCATGACGTTGCCGCGCATGGCGAACTCTTTGAACTCTTTGATGATGCCCATGTGTATCTTCTTCCCTTCGCGTGATGGCGTCTTGACGCCGATTCAACTGTGGCGCGGCTCGAAACAAACCATGAAATGGCCGCTCCCCAACCTTTCTTGGGGCCAAGAGTGTAGATGGTACACTTCGACGACGGCGGCGCGTTCGTTGCTGCGCATTGCCGTGCTTTTTGTCCTTATTCATCGATCGCGGCGGCGCCATCAAGATCGAGCGCCGCTCGCAGGGAGATTTGCCCATGTCCGTGCTGGATGCCGCCGAAGTCACACCCATTCCGTCGCCAGAATCCGCTGCAGATGCGGGCAATCAAGCCCTCGATCAGGTGTCGAACGCCTGGGGCGCACTCACCGACGGCGATATCTCGGGCGGCGACCTGATGCTCCTGTGGGAGAGCGTCGGCTGGCCCGTGCTCAAGGTCGTCGCCCTCATTGTCGCCGTGCTCGTGGTCTCGGGCTGGGCGAAACGGTTCGTGACCAGGGTCTGCAAGAAGGCCAACGTCGAGACCACCCTCGCCCGGTTCTTCGGCGCCCTCACCAAGTACGCCATCATGATCCTCGGCGGGATCACCGTCCTCCAGACCTTTGGAGTTGAGGCGACCAGCTTCGCTGCGGTCATCGCCGCCGTCGGCTTCGCCATCGGCATGGCCCTCTCGGGCATGCTCGGAAACATCGCCGCGGGGGTGATGCTGCTGATCTTCCGCCCGTTCAAGGTCGGCGACGGCGTCAGCGCCGGGGGCGTCACCGGCAAGGTCTTCGAGATCGGCCTGTTCACCACCAGCTTCGACACGCCCGACAACCGGCGCATCATCGTCCCTAACGCCTCCATCTTCGGCGACACCATCGAGAATGTCTCGCACCACGACACCCGGCGCGTCGATGTCAGCGTCGGCGTCGCCTACGAGGCGGACATCGACGAGGCCCGCAAGGTGCTCGAAGGCGTCTGCGCCGCTGTCGAGGGGGGCCTGAGTGATCCCGCGCCGGTGGTGTACCTCAAAGAGCTGGGCGGATCGTCGGTCGACTTTGCGCTGCGTGTCTGGGCCAACGCCCCGGACTACTGGGCGGTGCGTGAGCGGTTGACGCGGGACACCAAGAAGGCGCTCGACGCCGCGGGCATTGGCATTCCGTACCCGCAGCGTGATGTGCATGTGCCGCAGGGCATCGAGGTGACGGTCAAGAACGCCTGAAGAAATGGGCGGGGCAGGCGTCCCGCCTGTCGGGTCGAGCGGGGGCGCGCGGGGTGAGTCAGACAGGCGGGACGCCTGTCCCGCTGGGCGAACGGCGTACACCCTCAAGCCACTTGGCCCAGATCGAGAGCACGAGCACCATGTACAGGCGTTGGCTGTGGTCGCGTCCGTGCCACGGGTTGAGGCTTTTTTTGCCCGCCGCGTCGTGCTCGCGCAGCATCCGCCGGACAAACCCCATGTTGATCTCAACCCCCGCCTCGCCCAGCCCCGGGAACGGGTCGGACGATTCGAGGTGGTCATACAACAACTGCCGCATGCCGCCGTAGTCGGAGCGGAACCACTCGCCGACGGGGATGGCGAAGCCCTGCTTGGGGCGATCGACGATGTGATCGGGGAGGTACCTGCGGGCGACCTGCTTGAGGAGGCCTTTGCGCTGGCCGTTGGGCATGAGGACGTTCAGCGGCGTTCGCAACGCGGCCTCGACGAGATCGCGGGCGAGGAACGGGGCGCGGACTTCGAGGCCGACGGCCATGGATGCGGTGTCGGTCTTGCGGAGCAGGTCGTCGGGGAGGTAGCTTGAGAAATCATCTCTCAGCGGATCACGCGTGCGTGAGAACCGGCTTGGATCGTTGTCGCCTTTAGCGAACAGGCGGTGTCGGAATGAGGTTGGGAAGATCCGCACGAGTTCGTCATACCCCCCGTGCCTTGCGGCATCCGTGAGGCGATGGAGTTTCGAGAGCTTTGCTTGGGGATCTCGTGACGGGAGCAGGGCGGAAGGTAGCGTGCTCAGCGCAATGCGCCACCGATTCAAGAAATGGTTTGCCGTGTGGCGTTGATAACCACCGAATAGCTCGTCGCCCCCGTCTCCGGCCAAGGCGACCCGAACATGCTGCCGCGCTGCACGCGAGACCCAGTACGTCGGAAGGAGCGAACTATCGCCAAATGGGAGTCCGAGCTGATGGATAAGATGAACAATGTCGGCTGCGGGTGATGCCTCACAATCTAGAGTCGTGTGGTTTGTGTTGAGGTGACGAGCGATCTCCGCTGCAAGCGGTGATTCATCGTATGATCCGAACGGCATCCGCACGGTGAACGTTTGTAGTTCTCGCAGTTCGCGAACGGCGTGCGCTGCGATGAGGCCCGAGTCTAAGCCACCGGATAAGAAGCACCCAAGCGGCACATCGCTTTCCAATCGAGATTTCACGGCGGCATGGATCAGTTGATCCAGATATTGGTGATCAAGTTCCGCACTTGGATCTCTCTCGGGCATCTTGTGGGAGTTCCCGCAGATGGCAACACTGCAGGCGCCCTCGAACGGGCACTCTCTCCGATCATCGGGGTAGAACGCGTTGACTGTGTACGTTGGCGTCTCGTTGAGATCAGACCAGCCTCGCTCGATCCAGTCTCTGACGCACATCGGCTCGAGCCAGACTCGATCCGATCTCCGCGTGAGCTGAGCCAATGCGAGAAGCGAGACAGGTGATGAGGCGGAGGCGGCAATGTTCCCTGGATCGCGTGCTTGGTCCAATACCATGCTGTATTGCGGTTTCTCCCCAACCAGATCGCGGAATGCGCCCCAATGACCGCGAGTTCTATCCCATGCCTGGATCGCGAACATTCCATCAAGATCCGCCGTGAGACTCATTCCCCACGCCCGCCACCCATGCACCAGCACCTCCGTATCCGAGTGATCCGTCTCGAACACATGTCCGCCCGCCTCCAACTCCTTCCGCAGCTCCCGGTGGTTGTAAATACACCCGTTGAACACCGCCGCGACCAGGTCCGGGCATTCGCTCGCGGGGCAGAGCTCGTGCGCGAGCCGGGGCGTCTCGCCCCGGGCGTACGTCAGGTCCGGGCGTAGTCGCCGTCCGTCGTGGACCATGGGCTGGTGTCCGCCCTCGTGGTCGATGATGCTCAGGCGCCGGTGGACGAAGGCGATGTCCACGATCGTGCCGTCGGCGCGGGTGGCCCGGTCGCGGAAGCGTCCCTGCCCGTCCGGGCCTCGGTGCTTGATGGATTCGTCGAGGATGTCGAGCCACGCCTCGGGGATGGCCTCGAGTGGGTGCGGGGGAGGCCCGTCCTTGGGGTCGTGGAGGCGCAGGATGCCGGCGATGCCGCACATAAGGACGAGGGTAGCGGCAGGGGCCTCAGGCGGCGTCGGAATCGGCGGGGTGAGGGGACGACTGATCTCCCACCGAAGACGCCCGATTGTGCGCCATTGTGTCGTGGTCGCGGAAGGTGCCCGACCGGAGACCCCAGATGGTGTGCAGGATCCGCGTCGCCACGAGGCCGGCGGGGAATGCGATCAGCACCGCCCACCCCGCGTGCATGTGCGCCTGAAGAATCTGCATCAACCCGCCGGCGATCAGATAATACAGCGGGCTGAGCAGCGCCCGCTCGAACTGCACCAGCGACGCGTCCTTCCAGAACGGCGGCGGCTTGGCCTCGAGCTTTTGCTTCTCACGCTCGGAGCCGCCCGCGACCGGGCGCCAGTGGTTGGCGACCCAGTGCAGCAGGAAGTAGATCGTCACGTCCGCGAAGATGTCCGCGATCACGGACACGCCGGTGTACACCCAGGCGGGCTGGTCGGGGACGAGGTGCTTAAAGAACCAGACGGCGCCCACAGTCGGGATCAACGCGAGCAGGCCCGCAGCGATCACGTTGGCGTTGATGTTGATCACACGCTTGCGCTGATAGAAACGAAAGACTCGACCGGGCATGGCCTGAGTCTATCGCCTCCGACCGGCCCCATAAACCCACACCCTCAGGCGGGTTTCACAGCCTCGCGCCCCACCGAATAATAGTGGAACCCCATCTCGCCGAGCGCCTGACGCCGGTACAGGTTCCGCCCGTCGAAGATCACGCGCCCGTTCATCAGCGAGGCGAGCTTCTCGAAGTCCGGGCTCTTGAACTCGTCCCAGTCGGTGGAGATGACCAGCGCGTCGGCGCCCCGGACGGCCTCGTAAATATCATCCACCAGCTCGATCGTCGGCGCTTCCTTCTTGACGTTCTCCATCGCGACCGGATCGAACCCCGTCACCTTGCACCCATAGCCCAGGGCCTTGCGGGCCAATGTCAGCGCCGGCGCCTCGCGGATGTCGTCGGTCCGCGGCTTGAAGGCCAGGCCCCAGAAGGCCAGGTGCTTGCCGGTGATGCCCGCCTCGCCCCCGAAGTGCCCGAGGATTTTCTTGAAGAACAGCTCGCGCTGACGCTGGTTGGTGTCGTGGACGGCGCGCGAGACGTCGGTCTTCACGCCCGCCTTCTCGCCCATCATGATGCACGCGAGTGTGTCCTTGGGGAAGCACGACCCGCCATAGCCCAAGCCGGGATAGAGGAACGAGTTTCCGATGCGCTTGTCCGAGCACATCCCCTCGCGGACCTTGTTGATGTTGGCGCCGTAGGCCTCGCAGAGGTTGGCCATCTCGTTGATGAACGAGATTTTGGTCGCCAGGAAGTTGTTGCTGGCGTACTTGACCATCTCGGCGGATGGCACGTCCATGATGTAGATCGGGTGTCCGTTTCGCACGAACGGGTCGTACACGTCGCGGAACATCTCGGCCGTCTTCTCGTCTTCGACGCCCACGACCACGCGGTCGGGCTTGTTGAAATCCGTGATCGCGTCGCCCTCTTTGAGGAACTCCGGGTTGTCGGCGACGCTGAACGGGATTCCTGGGCCGACCTTCTCGCGGATCCGGTCGCGCACATAGAACGTCGTCCCGACGGGCACGGTGGACTTGATCACCACGACCCGGTGCTTCTGGTCCGGGCCTAAGCCCCCGAGCACCTCGGCGATATCGTCGCACGCCGAGTTGATGTACTTCAGATCCGTGTGCCCGCGCTCGTCCGAGGGGGTGCCGACGCAGATGAAAATCATGTCGGCGTCCCGGTACGCCTCGTGCTTGTCGAGGGTGTACGTCAGGCGCCCGGAGGCGTTGTTCTTCTCCATCAGCTCGGTCAGGCCCGGCTCGTAGATCGGGCAGATGTTCTTCCGGAGCTTCTCGATCTTCTCCGCGTCCACGTCCAGGCAGATCACGTCGTTGCCCGTGTTTGCCAGGCAGACGCCTGTCACCAGTCCGACGTACCCGGTGCCGACCATCGTGAGCTTCATCGCGAGTCCTCATACTGCTGGATTGCCCCTCCGGCCCGTCCGGAGGGGTGGAGATGCTAGATCGGATATCGGTCTGGCGAGCGCCTCGCTGGAGGCGGGGGCGACGCCTCACGGGCGAAGATCGGGCTTCCAGGCGGTACGACCCGCCCAGGTGTGTTGTTCACGCCGGTGTCGTTAACGCTCGCCCCGGGGTGGGCACGCTACACTCCCGCCCCAATGAGCACGATCAGCACCCACAACAAGCCCGGAACGACCATGGAGCCCAAGCACACCCCAACGCGTGTCACCCGCGTCTCCGGACGCAAGGGCGGCAAAAAGCTTGGCGCCGGCAAGGGGGGGTTTACCGCCGCCACCGCCGACATCCATGTCCTCTACCAGCACTCCGTCCAGAACGTCGAGGCCGAGATCGACTTCATCGACGAGACGTTCGAGGCCATCCGCGGGCGCAAGGGTGTGTCCCTGCGTGAAGATTTCTGCGGCACCGGCGCCACGGCCTGCGAGTGGGTCCGTCGCCGCGCGTCCAACACCGCTGCCGGGCTCGACCTGGACCAGCCCACGCTCGACTGGGGCGCCGAGCACAACGTCGCCCCGCTGAGCAAGGACCAGCAGAGCCGGGTCGTCCTGCACAACCGCGACGTCACCAGGCCGGGCGACGCCACGGGCATGGACATCGTCCTGGCGATGAACTTCTCGTACTGGATCCTGCAGGAGCGCGCCCAGATGGTCGCGTACTTCCGATCCGTCCGCGATTCGCTCTCCGACGACGGGATCTTCTTCCTCGATTTCTACGGCGGGCACGAGGCCTTCCAGGAGATGTCCGAGGACCGCAAGATCGACGAGCCCGACGCCGAGTTCACCTACGTCTGGGACCAGCACAAGTACGACCCCATGTCCGGGCGCATGCAGTGCTACATCCACTTCGAGTTCCTCGACGGCACCAAAATCAAGAAGGCCTTCAGCTACGAGTGGCGCCTCTGGACCCTCCCCGAGATCCGCGAAATCCTCGACGAGGCCGGCTTCTCGAACGTCACGATCTACTGGGAAGGCGCCGACGAGGAGGGCGACGGCAACGGCGAGTTCGAGCCCGTCACCGAGGGCGAGGCCGACCCGTCGTTCATCTGCTATATCGCCGCCGAAAAGTAGGGTAAAAGCAGACCTGCGGGCGCCCCGCTCACCTACCATGGCCCATGCGTGGTGTGCTTGATGTTCCCGATGCGCTCGTCCCCGTGCAGGGTCTGATCGCCGACGCGCTCGTTCGTGTTGAAAAAATCTTCGACGAGCACCTGCAGGCCGACCTGCCCCCGGTTGACCGGCTCTGTGCGCACGTCGAGCGCTACCGCGGCAAGATGCTGCGCCCGATTCTTGTTCTGCTCGGCGCGCTCAGCGCCTCGCCCGATGCGCGCGCCGCCTTTGACTCCGGGCGCGAGGGCGAGCTGCTGACCGACGGACTGATCCGCCTCGCGGCCGTCTGCGAGATGGTCCACATGGCGACGCTTGTTCACGACGACGTGCTCGACGACGCGCAGCTCCGGCGGCGCGGCGCCACGCTCAACACTCTCGAGGGCAATGAGGCCGCGGTTATTTTGGGCGACTATCTCATCGCGGGCGCGTACCACCTGTGCGCCACCATCGGGCGCTCGGATCTGAGCGAGCGCATCGGGCGCGTCAGCATGGACCTGTGCGCGGGCGAGCTGCTCCAGCTTCACCACCGCGGCGATCTTTCGCTCGACGGGCCGACCTACTTCGAGATTGTCCGGCGCAAAACCGGCACGCTCATCGGGGTCTCGTGCGAGCTGGGCGCGACCCTCGTCAACGCCCCGCCCTCGACCGCCCGCGCCCTCTACCAGACGGGCGTGCGCCTGGGCGTCGCCTTCCAGATCCGCGACGATCTGCTCGACCTCGTCGGACTCGAACAGAGCGTGGGAAAGAGCGTTCGCAAGGATCTCGAGATGGGCAAGCTCACCCTCCCGCTCATCCACCACCTCGGCGTCTGCGACCCGCTGACGCGCGGGCGATCGCTCGAGCTTATCGAGCATGGCGCCCAGGGCGTCTCCGATTCGGACCTGCGGGAACTGCTCGGGCTCCTGCGCGAGTCCGGGTCGATCGCGTACGCCGAGGCGACGGCTGCGGGTCTCGTCGAGGACTCGCGCAGAGATATCGCGGCCCTACCCGACACGCCCGCCCGCGCCCTGCTCGATGCGCTGGCCCGCGCGGTCGTCGATCGCGCGAGCTAGCCCACGAGCCAGCCCGCGTTGAGTGTTCAAAAAAAAGTGCGCCGTCCGGCAACGAGGCCGGACGGCGCGAGGGGGGAGTGACATGGTTGTGCAGAGAGAGTACCGGCGCCGACACGCCCCCGCCAGCGGCGCGGGCGAGAATAGGGCGACCACACCAGGGCTCAGGTTGTCGCCCTCGCACTCCAGTATGAACACGATCGACGCTTCCACGCACGCCCATCCGTTGATGCCATCAAGACTTGCGGGCGCCCAACGCCATCGCAACCCTCGAACGGTTCTCGCCTGAGTCAGCTTTGCAATCCGGAGCGGGGGTTGTTCGGGTTGGAGATTGATGCGACATTTCTTCGCATCCGGCGTGCTGGATCGCGTGGGCGTCGCTTTGGTACGTCCTAGAACGACGACACGATCGGCGTCCAGAACCCGCGCTCTGGCGCCATGTGTTCGCGCGGCGGTATCCCTCCAGTCCAAGAGCGGCGCCACGCCCTGTTGCGATCGGCTCACGGGTCAATGCCCGAGCCCGGGCGGCGCCGGGTATCCTTCCGCCCGATGAGCCGCCCAAGCAACACCCCAGCCCCGACCGATTTCCTGCCCGAACTCGAGCGCCGACGCCTGCTCAAGGATGTCACGGACCGCGACGCCCTGTCCGAGCACCTCAAGACCGGATCTCGCCGGATCTATGCGGGCTTTGACCCGACCGCCGACAGCCTGACCATCGGCAACCTCGTCCCCATCATGCTCCTGGCCCACGCCAAAAGGGCGGGTCACGAGGCGGTCGTCCTCATGGGCGGCGGCACCGGCCTCATCGGCGACCCCTCGGGCAAGTCCGAGGAACGGAAGCCCATGACGAGTGAGACCGTGGCTCAGAACGTCGCGGCCCAGCGCCCCATTTTCGAGATGGTCCTGGGCAAGGTCGATGGCCCGGATCATCTGACTGTCAACAACGCCGACTGGCTCCGAACGCTGAGCTACATCGACGTGCTGCGCAATGTCGGCAAGCACTTCAGCGTGAACATGATGATCCAGAAGGATTCGGTCAAGAGCCGCCTCAACGACCGCGAGCAGGGCATCAGCTACACCGAGTTCAGCTACATGATTCTGCAGGCGTATGACTTTCTGCATCTATACAAAGAGCAGGGAGTCACAGTTCAGTGCGGGGGGTCGGATCAGTATGGCAATATCGTTGTCGGTTTGGACCTCATCAAGAAGGATCATTTTGCTGAGTTAGAAAAAGCGGGCGTAGTGGATTTTCAAATGGACCACAAGACGCGCGATGATGTGCTAAGTGGTGTTCAACCACGGCATGTCTTAGGATTCGTGGCTCCCCTCATCACCAAAGCCGACGGCGGGAAGTTCGGCAAGACCGAGTCCGGCGCCGTCTGGCTTACCGCTGATCGCACCAGCCCCTACGCCTACTACCAGTTCTGGCTCAACTGCTCGGACGAGGACGTGTCCACGTTCCTGCGCGTGTTCACGTTCATGGCGATCGAAGACATCGAATCACTCGAAGCTGCGCACGCCCAGGCGCCCGGCAAGCGGGCCGCCCAGCGCGCCCTGGCCCGGGCCGCGACGATCATCCTGCATGGCGAATCCGAGATGCTCCAGGCCGAGGCTGCCGGCAAGGCCCTGTTCTCAGGCGCCATCGCCAGCCTCCCCGAAAAAACCTTGCGCGAAGTCTTCAGCGAGGTTCCATCGAGCGAGCACAACATGGCGAGCCTGGAGGGCATGGATCTGGTCGAGCTTCTCATCGAGACGGGCCTGGCCAAGTCCAAGCGCGAGGCCCGCGAGTTCATCGGGAACGGCTCCGTCTCGATCAACGGCGTCAAGGCTGCGGAGGGGCGGACGCTGGGCTCGTCCGACCTGCTGCACGGGTCGATCATCGCCCTGCGCCGGGGGAAAAAGGCGTGGTATGTGACCCGGTGGGGGTAAGCGGATTCTGTCTTGAGACGACCGGCGCCACGGCTGACCCGAAGGGCAGCCGTGCCTCCCAAGTCACGCAGTTTGCCCAAGCACGCCTGCCCTGGCGGGTCAGGCGTGGCGCCGGAGGGGGGGTATAGGGGATTTCACCCCCGGTGCTTTCCCTGGGCTCGGTTTTCTGTCATACTGATCCCAAGTTCCTGGCACGGCGGCGTTTGGACGCCGCGTACGTGTGCGGACGCCGCCAAGGATCGCGCGATCGGTCGCAGGAGGCGCCGCCATGTTTAGCATTCGTGAACTCATCGCCCACAAGGGCGCCAAGGTCCATACGGTCCCGGTCACCGCGACGGTTCTCGACGCGGCCCGGGTGATGAACGGGGCGAGGATCGGCGCCGTGGTTGTGCTTGATGACGGCGCCATGGTCGGCATCCTGACCGAGCGCGACATCCTGACGCGCGTCGTCTCGCCCGAGGCCGAGCCGAGCCGCACGTTTGTCGCGCAGGTCATGACCCGCGAGGTGCTCACCTGCGAGCCCGAGACACGCATCAGCGAGGCGCGCCAGGTCATGCGCGAGCGGCGCGTCCGCCACCTGCCCGTGGTCGAGGACGGCAAGCTGCTCGGGATGCTCTCGATCGGCGACATGAACCTCGTCGAGACCGAGACGCTCGCCGCGACCATCCGCCATATGGAGGCGTACATCTCGGGCGATGTCTCGCTCTGACAAAGATCGGTGGAACGGGCATCCTGCCCGGTTTACGGGTGGCGGGTGCCGTGGAGACGCCGCTTCGGCTTCTCCGCGAACGAACACCAAGCGTGGAGAAGCCGAAGCGGCGTCTCCACGGCACCCGTTCTTTGGAAAGACGGGCTGGAAGCCCGTGCCACCGTCAGTTTGTCGCGCTACCCACCGACCGCGAGCCTTCGGATCACATCGGGCGATTCGCCCTGGCCTGTGCGCGCGCTCAGCAATGCCGCCTGGCTCATCGCCAGCACGCTCTCGTGGTCGACAGGCGGGTCCGCCGGAGAGTTCGGATCAATCAGGCGAGCGATCGCGTCGCCGACCGCCCGCTGGCAGGGCGTGAGCCCGGCGAACGCCTTGGGCCAGGTGACGTGGTGGACGTCCGTCTCGTCGGCGCCATGGTGGTTCCAGTGCATCGTGTTCTCATCGAGGCGCAGGCGCCCTTCGTCGCCCAGCAGCAGGGCCGAGTGGTCCCACGTCGGCGCCAAGTTTGACGCGACAACGCTCGCCGCCCGCCCGTCGGCGTACCGGAGGATCGCGCTCAGATCGCCCTGCAGATCGCGCAGCGAATCACCCGCGGGCGGTGAGATGCCCGGGACGGGGCCGATGGACGAGGCGTAGACGATCTCGGGTGAGCCGAGCAGGCTGTGGACCAGGCCCATGGCGCTGTGGAGGCGAGCGCCGAGCGAGCCGTGCTCGGGTCGGCTCAGGGCTTCGACGTGCAGCGTGCGGACGCGCCCGAAGCTTTCGATCGCGTCGCCCGAATCGCGCCAGCAGCGCGAGGAGCGCATCATCGGGACCACGCGGACAGCGTCGATCGGGCGCACGCCGTGGTTCGATCGGGTCCACCCGCCGGAGCCGAGCTCGAGCGCGCCCGGCGGGATCGGTTCGAGGCAGGCGATCTTTACGCCTCTGGCCCGGGCGCTCTCGATGGCGTTGGCGTCGTTGGCGCCGCCCGAGCCGAACGTGCCGGGCGCCGCGATGAGGATCAGGTCCGCCTCGCCCGAGGCCAGGGCGCTGCGCAGGTCATCGACCGGCGCTGCGCCGAGCGCATCAGCCACGCCACCCGTGTGCCCCCGCTCGGGCGATCCACCCCCGACAAGCTCCAGCCCGCACGCGTGCGCCACCGCTCGGACCAGCTCGACTTGGTCCGGGGCGAGCCAGGCAATGACGCGTGGGGCAGAGGGGGCGGCATCGGGAGCGGGGGGGGTCTCTGGCATGGGCGCCCGATCCTACCTGAGATGCGGGCGTGTTGCCCCGCCGTCGGGGGTTCCTATGATTGGGCGAAGGCGTCGCAAGGCGGCCGCACGTCGGGGCCTGTGTATTCGACCTCGGCGTGAGGAAAGTCCGAGCACGGCAGGACACGGTGGTGGGTAACGCCCACCCGCCCGAACAATCCTGAAAGGGGACGATCGCGGGCGAGGGAAAGTGCCGCAGAAAGCAAACCGCCGATGGCGGGTAGATCGGTTATCCGAACCGATGCTTCGTAGATCGGCTCTCCGAGCCGATTCATCGAATGGGTAGATCGGCTCTCCGAGCCGATTCGTTCTTCGTCGGTTCGGGCAACGACTCTGAGAGTCGATCCCGTTCGACGAATCGGCTCGGAGAGCCGATCTACCCAAGGCGTCGGCTCGAAGAGCCGATCTGCCCGCACAGGCAAGGGTGAAAGGGTGCGGTAAGAGCGCACCGCTCGTCTGGTGACAGGCGAGGCATGGTAAACCCCACCGCGTGCAAGCCCAAGCAGGGGTCTGGGTAGGTCGGCTCTCCGAGCCGACGCGTAGATCAGCTCTCCGAGCTGATGCGTAGATCGGCTCTCCGAGCCGATTCGAGAACACGGCTTTCCGAAGCGACGCTTCATCGTCGGTTCGGAGAACCGACCTACCCGCCGTCGGTCCGACGGTTGACCCCGGGTCGGGTGCTGGGGACGAGAGTCCCTCATCGCGTCGGCAACGGCGCGGGCAGAGAAATGGTCGCCCAGGGGCGCAGGTCCGAAAGGAAACCACGTCCCGGACAGAACTCGGCTTACCAGCGACGCCCGATCGCGAACGCGGGCCTCGGGGATCACCCGAGGCCCGCGGCCATTTTTCGGGGCTCACTAGGAGTTCATGAATATGACAATGGTAGTAGTGATTCCCAAGATACCAATCACAATCCCGATCCAGGAGCAGACCTTCCCAGCCGTTGCCACGCTGTACGCGCCGTCAGCATGTACATATTTTTTATACTTGAGTGATGAACCTTGGCTGAAGATGACTCCGAGAATGCCCAACGGCAACGACGGTATACCGTAGAAAATACAGCTGCAAATACTGAGGATGCCCAAGACGAGCGATGTGACCGCAAACCCATACCCGGGGATAAATCGATTGTTATCCCACACCAGCGAGCCGCACTCGGGGCAGCGATCTTCAACGCGCAAGCCGGTCAGCTCGTAGCCGCAAGAGAAACACTTCGGTGGGGAGCGCGGTTCTTCTCGTTCTGGTGTCAGATCCGTCATGGAACCTCGTCTATTCGCTCACTCCGCCTTCGCCTCACTCACCACCCGCACCTGACAAAACTGCCGGTGACCCATCGGCCCCGAGTGGTAGCTGTACCCGCTCTGCTTCGCCCCGACCCACGGCGAGCCGGGCGCTCCGCCCAGGCCCCGGTTGACGCCGACCATGCCGGCGGTGAGTTGGCGGGCCACGCTCCGCGCCTGCTCGTCCGTTCCGAACACGGCGCCGCCCAGCCCATACTCCGTGTCGTTGGCCAGCTCGATCGCTTCCGCCGCGTCCTTGACGCCCGCGACGCACGCGATCGGGCCGAACGTCTCGGTCCGCATGATGTCCATCTCGTGCGTCACCCCATCGAGCACCGTCGGCGAGATGAACGCCCCGTCGCGGGCTTCCCCGCCAAAGACAACCTTGGCGCCCTTGCTCATCGCGTCCTGAACCTGATCCAGCACATGGCGTTTCTGGTTCTCGTCGATCATGGGGCCGACGACGGTTCCCTCGCTCATGCCGTCGCCGACGCTGTATGTCTTGCTCTGCTCGATGAGCTTGTCCATGAACACGTCCTTGACCGAGTCCTGGACGTAGATGCGTTCGGTCGAGACGCAGACCTGCCCGCAGTTGCGGAAGGTGTTGCGTGCTGCGAAGGTCGCGGCGGCGTCCAGGTCCGCGCCCTCGAGCACGATCAGCGGGTCTTTCGAGCCGAGCTCGAGGATGAGCCTTTTCAGCCCGCCCGCGGCCGACCTCATGATGTGCTGCCCGGCGGTCTTCGAGCCGGTGAACGAGATCAGGTCGATGTCCGCCGCGACGAGCGCTTTGCCCTGGTCGTCCTCGCCGTGGATGATCTGCAGCACGCCCTCGGGCAGCACCTCGTTGAGTACGTCCACATACGCCTGCGCGATCAGCGGCGTCTGCTCGCTCGGCTTGAGCACGCACGTGTTGCCCGTCACCAACGCCGGCAGCACCGACCAGTGCGGCATCGCGATCGGAAAGTTCCAAGGTGTGATCGCGGCGCACACGCCCAGCGGGTCGTGGTAGAGCGTCGTCTGCACGCTCTCGCCGTCGAGCGTCTCGGGCGTGACGGCCTTGGCGATCTCGTTGACCTCATCGCCCAGCCCCTCGCCGCACCCGCGGCACTCGCCCACGCCCTCCGCCAGCGGCTTGCCCATCTCCCGCGTGAGCAGCTCGCCCAGTTCGTCCGCCCGATCGGCCAGCGCCTGGCCCGCCGGGCGGATGATGTCGGCCCGCTCCTGCGCGGTTTTGGCGCCCCAGGCCTTCTGCGCCTCGCGGGCACGCGCGACGATCGCGGGGATCTCATCGACCGGCGTCACCGGGACGGACCCGACGCGCTCGCCGGTGGCGGGGTTGAACGATTCGAGCTGAGCGGTTGTGGTTGTGGGCATGGAGAAGGATAGCGCGATCTAGGCATGTGCAACGTAGAACCAGAACATCGGAATCCAGCTCACCGCGAGCCCGATGAGCCCCGCGATGATCGCGTAGTTGGCCGTCTGAGTGCTCTCAAAGACTTCTCGTCCACGCCTGTACCGGTAGTTGACGATGCAGCCAACACCAACTCCGCAAATGGCGGCGATGCCTGCGAGAGGAATGCCATATCCCGTGCAGGACAATGGAAAGGCGACGGTACTCAATAGACCACCTGTGATCGCAAACCATGATGTAGGTGGACTATTTTTTGCCGTGTGAGTCACGAGGAACGTGAGCCCGCATTCCGGGCACATATCGGTCTGCTTCAGGCCCGCTGCAGAGTATCCGCAGTTCCCGCATTGGTCTGTTCTGCGTTTCCATACCAGCATCACACCCGTCCAACCACCAGCACGATGAAGCTGCCCCCCAGTGCCACGACAGGAATCGGTCACCACCAGTTGAGCGAGTCAGGCCACACTCGGCTTACCACCATTGTCGCGACGAACGACAACCACACAAGCGCGATCAAGACTCTCCCGGTGCGGTGGAGTCGATCCCATCGGTACTCGGTACGGGTTCCTGGCTCTGGAATCCGATACCCGCTCCAGAGTATTGTTGCAAATGAGGCGGCCACGATGCCGAAGAGAGCCAGAAAAGGCATGAGAGCAAGCCCGACCAAGGAGAGGGCGATCGGGAGGACCGTCGTTGCTCTTGACCCGGGCCGAGTCGGCCGCGGATCGAATCCAACGCCGCACTCCGGGCATTCCGCGTCCTCGGCTTGTCCCGCCATGTCATAGCCGCAGCGGTGGCATGTTGTGCTGTTCGGTTGCTCTGTCATCGCGCCCGTCCAACCACCAGCACGATGAAGCTGTCCTCCAATTCTTCCTCCGCGTTCGTCACAGGCTCGGCGTACGCGTTCCCCTCGTCATCAACCGCGTCGGCCAGCTTTGCGTAGACCTGTGTCGAGGCGAATCCCGCTTCGAGCATCGCGTCGCGCAGCTCGGGGACAGACCACAGGCGCCACTGGTACACGAAGGCGTCGAACAGCTCATGCTCGATCACGCCCGCGCGTTCGATGCGGAAGTGGATCGCGTTGGTCACCATGCCCGTGGTCGGGTCGGCGCTCTGCTGTTCCCAGGTGTACCGGCAGATCCGTCCACCGGGCTCGCCTTCTTGATGAGGCATAGGGTGGGGGCGGTGGACGCCGCCGAGGGTGAAAGCGGATTCGCCGCCGTAGGTGTCGCAGATGAAGACGCCGGGGGGGGTGTCCAGGGCGTCATGGAAAGGCGCAGGATGGGAATCCTGCGGACCGGGGGACTGCTGTCCCCCGGCTTTCGGTTGCGTCAATCGTGCGCGCGCGTGCTTGAGATAGCTGACAAGCTCGCCCCGCGTGTGCAGGTATCCGATCGAGAAATTGCCTACAAACAGCGCGTCGCACGGGGCGCTGATCTCGCGTACATCGCCCGTGTGCTTGGCGATGCGATCGTGCTGCCCGTGAAAGGCCAACGCTTCAGCGTCGAGATCGACCGCGATGGCCCGGGCGTCCGGGCTTGAATCGACCCAGCGGTGCGAGAGGGCGCCGGTCCCCGAAAAATCCTCGCCGAGTACGCGAGGGCGCCCGCCGTGAATGGCGCGGATCAGCGGCGCCAGGTGCTCGACAGACTGCACGCACAGCTCATACAGCTCGTGTCGGTTGGGAGTGGGTGAGGGCTCGGTCAAGATGCGTGCTCTGGTCATAAGCGAAATGTGAAAAAGATAATGGTAACTGCAACAACGTATAGGAGACTCAGCACGAGCCCTACCCAGCCGCAGACTTCGGCTGCTTGTGCGATTCCGATCGAGGTCACGGCGCCTCGCCCGGAGCCGATCTCGCGTCGAGCGCGTCTGGCGAGAAGAATCGCGATAAACGCGCAGATCAGCGGGGGCAGCACATAGAGCCACCAGATCAAAATCGACACAATCCCGAGCACGAGCGCTGCGATGGCCATGCCGTGCTTCCGCTTGACAGCGGCGCACTCGAGCACCCGCATCCCGCACTCTGGGCACTGTCCGCCGACGGGTTGCCGGGATATGTCGTATCGGCATCCCGCGCACTGGACGGTTTCAACCTGCATGGGCGCTGGCATCCTCGTTCAAGCGGTGACGGGATCAGAAAAGAACGCCCGAGAAGCTGGGGCCTCGCTCACGGCGCCAGCCCGGGCATAAGCAGGCCGAAGCCCGAGAGCATGGCCTTGAGCACCACCGAGATCATGACAATGCCCAGGGCGTACACGATCGAGATGATGATACCGACGACGCCGAGGATCAGCCCGACGCGGGCGGCGCCGAACCCGACCGGCTCGCCGCCCGATCGCTGGATCACACCCGACGCCCTTCGCCCGAGCGACATCGCGAGAATGGCGAGGACCGCTCCCGGCAGAGCCCACACGGCGCAGGTGACAATCGAGCACGCGCCAAAGAAGTACGGGCTGTAGACCCCGATCGAGCCCGCGCCCAGCGCCAGCGACGCGACGCCCATCCATCTTGCCCAGGAGGGGGCGCGGGTCATGGCCCCGCAGCGATCGCGATCACGATCATGATCGCCATGAACAGGAAGTACACCACCGACAGGCACAGCCCCACGATCCCGCAGATCAGACCACCCTTGGCCAAGCCCGCGCTGGTCACGGGCGCCCGACCTTCCTGGATCGCGACGTTCGCCTGTTTGGCGAAGATGATCGCGAGGATGCCGAGGATGATCCCGGGGATGCCGTACAGGATGCATCCGGGGATCGAGCAGATGCCCAGGACGAGGGCGGCGATCGCCTTGCCCTGGGTCTGCTGGGCGCCATTCATGCGCTGGACGATGGGCGAGCCGCACTCCGGGCAGCGCCCGCCCAGCGGCTGGCTCGAAATGTCGTACCCGCACGAGGCACAGAACATGGCGCCGGGGTTCGTCGGGGGGGCGGGCGGCGTCGGAGGCTGCGGCGGCAAATCGGTCATCGTGTGGTTCTCCCGCCCTAGCTTACGCCATCCTAACCCACTTGACGAGCGTCCGGAAGTTCGGCGGCTTGCCGTACATCAGCAGCCCCACCCGGAAGACCTTCGCCGCCATCCACACGCAGCAGTACGCCCCGATGATCCCCACAAGCACCGACAGCAGCGGCTGCCAGAACGGGATGTCGCTCGCCTGCGAGCTGGTCATCCGCAGCATCATCACGAACGGGCTGACCGGCGGGACAAAGCTCAGCACCGTCGCGAACGTCGAGTTCGGGTCGCGGCTGATCGGCAGCCACAGGATGTACGGGATCATGATCAGGATCATCACCGGCGTCTGCAGGCTCTGGGCCTCGCGCATGTCGTTGACCGCGCTGCCCACCGCCGCCAGCAGCGACGCGATCATGAAGTACGCCAGAATAAAGAAGATGAACAGGTAGATCACCGCGCTCACGGGCAAAATGTCGCCCAGGCTGAACGTGATCAACGCCCCGATCCCCAGCCCAGAATAAATCGTCAGCAGCAGCAGCCCCACGCACATCTGCCCGAGGATCTTGCCCGTCATCAGCTGCATCGGGCTCGTCGCGCTGAGCAACAACTCCACCACGCGGCTGGATTTTTCTTCCACCGTCGTCGTCAGCAGGTACTGCCCGCCGATCATCACCGACATCATCAGCAGCAGCATGAACGCGATGGGGAGCAACATCGTCAGGGCCTCCATCGAGCCCCGCTCCTCGCCCGTCTCCGAGATTTCCTTCGTCCGGCGTGATTGCACGCTCGTCAGCGCCTTGATCGTGTTCGGGTCGTACCCGTTGGCCGTGTACCGAGCCTCGCGCACCGCGGACCGGATCGCGTCGCGCACGGTGTCGATCACCCGGTCGTCGAGCTTTGGGCGCACGAAGACCTGGAAGCTGCCGAACGAGTCCTGGTCGTCCGCCTTGAGCACCGCGTCCGCGTCGATCACCGCCAGCGCCAGCAGCGCGTCGTTGTCCTCGCCCTCCGCGGCGCTCGGACGCAATCGGTCCTTCTCCGCCTCCTCGTCCGTGTTCGGCGCAAGCACCTCCACCCGGAGCTCCGGAACGGCGCCCATCGCCATGTCCATCGCGCCCTCCGCGCCCATCGGCAACGGCGCACTCTGGCCCGTCAGCTCCTTCGCCAGCTCCTGGCTCTTCTCCACCGCCTCCTTCACCTGCTTGCGCGAACGCTCGATCTCGCGGTCGATCGAGTCCTGCACCGAGGCCCCGACCTCGCCCGTCCGGTCGATCACCGCGACCGTGCCCTCGACCTTCGGCGCCTCGGCGTTCATCGTAAGAATCACAATCAGCGGGATCACCGCGACAAAGATCGCCGGCACAACAAACGCGCCGATGATGAACCCCTTGGTAAGCGCCGTCGCCGCGAACTCTCGCCGCGCGATGTGGAAGATCTTGCTCACGCCAGGTCTCCCGTGCTCACCGCTACCGTCGGCTCGGGCGCCGGCATGCGCCCCCCGCCCGTGCCCTCGACAATCTCAACGAACACGTCCTCAAGCGTCGGGCGGCGCAGCTCGACGCGCGTCACCGGGCACGCCTCCATGATCGCCCGCATCACGCTCACCGGATCGGCGTTGGCGCCCAGATGCGCCTCGTAGCCCCGTTCCGTGTGCTCGACCGAGCCCACGCCCGCGACCGCCGCCAGCGAGGCGTCGCCCTCCCCGTTGAGCGGGGTGAACAGGATCGTCCTCGGGTCATGGCGCGATCGGATCTCGTCGAGCGTCGCGTCGAGCACTTTCTTTCCTTCGTGGATCATCACGATGTGGTCGCACAGCTGCTCGGCCTGCTGCATCACATGCGTCGAAAATATCACCGTCCGCCCCGCGTCGTGCTGCTCCTGGATCAGATCCCGCAGCAGACGCATGTTCACCGGGTCGAGCCCGCTGAACGGCTCATCCAGAATCAGCAGGTCCGGCTCGTGCAGCACGCACGCGATGAACTGCACCTTCTGCTGCATCCCCTTGGACAGCTCCTCACACTTCTTCTTGGCGACATCGCCGAGTTCCACGCGCTCGAGCCAGTCCATGACCGTCTTGCGGAGCGGCGCGCCCGAGTCGAGCCCCTTGAGGCGACCCATGTGCTCCAGGAACGAGTGCACCTTCATCTTGCGGTACAGCCCGCGCTCCTCGGGCAGGTACCCGATCCGGTCCTTGCTCTCGACGGCGGACTTCTTGCCAAGCACCTCCAGCTCGCCCGAGTCGGGAAACAGGATCGACATAATCATCCGGATCGAGGTCGTCTTCCCGGCCCCGTTGGGTCCGATGAACCCGTACAGCGCCCCCTCGGGCAGCTCCAGGTCGATGCCCTCGACCGCGACCTTCTTGCCGAAAGTCTTGCGGACCTTGCTCATCCTGATCGCGTGTCCCACGGGTCGGTTCTCCATCGTTTCTTGGGCAAAACGCCCGGAACGTGTCGCCGTGCGCCGCAGGGCTCGGGGAGTCTATACCGAACCGGCGCCCGCGGGATGCCCCCCGATCGTGGGAACCCGGGCGCCCGCGTGTGTACGCTCGTGCAATGAGTACGGGAGCATCCCAACTCGGCGCGGCGCTGGGCGCCAAGCTCGACGAACTCGACGGGCAGTACGCCCAGATCGGGCGCGACCTCGAAGATCCCGCGATCATGAGCGATCACGCCCGCCTGCGCGATCTCTCGATCAAGCGCGCCGCCCTCGCCCCGGTCGCCGACGGGTACCGCCGCTTCAAGACGCTCATCGCCGAGATCGACGAGCTGCGCGCCGCCATCGCATCGGGCGACGACCCCGAGCTGGCGGCCATGGCCCGCGACGAGCTGCCCGGGCTCGAGCGCCAAGCCGCCGAGCAGATCGAGCTGGTCAAGGCCAAGCTCGTCACCGCCGACGACCGGAAAATCGGCAGTGTAATACTAGAAATCCGCGCCGGGACCGGCGGCGACGAGGCCGGGCTCTGGGCTCGGGATCTGCTCGATGTCTACACGCGCTACAGCGCGAGCAAGGGCTGGAAGATCGAGGAGATGGAGCTCGACGCCGACGCCTCGGTCGGCGGCGTGCGCAAGGCGATCATCAACATCGCCGGCGAGGGCGTCTGGAGTGAACTCTCTTTCGAGGCCGGCGTCCACTCCGTCAAGCGCGTCCCCGCGACCGAGAGCCAGGGGCGGATCCACACGAGCACCTGCACCGTTGCCGTCCTGCCCGAGCCCGAGGAGCTCGACATCAAGATCGATTGGGCCAACGACGTTGACGAGCACGTCACAACCGCCCAAGGCCCGGGCGGGCAGAACGTCAACAAGGTCGCGACCGCCGTCCACATGCTCCATAAGCCGACCGGCGTCGAGGTCCGCATGCAGGAAACCAAGTCCCAGGCCCAGAACCGCGACAAGGCCAAGCGGCTTTTGAAGGCCCGGGTCTACGAGATCGAGCGACAGAAGGTCGATGCCCAGCGGGCCGCGGAACGCAAGGGCCAGATCGGCTCGGGCGGGCGATCCGAAAAAATCCGCGTCTACCGCTACCAGGACAACATCGTCAGCGACCAACGCCTGACCGAGAAGTTCACCAAGACAGGTGTGATTGACGGCGCGGCGCTGCAGCCGCTCTTCGACGCGCTCATCGAGCAGGAGACGGCCAGGCGTCTCGCGGCGCTCTGACCGCGCTCCACGCGGGCGCCGATTCCCTACACTCGCTCCCAATGGGCACACTCCTCTGCGTACCGATGATGGTTCACGATGTCGATCTCGCGTTGCTGCGCGCGCGCGAGGCCAAGGACGCCGGCGCCGATCTCGTCGAGTTCCGCGTCGATGAGCTGTGCTCGGGCGAGACGGGCGAGACCGAGACCATCCTCGGGCTCGTGAAGGATTCGCCCCTGCCCTGCATCGTCACCTGCCGCCCCACCTGGGAGGGCGGCGCCTGCGACGCCGACGACATGACCCGCGTCGCCCTGTTTGAGGCCCTCGGCACAAGCAATCATCCGCCGGCGTACATCGACGTCGAGCTGGCCGCGTACACACGATCCGCGAATCTGCGCCAGAAAATCAACCTCGCGATCGACCACGAGAAACAGTCACGCGACGTGCGCACAAACCTGATCCTGTCAACGCACGATTTCGACGGACGCCCCGCAGACCTGACCCGGCGCGTCCTCGCGATGGCTGGCCAGGGCGCCGCCGCGGTCCACAAGGTCGCGTTCCGGGCGCGCAGCCTGCGCGACAATCTCGAACTCTTCGACCTGCTCAGTGAGCGCACCAAGCCCATGATCGCGCTGGGCATGGGCGAGTTCGGGCTGATGAGCCGCGTGCTCGCGCCCAAGTTCGGCGCCTTCCTCACCTTCGCCTCCATCCACAAAGAAGAAACCACCGCCCCCGGGCAGCCCACCATCGCTGAACTGCTCGACCTGTACCGCTTCCGCTCGATCAGCCCCGAGACCCGCGTCTACGGCGTCGTCGGCTGGCCCGTCGGGCACTCGCTCTCGCCGCACATCCACAACGCCGGCTTCGAGGGCGTCGGGCACGACGCCGTCTACCTGCCCCTGCCCATTTCGGCGGGGGAGCAGGGGCAGGAGGGCGCGTACGAAAGCTTCAAGGCGACGATGCTGGCGCTGATCGACTGCCGCCGCCTGGATTTCTCCGGCGCCAGCGTCACCATCCCGCACAAAGAGCACCTCGTCCGCCTCGCCCGCGAGCAGGGCTGGACACTCGACGCGCTCAGCGAGCGCTGCGACGCGGCGAACACGATCACCATCGAGCGCGATGAGGGGCAGCTCTCCGTAAGCGTGAGCAACACGGACGCGCCCGCCGCAGCGTCGTGCCTCGAAGAGGCGCTGGGCGATCTCACAGGCAAGCGCATCGCCATCGTCGGCGCCGGCGGCGTCGCCCGGGCCATCGGCGCGGGCGTGATTGAAAGAGGCGCGCATGTCATCATCGCCAACCGCTCCCCCGAGCGGGCCGAGGCGCTGCGAGAAACGCTGGGCCATGACAACGCCCAGGTGGTCTCCCTCGATGATCTCGGCGCTTCCAAGCCCGACGCGATCGTCAACGCCACGCCCGTCGGCATGAACACCGGCCCGGCGCCCGAACAGTCGCCGGTGCCGAATCATGTTCTCGATGCGTGCGCACAAACAACGGTCATCTTCGACACGGTCTACACCCCGATCCAGACCCCGCTCCTGCGAGCCGCGTGCGAGCGCCGGCTCCCGACCATCACCGGCGTGCGCATGTTCGTCCGCCAGGCGGCGATGCAGTTCGAGACCTGGACGGGCAAACCAGCGCCGAGCCAGCTCTTTGAGCGGATTGTCCGCGAAAAACTCGAGTGACCGTGCCACTGACCCGTCTTCGGGTCGGTGCCGACTGACTCGTCGGGTGCCGTGGAGACGCCGCTTCGGCTTCTCCACGATCGAGCACGAACCGTGCAGAAGGCTGGCGCCGTCTGCACGCCACCCATACATCGGCACTGACCCGAGGGCGGGTCAGCAGCACGGGAGACTGGTATCCCCGTGTCTACTCGGGGATCTCCACCCCGCTGGATCGCAGCAGCGTGCGGAAGCTCTCCCCAAACACAAAGTTGCGCTCGGGAAACTCAACCCCGCCCATGTTGTTGTCCAGGTGCGAGAAAATCAGATCCACGCGCCCGATCTCACGGGGCGTTCCAGAGCCATCGGCGTCCGGGCGGATCAGCTCGACCACACCCTTGGTCGAGGCGCCCATGTCGGTCATCGACTCGATCGTCGCGGTGTACCGGAGCTGATCGCCCGGGATCGCGTCCTCGCTCAGCTCCGCCCGGCTGACCTTGGCCAGCACCACTTTCTCCCGGAACGCCTCGGCGTGCCCGACGAGCACCCCCGCGCTCTGCGCCATCCCCTCGACGATCAATGACATCGGCATGATCGGCGTCGCCGGTCGATCGGCGGTCGCCCGGAAGTGGTCGTGCAGGTGCTCCTCAGCAAGCGACACGCCCTTGATCGCGACCAGACGCTCACGCGGGACCAACTCCACCACCCGATCGATCCACATCCAGCGCATCGGCGTGTCCGTTCCGTGGGCGCTCAGGCGGCCTGGAGCTTCCGCTCGCAGAAGTCCACTAGCGCATCGACCGTGAAGATGTTCGCGACGTTGCCCACCGATCGGTCCGCCTCGAGCGACGTGAAATCAAAGTGCGGCAACCGCTCCTTGAGCTCGCCCAGGC
Source organism: Planctomycetota bacterium (assembly GCA_024276195.1). GTDB lineage: Bacteria > Planctomycetota > Phycisphaerae > Phycisphaerales > UBA1924 > JAJRXR01. The sequence goes on from JAJRXR010000050.1 coordinate 27,913, forward strand.
CCTTGTCCGTCACCTTGCCGTCCTCGACGAAGTCGGGGTCTTGCGTGACGCCCTCGGGGAACAGCTCGCCCTGGGCGATCTTGAACCCGAACGCCTGTTCGAGCTTGAACGAGATGTCGAGGATGTCGATCGACTCGGCGCCCAAATCCGCGATCAGCTTCGCGTCGTGGGTCACCTCGTCGTCGTCGAGCGCCAGCGCGTCCACCAGGACCTCGCGGATGTTGTCAAAGATTTCGTCTCGGGTCATACCAGCTTCCTACATGCTGCGGCTCCGCCGCGGGGCAATTTCAAGGCGGTGCGAGGCGGTCCAGGGCCAATCCGATGGGCATCCTACGCGGTCCGGCGCTCATCGCCCAGCCCCGCCGGTCGCCTGAATAACCGCGTGGCGGAGGCTGATCCGCCCGGAGGCCGCGACGCCGCCCTCGTCGCCCGATGCGCCGCCCACGATCTCAACAACGCCCTTGCAGTCCACAGGGATTTCACCCGGGGGCGATCTGCGTTCGACCGTGACTCGGATCGTCGAGCCGGGTGTGACGAAGCGTCCGAACTTGAGCGCCCGAACCGACCCGAGCACCAGCGGCGGGCTGGCCGTCTCGTCCGGGTCAGAAAGCTCCCGGGCCGCCTGGACCATCGCCTCGAGCATCAGCACGCCCGGCAGCACCGGGAAGGTCGGGAAGTGGTCCTGGAGGTACTCCTCGCTGAGCGAGACGAGCTTGATCGCCTCCAGGCGATCGGGGCTCCGGTGAATGACCTTGTCGATCAGACGAAAGTGCATGGGCTGAGCCTACGCCCGCGCCTCTCGCCCCGCACGGGGGGCGGGCGGTACGCTCCGGGTGTGCCCACGATCCACGATGAAGCGATCTGCGTCCGCCAGTGGGACTGGTCCGAGACCAGCCAGACGGTATCGGTGTTCGCGCGTCAGGCGGGCGTGTTCCGGGCGGTCGCCAAGGGGTCGCGCCGCGACGGGGCGCCATTTTCGGGCGGGCTCGAGGTCTTGACCCGCGCCGGGCTCACGGCCAGCCTCAAGCGGACCGGCGCCCTCTCGACGCTGACCTCGTGGGATCTGCGCGATCCGTACCCCGCGATGCGCCGAGAGCTCCGCCGGTTTCACGCGGGGATGTACGTTGTTGATCTGATCCATCACGCGGTCCACGACGCCGACCCGCACCCAGGGCTGTACGACGCGACCGTGTGCGCGCTCACGGCCCTCGGCGGGACGCAGGACGCGCCGGCGAGCGACTCGGGTGCGGCGCTGCTCGCGTTCCAGTGGGCGCTGCTCGCAGAGACCGGGCGCACGCCGGTGATTGATCGGCGCGCCGACACGGGCGAGGCGCTGCGCGAATCGAAAACGTACGTCTTCTCCCCCGCGCTCGGCGGGCTCATCCCCGACACCGGCACAGCCGCGGACACCGGCTGGCGCGTCCGAGAACACACCATCGAACAGCTCCGGCGTCTGGCCTGCGGTCAGACGCTCGGAAGCGAAGTTGCCCCCTCGATTGAGCGGGCCAACCGCCTGCTCGCGGCCCATATCGCCTGGGGACTCGAGTCCGCCCCCGCCACGGCGGCCCTGGCCCTGGGGCAGACGCCCCAACCTCTCAAGGCGGGCGCCGATGGCGTGAAGTCATCGCCCTGCTCGGACGATGAAGGCCCTTGAACTCCCGCGAAAGTATGCGCCTCTGACGGATCGGATGGCGCGCTGGTGCGGGGTTCGCTGGGCGCACGACGATGCACAGCCAGATACTCGAAGAGCTGACGACGAGCGACTCGTTGCCATCGCTGCCGGGTGTCGCGGCCCGGATCCTCGAGCTGACCCAGGACCCGGACGTCAAGCTCGATGATCTCGCGGAGATGATCCAGAACGATCAGGCCCTGGCCGCCAAGATCCTGCGCACCGTCAACTCAAGCTACTACGGCCTGCGCCAGCGCTGCGGCAGCATCCAGCGGGCGTTGGCCATGATGGGCCTGAACCCCGTCCGCAGCCTCGTGCTCGGGTTCTCGCTGGTCGAGACCGTCGGCTCCGACAGGGGCGAGTTCGACTTTGTCGCCTACTGGAAGCGCGGGCTGCTTACAGCGATGGGGGCGCGCGCGATTGCCGAGGCCAAGAAACTCCGCAACGCCGACGAGGCGTTCCTGGGAGGCCTGCTCCAGGACGTCGGCATGATCGTCATGCACAGGGCGATCAAGGAGCAGTACGAGGAGCTTCTCGCCCGCTCGGATGGGGCGCACGCCTCGCTGCTGGCGCTCGAGATCAACGAGCTCGAAACCCACCACGCCGAGGTCGGAGCCATGCTGACCGAACGCTGGAAAATGCCCGAAGAGCTGACCCTGTGTGTCCGCTATCACGAGCGCCCGACCGCAGCCCCCCAGCAGGTCTCGGACTTGGTCCGGTGCGTCGCGCTGGGCAACTACATCCACGATGCGCTGACCGAGGACGACCCCTCGACGGCGCTGCGCGGGCTCTATTCCAAGGCCCAGGCGTGGATGAGCATGACGCCCTCGGAGATCGACGACATCCTGGTCCTGGTCGGAGAGTCGGCCAAGGACGTCGCCAAGTTCTTCAGCCTGGACATCGGGTCTTACCGCTCGCCCGACGAGATCGTCTCCGAGGCCGAGCGCCAGATGATGAGCTTCTCGCGCTCGGGCGAGCACGAGTCGTACGCCGAGCGCGGCTTCGAGGCCGAGCACTCGATCGCCCCCGAACGCGACGGGCTCACCGGCGCCATCGGGGCGCAGGGGTTCCTGTCGGCGCTGCGAGCCGCCTGCCCGGACGCGTGCGAGGGCAAGACGACGCTGAGCGTCGCACAGTTCACGCTCGACGGCGCCGACGCGCTGGTCGAGCAGCACGGCGCCGAGGCGCTCGACGAGGCCGTCATCGGCTCCGTCGCACAGCTCCGCGCCGCGTTCGAGCCTATGGGCGGCATCGTCTGCCGCCTTGCGCCGACGATCTTCGGGGTTGTCCTGCCCGGGGGCGACCGCGAATCCGTCGCCCACGCGGCCGACCGGTTCCGAAAGCAACTGCCCGCCTCGGTCGCGCGCTGGATCGGCGGCGAAAGCCCCGCGACCCACCCGCTGCGCGTCAGCGCAGGCGTCGCCTCGATCGACGATCAGAGCCGAGGACAGATCACGAGCGTCAACGCGCTCATGTCCGCCGCGGCCAGCGCCATCAAAGACGCCCGCGCCAGCGGCGGAGACGCCGTCCGCACCTTTGCGCCCTCGCGCGCCGCCTGAGCGATCCGCCCGCCTACGCGGGCGTCAGGCGCCCGACCGTCCGCGGGCGCAGCGGGAACTCCGACGCGACCTTCTGGATCTCATCAAGCGTCACCGCGTTGATCCGGTCCAGCTCATCCTCGAGCGTGATATACCGCCCGATGGTTGTCCACAGGCGCCCGAGGCGCTGCATCCGGTCGTGGGGGCGTTCGCCCGCGAGCGTCACGCCCGTCGTCAGCTTTGTGCGCAGGCGCGTCAGGTCGTCCTCGCTGATCGACTCGGCGAAGCTGTCCATCTCACGCTCGGCGATCGACCAGATCTCGTCGGCTCGGTCCGGGTCGCCCGAGGCGTACACGAAAAAATCGCCCGTGCCGTCGTGCGGGTCGAACGACGCCTGCGCCTCCTCTGCAAGCCCCGGCTCGATCAACGCCCAGTGCAGGCGGGAGTTGTCGGGCGAGCCGAGCACCTGCGCCAGCAGCGTCGCCGCGTAGCGCTGGTCGTCGGTCGCGCTGGGCGCCCCCGCGATCGCGATCATGTATGCCCGGTTGATCCGCTCGTCGGTCAGGCGAACCTCCTTCGCCTCGGTCGCCCTCATCGGCGCCCGGGCCTGGGGTGACGTGCTCTGCCACGACCCGCACAGGCGGTCGATATCACGCACCGCTGCGTCAAAGTCCACTCGCCCGCCCAGCGAGACGATCGTGTTGTCGGCGCTGTAGCGGTTCTCGAAGTACGCCATCATCTGGTCACGGGTGAGGGCGCCGACGGTCTCGTCGGTCCCGAGCACGCGGTGGGCCATGCCGGTCCCGGCGTAATGGGCCTCGATGCTCGCCTCGTACAAAACCCAGAACGGGTTGTCCTTGTACATCGCGATCTCTTCGAGGATGACCTGCTTCTCGGTGTCAAAGTCGTCCTGGCGCAGGGCCGGGCGCATCATCTGCCCGAGCGTGTCGAGCGCCCGGGGAAGGTGCTCCGGGAGGATCTGGGCGTAGAAGCACGTCAGCTCGTGCGAGGTGTAGGCGTTATTGCGGGCGCCGATCTGGTCGAACGCCTGGTTGATGTCGTCGGCCGAGAGCTTCTGCGTCCCCTTGAACATCATGTGCTCGAGATAGTGGCTCACGCCCATGAGCGAGCTGTCCTCGTCGCGGGCGCCGGTCGCGACAAAGAACCCCGCTGCGGCTGAGTGCGCGTCGGGGTCGATCTCTCCGACGATCCGCAGCCCGTTGTCCAGAACCTGCTCGTGATAGGTAATCGGCATGGGGCCAGTGTAGAACAGACCCTCAGGCTCTGAGGGCGCCCAGAATCGCCCGGCACGCCTCGTCGGGCGCGGGCGCAGCGCACACCGCGCTGCTCACCGCGACCCCCCGCACCCCGATCTTCGCCAGCTCGCCCGCGTTCTCCGCCCCGATGCCCGAGATCGCCAGGTGGGGTGTCTCCCGCGTCGCAGGGTCGCTCAGATACGCCCGGGCGTAGTCGGGGCCTGCTGGCCCGGGCCTGGGCTTGGTTGTTGACGCGAACATCGGTCCGAGCCCGCAGTACGAGGCGCCGTCTTCGATCGCGCGCCGGGCCTGCTCCATGCACGATGTCGAGACCCCGACGATCGAGCCCTCGCCCAGGACCTGTCGCGCGTCGCCCGGCGAGAGGTCGCCCTGCCCCAGGTGAACCCCGTTTGCGGCGCTCAGCAGCGCGATGTCGGGTCGGTCGTTGATGATGACATGGACGCCGCTCTCGCGGGCGATGGCCACGAGCGCGCGCGCGCGGGCGAGCAGCTCGGCGTCGGGCAGGTCCTTCTCGCGCAGCTGCAGACAATCCGCCCCGCCCTCGATCGCCAGCTTCGCAACCCGCTCCCAGGGCGCCGCCTCGCAGAGGGAACCCGTGATGAGCACGCACAGCCTCCACTGCTCCGCCCGGCGCCCCAGCGCCAGCAGCACCGACCGCTCAACGCCGTACAGGCGGTAGCGCAGGGCCTCTAACGGACCCGCGTTGGCGCCGAGGGCTTTGACCGCCTCTTCGAGCGAGCGCAGGGCCTCGCCTGTGCGCTTCGCCCCGGCGCTGGCGACCTCGAGCATGCCCGTGCGGGACGTTTCCCGGGGCGTGCTCACCCCGGTCCCCACGTCGCCCGGGGTGTCGCGGGCCGAGAGCAGCACGCCCGGAGCCACCGGCAGGCGCTCGATATGGACGCTCAGCTCGTGACGCATGCCCTTGATCGCCCGGCACAGGCCCTCATCATCGAGAACAAACCGGGCGATATCCTCGAGCGTGCGCAGGCCTTCCCGGGCGCGGTTGGCGCTGGCGTCGATGAGTCGGGCGGTGGCGAACTGGGCGGGGGGCATGGGGTCCGCCTGCGCCGGCTTTGCATCCGGCTTGGCTTGCGGGCTGGTTTCGGGTCGGTCTCAGGCGGACAATAGGGGGTGGACGATCCGTACGAGCTTGCGCCCGATGTCACCGCCCCGGATCTGCCCGGGCGTGTGGTGGTGCGCGAGTCGGTCGAGGATGCCCTCGACGCCGCCGCGAGCGAGCTGCTGCTGATGAGCGTTGACTGCGTCCGGGCCTTCGGCGACTTCCACCTCGCCCTGAGCGTCTCGCCCTCGCTCGGGGGGCTCTTTGAGCGCCTCATGGTTGATCCCAAGTTCCGCGAGCTGGAATGGAACCGGACGCACCTCTGGCTCGCGTGTGAGCGCGTCGGCTCTAAGGGCGGCGCCTGCGGGCGTGAGCTGCGCGAGCTGCTCATCGAGCACTCGGGTATCCCCAAAGAACAAACCCACACGATCTCGCCCGATGACGCCGCCAGCGCCGACGCGTACGCGGACGAGCTCCGCGAGACGCTCGCCTGGCGCGAGCCCGGGCACGACCGCCTCGACACGGTGATGCTCGCGCTGGATGACCCGATTACGGGCTCGGTTGAGACCGGGTCCGAGGCGCTGGTTGTCGATGGGGATGGCGGGACGGTTCATCTCTCGCGCCGGATGATCAACGCGTCGCGGCTGATCGGTGTGATGGGGCTCGGGGTGGGCGCCGCGCAGCGCCTGGACGAGCGGAGTGCAGGGGCGCCCCCGTTCGGGCTCGAGCCGATCGGCGGGGAGCTGCGATGGTTTCTGGATCACGAGGCCTGCGCAGGAGAATCGGCATGAACCCCCCGAGCGTCGAGCCAAACCCGCGCGTCACCTTCCGGGTCCATTACGAGGATGAGCACCTGCTCGTCGTCGAGAAGCCAGCGCGGGTGGTGACGCAGCCGGGCGTCGGGCACCAGCACGACACCCTGCTCAACGGGCTGTTCGCGACGCACGCCGAGCGCCTCCAGAACCTGGGCGGCGTCCGCGACTTCGGGCTCGTCCACCGTCTCGACAAGGAGACCTCGGGCCTCGTGGTCGTAGCGCTGAGCAGCAAGGCGTACGACGGTGTGCGCCGGAGCTTTGCCCGGCGCGAGGTCAGCAAGTATTACTGGGCGATCGTTCACAAGGCGCCGCGCGAGGCGACGGGCGTGATCCGCAGGCCGATCATCGAGCTGCTGCGGCGCAAGGACAGGTACACCTCGACCAAGGTCGCGCGCATCTCGGCCTCGGGCAAGAGCGCCCTCACCGCGTTCCGCACCCTCGACACCTCCGACTTCGGCGCGCTGCTCGAGGCCAGGCCCGTCACCGGGCGCCTCCACCAGGTCCGCGTCCATCTCGATCTGATCGGGTGCGCCGTGCTGGGCGACAGCGTCTACGGCCCGCGCTCCGTCTGGAAGGCCTCGCCCCGCCTGGCGCTGCACGCCCACCGCCTCCGGTTCACGCACCCGATCACGGGCGAGGCGATGGATATCTGCTCGCAGTTCCCCAAGGACCTGCGGGCGACGCTGAAAAATGTCCGACTCGCGCGTCCGGACCTGGACGACGGTGGGGCGGGCTCGTCAGGCGAGCGCGTCCATGAGATCGGAGGCGACGCGGTCGCCCATGAGGAACCCCCCGTCGGTCAGAACCCAGCGTCCGCCTGACACGCTCAGGAGACCGACCTGGACATGCCACGCGGCGCTGGCCTCCAGGCGCCGGCGGGCTCCGGGCGCGACCCGTTCTGCTGCGGCGCAGACCCGCTCGATCTCGAGCCCCTCACGCAGGCGGATGCCCGTCATGATCTGTTCGCGCATCGCCCGGCGCGCGTCCGGCGGCTCGTGCTCGATGATCGGGGCGAACCCCCCGTCGTCGAGCGAGAGATAATCATCGAGCCGGGGTGTGTTTTTCCACCGATGCCCGCCCACGTGCCCGGACGCCGACGGACCGGCCGCGAGCCAGTCCTGCTGGCGCCAGTACGCCATGTTGTGGGCGCACTCACGCCCCGGGCGCGCATAGTTCGAGACCTCGTAGCGCTCCAGCCCCGCGCGGCGCAGGCGTTCGAGCGTCAGCTCGTACATATCCGCCTCAAGATCCTCGTCGGCCCGCGTGAACTCGTAGCGCTCCAGGCGCGCGGTCATCGCGGTGTTGGGCTCGTAGGTCAGCGCGTAGCACGAGAGATGCTCAGTATCGATCGCCAACGCCCGCTCAAGATCGGCCTGCCAGTCCTCAAGCTCTTGCCCGGGGACCGCGAAGATCAGGTCCACCGACTGACGCTCGATCCCGCTGGCCCGGGCGAGTTCGAGGGCGCGGGCGACGTTGTCGGGGTTGTGCCTGCGTTCGAGCGTTTGCAGGTGGGCCTGGTTGAAGGACTGGGCGCCGATCGAGATCCGGTTGACCCCGCCGTTGACGAGAATGTCGAACAGCTCGGGCGAGGCGGTCTCGGGGTTGCACTCGACGCTGAACTCGCCCCGCCCGGCGCGGATCTCGGACAGGTCGTACGCGCGGCCGAGGGCGGTCAGCAGATCGCGCCAGAGGGGCGGGGCGAGGAGGGTGGGGGTGCCCCCGCCGATAAAGATGGTCTCCAGCCTCCCGGCGATCGGGGCCAGGGCGTCGAGTTCTCGGATGAGGCGATCGGCGAAGGCGCGCTGGCGATCCTGGCGGTCAACGATGGAGTAGAAGTCGCAATAGTGGCATTTGTGGGCACAAAACGGGATGTGGATGTAGAGCGAGCGGGGGGCTTGGGACGGGGCGAGGGCGTCGGCGGCCGCGCGGAGCAGGCGACGGGCCGTCTGGCGCGGGCGTTGCTCGGGCAGGGATATGGCGATATTGTTCGTCATCGCGTCCTGGGGGTGATCCGACCAGCAGGCGTCAGCACAGGCCAGGCGGGGCGCCCCGCTCATCGCCATCGATCGTTCGCGACCCCGAGAGCGGGGCGGGCGAACTCGGATCAGAGAGGATAGTCAACGCGTGGATGTCGTCTTGATCCGAGTGACAGAAGATGGGCGGATGCAGGAGCTGCCTATCCGGCGCGACCGCGTCGTGATCGGGCGCGAGACGGACTGCGACGTGCGCGTGCCCGCTGCGGGCATTTCTCGTCATCACTGCGAGCTGGTCCAGGACGACGATGGCCTGCTCATCCGCGACCTTGGCTCGAGCAACGGGACGTGGGTGAACCAGGAGCGGATCGAGGACGAGCGCCTGAGCGCGGGCGATCTGATCAGCTTCGGCTCGTTCGTGTTTGTGGTGCGGATCGACGGGGCGCCGGCGGAGATCGAGGCGGAGCACTGCTTCGAGGATGGTCTGCCCGAGACAGACCAGGTGATCGAGCCGCCGCGGGTCGCCCAGGCGGGCGGCCCCCCCAGCGCCAAGGCTGGCGGCGGGGTTAACGAGGACAGCAGCGTCTTCGACTTTGACTTTGATCTCTCGGACGACGACGACTCGCAGCCACCGCTCTGAGCGGGCGAGTCGCCGGGCAGTTCTCAAAGGCACATGCCGGAGTCAGGCGGCCTTCGGGTCTGAGCTCTTGCCGTCCTTGGTCTCGCTCTGAGCGGCGGGCTCGGGCACACGGATATTCGTGGAGCAGTTGCGGCAGCGAACCGTCTTGCCCCGGGCGCTCGTGGGAACAGCCAGCACCTTGCGGCACGTCAGGTTCGGGCACATGATCCGGACGGTGTCGTTGGACATCGAAAATCTCCGCGCTACCCCGCTCAGATCGGACAAATCGGGCTCGGGCTTGACCCCGGCGCCATTGCGAGTGTGCGATCGCCCGCCGATCGGACACACGGCGGCGGGTGGGGTAAGGTTCATCGCGTCGGGGCGTTCTCGGGGGGTCCGAGAACCAGTCCGATCGCTGAGCGTCGAGGGGCATCCGATGGTGGGCGGCGGCGCCAGATCAACCGCGGTCGTCGGGCTCCAGTGGGGCGACGAGGGCAAGGGCAAGCTCGTTGACCGCCTCGCGGGCGAGCACGACGCGACCGTCCGGTTCAACGGTGGGGCCAACGCCGGGCACTCGGTCGTTGTGGGGGGCGTGCGCTACGCGCTGCACCTGATGCCATCGGGCGTGCTCTCTGAGCGGGCGCTCGGGGTGATCGGCAACGGCGTGGTCATCGACCCGCAGGCCCTGATCGCTGAGATCGACGGGCTCAGCGCCAAGGGCGTCGATACCTCCAGGCTCGTCATCTCTGACCGGGCCCATGTCGTTCTGCCTTATCACAAGATCGAGGACGAGCTGCGCGAGGCGCTGCTCAGCGGCAAGGCGCTCGGGACGACCAAGCGCGGGATCGGGCCGGCCTACGCCGACAAGGTCCAGCGGGGCGCCGCGGTGCGGATGGGCGATCTGACCAGGCCCGAGGTCTTGCGTGAGAAGGTCGAGCAGGCGTGCCGACTGAAGAACGGGCTGATCCGGGAGATGGCCCAGCGGGTGGGGCAGGAGGCGGCGGATCTCGACGCCGACGCGATCACGGACCAGGCCCTGGCCTGGGGGCAGCGGCTGGCCCCGATGATCGACGACACGGTTTACCTGCTCAACGCCATGATCCGCGAGGGCAAGCGTGTGCTCTTTGAGGGCGCCAACGCGACGCTGCTGGACGTCGATCACGGGACGTACCCGTTCGTGACGAGCAGCAACAGCTCGGCGCTGGGGATCTGCGCCGGCGCGGGCGTGCCCCCGAGCGCGGTCGGACGGGTCATCGGCGTGATGAAGGCGTACTCGACGCGCGTCGGGGCGGGGCCGATGCCCACCGAGCTGCACGATTCGACCGCGGATCTGATCCGCGACAAGGGCAACGAGTACGGCACCACCACCGGGCGCCCCCGGCGCGTCGGATGGCTGGATCTTGTCGCGGTCCGGTACAGCGCCATGGTCAACGGCGTGGACGACATCGCGCTCACCCTGCTCGATGTCCTCTCGGGCTTTGACGAGTTGAGGCTCTGCGTCGCCTACGAGACGCCCGAGGGGCGGACCGAGCGGTTTATCCCCGACGCCCCCCGCCTGACCCAGGCGTCGCCTGTCTACGAGACGTTGGCGGGTTTCTCGCAGGATCTGACCGGATGCAGGTCGCTCGACGAACTCCCCGGGCAGGCCCGGGCGTATGTCGAGCGGATCGAGTCGTTCATTGGTGTTCCGGTCCGGTCGATCGGGGTTGGCCCGGACCGGGAGCAGACGATCGAGATCAGCCGCGGCGTGTGCGTCTGAAAGGCGGGGCGCCCGTGTCCCCATGAACGACAGAGGAGCCCGAGGAGACGCATGGCGCCCGAGACCACACCATCGACGACTAAGGCGAGCCCCGAGACCGACGGGGTGGCCGCGTTCGCGACCGATCCCGCGGCGATCGCGGTGATCGAGCGGATGCGGAGGCGCACGCCCGAGGCTGATCCGCTTGCGGCGCTGCCCGATGTTCACCCGGAGCGGATCCCGCGTCACATCGCGATCATCATGGACGGCAACGGGCGGTGGGCCGAGCAGCGCGGGTTCCCGAGGGTGTTCGGGCATCGCAACGGCGCCATCTCGGTGCGGGACATCGTGATCGAGAGCGGGCGTCTGGGGGTTGAGGCGTTGACGCTGTACTCGTTCAGCGCCGAGAACTGGAAGCGTCCGAAGGACGAGATCGACGCGCTGATGGACCTGTGCGTGACGTACTGCGACGGTGAGCGTGAGAAGCTGGCCGAGAAGAACGTGCATGTGCGGGTCATTGGGCGTATCCATGAGCTGCCCGCGGAGGCCCGGGGGGCGATCGAACGCCTTGAGGCGACGACCAAGGCCTGCACAGGACCGACGCTGTGCCTGGCGATCAACTACGGATCGCGCAACGAGATCGTGGACGCTGTCCGCTCGATCGCCCGGCGCGTGCAGCAGGGCGAGCTCGAGCCCGAGGCGATCAGCGAGTCGCTGATCGACCAAAGCCTGTACACCGCGGGCCTGCCAGATCCGGACCTGATGATCCGCACGGGCGGCGAGCTGCGGGTGAGCAACTATCTGCTGTGGCAGCTGAGCTACGCTGAGCTGTACGTTTCTGACCTGCTCTGGCCCGATTTCGGCGCTGCGGCGCTGCGCGAGGCGGTCAGATCGTTCGCGTCCCGCAGGCGGCGCTTCGGCGGGCTCGATTCTGGCGAGGACGCGACCGGCGCGTAGCCCCGGCTCGCTCGCTACTGTTGGCCCGTGCTCAAGCATCGACTCGCCCTCGGACCGCTGCTCATCGTCGTGCTCCTCGTGGGCGCGTGGGTCGATGAGTGGATCGACCGCACGCCAGCGCCGGACTCGATCGCCAAGATGCTCGGGCGAGAAACCTTTCCCCCGGGCGTGATCGTGTTCGGGCTGACCATGACGCTGGCGATCCTCGGCGGGCGCGAGCTGGCCCGGATCCTGCGCCACAAGGGGATCGAGGCCTCGACGGCGCTGACGTGCGTTCTGGCGGCGTTGGGTGTCTGCCTGACCTCGCTCGTGCCCAGCACCATCGGGACGCCCGACGGGCTGCTGCTCGGGGTGCTCGTGGCCAACGCGGCAATGGCGTGCGTGCTGCTCGGGTCGCTGGCGTTCTATGCGAGGAAGCAGGAGACGGAGGGCATGATCGCCGCGGCGGGCGGGGCGCTGCTCGGGTATGTCTACATTGGGATTCTGCTCGGGTTCATCGTCGCGATCCGGCGCGAGCACTCGGCCTGGATCCTGATCTGGGTCCTGCTGGTCACCAAATCATGCGACATCGGGGCGTTCTTCACGGGTCGAGCGATCGGCAAGCGCAAGCTGGCGCTCTGGGTCAGCCCGGGCAAGACCTGGGAGGGGCTTTTCGGCGGGATGGCCCTGGCGGCGATCGTGGGGGCGCTCGGAGCGATGGCGCTGTCGCGGGCTCTGGGCGAGGGCGTCTGGACGCCCGGCGTGCTCGAGGGGGCGATCGCCGGGGGGGGGTTCGCGGTGCTCGGGCAGCTGGGGGATCTGATGGCGAGCCTGCTCAAGCGGGACGCGGGGGTGAAGGACGCGGGGGGGGCGCTGCCCGGGTTCGGGGGCGTATTGGACGTGATCGATTCACCCCTGGTGGTCGGGTTTGTCGCGTACTGGTGGATGCGTCTGTCCGAGCACGGGCTGACGGTGGTGTGAGAGAAGAACGCGGAACGACGCTGAGACAGGAGGAGGTCGAGTGCTACACTCAGGGAAAGACGTTCAGACCTTGGTCGAAGAGGTCGGTGGAGGGCGCATGACGGTCACAGGCAAGCTGGTGCGGGTGTACCAGGTCGATAAGCAGATCCGCGGGCTCAAATCCCGCCTGCGAGCGGCCGAGCGTTTCTTGGCGGAGCAGACCCGGTTGCTCGGGGAACTCGAGGCCAAGAAGGGCGCGATCGAGGGACAGCTTCGTCAACTCACGGCCTCGGCCTCCAACGAAGAGGGCGAGGCCGCTCGTGTCAGCGAGCGCGTCGATGAGCTGCGCGAGCGCATGAACAACGCTCGGACGAACAAGGAATACAAGGCGCTGCTCACCGAGGTGAACACCCTCAAAGAGGAGCGGTCCAAGCACGAGGACGGCGCCATCGAGCGCCTCGAGAAAATCGAGGTTCTGCGCACCCAGCTCGTCGAGATCGAATCGCAGCACAGCGAGCGCGTGCGCATGAAGGACGTCGCCCAGAGCGCGCGCAAAGAGCGCGAAGCGGAGATCAAGGACCGCCTGGTCGCGCTCGAGGGCGAGCGGGGCGAGGTGATCGCGGATGTCCCCAACTCGGCGCTGCAGACCTACGCCGAGCTTGTCGAGCACCGCGAGGACGAGGCGATGGCGCCGATCGAGATCGAGGACCGCAAGCGCCACGAGTTCACCTGCGGGTCGTGCATGATGTCGCTGCCGATCGAGTCGATGAGCGCGCTGCTGAGCCACGGGAGCCTGACGCGGTGTGTGAGCTGCGGGTGCATTTTGTACCTGGAAGAGAACACGCGCGAGGCGATGGCGCCTGGGGCAAAGAAGTAGGGGTGAGGGGATACGGGCGGGACGCCCATACCACCGGTTTGCCCAACGACTAAAAAAGTGAGACTGGGGCGGAATCGCTCGGGGGGGTGATGTGCGCCATGCCGAGGTGATCGGCCGAGGCGCGGGTCAGGGCTCTGCCTCGGCGTGTTCGCGCGAGGAACCCGATCTGCAGCAGGAAGGGCTCGACGACGTCCTCGAGGGCGCCGGCGTCCTCGTTCATGGTCGCGGCGACGGTCTCGAGCCCGACGGGGCCGCCCGAGTAGGTCGTGCCGATGGTGCGCAGGTAGCTGCGGTCGAGCTCGTCGAGGCCCATGGCGTCAACACCCTCGAGCAGCAGCGCGTCATCGACGATGGCTTCGGTCAGGCCCCCGTCGTGGCGGACGATGGCGAAATCGCGGGCGCGCCGGAGGAGGCGGTTGGCGATGCGCGGTGTGCCACGGGAGCGCGACGCGATTCGCGTGAGCGCGTCGTCGGGGGCGCTGGGGATGTTCATCAGCGCGGACGAGCGCCGGAGGATTGCGAGCAGGTCGGACGCGTCGTAGTAGCGCAGGTGGTGGGTGAGGCCGAAGCGAGAGCGGAGCGGGGCGCTGAGCAGGCCGGCGCGGGTGGTGGCGCCGATGAGCGTGAAGGGGTTGCACCTGATCTCGACGGTCCGGGCGTTGAGGCCCGTGTCGAGGCAGATGTCGATCTTGAAGTCTTCCATCGCGGGGTAGATGAACTCTTCGACGGCCACGGGCAGGCGGTGGATCTCGTCGATGAAGAGGATGTCGCCCGGTTCGAGGCGGGTCAGGGCGGCGACGAGGTCGGTGCCGCGGGCCAGGGCGGGGCCTGAGGTGGTGTAGACCCTGGTCCCCATTTCTTTGCCGATGACGTGGGCGAGGGTGGTTTTGCCCAGGCCCGGGGGGCCGTGGAGCAGGACGTGCTCGAGCGGCTCGGAGCCCTCGCAGGCTCGGGCGGAGACGGCCTCCATGGCGATCGAGAGGCGTTCGATCAGCTCGCGCTGCCCGACGTACTCACCCATGGATTCTGGGCGGAGTGCCCAGTTGGTGCGCTGCTCGTCGGGCGCTTCTGCCGGTGAGATGATGCGATCCGTCGCCATCGGTTGTCAGTGTATCGGTCGGGCGCCCGCTCTGGAGTTATTCATGGGCGGGGGCGGCGGTTTCGACCGTCGCCAGGCCCGATCCGTCGGCGGGGGTGCGCGGGAGCAGGTCGGGCGCCATGGCGAGGTTGTAGGCGACGACGGCCATGTTGGTGGACGACTGGGTGAGGTATTCCCCAATGGCCTGGTCGAGGCGATCGCGCTGGGTGTGCCAGGCGGCGCGGTAGTTGGCGCGCCCGGTTTCGTCCCAGAAGAAGCCGGGGACACCCACGGCGTTGAAGGGGGCGTGGTCAGAGCCGCCGTGGGTATTGATGGCGCCCCCGGTGGGGCGGATGTTGACGTTCATGTAGCCGGCGAGGAAGTCGTTGTCCGGGTCTTCGTCGGTCAGGGCGGCTTGGGCGTCGTGCTCGGAGAAGAAGTGTCCGTTGACGGGGGCGGAGGCGGCGGCGAGGTAATCGACCATGTGGTCTGCGGCGGGGATGCCGCCCTGGAAGTTGGTGCCGCCGTCATCGACGAAGACGGCGGAGATGGTGTCGAGCTGGTCCTGGGAGAGGCCCGCGACGTAGGCGCGCGAGCCGAGCAGGCCCTGCTCTTCGCCTGTCCAGAGGATGAAGCGGATGGTGCGTTTGGGTCTGACGCCGACGGTCGCGAGGATGCGTGCGGCTTCCATGACGACGCTGACGCCGGTGCCGTTGTCGATGGCGCCCTGCGAGCCGGGGCCGTCCCATGAGTCGAGGTGGGCCGAGACGATGACGACCTCGTGGGGGAGTTCAGAGCCGGTGATCTCGGCGATGACGTTGTAGCAGGGGACGGGGCCTTCGGTGATGGCGTGGGCGAGGTTGAACTCGACCTCGAGGCGGGCGCCGTCGGCGACGCGCGAGTTGAGAAAGTCGTAGTCGGACTGGCGGACGTTGACCTCGATGTCCTGGGCGTAGTCGTGGGCGGCGCGTTCGCGCCAGCCGGTGGCGGAGGTGGTCCAGACGCGCTCATCAAGGCTCGAGGAGATGAACCCGGCGGGGCTCAGGGCGAGAACCCGGGCGAGCAGGGTTCTTTCGCCCTGGTCCTGGGTGTCGGCGGGCGCCTCGGGGGGGGCGATGCGCATCTCGATCGGGTAGCGTTCGCCGGTGGTGCTGATCGAGACGCCGGTCATCTGGTCGCCCGCGCGAAGGAGCTCGAAGTTGCTTTTGCCCATCGAGTGCTTCCATGCGTAGCGGAGGGTCGCGGTCGCGTCGTCGTACACCGTGTCGGTGATCGGGCCGGAGTGGAAGCCCTGGATGGACTGGGTCCCGGAGAGGGCGCCTGCGTCGTCTTTGATGAGGGTGAGTGTGAGCGGGAGCTTGGAGTCGCCGTAGGAGAACGAGCCGGCCCAGTGGATGGTGTTGGGGTCGGCCTGGGGCTGGGTTGAATCAGCGACGACGGGCTTGGGCTTGGCGCCGACACGGATCTCCTGGCGTTCTTCGAGGCGTTGGCGCATGAGCTGGCCCGAGCGTCGTCTGTTTGTCGCGTCGGCGTAGTCCGGGGGGATGAGGACCCAGGCGCCGGTGAGCCGGTCGCCCAAGGCGCCGAGTTCGCTCTCGCTTGTTGGCATGGGGACGACGGGGCCTCGGAGCGGGCCAGCGGTTCCGCGGGTCCAGGCGAGGGTGGTGAACTGGAGCTGGCGGACGACGCTGTCGGGATCGTCAGAGGTCGCGATGATCGCGGCTCCGGTCGAAGGCCCCCGGTCAAAGCGGACGGCGACATCGCCCCACCAGTCCAGGCGGGCCTGGTTGAGCCCCCAGGAGGAGAGCTTGGTCCTGGCCCACTGGGAAGATTGCTCGCAGGAGGTGGAGCCGGTGAGTCGGGCGCCGAAGGTCTCGCAGAGTTCGGTGAGGTGGGCGACGGTCTGGTTGTTGCGCTGTCCTTCACGGATGATTCGGTTGACGGTGCGCGTGTCGCCCATGGGGATCGCGGGGACGGGAGTGACCTTGCCATCGACCATGGCGTAGGCGCCTCGCGGGACGGCTTGGGTTGCAGCGGAGGTGCTGGTGAGCGAGGCGCACCCTGAGGCCCAGGCGCTGAGGGTGAGGAGGGCGGCGCCCGCAACGGCGCGGATGGAAGAGGGGGAGCGGTCGATCGATCGCATGGCGAGAACTCCATGGGTGATGAGGCGGTCTGGTGGTGGGGAAAGTGGAGGGGCGGATCGGGTGCGTTATTCGAGGGGGAGACCTTTGGCGCGCCAGAGGGTGACGAGGCGTTCAAACTCGATGGGCTCCCAGACGCGTCCGTCGGGGCGTTCGATGCGGATGAGCGAGGCGTCGGGGCGGTAGTAGGAGGTCTGGGTGGGGCCGTCTTCGCGTGGGCGGGTGGAGATTTTGAACGGCCCGTCAACGCCCGAGGGGCGTGAGACGGAATCGGTGCGGAGCGAGACTTTTTCGCCCTGGCTCTGGTAGGTGTAGAACGCGAAGTCCGCGGGCACGCCCGCGCGGACGAGCAGCGGACCGAGCATGTAGGACTCGAGGACGGAGATGTACCCCTCGCTCTGGGTCAGCGGCTTGATGACACGCGGGTGGGAGGAGTTCTGCTCGATACGGACGACCATGGATTGTTCGTCGCGGGCGCCGGTTTCTTCCCACTGGTTGGGCGGGGCCTCGCCCTCGCGGAGGGTCATGCGGACGGTCCAGGACTCGCGGGCGCGGTCGATGGAGAGGAAGTAGATGGCCTGAGAATCCACGCGGAGGTCGTCTTGCAGGAGCAGGGCGTCGATGCGGAGGAGGAAGCCGGGCTCGCGGTCGAGATCGGACCAGGCGCTCTCGGGGCGTTCGGGTTCGAGCTCACCTCGGCGTCCGACCCAGGCGCGGAGGCGGCGGTAGCCGTGCTCGACAGCGTCGAGGTCGTCGCCCGATCGGGCGGGGGAGTAGAGGCGCTGCCAGCGTTGCCCGGAGGCGTTGATGACGTCGCGGTAGTCGGCGGGGGAGAGGGAGGCGAGGGCGGCGACGCCGGCGCGGATCATGGCGCCGCGCTTGATATCGAGGTCTTCGCCCTGGGTGAACTCGGCGCTGGAGATCATGGTCTCGTAGTTGACGCGGGCGAGGTCAAGCCTGAGCAGGTCGGTGAAGAGCTCGAAGATGACGAACCGCCCGGGGCCGGTTTTGAACACGGTGTACCCGCGGACCTCGGGGGCTTCGCGGTCAACCTGGGGAAACTCGACGTAGAAGCGGTCGGCGGCGAAGCCGTTGATGTTCAGGTCCGAGTCGCGGAGGATGATGCTGGCGCGGCTGGTGCCCTTGATGAGCTCGCCCTGGGCATTGATTTTGCCCGCGGAGATGAGCATTTTTTGGACGAGATTGTCGGTGACGCCCTTGAGGGTGAGGGTGTTGTCGCGGGAGCGTTTGGAGTGGATCGCGGTGAAGCCGGAGGCGTCGGGGAAAGCGACCTGGGTGGCGATGTTGGCCGAGGGGCCTTGGGAGACGGTCTGGGCGCCGGCGCCCTCGGGGAGGAAGATCGTCAGGCCGATGCTCTCGATGCGGACGGGGTTGGACGAGAGGCGGACGGCGTTGGGGCCGAGCTGGGCGTGGGCCTGGGCGGTGAGTGCCGCGCTCACAGCGAACAGGGTAAAAATCAGGGCTTGTGCGTGGGGTCGTGTGCGGGGTCGCATGGAGGATCTCCGGGGCTCGCGGTCCATCGCGTTCGGGCGGGCGTCCCGCCTGGGATCTGGGGTTGTCGCGGGTGAGTATCTGGGCGATCCGCAGCCAGGGCAATCGGGGTTGCTCGGATCGTCGTCTGAAAGGGCGGGGGGCGCCTTGAAATATGAGGATGTGGATGGAGGGGGGCGTTGACTGGGCGGGGGCGCGACCTATCCTTCTCGGCTCATGGACGCGGGAGGCGCGCCGGTGGGTATGGCGGGCGTCTGCCCGTGTGGTCAAAGGGCCGCATCGTGAACCGTTCCAGGTGTTCGCGGGGCTCAGTCTGACCGGCCTACGGAAGGGTCGGGGAGGCGGGGCGGAGAACGTCGTCGGCTTAGCGGCTGACGGGGTGATTGGTTTCTGCCCGAGCCGGACGCTCGGGTGAGTCTGATTTGAGAAGCGCCCGACACGAGGCGTGAGAGGACGAACGGCTGATGAACGGCGGCAGGATCAGAATCCGGATGGAGGCGTACGACCACATCGCCCTCGATGCCTCGGCCAAAGAGATCGTCGATCACGCCAAGCGCACCAACGCGAAGGTGAAGGGTCCGATCCCTCTCCCGACGCGGGTGGAGCGGTACACGGTGCTGCGTGGTCCGTTCGTGGACAAGAAGAGCCGCGAGCAGTTCGAGATCAGGACGCACAAGCGCATTATTGATATCGAGGAGCCCAACGCCCGGACGGTGGAGGCGCTCAACCGCCTTGTCGTTCCGGCGGGCGTCTTTGTGAAAATCAAGGCGTAAGAGAGAGATGAAATCAAGCGGCGAGCCCGGAGGGGCACGCCGTTTCTTGTTTGAGATACCCAGGACTTCCTCTGCCGGCTCAGGAGAGCTCGGGCATGAAGCGGCGCCCGGACGAGCCGGGCGATCAGGACGGTGAATGACGATGGCACAACTGCTCGGCATCAAAAAAGGCATGACCCGCGTCTTTACGGACGATGGTCGCTCGCTGCCCGTGACGGTCCTGGAGGTCGGCCCGTGCGTGGTGACGCAGATCCGCACGGAAAAGACGGACGGGTACAACGCGGTGCAGATCGGGTTCGGGGACATCAAGGCCCGGACCTCGACGATGTCGCTGATCGCGCATGACGCCAAGGCGGGTTCGGCGCCGCGCCGTTTCCACGGTGAGTTCCTGGTCGAGGATCCGTCCCAGTATGAGCTGGGCCAGACGCTGACGACGGCGGACTTTGCGAAGGTCGGGTACGTCGATGTGTCGGGCACGAGCAAGGGCAAGGGCTTTGCTGGCGGGATGAAGCGTCACGGGTTCAAGGGTCAGCAGGCGACGCACGGCGTGGAGCGGAAGCACCGTTCGCCGGGGTCGATCGGTGGTCACGCCAACAACGCCGGCAAGGCGGGGCGGATCAAGAAGGGCAAGAAGATGGCCGGGCAGATGGGGGCCGAGCGGATCACCGTTCGCTCGCTGGATGTGGTCCGGATCGACACGGAGCGGAACCTGATGCTGGTCAAGGGGCCGGTGCCTGGGCACAACGGGGCGTTGGTCGAGGTTCGCCCGTCGGTGCGATTGTACAAGACCAAGGGCAAGAATCAGGCCGCGTTGAGCGGATAAAGCAGAGTGAATGGCTGACGGGTTGAGAGCACCCGTCGGGTCCGGAAGGTCCGCAGTGGAAACCGCCGGACGGAAGCAAGAACAGGTTCGGGGCGTGTGTCCCGAGTGACGGCCGAGTCGATTCCAAGCAGGCTGGGCCCGCGAGAGCGGGTGTCGGGAAAGCCGACGAGACCAGGGTGCTGGATAGGCGAAGCGTGAGGCGGGCAGGCAAGCCCGTGGCAAAGGCGTCCGACGAGGTAAGACGATGGAAGTCCCCGTCTACAACATGCAGGGTAAGGAGGTCGGCGCTATGCCGATCGACGAGATCGCCCTGGGTGAGACAGTCAATCCGCAGCTGATCAAGCAGGCGTACGTTCGCTACCACGCGAACCGTCGCCAGGGATCGGCCCGCACACTCAACCGCGGGCAGGTTCAGGGATCGACGCGGAAGATTTACAAGCAGAAGGGCACGGGTCGCGCCCGTCACGGCGACAAGAAGCCGCCGCAGTTCCGGGGCGGCGGTCACTACAAGACC
This sequence comes from Planctomycetota bacterium, assembly GCA_024276195.1. Taxonomy (GTDB): domain Bacteria; phylum Planctomycetota; class Phycisphaerae; order Phycisphaerales; family UBA1924; genus JAJRXR01. The sequence continues at coordinate 48,216 of JAJRXR010000050.1, forward strand.
AAGCGCCAGACGCGCGAGGACTTCCGCCAGGACATGCCCAAGAAGATGCGGCGCAAGGCCAACCGCAACGCGCTGCTGGCCAAGCTGCTCGACAGCGAAGTGAAGATCATCGACAGCCTCGTGTTCGAGGCGCCCAGGACCCGGGCGTTCGTGGACTTCATCGCGAGCCTGGGCCTGGACCAGTCGGCCCTTGTCGCGCTCTCGGGCGACCCGAGCAAGAGCGACAACGCCAGGCGGTCCTCGCGGAACGTTGACGGCGTGTCCACGATCTGTGTGGACCATCTCAACTGCTTCGAGATGCTCAACCACCGGTACCTGGTGATCGACAGGGCGGAGCTTGAGGGATGGCTCAGCGGGGCGAGCTCGCAGACGGGCAAGGACGCGAAGATCAACCCGATGGGCGCAGCCCCGAAGAGTGAGGAGGGCGCCTGATGCAGCCGCACTACGTCATCCGCAAGCCTCTGCTGACCGAGAAGACGACGCTCGGGATGGAAGAGGGGCAGTACGCGTTCGAGGTCGATCGTCGTGCGACCAAGACGGATATCAAAGAAGCGATCGAGCGCGCCTACGGCGTGAGCGTCGTGAAGGTGACGACCCAGCGCCGCAAGGGCGGGGTTCGACGCATGAAGTACGGGTATGTCAAGGCGCCGGTCACCAAGAAGGCGACCGTGCGTGTGAAGGAGGGGCAGGTCATCGAGCTGTTCTGATGCGAACGCATCGGAATGGATCGCAACGACCCGCGAAGGACTGAATCATGGCCATCCGCGTCTATAAACCGACAAGCCCCGGCAGGCGGAACGCGTCGGTCAACCTCCACGTTGAGGTGACCAAGAAGACGCCCGAGAAGTCGCTGCTCCGACCGATCACCAAGACCGGCGGGCGCAACCACCACGGCAAGATCACCGTGCGCGGGCGCGGCGGCGGCGCCAAGCGCCGCTACCGCCTGATCGACTTCAAGCGCAAGGACCGCGACGGGATCGACGGCAAGGTCGTCGGGATCGAGTACGACCCCAACCGCTCGTGCCACATCGCCCTGATCGAGTACACCGACGGCGTCAAGCGGTACATCCCCTCGCCGGCGGGCATCAAGGACGGCGACCTCGTCCAGAGCTCCTCGACCGAGGCGATCGAGCCGGTCCCCGGCGCGTGCATGCCGATGCGGTACATCCCCTCGGGCATGGACATCCACTGCGTCGAGCTGCAGGCGGGCATGGGCGCCAAGCTCTGCCGGTCTGCGGGGATCTCGGCCAGGCTGCTCAACAAGGAGGGCAAGTACGCGACGATCGTGCTGCCCTCGGGCGAGCTGCGCCGGGTTCCGATCGATTGCCGGGCGACGGTGGGGCAGATCGGCAACAGCGACCACCAGAACCGGCGTCTGGGTAAGGCGGGGATCCACAGGCTTTTGGGGCGTCGTCCCAAGACGCGCGGCGTCGCGATGAGCCACCACGCCCACCCGCTGGGCGGTGGTGAAGGGCGGTCCAAGGGCGGGCGTCCCCCGGTGAGCAAGTCCGGCACGCTGTCCAAGGGCGGCAACACGCGGAACAAGAAACAGCACTCGACTGACCTGATCATCCGGCGGCGCAAGACCAAGCGCTACGGTCAGAAGCGATAGGACCAGACCATGGGACGAAGCCTCAAAAAAGGCCCGCACGTTGACGAGAAGCTCTACCAGAAGGTGGAGAAGATGCAGGCGAGCGGCGGGCGCAAGCCCATCAAGACCTGGGCCCGGGCGTGCACCATCGTGCCCGAGTTCGTTGGGCACACCTTCCAGGTGCACAACGGGCGGACCCACCTTGACGTCTTCATCACTGAGGACATGGTCGGGCACAAGCTCGGGGAGTTCGCCGCGACGCGGACCTTCCGCGGGCATACGAACAAGAAGGAAGGCATCAGGTCCGGGCGCTGAGCGTCCGTACTGAGGAGTCATCGCGATGCGATTGGACAGTCCACGACTGAAGAAGAAGAGCGACGAGCTGGGCGTGACGCCCGAGCAGCTCGCTGACGCCGTCGAGCGCCCGGGGCTCAAGGGCGCCAAGGCGCTCAGCGCCGTCCGGAACTGGATGGCGGGGCGGGACCACCCCAGGTGCAAGAAGACGGACATCGACCGTCTGAGCGAGGCGTTGGGTGTGGCGGCGAAGGATGTGTGCAGCTTCACGAGCGAGGTCCGCCATCACCGTGGCAGCCCGCGCAAGGCGAAGCTGGTCGCGGACATGATCCGCGGGCGCCACTCTGATGAGGCGCTCAACATGCTGCAGTTCACGCCCAAACGGGCGGCGGTGAACATCCGCAAGGCCCTGGACGCGGCGATCGCCGACGCCGAGATCAACGGCGCCGACACAACACGTTGCTTTGTCACCGAGTGCCGAGTTGACAACGGCAAGCACATCAAGCGCTTCCGTCCGAAGGACAGGGGTCGGGCGCACCCGATCCTGAAGCGTACGAGCCACATCACCCTGTCTGTGCAGGAGCGAGCCTGATGGGACAGAAATCACACCCGTTTGGGTTCCGCCTCGGGATCACCGAGACTCACCGCAGCCGCTGGTACGCGCCCAAGGCGCTCTACGGCGAGCTGCTGGTCGAGGACGAGAAGATCCGGCGGTACCTGGATCATCGTCTTAACCGCACACCCCCGAACGCGGCGGTCTCGGACATTCACATCGAGCGCACCCGCGAGGAGCTCAAGATCATCGTCCGGACGGCGCGTCCGGGGCTGGTGATCGGCCCCAAGGGAGCCGAGGTCGATCGGATGACCGAGGAGCTGCGGTACATGACCGGGCGGAAGGTTTCGATCTCGATCTTGGAGATCAAGAACCCGGACATGGACGCGCAGCTGGTGGCCGACGGGGTTGCCGAGCAGCTCAAGCGGCGTATGGGATTCCGGCGTGTCGTGAAGATGCGCGGCGAGAACGTGATGCAGCAGGGCGCCAAGGGCGTGCGGATCCAGGTCAAGGGTCGTCTGGGCGGGGCCGAGATGAGCCGGTCGATGGATGTCCGCCTCGGGGCGTTGCCCCTGAGCACGCTGCAGGCCGAGATTGATTACGGGTTCTCCGAGAGCCGGACGACTTACGGGATCATCGGGGTCAAGTGCTGGATCTACAAGGGTCTGTACTCCGAGGGTCAGGAAGACGAGCGTCAGACGGACGCGGCGGGCGGGCAGGCCCGGGCGCGTGGGCGCCGATAAACGCGGCTTTACGAGTACGGCTTTCCGAGTACGGGCTGACGAGAAGCAGATTCGAGGAACGAAGCGATGCCTCCTTATAAGATCCCCAAGCGAGTCAAACACCGCAAAGAGTTCCGGCGTGTCCGGGACCGGAAGGCGACGAAGGGCAACTACGTTGCGTTCGGCGACTTCGGTCTCCAGGCGCTCGAGGGCTGCTGGCTCAAGAGCAACTGCATCGAGGCCGGTCGCGTGGCGGCGCAGCACTACCTCAAGCGTGAGGGCAAGCTGTTTATCCGTGTGTTCCCGGACAAGCCGGTGAGCAAGAAGCCGCTCGAGACGCGCATGGGCAAGGGCAAGGCGGATGTGGATTACTGGGCGGCGCGTGTCAAGCCCGGGACGGTCCTGTTCGAGCTTGCGGGCGTGAGCGAGGCGCGGGCCAAGGGCGCGTTCCACCGGGTTGCGATGAAGATGCCGATCCGATGCCGCATGGTCGGGCGGCGAGTGACGGTCTGAGGAAGGACGAAGCGATGGGCGCAATGCTCGAGACAGACAAGAAGAGCGAGCGGCTGGTCTCGTCCCTGAAGGACGAGGAGATCGTCGTCGAGGTCAGGCGTCTGCGGACGAGCCTGATGACGATGCGGAGCCAGTCGGTCAGTGAGAAGGTCGAGGATACGACACAGTTCGGCAAGACCCGGCGTGATATCGCCCGCCTGCTGGGCGAGCAGACCCGACGGGCACAGGCCTAAGAAGGACGGACGCATGAGCGAGCAGCAAGGCCAGAGCAGCACGGGCGCCAGGACGGGTGTCGTCGAGTCGGACTCGCGCGACAAGACCCGCAAGGTGGTCATCGAGTTCCAGTCTCGTCACCCGAAGTACGGGAAGTACATCGGGCGTCGGACGGTGCTGCATGTGCATGACGAGAACAACGAGTCGCACACCGGGGATGTGGTGGAGGTTGTGCCCTGCCGCCCGGTGAGCAAAACCAAGTCGTGGACGATCAGCCGGATCGTGGACAAGCGTTCCGACGCGATGTGAGCAAAGGCCGCCCGAGCGGGCGGAGGTTGAGCGATGCTTCAGCAAGAATCACGGTGCGAAGTCGCCGACAACTCAGGGGCCAAGATCGCCATGGTCATCCGCGTCTACGGCGGCTCGACCGGGCGTGGGCAGTACACCCGCAAGACCGCGGGCGTCGGCGATCGGGTCCTGGTGACGGTCAAGAAGTCCCTGCCCGGGTCGGAGATCAAGTCCGGCGACATGTCCAAGGCGGTTGTTGTCCGCACGGCCAAGTCCACCCGGCGCAAGGACGGGTCCTACGTCAAGTTCGATTCGAGCGCGGTGGTGCTCATCGGCGACGACGGGAACCCCAAGGGCACGCGCATCTTCGGGCCAGTCGCCCGCGAGCTGCGCGAGCGGAACTATATGAAGATTGTCTCGCTCGCTTCGGAGGTGGTGTGATGCCCAGGCACGTACGCAAGGGAGACCAGGTGATTGTCACCGCGGGCAGCGAGAAGGGCAAGACCGGCGAGATTACCGCCATCCTGACCCAGAGGGACCAGGTCGTCGTCAAGGGGCTCAACCTCAAGACCAAGCGACTCAAGCCCACGCAGCTCAACCCGCAGGGCGGCGTCATCACCAAGGAAGCCCCGATCCACATCTCCAACGTCAGCCCCGTGGTTGACGGCAGGGCGACGCGGGTCCGGTTTGAGACGAAGGACGACGGGTCAAAGGTTCGCGTCGCGGCGCGCGGCGGCAAGGTGCTCGGCGAGGTCCGCGGACCACGGAAGTAAGAACGAACGACTGCCCGGGGCGGCGCCCCGGAGATGGTGACCAGATATGGCCAAGGACAAGAAGAAAAAGGGCGCAGAGCCGACCCCCCAGGAGCTTGAGGCTCTGAAGGATTCGGGGACGCCGCGCATGAAGACGAAGTTCGAGGACGAGGTGCGTCCGAAGATCGCCGAGAAGTTTGGCGTGACCAACCCGATGGCGATGCCCGAGCTCGAGAAGATCGTCATCAACATCAACATGGGGCGGCACCTCGACGGCACCAAGATCCCGGGCAACATCAGGGAGACCATCCTTGACACGCTCACCAAGATCTCTGGCCAGAAGCCGATCATGATCGTCGCCAAGAAGAGCGTGTCGAACTTCAAGGTCCGGGCCGGGTACGAGACGGCGGCGATGGTGACGATGCGGCGCGAGCGGATGTGGCACTTCCTGGATCGGCTGATCAACCTGACGGCGCCGCGGATCAAGGACTTCCGGGGTCTGAACGACAAGTCGTTCGACCAGCAGGGCAACTACTCGGTGGGGCTGACAGAGCAGGGCGTGTTCCCCGAGATCAATATGGCCGAGGTGAACTTCACCCACGGGATGAACATCAACTTCGGGTTTTCCAGGTCGAGTCCGGAGCTGAGCCGGTTCGTGCTGGGCGAGCTTGGGATGCCGTTCAAGAAGCCCGAGGACAACTGACGCGAGACCATTGACGCGAGAAGCAAAGAGGGCCTGCAAAGCGGGTCCGAGGGAGCGAGCCAAAGTATGGCAACGAAAGCGCAAGTCGCCAAGAGCAAGAGAACTCCGAAGTATTCGTCGCGATTGGTGCGTCGGTGCGAGCTGACGGGGCGTTCGCGGAGCGTGTACCGCAAGTTCCGGATCAGCCGGATCATGCTGCGGAAGTTGGCGCTCGAGGGCAAGATCCCCGGGATGCGCAAGGCGAGCTGGTAAGGACGGGCAACAAGCCGCGTGCGCCGAGGGGCGACGCGGAGCAAGAGGCAAGGGAAGGCAATATGTCGCTGAATGATCCCATCGCGGACATGCTCACACGGATCCGGAACGCAACGCGCAACCGCGCGAAGTCGGTGGTGTGCATGAACAGCAAGGTGTGCCGCGGCATCGCGGACGTTCTGACCCAGGAGGGGTACGTCAAGGGCTTCGAGGTCCACGACGACGCCCGCCAGGGCACGATCCACATCGACCTGAAGTATGGCCCCCGGGGCGAGACGATCCTGCACTCGATCACGCGGACCTCCAAGCCAGGGCGGCGTGAGTACCGCAGGGTCGAGGGGATCCCGTCGCCCGTGCAGGGGCTGGGGATTTCGATTGTCTCGACGAGCCGGGGCGTGCTCAGCGACCGTCGCTGCCGCGAGGAGCGTGTGGGCGGCGAGCTGCTCTGCACGGTGCACTAGTAAGGAACACAGAGGGCAGGCTGGAATCCCCGGAGTGGAAACGCCCGGACGACGAGGACAGGCCCGGAGGTACGAACCATGTCTCGGATCGGAAAGAAACCCGTTGATGTTCCCGCGAACGTGAAGGTGTCCATCTCGGGCGCCAGCATCACGATCGAAGGGCCCAAGGGCTCGCTCAGCTTTACGCATCGCCCCGAGGTCGGCGTGACGTGGGACGAGGGCGAGAAGTCCGTCACCGTCTCGATCGACGAGAAGGACATGAAGAACAAGCCCGTGCGGGCGTACTGGGGCACGACCCGGGCGCTGATCGCGAACATGGTCAAGGGCGTGACGGACGGGTACGAGAAGAAGCTCGAGGTCGTGGGTGTGGGCTGGACGGCCAACGTCGCGGGCCAGAAGCTGGCGCTCAAGGTCGGGTACGCCAACACCGTCGAGGTCGCGATCCCGACGGGCGTGAACGTCAAGACCGAGAAGCAGACGATCACGGTCAACGGGACGGACAAGCAGGCGGTGGGGCAGTTCGCCGCGGAGGTCCGGTCGGTGCGCAAGCCCGAGCCGTACAACGGCAAGGGCATCAAGTACACCGACGAGGTCATCAAGAAGAAGCAGGGCAAGCAGTTCGGCAGCTAAACCCGCCTCCGGAGCGAAGGCGTCCGGGAGAGGAACGGATCGATGGACAGGAACAAGCTCAAGAGCAAGCAACGCGGGCGCAGGCGGATCGGCATCCGCAAGCGGATCGAGGGCACACCGGAGCGTCCGCGCCTGCGTGTGTACCGCTCGCTGAACCACATGTACGCCCAGGTGATCGACGACCTGGCGGGCCGCACGCTCGCGTCCGCGTCCACGCGGGACAAGGACATGAGCATGGACACGACGGGCAACGCCGGCGCCGCGGAAGCGGTGGGGGCCAAGCTGGCCGAGAAGGCCAAGGCGGCGGGCGTGACCAAGGTCGTGTTCGACCGGGGCGGATTCAAGTACCACGGTCGCGTCAAGGCCCTGGCCGACGCGGCCCGCAAGGGCGGGCTCGACTTCTGATGACCCGACCGATGACCCGACCGACGACCAAGCACGGGACGCACACCGCGCCCCCGACTCTGAAGGAACGGCGACATGCCTGAGATTCTCGACGAAACAACCAACCTCGAAGACCAGACGATCAACATCTACCGCACCGCGGCGACCGTCAAGGGCGGGCGACGCTTCAGCTTTGGCGCGCTCGTTGTGGTCGGCGATCGGCGCGGGCGCGTCGGCTTCGGCTACGGCAAGTCCAACGAGGTTCCCAACGCCATCGAGAAGGCGCAGAAGTACGCCAAGCGGGCGCTCACGAGTGTCTGCATGGCCGGCACGACGCTGCCGCACGAGGTCGAGGGGCGCTTCGGTTCGAGCCGCGTCCGTCTGATCCCCGCCAGCCCGGGCACGGGCGTGGTCGCGGGCGGCACCGTTCGCACCATCCTCGAGATGGCCGGCATTACCGACTGCCTGACCAAGTGCTACGGCTCGACCACCAAGCTCAACACCGTCAAGGCCGTGTTCGACGGCCTGAGCAAGCTCCAGACCCGCGAAGAGATCGCCGAGCTTCGGGGTGTTGACATCGGATCCACCGACATCGAGCAGCGCATCGAACGCGGCAAGCGCTTCATGCCCGGCTCGAGCGAGGGCGAGAAGATGAAGGCCCCCGTCAACACCATCGGCCAAGACCGCCAGGGCGGGCGCGGCGGACGCGGTGGGCGCGGCGGAGGACGCGGCGGCGGTGGCGGTCGCGGCGGACCACGCGGTGGTGGCGGCGGTCGCGGACGACCCCCGATGGGCGCTGGCCCCGGCGCCCCGGCCCCGGCGCCTGCGGCAGAGGCGCCCGCCTCACCCCCCGAGACTAAGCCCGCTGATTCCTGATCGAGATCTACTGAACCCGCATCGAATCCACCCGGGGGACCATCCCCCGACGACACGAGCAACGCCTCGGACCGGAGTACCGGACCATGATGATTCACGAGATTACGGCCCTCGCCGGCAAGCACAAGAAGCGCAAGCGCATCGGGCGCGGGCAGGGCTCGGGGCACGGCAAGACCGCCGGTCGCGGGCGCAAGGGCGCTGGAGCGCGCTCGGGCAACTCGCGCCTGTTCCAGTTCGAGGGCGGGCAGATGCCGTACTTCAGGCGTATGCCGAAGATGGGCTTCACCAACGCCAACTTCATGACCCACTTCTGGATCGTCAACATCCGCGACCTGCTCGCGCACGACGATTTCAAGAAGGGCGGCGTCGTGAACATCGACGGGCTGATCAAGGCCGGGCTGGTCCGCGACACGTCGCGCGATCTCAAGATTCTCGGGGCTCTGCCCGAGGGCGAGAGCGAGCTCAAGGTCAAGTTTGAGGTCGAGGCCAACCGAGTCTCGGATCCGGCCCGCATCCTGATCGAGGGCGCGGGGGGGTCGGTCAAGGAGACGGGCACCAGGCGTGACCGCGTCCGCGGGGTGGACCGCAACTCGGACGACCGCTCTCCCAAGAACCAGACCAAGAAGCGTCGCCGGCGTGAGATCCAAGTGGCCAAGTACGCGGCCGCCGCCAAGGGCGAGGTCATCAAGAGCAACAAGAGCAAGAAGAAGTGACGACCCCCCGTGGGGTATTACACCCCGAGTCGTCGGGCACGGACGGAATACGACGCTGAGGGTTCGGGACGATGCTGTTTCAGACGATCGCCAACGTCTTTCGAATCAAAGAGCTGCGGAACAAGATCCTGTTCACGCTGGCCATGCTCGCGGTCTATCGGATCGGGTTCTGGATCCCGCTGCCGGGCGTGGACCAGAGCGAGCTGATCCGGTTCTTCGAGCAGGCCGCGGCCGAGGGCAGCGCCGCTGGGCGTCTTGCCTCGTACGTTGCGATCTTTTCTGGGGGCTCGTTCGGGCAGTCAACGATTTTTGGCCTGGGGATCATGCCGTACATCACGGCGGCCATCATCTTCCAGCTCCTGGGCTCGTCCCTGCCCGCGCTCAAGAAGCTCAAGGAAGAAGGCCCCTCGGGCCAGCAGAAGATCCAGGAATGGACCCGCTACGTCACGGTCGGGCTCTGCATCGTGCAGGCGGTCGGCTGGCTGACGTACATCACCAGTTCCGGGCTCGTATACAGCGATGTTCAGAGCCCGCTCTGGTGGGTGATGGCGGTGACGGCCTTGACCGCAGGCACGGTCTTCCTGATGTGGCTGGGCGAGCAGATCGACCGCTTCGGCATCGGCAACGGCGTCTCGCTCATCATCATGGCCGGCATCCTCACGGGCATGCCCAGCGCCGTGAGGTGGGTGATCAACAACTTCGAGCCGGGCGACCCGACCAAGATGGGCTGGATGGGCCTGCTGCTGCTCATCGGCGGCTTCATCCTTGTGATCGCCGGGTCGGTGCTCATCACGGTCGCGCAGCGCCGGATACCGGTGCAGCAGGCCAAGCACACCCGCGGGCGCAAGTCCTTCGGCGGGCAACGCTCCTACCTGCCCCTGCGCGTCAACCACGGCGGCGTGATGCCCATCATCTTCGCCAGCTCGCTCATGGTCTTCCCATCGGTCGTCCTGGGCGGGCTCAACGACCAGGTCCAGAACTCGGGCGCCGTGGGCTGGTGGCCCAAGACCACCCAGTGGCTCGACGACGCCTTCGCCATGGGGCAGTTCCCGTACGTCCTGATGTACATCATCATGGTCTACTTCTTCAGCTTCTTCTGGATCACGGTCCAGTTCAATCCGGAGGAGATGTCCAAGCAGCTTCGTGACAACGGCTCGTTCGTGCCGGGCCTGCGCCCGGGGCCTCGGACGGCCGAGTACCTCGAAACGGTCATGGAGCGCATCACCTATGTCGGGGCCGCGTTCCTCGCGATCATCGCGATCATGCCCATGGTCGTGAATACCAAGCTGAATATCGATTTTCAGGTGACACAGTTCCTGGGCGGCACGGGCCTGCTCATCGTGGTGTCCGTGGCGCTCGACTTCCTGCAACGTGTCGAGGCCGCCCTGCTGATGCGCAACTACGCGGGCTTCCTGGGCGGCGCTGGCGACAAGCCCACGCGGTAATGCTCCAGAGGCGAGACCCTGCCTCGGTGGGCGCCCACACCACCGACGGGCAGGGGGGCGTCGGGCGCTCGGTGTGCTGTGTGGAGAAATGGCGCCGGGTGATCGTGCCGGGGATCTCGGGATGGGTCGGAAGACGAGAAATCGGGCGCCGGGAGCGGGGCGGGGAGTGACTCTGGCGGGGCGGGGCGCTACCATCCCCCTCGCCGCCCGACCCGCGTGGGCTTTGGTCGGCGCGTATCGCTCGCGAGGCCCCCTGGGGATCGTCGCGGGATTGCCGGGAGGCGGGTTCGCATGAAGGTCAAGGCCAGTGTCAAGCGTGTGTGCGCCCAGTGCCAGATCGTGCGGCGCAAGGGCAAGGTGCGGGTGATCTGCAAGGCGGATCCGAAGCACAAGCAGGTCCAAGGGTAAACGAAGGAGCACGGCGTGCCGCGTATTGCAGGTGTTGACGTTCCGGACCGGAAGAAGATCTACTACGCGCTCCAGTACATCCACGGCATCGGCCCGAAGTTCGCGGCTGACCTGTTGGCTGAAGCGCAGATCAACCCGGATACGAAGGCCAACGAGCTGACCGACCAGCAGGTCGCGCAGCTCAACGGCATTGTTGACTCAAACTTCCTGGTCGAGGGCGCCCTGCGCCGCCAGGTGCAGCAGAACATCCAGCGCCTGCGCGACATCCGCTCCTACCGGGGCGAGCGTCACCGCAACGGCTTGCCCACGCGCGGGCAGCGCACACGGTGCAACGCCCGCACCCGCAAGGGTCGCAAGAAGACGGTCGCGGGCAAGAAGGGCGTCAAGGGCTAAGAGAAGGCATTAGGGATTGGGCATCAGGCGCCAAGCCTGAAGACAGAACAACCTCGCAAGCTTCCAGCCCATGCAAGTGGGAAACCAAAGTGGAAGCGAACGGAGCGGGAACGAATGGCCAAGAAGCAGAAGAAGATTCGCAAGAACGTCGTCCGGGGCATCGCCCACATCAAGGCGACGCACAACAACACGATGGTGACCATCACCGACGTCAACGGCGAGACCCTCGCCTGGGACTCGGCCGGGACAATCGGCTTCAAGGGCGCCCGCAAGGCGACGCCCTTTGCCGCGACCCGCGCCGGAGAGCAGGTCGGGCACAAGGTCCGCAAGATGGGCGTCTCCGAGGTCGAGGTCAAGATCAAGGGCACGGGCGCCGGTCGCGAGAGCGCGGTCCAGGGCCTGGTCTCGACCGGGATCCGGGTGACAGCAATCGAAGACCACACGCCGGTGCCCCACAACGGGTGCCGTCCGCGGAAGAAGCGTCGCGTCTAACCGCGCCGCCGCCAAAAGCCCGCACGGAAGCGGGATGTCCCATGTCTGGCAGCAGGAGCCCGGGCGCCCAGCAGGCCCGAGCATCCGTGAGTCGGCCTGGGGTTCGGGATTGAACACCTGCTGGAGAGGATTCCCCCATGCGCGTACGCTGGCGCGGACTTGAGCTTCCGACCCGGGTCGTGGCCGACCCGAAGTTTACCGACGATACATTCGGGCGCTTTACCGTGGAGCCGTTCGAGCGGGGCTTCGGCACAACCGTGGGCAACAGCCTGCGGCGCGTGCTGCTCAGCTCGCTCGAAGGCGCCGCGGTCACCGAGATCAAGATCACGGGCGCCGAGCACGAGTTCACATCGCTGCCCGGTGTGCTCGAAGATGTGACAGACATCGTGCTCAACGTCAAGAGCCTGGTCGTCAAGCTCGAGGGCGACGAGCCCCGCACCATGCGTCTGGCGGCCCAAGGCCCGGGCGAGGTGACGGCGGACCTGATCGAGGCCGACACGAACATCACGATCATCAACAAAGATCTCGTCATCGCCACGCTGACCGAGGCGGTCCCGTTCGAGATGGAGTTCCGCGTCGCCAAGGGTCGCGGCTACGTCCCGGCCTCGGAGCACCTGGCCGACAAGGACGAGCAGGAGGCCGGGATCATCCCGATCGACTCGATCTTCAGCCCCGTCCAGCGCGTCCGGTACAAGATCGAGGACACGCGCGTCGGGCAGCGCACGAACTACGACAAGCTGCAGATGGAGATCTGGACCGACGGCACGGTGACGCCCGAGATGGCGCTCGTCGAGGCCGGCAAGATCCTCCGCAAGCACCTCAACCCGTTCGTGCAGTACTTCGAGCTGGGCGAGGAGCGCGTCAGCGAGGAGGCCGCCGCGGCCGCGGGTGTGGACGAGGAGCTGATCCGCAAGCTGAACATGCCGATCTCGGAGCTGGATCTGTCTGTGCGTGCAAGCAACTGCCTGGAATCGGCCCGGATCGAGACGGTCGCGGAGCTGATCAACCAGTCCGAGCCGGAGCTGCTCAAGCTGCGTTCGTTCGGGCGGACGAGCCTGCGCGAGGTCAAGCGGAAGCTGCTGGACATCAACCTCGATCTGGGGACAGAGCTTCCCGAGGGATACACCATCCAGTCTTCCTGATATGGGGGACCGGTCAGGCGGGCATGGCGCCCGCATGTTTGGAGCAGAGTCATGCGTCACCGCAAAGCCGGCTACAAGCTCAACCGCACGAGCGCCCATCGCACCGCGATGCTGCGCAATATGGCGGCGAGCCTTTTCGAGCACGGGCAGATCGTCACAACGATCACGAAGGCCAAGGCCGTGCAGCCGATCGTCGAGAAGATTGTCACCAAGGCGAAGAAGGGCGACCTTCACGCACGCCGCCAGGTGATCTCGATGCTCGGGGGCGATCGCAACGCCTTCGCCTGGTGCCACCTTCCCAAGAACGCGTCCGAGCAGGAGCGTGACCGGATCGAGCAGCAGCGCGAGCGGACCGAGGCCTACTTCGACCTGCCGCCGATCGAGGGCATCGAGCGCAACCGCTACGGCGAGCTGCGCAAGGCGCCCAAGCTCGTGCGTCACATCTTCGAGAACGTCGCGCCCCGGTTCGAGGACCGGGCGGGCGGGTACACCCGGATCGTCAAGCTCGGGCGCAGGCGCCTGGGCGACGCGGCCGAGGTGTGCGTGATCCAGTTCGTCGGAGCCGAGGAAGGCCCCGAGATCGGCGGTCGCCCCAGCGGGCGCCGGCGCCAGGCCGACAAGCGGACGGCGTTTGCCGCAAAGCTCCGCAAGGAAGCCGCCCCGGCCGCCGCCGCAACTCCCGCGCCGGAGCCCAGCGAAGACGCGGGCGAGGGCGAGTCCTAAGGCTCATCCGAGCCAGCCAGATAGCACTGAGCGGCCCTCCCATGCGGGGGGCCGCTTTTCATTTGACGCCTGGGCGGGGCCGGTCGATACTGGGAACATTCAAGGAGGCCTGATGATGCCAGCGCGCGTGAGCATCGTTCTCTGCTTCGTCTCGACCTCGCTGTTCGCGGCGCCTCTCGGGGGAGGGGCCGGCCAGGTGGAGGCGGGCGCCGAGCACACGCCGCCCGATGCGCCGGATGCGCCCGCTGCGCCGCCCCAGCCCGAGCAGACTCGAGATCACGCGGACCGCCTGATCAGATACCGAGAAGCGCTTGCTCGTCAGCAGGCAGAGGTTGCTCGTAAGCAGACGGAGATTGCAGAGCGGTACAGGCTCCAGATGGATGTTGACCTGCGAGACTTTTTCCTGAGGGGGAGTGATACTGTGCACGTCCCGCTTGAACCCACATCGAACTCGATGCAGATCTGGGGCCGGACACCCGCCGCCCGAATGCGTGTGTTTATCTGCGATGAGTGGGGCGTGATCGATGAGAAGATCATGGATGTAGACGCTCAGATCCTGGCGATCGCGGACGAGTAGCCCGGGGGCTTGGCGCCCTATGATCCGCTCCCATGCTCGATCAGCTTGCCGAGATTGAAACCAAGGGCCTGTCCGAGCTCGACGCTGCGCCCGATGCGCCTGCGGTCGAGGCGTGGCGGATCGCGTACCTGGGCTCCAAGGGGCGCCTGAAAGCCCTGATGCCGCAGCTCAAGGACGTGCCGAAAGAAAACAAGGCCGAGGTCGGCAAGCGCCTCAACGAGGTCAAGTCGAGGCTCGAAGCCGCGTTCAAGGCCAGGTCATCGGGTGGTGGCGGCGGCGTGAAGGCGCCCGCGGGCGGTCCGTTGATCGACATGACCGAGCCCGGGCTGATCGACTCAGCAGGTATCGGGCGCAGGCACATCATCACGCGCGTTCGCAACGAGCTCGTCGAGGTCTTCGCGCAGATGGGGTTCAGCGTGGCCGAGGGGCCGGAGCTTGAGGACGACGAGCACAACTTCGTCAAGCTCAACATCCCCGAGGGGCACCCGGCCCGGGAGCCGATCGATAACTTTTATGTCGATGACCCGCTCAAGGCCAAGCTCCCGCGGATGCTCCGCTCGCAGACGAGCACGGTGCAGATCCGGATGATGGAGGACGCGGTGGCGCAGGGGTGGGGGCCTCCGATCAAGATCATCAGTCCGGGTCGGGTGTACCGCCCGGACACGGTGGACGCGACGCACTCGTTCATGTTCCACCAGATCGAGGGGCTGTACCTGGACCGGAAGGTCTCGATGGTGGACCTCAAGACGACGCTGTTCCAGTTTGCCCGCGCGTACTTCGGCGCCGACGCCGACATCCGCCTGCGTCCGAGCTTCTTTCCGTTCACCGAGCCGAGCGCCGAGTTCGACATGAAGATCGCGCTCAAGCCCGGTGCTGAGCCCGCGTGGATCGAGCTCGGCGGGTGCGGTATGGTCGATCCCAACGTCCTGAAAGCCTGCGGCATCGACCCCGAACAATGGACGGGCTTCGCCTTCGGCTTCGGCATCGAGCGTCTGGCTATGGGCAAGTACAACATCCCGGACATCCGTCTGCTGTTCGAGAACGATGTCCGGTTCCTTGAGCAACTCTGAGGCGCCGAGCTGGTTTCAGAGGGGTATCCGACGCGTCTGGCCCGATGTTCTTTGGGCGGGACTCAATCACTGGGGGGGGCAGGCATGACCGATGATCTGACGCCGCCGACCGAGCAGGTCGGCCTCGACGAGTTCGACCTCAACGAGGCGCCCAGGTGGCCCAAGGTTGTTGGGATCATCAGCGTCGTTTGGGGCGGCATCGGCCTGACCTGCGGCGGGTGCGGCATGGGCACGCCCGCGATCATGGGGTTTCTGATGGGTTCACAGCTCAACGGCGCCCCGCTCCCGCCGCTGTGGACCTTCGGTCCTCTGGACTATGTCCTGGGCGTACTCGGGATTGTGATGGCGATCGTGCTCGTCGTCGCGGGTGTGCAGACCATTTTGCGCAGGCGTTTGGGGCGGGCGCTTCATCTTGTGTACGCCGTGGTGGTTCTTCCGATGATTGTTGTTTCGGCGCTCAACGGGTTCTCGAAGCAGAGCGCCATGGCCCAGTGGGCCAAGGACTACCCGGACAACGAGTTCGCTCAGAGAATCAACGCGGGCGGGCCTGACCAGATGATCGAGTTGGTCGTAGGTGTCGCGATGATCCTGTTCTTCATGCTCTACCCGCTGTTCTGCCTGATCTGGTTCGGGCTCATCAAGAACAAGCACGAGCAGATGACCGGCGGCGTCGAAGAGGTTTTCTGAGTCCGGGCCAACGCCTTACGGGCACCCCTGGATGTACAGCGTGAGGAACTCGATCACGTCGTCGATGTTGAACTGGCCCATGGGCACGGCGAAGTCCGCCGCCGGGTCGCCCGCCGCGAAGAGCGACAGGAACGCGGAGATGTCGAGCGCGTCGAGCACGCCAAAGGGCGCGGCCAGATCCGGCGGGCAGTACGCGGTCACGCCGATGCTCACGAGCGTCGGAGCGCTGAGCCCGCCGAGCTCGTCGGCGACGGTGTACATGAACTCATCGGTATCGCCGATACCCGAGTGGGTGTAGGTGATGACGCCCGAGCCGGGATCGACGTCGGTTGCGCCGTTGGCTGCGGGGACGACGACGGCCACGGTCGAGGGGTCGATCACGCCGTCGGGGTCGGTATCGTTGGCGAGCACGTCGATGATGACGCTCCCGCCCTGGTCAACCTGGGCGGCATCGTCGCCGGTCGATGGCGCCTCGTTGAGGTACTTCGTGCGCAGGTACCGCTCGACGCTCTGACGCTCGGGCTCGCTCAGGGCTCGGTTGTATACGAGCACCGCGGCGACGTCCATATCCGCCCATGACGAGCCTTCGAGCGAACGCCCGACAACCGCCGGCCCGTCGCTGGAGTTGAAGGTGTGTGTGAAGGTGTCGATCGCGACGCCGTCGCGCGAATGGACGAGCAGGGAGCTTCCGAGGATCGCCGCGTGGCTGATCCAGATGTTGTCGGCGCCGTTGACGGCCGAGGGGGTGCGGAACGGGGGGCACAGCCCGCTGATGCTCAGCTCGTCGCTGGGGCTCAGGCCCAGCTCGAAGCCCTGGTTGCCATCGTTGGGGCAGTTGAACGGCTGGACGCCGTACGCGAACCCGCCCGGGCCGGACCCGCGGTAGCGGGCGATCATGAACACGGATCGGTCCGAGTTGGCGAGCGGAAGAACATTGATCGGCGCGGGCGCCCGCAGTGCATCGCTCACACCATCAAACGAGAGGACATCGCGCCCGTTGAGCGCGCCGGAGAGGACCTGCGGCGCCGCCCCGGTCTCGGGGAAGAAGACCAGTCCGCTGGCCTGGTCCTGCCACGAGAGCACGTCCGTGCCGATCACATCCAGGCCCAAGTCGGATTCGAGCTGGAGGACAAGGCCCTCGGTGATGAGCACGCCGTTGCCAGCGGGGGTGATGACGATGGTGACGGTGGCCTCGGCGCTGCGGGCGCCGAGGGTGTCGCTGACGGTGTAGGTGAAGGTGTCGCTCGTGCCGGGCGTGCCGTCGTGGGTGTAGGTGATGGCGCCGGTCGCGCCGTTGACGAAGGTTGAGCCCAAGGCCGGGGCGGTCTCGACGAGAACGCTGGCGGGGTCGATGGCGCCGTCGTCGGTGTCGTTGCTGAGCACGTCGATGACGACCTGATCCATCTCGAAGACGGCGGCGCTGTCGTTCATGGCGACAGGGGGCGGGTTGGCCGTGAGCGACACGGTCGCGATGTTCGAGGGCTGGCCCGCGTCATCGCTGACGGTGTAGGTGAGCGAGTCGCTTGTGGCGGTCGGGTCGGTGCTGGCGTAGGTGATGGCGCCGGTCTGGGTGTTGACCGAGGCGGAGCCGAACGCGGGCTGGTCGATGATCGTCACGCTGGCGGGGTTGAGCACGCCGTCGCTGTCAGAATCGTTGCCCAGAACGTTGACAACAACGGGCGCCCCCGGGCTGAACACGGCGCTGTCGTCGCCGGCGACCGGCGCGACGTTGTCCGGCGCCCCGATAGCGATGGACACCGCCCCGATGTTCGAGGTGTTCCCCTCGTTGTCGTCAACGGTGTACGCGAGCGAATCGAGCGACTGGATCGAGCCATCGTGGGTGTAGGTGATGGCGCCGGTCGCGGGGTTGACGACGCCCGTGCCGAACTGCGGGTCGAGAACGACCGTCACGCTCGCGGGGTCGAGCGTGCCGTTGCTGTCCGTGTCGTTGGCCAGGACATCGATCACGACGCTCTGGGCGAAGGGGACCGATGCGCTGTCGTCCGCTGCGACCGGGTCGCCCGAGGCGCCGGCGTTGATCTCGACGATCTCGATGCCGGCGATGGCCGGGTTCTCGACCACATGCCCGAAGACCAGATCGAGCATGTTGTCGGGCGCAATCAGCGAGTAGACAAGCACCGTGCCGATGTTCAACCCGCCCGCCTCGACGACGCGGTCCACACCGGCGAAGGCGAGCTGGCCCTCGATGAATACGTCGAACACGCGCTGCCCGGGCTGGGATGCGCCGTTGAAGATTTCTGCGATGTAGATCCGCACCTCAAGCTGAGCGCCCGCATCGACGGGCAGCGCCCAGATCATCTCCTCGCCCCCGCTCTGGTCCCAGCGCTCGGTCTGGAACAGGGCCGCAGGGACGGACGCGGGAACACCCGGCGCGATCGTGATGGCGGCGTTGGTTCCGAAGGTGACGTCGGTCTGGGCGCTGTTGACGAACGGGGAGGGGACGCCGGGGTTGGCCGGGCCGTACGCAGTGTTGGCGCTGGCGGCCTGGTCCTCCGACCAGCCCGGGCTCGAGCCGTCGGCAGCGGGCAGCGCCGCTCCGCCGGTGTTGATCCGGTGCAGGAAGCGGTCTGTCACGCCAGCGCCGCCGAGATCAACAATCTCGACCGCCTTGATCGCGGGGTTCTCGGTGACATGCGCGAAGGCGATGTCGATCGAGCCGTCGCTGGTGGCTGTTGTCCTTTCGACGATGCCGATGAACTTGCCGCCCGCAGCCGCGAAGACGTCGTAGCCAGCGAGCATGGTCTGGCCCTCGACGGAGACGTCGAACGTCCGGGCGCCGCTGGCGTTGACGAACGTCTCGGCGAAGTACAGGCGGACCTCCACCTGGCGCCCGCTCGGGACCGGGAAGGACCAGAGCATCTCATCGCCCGAGGCCGGGTCCCAGCGTTCACTCTGGAAGAGGCCCTCGGGTGTGCCCGCGGGGATGGTGGAGCTGAGGATATCGATGGGCTGCGTCGTGCTCGCGGTCTGGTTGCCGCTGGCCAGCGCGTTGACGTACGCCGAGGGGGCGCCCTTGGTGTCGATCTCCCAATCGCCATTGCTATCGGCGATGAGCGATCCGCCAGCGTTGACACGGAAGAGCACGACCTCGCTCCCGCCCGGGACCACCGTGATCGAGACGATCGCCTCGTTCGATTCGGCGCCGAGGTTGTCGCGGACGGTGTACGAGAACGAGTCGGACGTGCTAGCCGAGCCGTCGTGGGTGTAGAGCGCGACGCCCGTGAGCGCGTCGATCGTGACCGTGCCGTTGGACGGGAGCATGAGGAGCGCCGCGCTCGTCGGATCGATGGCTCCGTCCGGGTCGGAATCGTTGTTGAGCAGGGGGATCGAGCGTGACTGGCTCCGGGCCACGCTGGCCGAGTCATCAACCGCAACCGGGGGGATGTTGCCGCCGGTGTCGTCGCGCTGCACGACGCTGGTGTTCGAGATGCGTCCGGTGACGCCGGCGCTCCCGGCGCTGGCGGCGCTGATGTGGCTGATCCCGCCCTGGGCGCTCAGGGCGAGCGTGAGGGCGACATCGACAAAGCCGCCGGCGCCGATCGCAGCGCTGTACTCCTGGATGCTCAGCGCGGTGTTGGCCTCGAACGGGTCCAGGTCGAACCCGCCCCCGGGCACGCCGGTGGTGAACAGCCCGCCCTCGATCACCATGACGCGGATGTCCTGGCCCGGGTCGCCGCTGACACGGACGGTGTGCGCCGCGCCGGCGACCGTGCCCGGCTCGCTGACACCGAGCACGTCGATGCTCGGGGCGCTGAGCGGAGCCGCTTCAACCCGGGTCGCGGCGCCGTCGAGCGAGCCCGGGATCCGGAACAGCTCGTTTGTGAAGACCGAGCCGTCGGAGAACTCGACCGTGACGCTGGCGCCGCTGAGCTCGAGCCCGGACACGCTTCCCGAGTTGTTCGGCCCGGGCGGAGCGACGCCCAGGATGCTCGTCGGATCGCAATCAACCGCGAAGGAGAACGATTCGCCCGGGGCGAAGTCGTCGAATGTCACCGAGAGGACGTCGAAACCGCCGTCGCGTGCGCCGGTGAACGAGTTGCCGGTGATACCAACACTCGCCGCGCCTGTGCCGGGCGTGAAGTCGCGTCCGCCCAGGTCGCCAGCGGTCGCGGACGGGTCGAACACCATGTCGGGCATCATCGCGCCGGACAGATCGAACAGCACCCGCGTGATCATCTGACCGGAGGCCGAGTCGTTGCTGATGACGAACGAGTTGAGGTTCCATGTGCTCGAGTCGATCGCTGAGCTGGTCGGATCATCGACAACAATATCCGCTGCCGCGTCGGATACGGCGGAGCTTTCGATGCGCATGTAATCCCAGATCCCCGCGAAGGGCGTCCCGCCGCGCGCGGTCGAGATGATCCCGCACGCCACGCCCACGCCCGGCGTCTGGACCGCGCTCAGCAGCGCTCCCTGGAGCACGATCGGCGCCCCGATGTCCTGCTCGGGTCCGCCATCGACCGAGATTTTCGGCTGAACTGTGCCCGCCGCCGGGTCCACCTCGAGGCTGACCTGCACGCCCAGGGCCGAGAGGAAGCTCACGGGGGTGATGGTGTCGCTGACGACGACATCGCCCGACTCGCTCACCACGCGGGCGCCGATCTGCCCGCCCGAGGCGCCCATCACGAGCTTGACGTAGTTCGACTGGTCGCCCGTGCCGATGTAGATGCCGACGGATTCGAAGCCGACGGGTGTGCGCACATTGAAGAACGGCGCCTCGACGCTCGAGCGCAGCGTCCACACGCCGGTGGCCGAGGAGACGTTTACGCCGAGCTGGAACGCGTTATCCTGCGAGTTCAGAGAACCCTGGGCGTCGCCCGCGCTGACATTGTCAATCGTAAACTTACCCGCAGCTCCGCCCGGCGTCATGTCCGCGAGCACGAACCTGTTCAGATAATCCGTGCTGCCATCGACCATCATCCCGGTGAAGCCGAGGCCCAGCATGCCCGTGCCGGGCTGTCCGACCGCCCACTCGTAGTCAAGGTTTGCGGCTGTGCCGAGCCCGTTGAGGCTGTCGATCGCGAACGCGTCGAAGACATCTGCAATGGCGTCGTTGTCATCATCGGGATCGTTGACGTCGCTGATGTTGTCGCCATCGAAGTCGGCCGGGATGTCCGCGCTCGAGCACGGGTCGGTGCCCGCGCCGATCTCGTCGGCGTTGGAGTACCCGTCGCCGTCCTCGTCCAGGTTCGGATCATTGGCGCCCGTGCATGTGGCCAGGTCAACCGGCTCAAAGACCCACACCGTGCTCGCGGGCAAATCGGCGGACCAGATCGTCCCGGGGTACGCCTCGCCTGATCCTTGTGATGTGACATCGAGCTGCTGCCCACCCACGTTGGAGAACAGACGAACCACGGTCGCCGAGTTCCCGTCTGGGCTGAGCGTGATCCGCTCGATCGAGTCCGTGTTCCACGACGCAGCGAGCAGGTCGCCCTGCATCGCCCCGCCAAAGTTGTCGGCGGTGTACTCCGTGATCCCGTTCGTCGACGAGTTCCAGACGTACAGCGCCCCGTCATTGACACCGGGGATGAGCTGCTCGCACTGCCGCGGGTCTTCCCAGCCCGGGGGGATCGGGCTCTGCCCGTTGATGGTGTTGCTCGACGAGGCGCGGAACGGGCACGGGTGCCCGCCGTACTTGCCCGATGCGTCGCCCAGATCCGCGACGTAGTGCAGCCCGTCGCCGTAGGTTTCTGACCCGACCTCCATGGGGTCGTTCGAGCAGAACTGCGGCGGCCCGCCCCAGCCACGGTTCGGGCCGTTGTCGATCGTGTAGATCCGGTTGTCGGTCGTGATCACAATGTCAAACGAGTTGCGATACCCGGGCGCCCAGACCTGGACCGGCCCGCCCGCGACGATCATCGCCTGGTTGGCGCCGTTGTTCCCGCCGAACGGGTCAAACTCATCGCTCCCGCCCGGCCCGGTGTTCGGGCGGCTCGGGTCGTCGAGCGTGGGCAGGTCGTAGGTCGTTTCTCCGATCGCGTTGAGGTCGATCCGGAGGATCGCGGCCGCGAGCACATACTCCGGGATCATCCCGAAACTGTTCGAGGGCGCCCCCATGTTCGTGTTGCCGCCCATCGCCAGGTACAGATGCCCGCGCGCCTCATCGATCGCCATCCCGTTCGCAGCATGGTTCTCCTCGCTCCGGGGCAAGCCGCGCACAACCTGGAACATATCCCACGAAGACCCGTTCCAGGTCAGGCGCGTCACCATGCTCGAGTTCGTGTCCAGCCCGGAATCCAGGCCGACCGCGATCCGCGGGTTCGAGCTTGCGACGTAGATCACGGGCGCTGCGGGCGTTCCGATCACCAGGATGCCGGTGATCATCCGGTTTGTTGATGAGGGATCGAGCGTGCCGTCGTCGAAGTGGTTCGGGATGGTGTTGATCAGATCAATGATCTCGGTGTTGACGACGCTGTATGTGTTCGTCCCCGTGCGCTCAACATCAAAGACCCTGATGAACCCGGTCTGCTCGCCGACATACAGGCGCCCGTCCGGTCCGAACTGGAGCGTCGTGGGCAGGCTCAGGTTGGCGCCGAGCAACTGGCTCTTGCTGAAACTGGGCGACACCTGGGCTGGGGCGACCGAGCCGCTCAGGCCCATGACACCGACAGCGAGCGCCAACATCAAGCTCTTGAAATTCATCTCGTCTCTCCCAACCCCGGAAACCTACCCCAACAGACCACGAGAAAGACATCGATGCCATGAATCGCACCTCTCGCACTTGAATTGGGTCTCTCCCCCAATCCGCGTGTCCACCCCAGCCGGAGCCGCCTTCCCGAACTCACAGGGTGATCCGGGACGGACAGTACGAACATGACCCGATCCGCAGCGGCGCGCAAAAGATCTCGGACGGATTGTGATGGCGGGGCTTGACGAACTACGACGGATGTAGTAGCTTGTTCAACGACAGTTGTAGTAGGCCCAGGAGCCCGTCCCATGCCCCCTCGCCAGACCGAGCTTTCCGACGCCGAGCTCGAGGTGCTCAAGGCCCTCTGGGATCTCGGCCCGACGAGCGTGCGCGAGGTGATGAACCACCTCCACGCCCAGGGACGTGAGCTGGCGTACACCACGGTCCTGACCTTTCTGACGCGCCTCAAGGCCAAGAAGTACGTCACCAGCAAAAAATCTGGACAGGCCTATATCTACAAGGCCAAGGTCTCCCGGGAGAAAGTGACCGGCTCGCGCCTGAGCTCGCTCATCGAGCAGCTCTTCGACGGCGCCTCCGCCCCGCTGGTCCTCCACCTCGTCCAGTCCAACAAGCTCTCCTCGGACGAACTGGGCGAGCTCCGACGCCTGCTCAATGATTTAGATGATCGCGATGACCAGGCGCCCGGCGTCGGGGAGGGGCGCTGACCGTGCCCAGCGTGCTCGTTCATCTCGACGCCCTCTGGCTCGGCGCCCTGCTCGCCCTGCCCGTCACGCTCGGGGTCGCGGCTGCCTGCATGCTCGGCGTCAAGTCTCCTGCGACCCGTCACGCCCTCTGGCTCATCGCCCTGCTCGCGTTCGTCGCGCCCGCGTTTGTCTCGATGACATCGCTCCCGGGCCTTGCCCGTGAGTGGGGCGCCAAGATCACCGCCCGAGCGCCGGAGCGTCCCATCCCCACGGACGCTCCGGCCGCGCGGGCGACCCAGGATGAGCCCGCCAGCGCACACCTCAACCCAGCGTTGATCTCGGGCGCCCCCGATCAAACGTACAAACCGCGACCATTCCTGACGCACACCTCGCCGGGCGTCGCTCTGCCAGCGCCGTACGCACGCCTTGAGCAGGCGAGTTCGGCTCAGGCCTCCAAGAGCAAGAACGTGGAGACGTCTTTCCACAGCAAGCCCGCGCTCGCCGAGCGTGTGCCCCTGGCGTCGGAGCCCGAGCCGGTGGAGGCGAGCCCGACCCTGGCTCAGCGCCTCTCGGCCCAGACAGCGCCCTGGATCGCCGCGGTGCGTGAGGCGATCGGGAGCCTGGGTCAGGTCCCACCTCTGCCGCCGCTGATCTGGCTCGGAGGCGTTCTGATTGTTCTGGTCATGCTCGCGGTGCGTATCACGCTCGATCGTCGCCTGACACGTCTGGCGCTGCTGGCGACCGCCCCGGAACGCGCTGCGCTCGCCCAGGCCGCCGCGACGATCGGGCTCCGCCGCCCGCCCGAGCTGGTCTTCGTACCCACGCGCATCTCGCCCATGGTGACGTGCGGCGTGCGCCGCCGCCTGGTCATGCCCCGCTCGCTCTGGCGTGCGCTTGATTCCGACGCCCGCCAGGCGGTGCTGCTGCACGAGCTTGCGCACCTGCGCCGCAGGGACCACTGGACACACTGGCTCTCGATGGCGGTGGGGGCGTTGTACTGGTGGCACCCGCTGGTTTGGGTGGTGCGCCGCCAGCTTCGTGACGAGGCGGACCTGTGCTGCGACGCCTGGGTGACGGCGCTCCAGCCAGACCGGCGGCGCGGGTACGCCGAAACCCTGCTGAAAACGACCGCATTCTTGAACGTGCCCGGCGTGCGGACACACGCCGCCGGGCTGGCAATGGCCTCCCCCACAAAGCGAAAGCTGGCCAGGAGAATCAC
The DNA here is from genome assembly GCA_024276195.1 of Planctomycetota bacterium. Classification (GTDB taxonomy): domain Bacteria; phylum Planctomycetota; class Phycisphaerae; order Phycisphaerales; family UBA1924; genus JAJRXR01. The sequence continues at coordinate 72,670 of JAJRXR010000050.1, forward strand.
CATGGTGATGACACACACCGTTCGTCCGAAGCTGTCCGTCCACGGCTCGTCGCTCGTCGCGGGCGCCGCGCTGCTCGCGTTGCTCGTGATGCCGGGCGTCGCGTGCCCGCCTCCGGAAAAATCGGCGCCGAATGTCGAGCAGGTCAAGTCTCACCAGGATGACCAGCTCGATGAAAGCGACGCGAGCACGTTCGACAGGCACATGCGCACGCGCACACGTTCGGGCGGGGGCGCCCAGGCTCCGAGTGCGCCGCAGCGTGAAGACGAGACGCTGGCGCGCCTGAAGAAGATGGAGACGGGCGCCGCGAAGCTGCGTGCGGCTCTGACCAAGCTCGGGCACGACGCGCCCCCGCCGCCGCCTGCGCCAGCGATCTTCTTTGGGCAAGCCCGAGTCGTCCCCGATGCGCCCGTGCTGCCCGATGCGGACGGGAAAATCTCCCGGGCGTATATCCTGCCCAGCGGTCGATTGCGGGCCTTGTCCTCGCTCATGGTCCGTTCGGACGTGCCGATCCTGGTCTCGCCCGAGGGATCGCGCCTCGTGGTTCACGCGACGCCAAGCCAGCACGAGACGTTCGCCGCCTTCGCGCATCTGATCTCGCCCGACAGTGTGAAGATCATCGGCTCCGGAACGAACCAACGCCGCTCACCAGTCATTGCTCCGCAGGCGCCTCGCGTACTTGGCGTCGCCAAACCCGCCTCGCTCTGGCGCGCCGAGCAGAACACGATCCGCTCGCAGGCCGAGGCGATCCGTGCCGAGCGGGAGATGATGCTCAGCAAGCGCCAAAATCTCGAGGGTCAGGCTGGGCGCCTCGAGCGCCAGGCGGACGGGGTTCGTCATCGGGCCAGCGTCCTGATCGACCAGGCCGAGATGTTCCGTGATCGTTCCGAAGAGGCTCGCAAGAGCGGCATGTACGAGCAGGCGGCGGGCTATTCCGAGCAGTCCGAAGCGTTGATCGCCCAGGGCAAGGCGATGCTCAGCAAAGCCGAGAACTTCGAGCGCAAGGGCGAGGCTCTTGAACGCATGAGCGAAGAGTTGGAGCGACAGGCTGAGAAGCTCGAAGCCGAGGCTGAATCCCGCGAGGACCTCATCGAGGAGTATGAGGAGCGCCTCGAGGAGATGCAGGAAGCCCTGGCCGACCATCTTGAGGAGATGTCCGATCGCCTCGAAGAGATTGTGGACGGGGACGAGGCGTCTGAGGGCGACACGAAGGACTGCGACGACTGAGCCCGTTCGCGGGCTGAGGGCGGATTTGTCCCCAGTTTCCTCCACATTCCCGCCCCATCCGGGGCGCAGGGATTGATCGGCGGCGGGTGGTGGCGATACTGCGGACTGGCGGTTTACGGCCCCGCGCCGCCGCCCGCAGGAGCGTCCGCCACCCGTTGCGCCGCCCACCCGAACGCCGCCCGAGCAAGGGCGAACGGGCGAGTCCGGGAGCCCGAAGCCACCACCGTCCGCCGCAGGAGTCCACCATGCCGAGCCGTGATGCGCCCCGACGCCGAGCCCTTCTTGTCGCCGTAGCGCTGGGCGTCGGCGCGTTCGCGCAGGGTTCCAGCGCCGCATTCGCCCTTGACGACGCCAAGGACCAGCGCGCCTACCTCACCGCCAACGGCCTGCTCAACCGCGGGCTCTACGACTTGGCCGCGACCGAGTACCGAACATTCCTCGCGTCGCACCCCGACCACGACAAGGCGCCGCTCGCGCACTATGGGCTGGGTGTCGCCCTCTTCCGCACGGGCGACAAGGCGGGGGCGATTGAACAGCTCGACCGGGTCGCTGGCGATCCCGCGTTCGAGTTCGCGGCGGAGACCGACCTGCTGCGCGGGCACAGCCTCCTCGCCCTCAACGACCCGAACAAAGCTGGTGAGGCGTTCTCGCGCGTGCTCACGCAGCACGCGGA
>JAJRXR010000006.1 GCA_024276195.1 Planctomycetota bacterium
GATTTCGGTAGGCTCTGGGCTGAGATCTCACCCGCCCGGATAGCCCGGCGAGCCAGGAATGCACGTTCCTGACCCGTCCGAAGTTTCTGGCTCCGCCACCGGCGCTCGGAACGGGAGAGAAGAGAGACGCCGGTTCATGATGAACCGGCACGGTGAGTACTCACTTCGTTCCATTGGTCAGAGAGAGAAAGAGAAGAGGACAATCATGCGTAAGTGCATCGCACTGCTCGCTATCGCGGGTACAGCGGGCTCGGCGCTCGGGGGGGCTGGCACGGTCATTGGCCGTGACATCTCGACCGACCCGGGCATCTTCCTGAGCAGAACCAGCAACCTTGGTTCCACGTTCACCAACGGCAACCTGGACACGTTCTTCCCCGGCGATGGGTTCGGGATCATGTTCCGTGGGCTGGCGGTTGGTTCAGGCGTTCCGTTCGATCTGATGGACGACTCGGTCAGCGTTTTCACGCCCGACCTCATCGGCATCATTGGTGAAGCGGACTTCGACCCGTTCTTCGGTGTGGTTGATGTCGTCAACGGCGCCAACCCGGACCCGACGGGCGTGGCCACCTGGGCATTCGACATCACCGGATTCACCGGGCTTGAGTTCGCCGCTGACTTCGCCGCGATGGGCGACTTCGAGGCGTCCGACACCCACCTGTTCGAGTACCAGATCGACGGCGGCGGCTGGGCCGCCCTGCTCGCGAGCACGATCGATGAGGCTGGGAGCCAGCTCTACACGCTCGACAGCGGGACCACGAACCTGCTCAACGATCCCATGTCGCTTGGCGGCGTGCTGCTCAACAACAACTTCCAGAACATCTCCGCCGCCATCGCTGGCACGGGGTCCACCCTGGAAATCCGCTACACCACGGATCAGAACGCGGGCGGCGAGGCCTTCGCCTTCCGCAACCTCGAGATCTCAGGCGTTCCGGCGCCGGGTACGCTCGCGCTGATCGGCCTCGCTGGCTTCGCCGGTGCTCGCCGTCGTCGCGGCTGATCCTGCGCGTCTGACTCTCGCATCCGCGAGATGATTTGTTCTTTCGGCCGCCGCCCGTTTCGGGCGGCGGCTTTTTCATGCGCATGTCTCGGGCCAGTGCCAAGACATATGCTCACTGCGACTCAGCACAGGAGAGACCATGACCACCGACCAAGCCATCGCCTGGCTCCGCGACAACGAGGCCAGCTCCATCGAGCGTCTTATCGACTGGCTCCGCATCCCGAGCATCAGCACAGACCCGGCCTTCGCGGGCGATGTCCGGCGCGCGGCCCAGTGGAGCGCCGAGCACCTGGGCGCCTCGGGGTTTGATGTCTCGATCGAGCAGACGGGCGAACCGGCGGGCAGCGGGCATCCGATCGTGCTGGCGAGCTGCCCTGGCAGTGATGACTACACCGGGCCGCACGTGTTGTTCTACGGGCACTACGACGTGCAGCCTCCGGACCCGGTCGAGCTGTGGGATTCGCCCCCGTTCGAGCCGGTGCTGGCGGAGGCGGTCGAGGGCGGCGCCGGCGAGCGCGTGATCGCGCGCGGAGCTGTGGACGACAAGGGACAGGTCATGATGTTCCTTGAGGCGATGCGCGCCTGGAAAGAGACCTCGGGCTCCACCGGCGGCGGGGTCCGCTGGACCGTCCTGCTCGAGGGCGAGGAAGAATCCGGCTCGGCCAACCTTGACCGCTATATCGAGCAGAACTCCGACCGCCTCGGCGCGTGCGATGTCTGCGTGATCTCGGACACGGGCATGCTCGGGCGCGGGCGACCCGCGATCACCTACGGCGTGCGCGGGCTGGCCTATACAGAAATCATCCTGCACGGGCCTGACCAGGATCTGCACTCGGGCCTCTGGGGCGGCAAGGTTCCCAACCCGATCAGCGAGCTGACCAAGGTGCTCGCGCAGCTCTGGGACACCGACCGGCGCATCACCGTCCCCGGGTTCTACGGCGCGGTCCGTGACCTGACTGACGCGGAACGCGCCGAGTGGCGCGGGCTGGGTGTTGACGAGGCGGCGTCGCTCAAGGGCATCGGGCTCCCGATCGAGGGCGGGGTCGGCGAGGCGGGGTACACCTTCACCGAGCGTGAGTGGGGGCGCCCGGCGTGTGATATCAACGGCATCATCGGGGGCTACACCGGGGCGGGTGCCAAGACCGTCATCCCCTCGCACGCCTCGGCCAAGGTCAGCTTCCGGCTCGTCGCGGATCAAGACCCTCAGAGCATCACGGCGTCATTCTTCGCGTGGCTGCGCGAGCGGACACCCCCGGGGTGTCGGTGGGAGTTGATCGACCACTCGGGCGGTCCGCCCGCGACGGTCTCGACGGACTCTGATGCGCTCCGGGCTGCGGCCAGCGCGATCGAGCGCGCCTGCGGCGTCGCGCCGGCGATGATCAAGAGCGGGGGGTCGATCCCGGTCGCCGGGATGCTCAAGCGGCGCCTCGGGCTCGAGACGATCTTCATGGGCTTCGGGCTCGACGATGACCGGATGCACTCACCCAACGAGAAGTTCGAGCTCGAGTGCTTCCGGATGGGGGCTCGGTCGCACGCGTGTCTGGTTGAGTCGCTGCGCGCCCTGGGTGAGTGAGCGGGAGGGGGTCAGTCGAGGACATCGACGCCGCAGACCTCTTCGTCGTCGGTGGAGGCTGCGTATTCCATCTTCGCCTGAGCGCTCTTGACCATGAGATCGTGGATCGCGGTCTCATCGCGGACGAGCACGGCGATCGCTCGGAGGCACTCGATGACGCCGGCTGCGGCGAGCAGGGCCAGAACGAGCAGGATCAGCGGGGGCAGTTCCGGCATCGAGGGCAGAATCGACCCCGAACCCGGGCGACTTGAACCAACGTAGACTGTTCTGGCCCCGGAGCGGGGTGTGGAGGCTCTGGCCCGAGGCATGAAGCTGTTCAAACGCATTTCGACCATCCGCCTTGCCGCCCTGGCCCTGGGGGTCATGGTGCTGGCGCCCCGGATCGCGCCCGTTCTTGCCCAGGGCGACTTGGCGTCGATCGGGGAGATCGATCTCCAGGTCGAGCGCTTTGGTCCGGGCAACGTCTGCCGCCAGGGCGAGTGGGTGGGGATCTACATCGCCGTGAATGATCGCGGGCTCGAGCAGCGCGAGATCATTCTGCGGATCCAGGGGCGAGACGCCGACGGCGATCGCCCGCTGTACGACACCGTGGTGACAAGCAACCCGGGGACGCGCCAGGCGTTCTGGCTCTACACACGTCTGCCATTCCGCTTCAGCCAGAACGAGACGCTCACGCTCAGCGCCTGGGCGGCGGAGGCCTCGGGCGGCGCCGATCAATCCGGCGCGCTCGCCTACCGGGCGGTGCGTCAGCTCGCGACGACCTCGATCCGCCCGGCGCGCGTGCTTGACAAGACCGAGTCGATGATCGGTGTCCTCGGCCCGTGGCACTTCGGGCTCGGGGCGTACGGCGTAGCGCTCCAGGGCGCGGCGAGCACCTACGCGCCCACCGGGCACGAGCTGACGCGGATTATCACCGGGCTCGAGCACGCCGAGATCCCGCACCGGTATCAGGGGCTGGTGCAGTTCGATGCGCTGGTGTGGGGCGCGGCGCGGCGCGATGCGGACCCGCTGCGCCTGAGCACGGACCAGGCGCGGGCGATCCGCGAGTGGGTGACGCGGGGCGGGCACCTGATTGTGGTGCTGCCGACGGTGGGGCAGGAGTGGCTCAGCCGTGCGAACCCGCTGAGCGATCTGCTGCCGGACTCGCTCCCGGGCGAGCTGCGCGAGGGCGTGGACCTGAACGAGTTCTCGCAGTTGCTCAGCCGAGGCCCGGCGGGGTCGCTCCCGACGAGCGCGTCGGTGCGGGTGCTCGAACCGAACGAGGGGGCGCAGGCGGATCAGGCGGTGCGGGTGCTTCGCGCCCCCGACGGGAGCACCCTGGTGTCGCGCCGGATCGTGGGGGCGGGGGCGGTGACGGTGATCGGTGTTGACCTGGCCAACCCGTCACTCGTGAGCGCGGGGCTGCCCGACCCGGACCAGTTCTGGCACCGGATCCTGGGTCGGCGCGGGGTGCTGGACCCGAACTCGCAGGTCGCCAAGAGGGCCGTCAACAGCCAGCGCACACGCCGGTCGTTTGACTCGGACATCCCCGACGAGATCGCCAAATCCGGGCGGGCGTATGTCGGTGTGCTGCTCGGGTTCGTGGTGTTTGCGCTGTACTGGGTCGTCGCTGGCCCGGGCGGGTTCGGGCTGCTGGCGCGTGCCAAGAAGAAGCAGCACGCGTGGGTCGCGTTCGTGGTCGTGACCGCGGTGTTCACGGCGATCGCGTGGACGGGCGCCACGATGCTCCGACCCAAGCGCGTCGAGGTGGTCCACCTGACGTTCCTGCACGAGGTGTACGGGCAGGGAACGCAGCGGGCCAGGACGTGGGCGAGCGTGCTGATCCCGAGCTACGGCGACGCGACGATCTCGCTGGGCAAGGCGGAGGGCGACTCGGCGCTGCGGGGCATGACCGGCATGGTCAGCCCGTGGGAGCCGCCGGCGAGCGATGTGATCACGCAGTCGTCGTTCCCGGACAACCGGGCGTACCGGGTTGATGCGCGCTCGCCGGGTGCGATGCGTGTCCCGACGCGATCGACGGTCAAGCAGATCCGGGCGGACTGGGGCGGGGATGCGCGTTGGACGACGTTCACGCCGCTGCGAGAGCCGGGGCAGATCGGCGACTCGGTGCTGACGCTTTCTGAGAACGGCATCGTGAGCGGGCGCCTGGCGCACCACCTGCCCGGGCCGCTCGAGGATGTGACGATCCTGGTGGTGCGTCGCCAGCAGCGCATCCCCTCGGCAGGGAACACCATCGGCGCCCGCCCCGTCTGCGTCGCCTTTGCGTACAGCCTGGTCGGGGCGTGGGAGGCGGGCGAGGCGAACGCGATCCTGCTCGAAGCGGTGACCGATCCGAAGGCGGGAACGCGCGAGCTGCTCGGGATCTACACCGACTCGCTGCTCAAGAAGGGCAAGCTCGTCATGGCGGATCTCGGGCGGCGGAGCGTGGGCTCCGCTAGCGATCGCCTGACCGCGACGCTGCTGTTCCCGCAGCTCACCCCGCCGGATTTCCAGTCCGGAGGCGCCAACGCCGGCGCCACCCTCGCCCAGCGGTCCGAGACGCACGGGCTGGACCTGGGGCACTGGTTCACGCAGCCTTGCGTGGTGGTGATCGGGCACCTGACTGATGCGCAGGCTGATGCGCTGCCGATCCCGCTGGAGGTCAACGGGCGCCCGATCGGCGTCGCCAGCGGGAGGACGGTGGTGTCGTGGGTCTATCCTCTGCCCGACAACCCGCCGGCGTATGTGACCTTTGATACCGATGACGCCCCGTCCGACGTGCCGAGCGGGCCTTAGAGCCTGAAGGGATCCGCCGACGTGCCGATGATCGAAACCGTGAACCTGACGAAGCGCTACGGGGATCTTGTCGCGCTGGACAACCTCAATCTCACGATCAGCGAGGGCGACTGCTTCGGGTTCATCGGTCCCAACGGCGCCGGCAAGACCACGACCATCAAGATCCTCGCGACCCTGCTCAAGCCCTCGAGCGGGCAGGCGCAGATCGCGGGGCTGACCGTCGGCTACCAGAACCGCCAGATCCGCCCGATGATCGGGTACGTCCCGGACTTCATGGGCGCGTACGAGGATATGGTCGTCACGGAGTATCTCGAGTTCTTCGCTGCGGCGTACAACATCCACGGGCAGCAGCGCAAGAAGGTTGTGCAGGACGTGCTCGAGCTGACCGACCTGAGCTACAAGGCCGCAGCGGAGGTGACGAGCTTGTCGCGCGGCATGCAGCAGCGCCTCTCGATCGCCCGGGTCCTGCTGCACGATCCGAAGGTGTTGCTGATGGACGAGCCCGCGTCGGGGCTCGACCCGCGGGCGCGCATCGAGATCCGCGAGCTGCTCAAGGAGCTCAAGCGGATGGGCAAGACGATCCTGATCTCGAGCCATATTCTGCATGAGCTGGCCGAGCTGTGCAATGTCGTGGGCGTCATCGAGCGCGGCAAGCTGCTGTTCTCGGGCTCGGTTGACGAGATCCTGCGCAAGGCCCGGGTCGGGCATGTGATCCAGATCGTGGTGATGGACCGGACGGAGCAGGCGGCCGAGGTTCTGGCCAAGGCGCCGGGGGTTGAGAAGGTGGGGGTTGTTGACGACCCCAGCTTCAACTCTGGTGGGCGGGTCATCCACGTCAGCTTCGACGAATCCAACGGCGCCTCGGTCAGCGACCTGCCCAATATTCTCGTCAACCAGGGCTTCCGCATGACCCACTTCCAGGAGGAGGCGGTCAACCTCGAGACCGCCTTTATGCGCCTGACCAAGGGCCTCGTCCAGTAGTCAGGCACGGCGCTCAACCGCGAAGGCCCGGCGCCGGTAGGATGGTCTGTACCCGTACAAGGAGGTCCACGATGTTTACGCGCCCGGTCGCCGCTCTCTGTCTTGCTCTCTTGACGCCCTGCACACTGGCGGCGCCGCCCGCGACCGACGCCCGCCCCGTCACCGACACCGTCCACGGCGTCGAGCTGACCGACCCCTACCGCTGGCTCGAGGGCGACAACGCCAACCCGGACCAGATGGGCAAGATCGACGACGAGGTCATCGCCTGGACCGACGACCAGAACGCTTACACCCGCGGTGTGCTCGACAACCTCCCCGGGCGACGGGCGCTCGAGTCGCGCCTGCGCGAGCTGATGGAGGTCGGGTCCGTCAGCGCCCCGAAGATGGCGGGCACGCGGTACTTTTTCTCGAAGCGCGAGGGGGCGCAGGCGCAGTCCGTGATCTATGTCAAGGACGGCGCCGACAGCGAGCCGCGCGTGCTCATCGACCCCAACGCGCTCGACGAGACCGGGCTGACCACCGTCTCGTGGTACACACCGAACCACGACGGCTCGCTGCTGGCGTTCGGCATGTACGAGGCGGGCGATGAGAACTCGACGCTGTATGTGCTTGATGTGGGCACGGGCGAGTGGCACGCCGAGGAGATCCCGGGCAAGGTCAACCTGGCGGGCTGGGCGCCCGATTCCAAGTCGTTCTTCTACCAGCGCCTCGAAGACCTGGACAACGCGTATTCCTCCGCGCTCAAGTACCACCGCCTGGGCACACACCACAGGCAGGACCCGACGCTCTTCCGCCAGCAGGCGCCCGAGTTTTTCTACGAGGGCTCGGGGTACAGCGATGAGAAGATCGAATCGCTCAAAACCACCTGGGGCCCGGGCGGGGTCGTCAGCGACGACGGACGCTGGCTGGCCGTTGTCTACTGGACCGGCACCGGCAGCATGGACGTCTGGTTCGCCGACCTTGACGCCTGGTTCCGCACGGGCGAGCTCAAGCTCAACACCGCCTCGCTCGGACGCTCCGGCACCGTCTCCGGCGGCTTCTTCAACGGCGACACCCTCATCACCAGCACCACCATGGGCTCGCCCAACGGGCGCGTCGTCGCGATCGATATGTTCAATCCGGGGTTCGAGCACTGGGTCGATGTCATTCCCGAGGACGAGACGCTGGTCATCGAGGATATCTCGATCGCCCGCGGCATCATCGCCGTCGAATACATGGACAAGGCCGCGACGCGCATTTCGCTCCACCGCCTCGACGGCTCGCCCCTGGGCGATCTCCCCCTGCCCGGCATCGGCACCGCTGGCCTTGCAACCAGCGACGACCGCACCGAGGCCTACCTCACCTTCACCAGCTACAACATGCCCCGCAGCATCTACAAGGTTGACCTCGCCACCGGCGACCGCTCCCTCTGGGAACGCCCGGACGTCCCTGTCAACCCGGACGTGATCATCGTCAAGCAGGTCTCGTACCCCTCCAAGGACGGCACGCTCATCTCCATGTTCATCGTCCACCACAAGGACGTCCAGCTCGACGGCGACAACCCCACCATCCTCTACGGCTACGGCGGGTTCAACATCTCATTGACGCCGTACTTCAGCTCCACCATGTACCCCTGGTTCGAGCGCGGCGGGGTCTACGCCGTCGCCAACATCCGCGGCGGCGGCGAGTATGGCGAAGAATGGCACCGCGCGGGAATGCTCGAGCACAAGCAGAACGTCTTTGATGACTTCATCGCCGCCGCCGAGTGGCTCATTGACAACGGCTACACCAAGCCCGAAAAACTCGGCATCGCCGGCGGCTCCAATGGCGGTTTGCTCACGGGCGCCGTGGTCGTGCAAAGGCCCGACCTGTTCGCGGCTGCGATCTCGGCCGTGCCATTGCTCGACATGGTCCGGTACCAGAACTTCCTCATGGCCCGCTACTGGGTGCCCGAGTACGGCTCCAGCGAAGACCCCGAGCAGTTAGAGTTCATCCGCAAGTACTCGCCCTACCAGAACGTGACACCCGGGACGAAGTACCCGGCCGTCCTCTTCACCGCCGGCGAGAACGACACCCGCGTCCACCCGCTCCACGCCCGTAAAATGGCCGCCCTCATGCAGGCCTCCACCGGCTCCGACCCCGACGAGGACCCGATCCTGCTCTGGGTCAACCGCGACGCCGGGCACGGCCAGGGCAAGCCCCTGCACCTGCGCGTGCGGGATGTCGCCGACCAGCGCATCTTCATGATGTGGCAGCTCGGGATGCTCAGCGAGGGCGGGTGAGGGGGATAGTGTCGAGGGGTGCCGTGCAGACGCCGTCTGCGGCTTCTGCACGCTTGGCGGGGGAGGGGAAAGAAGGTTCACCGCAGAGGGCCGCGGAGAGCCGCAGAGGAAGACACAGAGGGTGGCGTGGTCTGGAGCGCAGCGAAAGGCCACGGGGCGGAAGGACGGATTCCGTGCCACTGACCCGTCTTCGGGTCAGTGTCTGATACAATGAACGGGTGGCGTGCAGACGGCGCCAGCCTTCTGCACGGTTGGGGCTCGATCGTGGAGAAGCCGAAGCGGCGTTTCCATGGCACCCGGCATCATTCCATCAAGGGGGGCAGTAGCATGGCCGAGCAAGTCCAAAAAGGTGAAGTTGTCAAGTGGATGACCACTCGTATCGAGTTCTCGAACACTGATCAAGAAATGGAGCGTTTTTTCTTCGAGTGTCAAAGCGACAACAAATACTACATTGACCTTCGCCCCGCGAATCGCTCGAGCGAGCTTGTCGCTATCTCGCTTGTGCGAGATGCGTTCCTTAACGGCAAGAAGCTCAGTATCTGGTACGAAGAGCGCAATGGGCGTCGGTGGATCAAAGCTCTCAACCTGTGGGGGTGACTCATGGCATGGCTGAATCCTGTTTCTATTGGGGACGATCCCTGGCTGTTCTCTCGAACAGGACAGGTTCCTTTGGTTGTCACCTTCGCCCACGCTGGGCGGCGCCGAGTCTCTGGCATTACAGTGGCGGGTGGAGGAACACTGAGAGAGGATGGCGGCGCGAGCGGATGCAGGTACAATGATTCGCTCACGGACGAGAACACAGACCTCGTCGCAGAGGCCCTGTTCGAGGCGATGGACTGGGCAGGTGTACGCCCATACGCCGTCCTGCCTGTTGTCTCGCGACGAGATTGTGACCTGAATCGATCGTGGGATCACAACCGATTGGGATATGAGGCGGGCGGTGTTGACCCTGTGGCCAGTGAACTGTCGCAGGGTATCTATGACACTTTCTACGCCGAACTGGCACGGTTCATCGGCATGATCCTAACGAGATTCACGGACATGCCGATGGCTCCAGTACTGATCGATATCCATCGCACGGGGTTAGTAAACGGGGTGGATCTTGAGATCGGAACACGACGGGGGGCTTCCGCGTCCGCCTCGCCAGTGTACGGAGCGACCGACTGGTCTCTTTCGCTCCATCAGTCGCTAAGCGATGAGGGGTTTGCCGTATTTCCCGACCCAGGTGGCTCCGAAAATTGGAGCGGGTGCAGGATACTGCGTACGAATGGCACGGGAGGGTTGGGAGCCGACGCAGTACAGCTAGAACTGGACAACAGTGCACTCTCGGAGACAGAAGCACCGCCAATAGGCCGCAGAATCGCCAGGGCATTGGAGGCGTTTCTTCGCATGAATAACTACCCCATTATCGATGAATCAGAAGCAATGTCTATCGATGACGAACTGTACGCCACGCTGTTTCTATAATAAACCATCAACACACGCCCTCCCGGCCCAGCCGAGTGGCATCGGTCTATCCGCCCCGGCAAGGCAGGTGTGGCAGGGCACAGGAGACTTGACCTAACTCAACCAATCCTCCGCCGCCAGCCGTTCCGGCACGTACACCTCGGTCACATAGCTAATGTCCTTGGTGATCAGCGATTCGACCTCCATCTTGAAGCCGGACGCGAGCATGGTCTTGATCTCTTTCTGCCAGCCCTTGTGCCCCTGGAACCACGGGTAGTCGGCGATCTGTTTCGCCCGCGTGATGTCGCGGTCGTTGAGGTCGATCTGGACGTCGTCGGTCAGGCCGCACCGGTCGTAGTCGATGGCGCGGATGCCGAGGTACTTGGCCTCGGGGATCGCGAGTCGTTCGGACTCAAAAGCTAAGGAAATGCTGCCCTGTTTAATAACCGAGTAAATATAATGTCCCCAGGGGTCGCAGTCGAGCAGGCAGTAGACGGGGAGCTTGAGTTCGTTGTGCAGGCGGTGGAGCAGGCGGCGGACGCCTCGGGGGGGCTGGCCGCCGCCCTCGGTGAGGATGCAGTTGTGCGTCTCCCAGAAGCGGTCCTCGTTGAAGCGGCTCCAGACCGTGTTCTTCTCGACGTGCAGGATGAAGTCCGCCTCGCACTTTTTAAACTGGATCACGTCCGGCTCGACGATCGACGGGATCGCGTACCCGCCCGAGCCCATCTTGCGGCAGTTGATCTCGTCGCCCGAGTCGATGATCGTGATGTTGCCGACCATCGTCCCGGCCTTCTTCGCGAAGATGTGCAGCTCTTCGCGCAGTGACCCGAGCCCGACCTCGAGGTCTTCGAGCACGGTGTCCGATTCGCTCTGGTCGGCGAAGGTTTTTTCCTTGGTGCCGGCGATCGTGTGCAGGCCCTTGTAGAACATGCCACGCAGGCTGAGTGTTTTGTTCGCCTCGATGAGTTCTTCGACGCCCTGGGCCTGGAGCATGGTCTGCATGAACTTCTTGGCTTGGCCCAGGTTGAAGAGCTGGCGTTCCTGGCTGGCCGAGCCCATCTGGAGGATGCGGCGCGACTTGTTCCAGCTGGTGTTGGACAACGATCGCGTCGGGATCTCGATCTTGGGCTCGCGCCCACCGAGGGCGCTCTTGACAACACCCGAGGCCAGCGTCTCGATGCGCTTGGCGGTCTTCTTGTCGCGGGCGGAAGCCGCGGCGGAACGCGGGGGGGGCGGTTTCCTGACGCGAGCCGCGGTCGAGGCTTTCTTGCGCCCGGGGGCTTTCTTTGTCGTCGATTTCTTAGCCATGATCTACCTCAAGGGGCTGGTTCTGAAGGGCTTGCCTTGATCCAACGAACCGTCCCATCCTTGCACGGTGGGAGTGACTTTGGCGCCTCACCATTGACCAAAAGCCTGTGGATGCTGATTCCAAGAGCAACCCCTCCACCGGGGTGGGGGTTCGACTTTGCACGAACAAATACGCCCTCCGAGGACCAGACTGTCCCGGCATAAAATTCGGCGTCCTTTAGATACTCGATGGTCCGGGTGTCATCCGACGACTCAACTTCGAGTTCTGCTTCCTGAGGGATAACTACTGCGCCGTTATGGCGCACATGCTTTGGTGAGTAGGCCCCGTAGTACGCGATCCCTGTCGAGCGGTCGTGAGGGCGGGTTGTCCAGGGACTGACCCTTGCGATCTGGTACTCGTCTTCCCAATCGTTGCCGCTCCACTCAAACCGTCGTGAGACTGGGCCGGTCGCGGTGATCTTGAAGCTGCCAAACTCATTGGTGACTTCGAGCACATCGCCAGGAGAAAGCACGAGGCCGCGGACTGGACCTTTAATTCTGCTTTGTCCAGCGAGAAAGAGTAGAGCGACGATGCTGAGAACCACGAGGCCCACGATCAAAGGACCGGCAATGACCGCGACAAAGTACTTCCGGCTTGGCGCCATCAAGTGTCCCTGTTCTCGAACAGGCCCCCGGAACCCTTGGTTTTCTTTTTGACGACCTTCTTCTTGACGACTCGCTTGGGCGCGGGCGCCTTGCTCTTGGTGGCCTTCGGCTTGCTCTTGGCGGGCTTGGTCTCGGACGGGAGGGGCGCATCAACCGGCGCGATCGGGTTGTCGGTGTCGAGCGGCTCGACGATGATGACGCCGTCGTCGTGGTCGAGGCGCCCGTTGCCCTCTTTGATGAAGTTGCCCTCGTCGTCGAGCTGCTTGTCGGCGATCTCGGTGCGCCGCTTGGCCTGCTTGAGCAGGGCCTCGTACAGCTCTTCGCTGTCGGTCCCCGTCAGGGCGCTGCAGGCCTTGGTGATCTCGCCAATGTAGCGCTCGAAGACGTCACGCCGCTCGGAGTCGCGCTTCATGCGCTGCCTGCGGCGCATGTAGGTGCCGAGCTTGCGACCGCACTCTTGCAGGGCGAGCTTCATCTCCTTGCGGATCTCGTCGTAGTCGGCGATCGCTTCCTTGGACTCGCTCGTGAACGGCACCCAGACGCTGGCCATGTGGATCATGACGACGAGCGGGCCGACGGGCGCCCCGCCGCGCGGCTGGCTGAGGCCGTAGCCGCGCCAGCTTGTTTCGACCACGCTCTTGAAGGCGCTGCACGCGGACTGCTGATACAGCAGCGGGACGCGGTTGGCGAAGCGGATCACACGGGCGGTCTCGTCGCCCTTGAGGTCGCCGCCGAAGGCGATCGCGGCTTCGATCTGGAACGGGTTGCCCCGGTAGACCGCCGGCTTGCGCGTGCTGGCGGAGTAGAACTCGGCGCGGACGCCCTTGAGCAGACCGGCCAGGAGTGTGCGCACGCCGATGGGCGCGAGGCAATCGGTGGGGGGGGCGCGGAGTTTGGCGCCCTGGGGGGCCGTGTAGATCCGTTCTGCGATCTCGTGGTCGATCGTCTTGAGCCACGTCTGCCCGCTGATGGACTGCTTCTTCGTCGAGGCCGCTTTGTAGACCTCGTTGGCGACGCTCGGCGTGACGCGGCAGAAATCCTTCTTCAGAAACGACCCGAGCTGCTTCTCCTCGCTGGACTTGAGCATGCGCAGGAACATGCCCAGCTCGACCCCATACGGGTGCGGCTGGATCTCGCTCGTCTCGTCGGGCAGGACATCAACCGTGCGCGGGTGCATGACGCGCACGTCGTCCTCGATCGTGCGCACAGGCCCGGCAGCGTTCGTCGTCTCGCCTTCACCCGCCTCTTCGAGCGTGGGCGCGTCGCATCCGCCCGGGCGGATGAATGTGATCTTGGCGTGCGGGTTGGCGATGGCGGTCTGTTCGAGGTAGGTGTCGATGGAGGCCTTGCCGCGTTGGTAGCGGGCTTCGAGCTCGAGCGAGACGCGCGTGCCTGTTCCCGAGCTGGTCTCGGGGAAGTCGTCGGTCTCGATATCGAGCGTCACCTCGGGCCTGTTCTTGGTGGTGTCCATCGCCAGCTCGATGTGGTGGGCCGGCTTGGTCTTTTTGGGCTTGGTGGTGATGACCATGGGCTTGCCGGTGGTCATGAGCCCGTACATGCCCGCGGCGGAGATGCCGATGCCCTGCTGCCCGCGGGACATTTTCATGCGGTGGAACTTGGAGCCGTAGAGCAGTTTGCCTAAGATGTTGTCCACCTGCGCGCGCACAATCCCCGGCCCGTTGTCGGTGATGGTGATGCGGTATCGCCCGGGCTTGCTCGCCGAGGGCGGGGCGACAAGCTCTTCGAGCGTGATGGTCAGGTCGGGCAGGATGCCGGCTTCTTCGCAGGCGTCGAGCGCGTTATCGACGGCTTCTTTGACGGTCGTCAGCAGCGCCTTGCGGGGGTTGTCGAACCCGAGCAGGTGCCGGTTCTTGGCGAAGAACTCGGAGACCGAGATCTCGCGCTGCCCCTTGGCCATCGACTCGGCGTCGGCCTTGGTGCGCTTCGTGCTCTTGGCGGCGGGCTTGGGGTTGGCGTGCGAGGGCTTGGCCGGGGCCATGGTCATGCTCACCCTCCGTGGTGGGCTTGGGGGAAACGAAAGCGTCCGTGGAGAGCGAGAATAGCCGCCCCGGGCGGGCTCTGCTTGCGCCGAACCGGGGACTCAGGCGGTTAGTATCAGTGCGATGGCGTCCGCTGAGATCGACAGCCCACTTCGATGTACCGAGTGCGGGTACACGATTCCCGACGAAGTCGGCGCCCGGTGCCCGGAGTGCGGGACGCTCTACGATGAGAACGCCCTTTGGCGCGCTCGTCGTTGGCGGGACCTGCGGGCATCGGACGCCCGCCTGCTGCGCCGGTGGCTGCTCGTCGCGGGCGGCGTGATCGTGATCTACGCGCTCGGGGCCGGGGTGGTGGGGCAGTCGGCGATGCTGATTGTCACGACTGGCATCGCGTTGTCTGTCGGGGTTGCTGGCAGCCTCGTGATGGGCGCCCTGGCATCGCTGGCGGCGCCCGAGCAGCAACGACTCGTGCTGCGGAGCGCCTGGCTACGAGCATTGCCCTGGGCACACGGCCCTTGGCTGGTCATCGCGCCGTGTAGCGCGATCATCCTGAGTCTGGCTCTCCTCGATCGCGCTGCAAATCTCAACGGCTCCATCACATTCGCAGCGCTCGTCGGCGGGACGATCATCTGGCTCGTCGCTTCGGTGCTACTTATGAACAAAGCGTATAAGGCTTGGAGTCGGGTCATGAATGATTTCACTGGCGCCCCGGCAAAATATGCCACTCTGGCCGAGACGATCTGCCTGCTATTACTCGTCGTCATCTGGTGTGGGAGCATGATCGTGGGGTTCCTGGGAGGCGGCCTCGCGGCAGGCGCAGCGTTGAATCTCGCAGGTCTCTTCTGATCCAATCGCTCCAGTCGTGAATCGTCCCGGCCTATGCTTTAGCCCAAAACCACACGCGAAACACCGACCAGGAGCACGCCATCATGGAGACGACCCTCATCATCCTCAAGCCCGACGCCGTCCAGCGGGGGCTCATGGGACGCATCATCTCGCGGTTCGAGGACAAGGGTCTGGAGATCTGCGGCGCCAAGCTGATGACGATCTCGCAGGACCTGGCCTCAACGCACTACAAGGACCACCAGGGCAAGCCCTTCTACGACGGGCTCGTCGGGTTCATGACCTCGAGCCCGGTGCTGGTGCTGGCGATCCGGGGCGTGGGGGCGATCGGGATCTGCCGGTCGATGATGGGGGCGACGTTCGGCTCCAAGGCCGACAGCGGGACGATCCGGGGCGACTTCGGGGTGAGCAACAGCTTCAACCTGATCCACGGCTCGGACAGCGCCGAGGCGGCCGAGCGTGAGCTGGGGCTGTTCTTCAACGCCGGCGAGGTCCAGACCATCGACCGAGCGATCCAGGGCTGGGTCTACGACCTGAGCTCGGGCACGCCTGAGTAAGCGCGCACAGGCCCTGTTGCGTGGGTTACGCATGCCGAGCTGGGGTGATTCGGCGCCGAGATACGGCGCCGAGGATGGCTCTGGCGTCAGAGCGTCAGTGAGCGGCTGAGGTTGCGGGTTTGATTTTTCCGATGACGTCCGGCTTCTTCTCGCCGGCCTCGTCTTCAGCCAAGATCTGCTCCGCAATCTCACGCCGGTGGATCTCTACCTCACGGGGAAAGTCGAACGCGACGCGCACACGTTCCCCCTTGACCGAGGCGATCCTCACGACGCCGATGGGGTTGCGGGGATCGCCGATGACGACCTCCTCACCTTCACGCCTTGTGATGACCAGCATTGAACGACTCCCATCTCCATGGCCCGGAGTCCTCCCAGGCCCTTGTGGTGCAAGAGGATACCACCCGGGGCCACCCCACAAAAGCGCGGCGTTGGTGGTTTCCCCCAGCGCGTCCACTGTTCATCCCGAATTGCGCATCACTCGCCAGCTATTCAACCGCCTGAACCCCGGAGACCGAGGGGACATGCTCGCGTAAGTTCCGTTCTATACCGAGCTTAAGCGTCATGGAGCTGGACGGGCATCCTACGCAGGCGCCGTGGAGTCGGATTTGGACCGTGCCGTCCGAGTCGATGCCGACAAACTCGACATCGCCCCCGTCGGCCTGGATGGCCGGGCGGATCATCTCGATGATGCGCGAGACCTGGGCCTCGATCTCTGGTCCTGTTGGCTGGTCCGTCTCGCTCACGCAGCGTCGCTCCCGGGGCAGGTTTGGCCCGTCCAATGGTACGCATCCGACCGCCCCCCGTACAGATCCAACTCAAGAAGGTGAGAACCGTTCAAGATATCGCTCGTTCCGCCCGCGATAGACTTGGCGCAATGCCCCAAGTTCACACCCGCTTGATCGTTCTCGCCGTATTGATCCTGGTGCTGCCGCTGGTCGGGTGCAGCCGCCCGAAATATCAGCCCAGCGGCGACCCGATCCTGGATCTGCGAAACCCCGAGCTTTCGCAGCGCAAGCGTCTCGACGCTGCGGACATCGCCTGGACCGAGGTCCGGGGGGGCGCCCGCGACCACGATGACTCCCGCCAGGCGTTCAAGGATCTGGCCTGGTCGCAATCGACGCCCCTGCCCATCCGCCAACGCCTCGTGACGATGCTCATGGAGGACACGGACCCGGGCGGGAGCGAGGACTCGCAGCGCCTGGCGGGGCTGATGCTGCCGCGTGAGATGGAGCGGTCGATCGTGGCCATCCTGGCCTCGGCGGCGGGCACGCGGGGCTGGACCGACCTGACCCCGGCGCTGGTTCGCAGCTATGCGCGCCCGGTCGAGGATGTGGACGACTCGATCCGGACCGAGCGGGCGGCGCTGCGCGATCTGTACCCGGGGCGCCCGATCGAGGAGGTCGTGTTCGAGGTCTTCCTAGACCCGGGGGAGGGACCCGGGCGTTCGGGGTTCCGCTGGGCGGAGCGCGCCCGGGCGGACGCGTGGGAGCTGCTCTCGCGCCTGGACCCGGACGGGGTGGTGCGGACGACCCTGCTGACGTCAAACCTGAACGCCGGCAGCGGACTCAACGAGGACACACGCGCCCTGGTCGAGAGCCTGCGCCGGAGCCTGCACGAGCTGGGCACAATCCCGCGGACGGCGATGGAGCTGGCGTGGATGCGCTCGCTCCAGCAGGCCCAGGACAAGCAGCAGCGCACGCTCAACGCGAAGTGGTGGGAGCAGGCGTCGCGCCATGTCGCGTCGCTCTCGGGCGAGCGTCGCAACGGGCTGGAGCTGCGCCACATCGAGGCGATCCGCTGGGCGGGCCAGAACAACCGGGCGTGGCTCGACGCCTCGCGCGAGCAGCTTCTCGCTGAGCTCGACCGACGCCTGGGCAAGCGCCAGACGCACCGGCGGACCAACGAGCTCGGGGTTGACCGGGGCGTGGGGGCATACCGATATAAAGAATGGCGATCTCGTCTGGACTGGAGCGACGCGCTGACGGTGCTCGTGATCGACGAGGCGATGCAGGACGCCGAGGTCCGCGCCAGGCTCTTTCAGTACGCCAAGGCCGACCGCGACGACCGGAAAACCGAGTACGGCGGGATGCTCGAGGCCCGGGATCTGGCGAGCGGCGCCTCCGACGGGTTCCGCCTGGTCCTGTTCCGTCCGCGGGCGAGCGACCGGCGCGACGACAAGCGGTTCATCGCCAGCGACGACATGATCCGGTATTCGGACCGCGCCCTGGCGCACTTCCACATGCACGTCCAGAAGGCGAAGAACTCGAAGTTCGCCGGGCCGAGCGCCGAGGATCTGCGCTATTGCACACGCTCCGGGCGGACCTGCCTCGTGTTCACGTCTGTGAACGCCGATCGGATGAACGTCGATCTGTACGCCCCGGACGGGACGCTGATCGACCTGGGCGAGGTGGCCCGCTGAACCTTTTTGAGACAGTGGCGACGGCGCCGGGTTCACCATGATTCACGTCGGCGTCATTGTTGCGTTCCTGATCGTGTACATGCGCGACGCGCTGGGGGCGCCCGCGCTCGAGGGGCGCCTCGACGCGACCGGGATCATCGCGTGGTCGTTGATGCCGCTGATCGTCATGGGCGTCACGTACAGCGCGTATGTCCGGGTCTGTGGGCGCCGGATTGATCGTCGGGGGAGCCACCGGGCGGTTCGGGGCGCCGAGCGGGCGACGCGGGTGTTTCTGATCGGCGCCCTCATCCAGCACGCGCTGGCGGTGCTGGTGTTTGGATTGCTGGATCTTGTCCGCCTCTGGATCGGCAATCCGATCCTGCTCGACGAGCTGCTCGTGCTGCTCGCGCCCGTGCTGGCGATGAGCTTTGCGTACTTTGTCATGTACCCGATCGACCGGCGCCTGCGCGAGGCGGCGTTGTTCGCGACCATCGAACGCGGCGAGCCGGTCCACCCGTTCCCGTCGCGGGCGCGCTTCGTGATGCTCTCGACCCGCCAGCAGGTGCTGTTTCTGCTCGTGCCACTGAGCGCGATTCTCGCCTGGGGCGAGGGCTCGGCACGGGGCCTGGCGCTGCTGGACATCGCGGAAGACAGCGCCATCGCGGCGGCGGTCCAGATGAGCGGAGCCATCGCGGTGCTCGCGCTCATGCCCCCGGTTTTGTGCCGCCTGTGGGACACCGTGCCGCTCGGGGAAGGCCCCGTCCGCAGCGCCATCGCCCGGATCTGTGACCAGCACCGGGCCTCTGTGCGTGAGCTGCTGCTCTGGCGGACGGGCGGGACGATGGTTAACGCCGCGGTCATCGGTATCCTGCCCCGCCTGCGCTATGTCGTCGTCACCGACGCGCTGCTGGAGATGCTCGAACCGGACCAGGTCGAGGCGGTCGCAGCCCACGAGGTCGGGCACGTTCTCCGGCGGCACATGCTCTGGCTTGGCCTCTCGGTGCTGGGCGTCGTTCTGGTGCTCGGCTCGCCCCTGGGGTGGGCAGGAACGTTTGTGCTCAACACGTCCGTGGGCTCGCTGGCGATGGGCGAAGAAGCGGTGATGGTCGCGCTGCTGGGGCTGACGCTGATCGGCGTGCTGCTGGCGCTCGGGTTTGTCAGCCGCAGGTTTGAGTGGCAGGCGGACGCGTTCGCGGCCCAGCACATGAGCGGCATGCGCCCGGGCGCCTCGGACGTTCGAATCACACCCGAAGCCGTCGAGTCCATGGCCTCGGCCCTCGATAGCGTGGCAAATCTCAACGCGATCGACCCGGGTCGGTTCACCTGGAGGCACGGTTCGATCCGTGAGCGCCAGCGCCGCCTGCGGGCACTCGTCGGTGTCCCGGCCAACGAGCTTGGCGCCGATCGCCTGGCCAACTCTGTCAAGCTGTGGTGCCTGGCGAGTCTGGTGCTCGGGGCGTGCCTGATCGCTCTCGATATGACCGTGTTCTCCTGACGCACGGCTTCACCCTGGGGCGCTTGCGTGGGCGCAGGATCTGCGCTCGGGTGGAAGGCACGAGGGATCCGGGGGGGATCGGGCGGGCGATCAGCGGGCGACTCGGGGCGATCGGCTCAGCCCGCCCGCCCGCTGGGCGATAATCGCGGGCGAGACCCCGCGCCGCGCCGGGAGGAGACGACACATGCGACCGAACCTGATGCGCGCCGCTCTGTTGACACTGGCACTGGCGCTGACGGGCTGCACGACGCGGTACGCCTCACGGGAGGCGCCGATGACGGGGGCGTGGGCGCGCCAGAGTGTTGGGTGGGGACCAACGCAGCAGGGGATGCTGGATCTGACGTCGCTGGGGCTCGACGCCGGGGCGACGGTGATGTACGCGGGCGATGACAGCGCCTCACCTTTGTACGCAGTAGAGTTCGGGGGCGAGCGGTCGTTCTGGCGAGTGGAGGAGTTTGAGCCGACGCGGCGCGTCGATCTCGGGCGGGTCCAGACGCTCATCGACGAGCTGCACAACACCTCGCTGTGCGTCGTGTCGTGCGAGATTGATCGGCGCCTGAGCGAGGCGGACGAGGCGCAGCGGCGCGATGAGCTGACGGGCTTTGCCGAGGAAGTTTTGCGCGAGGGCGCCTCCCGCGACTGGAAGCCGTCGCATATCGGGAAGCTCGGGTCGCTGCTGCGCGAGCGTCAGGTAATCGCGGCGGATCGCGCCGAGGCGATCCGGGACCAGCTCCGCAACGCCCACAACCACGCGGGCGAGGTCGAGCGCGAGCTGCGCCACATGCTGGCGCGGGAGAACCTGATTGTGATGCGCTGGAACACCGGGCGCGAGGACGAGATCGGGTACGCGGTGATCTCCGGGCTCCGGCGTGTGCGTCTGGTGCTCGGGCGCGACTTCGCGAGCGAGCCGGCCTTCCCGTCGATCGACGAGCGCCACCGCCTGGGCTGGAGCCGCTCGACCGGGGTGGTCACCAGCGCGCTCCAGGCGCGTGAGGTGGTGTATCTGTCCCGGCGGGATGTCGGGGCGTCTGTCGATGACCTGCTCTCGGGCGCCGCGGATCAGCTCGCGCGTTCGCTCACGGACGAGGGGGTCATCGGCGTGCGTTCGGCCATCGCCGGCGAGCGCCAGCGCCTGAGCGGGCTGGTGACGCGCGGGCGCCTGGGCGAGCCCAGGCGGTATTCCGTGCAGATGAACTGGGCGAGGTTCCTCTCGGGCGAACTGCCCCCGGCGTTCAGCGCCGAATCCATGGGCGACGACGGGCGCTGGGTGACGTTCGCAGTCGCGACGACGCAGCTCCGCACGCTCAACAAGACCGGGCGCCTGGATTGACCCTGACACGCCCCTGGCAGCGGGGGGCGATGGCGGGCAAGAGCCTACAGTCGCCCGTGACGCTTTCTCAGACCGAAACCCGCTTGCGCGACACGATCGAGGCCCGGCGCGGGGCGCTGCTCGACGACCTGCGCCTGCACGTTGAGCTGCCCACGGGCGGGTTCAACAGCGCGGCGCTCGACGAGACCCGGTCGCGGTTCATTGAGCGTCTTGAGGCGCTCGGGGCGACGACCGAGCTGGTCCCGGGCGACGCCAAGCCGGACTGGCTGCCCGGAGGATCGGGCGACAACGCCCCCCCCGTGACGGCGATCTGCCGGCGACCACAGGCTGAGTCGACGCCGAAGTCGGTGCTCATCGCCGGGCACCTGGACACGGTGCATGATCCCGAGGGCGACTTCAGGGAGCTGCACATCGCCCCCGACGGCACAACCGCGACCGGCCCCGGGTGCGTGGATATGAAGGGCGGGCTCGTCATCGCGATGGCGGCCCTCGAAGCCCTCTAAGAGATCGGCGTCCCCGCCTCGTGGAGCTTCCTGATGAACTCCGACGAGGAGACGGGCAGCTTCCACTCGGCCCAGGCCATCCGCGACGAGAGCGCCAAGCACGATCTCGGCTTGGCCCTCGAGCCCGCGCTCGCTGGCGGAGAGCTTGCCGTCGAGCGGGTGGGGTCGGGTCAGTTCATGATCGAGTGCCGCGGGCGGGCGGCGCACGTGGGGCGGTCGTTCACCGAGGGCGTGTCGGCGGTGACGGCGCTCGCCGAGCGGATTGTCGCCGTCAGCGCGATGCCCGAGCCCGAGCGCGGTCGGATCCTGAGTATCGGACCCATCGAGGGTGGGGTCGCGACCAACGCGGTGCCCGATCGGGCGCGGGCCTGGGGCAACGCACGATTCCCGACGCCCGAAGCCGCCGATGAGATCGGCGCCATGCTCACTCAGCTCCAAACGCCGCCCGACGCCATGCCCCGGGCTACGGTCCGCACCATTTTCAACCGCCCGGCCAAGCCGCTGACGCCCGAGACGGAAAGGCTGGCGCTGTGCGCCCGCGCCGCAGCGGAAGACCTGGGCCAGTCGCTCCCGTTCGCCAGCACGGGCGGGGTGTGCGACGGCAACATCATGCAGGCCGCGGGGCTTCCCACGATTGACACCCTGGGCGTGCGCGGCGGGGGTCTGCACACGCCCGACGAATGGATCGAGCTGCCCAGCCTCGTGCAGCGTTGCCAGCTTCTCGCCCTGCTCATCGCCCGCCTCTGCGAGCGAGGCAGCGACTGACCCGACCGGAACACGGAGGACACCATGCCCGCAACAACCAACGCCACAAGCAACACGACACCTCTCGGCCAGCAGCTCAGCGAGAGCCCGGTCGTCGCCCAGGCCCTCGACACGCTCATCGCGGAGGTCGAGTCCAAGAGCGCCCAGATCACCGTGCCGCGCGGTCCGGTCGATGGCATGAGCGAGACCTACGAGGCGTACATGAAGCGCGCCGCCGCGACACGCGGCAAGGGCTTGCTCTACCCCTACATCGGCTCGGGCCTCGGCAACAGGGCGCTCGTCGAGCTGATGGACGGCTCGGTCAAGTGGGACATGATCTGCGGCATCGGCGTCAACTTCTTCGGGCACAGCGATTCCGACCTCATCCGCGCCTCGCTCCGGGCCTCGCTGGGCGACGTCACCAACCACGGCAACCTGTTGTCCAACTGGGGGCCGTACAAGTTCTCCGAGACTTTGCTGGAGCTGGCCGGGCGCAACAGCGGTCTGTCCCAGGCGTTCATCTCGCCCACGGGCGCGCTGGCCAACGAGAACGCGCTCAAGGTCTGCTACCAGAAGCACGCACCGGCGAGCCGCGTCATCGCGTTCCAGGACTGCTTCATGGGGCGGACCGTCACCATGGCGCAGATCGGCGATTCTGCGGGCGCCCGGGTCGGGATCCCGCTGTCCACGCAGGTGGACTACATGCCGTTCTTTGATGAGGTCGAGGCCGAGGCGGTCGGGCTGGCGAAGTACATCGACGGCGCTCTCGTCCGCCTGCAGGAGTTCATCGACCGGTACCCGCGACAGCACGCGTGCTTCATCTTCGAGCTGATCCAGGGCGAGGGCGGCTTCAACACCGCCAAGCGAGACTACTTCCGGGCGCTCATGGAGCGGTGCAAGGCCAACTCCATCGCGGTCTGGGACGACGAGATCCAGACCTTTGGCAGGACTGAGAGCATGTTCGCGTACGAGGCGCTGGATCTGGGTGATCTGGTGGATGTCTTCTGCGTCGGCAAGATGACGCAGGTTTGCGCCACGCTCTTTACCGAGGAGTACGCCCCCAAGCCCGGGCTGCTCTCGGGCACGTTTACCGGGACCGGGGCCGCGTTCGATGTTGGCAATCGGATGCTCGAGCGCCTGCGCGATGGCGATTTCTATGGCGCCGACGGCGTCATCGCCAAGCATCGCGACGCCTTCCGCGAGCAAGTCCGGGCGCTCGCGGCGCGCCGCCCGGAGTGGTTCCCGAAGGTCGAGTCGGTCCCGGGCAAGCCGGGGGCGCTCGACATCGTGGGCGGGACCGGCGGGATGATGCGGATGACCCCGTTCGGCGGCAAGAAAGCAAAGGTCACCAAGGCGTGCCGGGCGTGCTTTGACGAGGGCGTGGTGCTGTTCTATTGCGGGCACGGGCCGTACCACCTGCGGATGCTCCCACCCTTGGGCGTGATGAAGCTCGAGGACTGGCCCCGCGTGTTCGAGTGTGTCGAGCGGGGTTTGGCGAAGGTCGCGGGCTGACCGGGGCGAGGCGGCGATGGGCAGCGGGCGATGACCAAGGAGAGGATCATGTTCCGAGTCCGCCAGGCAAAGGCCGGCGATGTTGACGCCCTGCTCGCGCTGGCGCACACGGGCAACTTCATCAATCTCCCCCCGTTCCGCGACGCGATCGAGGGGTTGCTGTCGGTCTCGGACCGCTCGTTCGACCGGGTGGCGACGGGAGCCGAGCCCCCGCACGACCACGACCGCACCCACGACAACTACATGCTCGTGCTCGAGAGCGACGAAACCTCGTGCGCCGGGACGTCGGCCATCCGCGGCGGCATGATCGCACGCGACCACCCGAACCTGTCGTACCAGCTCATCAAGCTCGTCCGCGAGAGCACGCTGCTCTCCAAGACGATCCACGGCCCCAAAGACCCCGCCGACGAGGAAGATCGGATGATCGTCTCGGGGCGGATGGAGCACGTTTATGCCGTGCTCTTTCAGGACACGGCAGGCCCGACCGAACTCGGCGGAAACGTGATGCGCCACCAGCTCCGCGGGCGGGGCCTGGGCAAGCTCCTGAGCTACTCACGCTTCCACTATCTCAAGGCCCACCCCGAGTGGTTCTCCGACCGCCTGCTCGTCGAGATGATGGCGCCGATCGACCGATACAACGACGGCACCGCGTTCTGGCGCCACATCATCCGCAAGTTCATCAACATGACCTACGACGACGCCGACCGCCTGAGCACGCACAAGGACAAACGCGAGTTCATGTACGCGCTGCTGCCCAAGCTCGTCAATCTGTCGCTGCTCGATGATGTCGTGCTCAACTCCATCGGCAAGGTCAACGCGGGCACGAGGCCAGCTGCGGAGATGCTCCGGGACGTCGGGTTCGCGGACACCCACCGCGTGGACCCGTTCGACGGCGGCCCGCACCTCGAGACGCGCCTGAGCCAGATCGGCGCGCTCGCCTGCGAGACGCGCCGCGTCGTCGAGAGCGGCGGGAGCGGGACGCCCGTTGACGTGCTCGTGAGCGCCCAAACGGCGCGCCTGGGGTTCGCCGCGGTCCGTGTGAAGGCGTCCATGGCGGGGGACGAGGGGATCGAACTCTCGGCCGAAGCGTCCCAGGCGCTCGGCGTGCGAGCCGGGGATCAGGTCATGGTCAGCCCGCTGCGGTTCGTGCCGGACCGCAGGCCAACGCCCCCGATCCCGACGATCAACATGCCCGAGGAGCTGCGCCGGCGCGAGGAGGACCTGAAGGGCAAACGCCTCGCGGCCCTGTCCGTGAGCGACCTCGCCAAG
The DNA here is from genome assembly GCA_024276195.1 of Planctomycetota bacterium. Lineage (GTDB taxonomy): Bacteria > Planctomycetota > Phycisphaerae > Phycisphaerales > UBA1924 > JAJRXR01. The sequence continues at coordinate 24,638 of JAJRXR010000006.1, forward strand.
ATCGTCCAGGACCGCCTCGACGAGATCAACGAGTCGCTCAAGGACGACAACAGCTAACCAACCAGACCCCGCACGCCCGACCCGGAGTTGTTGCCCGTGACCACGATGCCCAGCCTGCGCCACCCGCCGTCCGACCTGATCGCCGGCCAGTGGACCGAGATCCCCGGAGACTCCATCCAATCGACCGACCCGGCCCACCCGGAGCGGGTGCTCTGGAGCGCGAGCCCGGTCGCGGCGCACGCCGAGCGTGCGCTCGACAGCGCTCGCACCGCCTTGCCCGAGTGGTCCGCGTGGTCGATCGAGCGCCGGATCGCTGTGCTGCGCCGGTATCAGGAGCTTGCAAAGCAGGACGCCGAGCGGATGGCGGTCCAGATCGCGACCGAGACCGGCAAGGCGATGTGGGAGAGCAAGGGCGAGGCCGGGCTGCTCGCGGGCAAGGTCGATATCACGCTCGAGCAAGGCCCGTTCACCGGGCGCCAGCGCGTCACGCCCTACGACGTCCCGCTCAACGAGACCAAGTCCGGACGCTGCTGGTTTCGCCCGCACGGCGTGATGTCCGTCATCGGCCCGTTCAACTTCCCCGCCCACCTGCCCAACGGGCACATCGTCCCCGCCCTGCTCACGGGCAACACCATCGTCTTCAAGCCCAGCGACAAGGCCCCCGCGTGCGGCCAGCGCCTCGCCGAGCTTTTTCAGCAGGCGCTCGACGACGAGGGCGCCCCTGCGGGCGTGCTGAATCTTGTCCAGGGCGGCGCTCAGATCGCTTCAACGCTCGCCTCCAGCCCCAAGGGCGACGGCGTGCTCTTCACCGGCTCCTGGCCCGTCGGACGCAAAATCCTTGAAGCGAATCTCGATCAGCCGGGCAAGATCATCGCCCTGGAAATGGGCGGCAACAACCCGGCTCTCGTCATGCCCAGCGCCGATCTGTATCAGGCGGCGGTCGAAATCGTGCGCTGCGCCTTCAACACCACCGGGCAGCGCTGCACCTCGACACGCCGGGCGATCGTCCATGAATCTGTCGCGGACGCCCTCATCCCCGCGATCGTGCGCGCCGCCAAGGCCCTGACCATCGGCGACCCCATGAGCGAGGCGCCCGTCTTCATGGGGCCGATCATCAGCGAGCAGGCCCGCGACGCGGTCTTCGCCTTCGAGCGGCGCCTGCGCGCTTCCGGGGGCGAGGTTCTGCTCAGCGCCGAGCCCGTCACCGACCCGATCGGCGGCGACGCCTCGGGCTGGTACGTCTCGCCCTCGGTCGTCCGGGTTCCTCGGTTCGATCTCGACTCCGACGATTGCGGGTGTGACGAAGAGCTCTTTGGTCCGCTGCTGAGGATCTCGGTCGTGGGCTCGCTCGACGACGCGATTGCGCAGGCGAACGCGACGCGGTACGGGCTGGCCGCGTCGATCTTCTCGAAGAATCGGGGCGAGATCGATCGGTTCCTGGGCGAGTCTCGGGCCGGGTGCGTCAACGTCAACTGCGGCACCGCCGGGGCGTCGAGCAAGCTCCCCTTCGGCGGCCTCGGCTGGTCGGGCAACCACCGCCCGGCGGGCGCGTTCGCGCTCGACTACACCGCTGTCCCGATCGCCGGCATGATCGAGACGGGCGAGGCATCCACGCTGGCAGTGGGCATGACGCTCGACCGCAATTGGCTGTAACATCGGCCCCATCCACCGGAGACGGAGCCATGGACCTCGCCCGAGCCCGGATCATCGTGACCGTGATCGTCCGCCTCGGGGGAGTGTGCCTCCTACTCGTATTTGCTCGCGACGCCATCAGCCAGATCAGCGTGTGGCTGCAACTGCTGTGGGACGCGCAGAATCGAGATTTATACTTTCGGAATCTCTCACAGATACCGCTCTTCCCAGTTCTGGACCTGATGCCTGTTGTCTACTGCGCGATCGGTCTCTACACCCTCCTCGGCGGGCGCTGGCTCATCAACCGCATCCTTCGCGGGCTGGACGCCTCGTGCCCCTCGTGCGGCTACTCGCTCCGCGGCGTGAACTCGGAACGCTGCCCGGAGTGCGGCGTCGCGGCTCGGCGCGAGCGATAGAATCATCCCATGCCCAAGACCATCCTCGCCGATACTCGCCAGTTCCCCCGCTTTGCTGGTGTGCCCACGTTCTGCAGGTACCCGCTGCTCGAGCTTGTTCCGCCCGAGTCGCTCCCGCTGGACTGGGCGATCTACGGCGTCCCCTTCGACGGGGGTGTGACGTACCGCCCCGGCGCCCGCTTCGGCCCGCGCGCCATCCGCGACGCCTCGCAGTACGTCAAACGCTACTCGATGCACCACGACCTGGACATCTGCGAGAAGCTCTCGCTGGCCGACGCGGGCGACGCGCCGGTCCAGCCCTACTCGTGCAAAGAGACGAGCGAAGCCGTCACCGGCTTCGCCATGAACTTGGGCGACCCGAGCCGGACCAAGCTCATGGCCGTCGGCGGGGATCACTCCATCGCCTACGCCAACATCCGCGCCACGTTCGAGCGACTCGACCGCCCCGAGGGCGGGCTGGCGCTGCTGCACTTTGATTCGCACCTCGACACCGTGGACTCGGTCTGGGGCGAGCGGTGGGGGCACGCCTCGCCGTTCATCCGCGCCATCGAGGACGGGCTGATCAACCCCAACCGCATGGTCTCCGTCGGCATCAAAGGCCCGCTCAACACCAAGGCCGACCTGGACTACGCCCGCGAGCACGGCGTGACGATCATCACTTACGACGACTACCTCCACTGCGCCTGCGACGAAACACTGCGCAACTTCGTCCACCGCCAGGGCGATCACCCGGCCTACCTCAGCTTCGACATCGACGTCGTTGACCCGGCCTTCGCCCCGGGCACGGGCACGCCCAGCGTCGGGGGCTTCACGTCCGCAGAGATTCTCACCGCCCTGCGTCAGCTCAAGGGCGCCAACATCGTCGGCGCCGACATCGTCGAGGTCCTCCCCGACCGAGATCCCGCGGGGATCACGGCGCTGCTTGCCGGGCATGTGATGTTCGAGATCCTGTGCCTGGACGCGGTATCGCGCTAGGCGCCGCGCCGGCGGAGGTTCAGGATGAGCTCGACCTGACCGATCGGCTGATCGAGACGCTGGGCGATCTCGACGGGGTCGAGCCCCGTGTCGGACAGCTCATAAATATGCTGCTGCGTCGGGTCGATGTGCGTCTGGGCAATCGCCGGGGCTCGCGCCGGCTCGCTCGCGGGCGGCGCGAAGGCCCCGGGGTCCTGATCAGGAGCGTGCATGCTGACACCGGCGCCGAGGCTTGCGCGGTCGAGGCGGGCCAGGCGGTCGTCGGCCTCCTCGATGAGCAGCTCCAGACGGGCCGCCTTGTTGTCCATGATCGCCGCCAACCGGCGCGTCAGCTCCTCCGCGTCGGCCTGGAAGCCCTCGGTGGGGTTCCGGACGCTCGCCTGGGTGCGGATCTGCTCGATCCGTTCGCGGGGCGTGCCCTGGTTCGTCCGTGCGTTGCGCGCCAGGTTCCGCTTGAGCATGCGGATCACGACAAAGACGAGCATGAGCACGCCGAAGGCCAGCAGCGCCCCGGGCGCCAGATCCTTCATCCCGCTAGAGGAAGCCGGGGTCTGCTCCGCAGCGTTGGTCTGCGCCGTCTCGTTCTCGGTGGGCTCGACCAAAAAAATGGGCTCGCCTGGTCCGTCCTGGATCATCGTCGATTCGCCTCCGCGGGTCCGTGCTGGTGGCACTCTACCATCCCGGCGTGAGCCCCGCCCCCGAACAAGCCGCTGCCAAGGCGAGTGAGAACCGGATCAGACGCTCCTGGCGGCGTCTGACCGGCGCCAAGCCCGTCCCCGATGAGGACCGCCCGACGCTCATCGCATGCTCGGGCGGGGCCGATTCGTGCGCTCTGGCCATCGCCCTGGCCTCGACGCCCGCTCCGATCACCCTCGGGCACGTTGTCCACGACCTGCGCCCGCGCCCCGAGGCCCAGGCGGACCGGGACGCGGTCCGTTCCCTGGGCCAGCGCCTCTCGAGAGAAGTCCTGATCGCGGAGATCCGTGTCTCCGAGCTGGCGGGCAACGCAGAGGCCAATGCTCGAGAGGCCCGGTACCGGGCGCTGCGCGAGCTTGCCGCGAGTTGCGGCGCCCGTTGGATCGTCACCGCGCACCACGCCGACGACGTGCTCGAGACGATGCTCATGCGCCTGCTCCGAGGCAGCGGGACTCGAGGATTGGGCGCGATCGCGCCCACACTCGACACGAGCTCCGCACCAAGCGTCATCCGTCCATGTCTGGATGCGACCCACGCCGAGCTGGAGGGCGTCTGCCGCAGCGCCGGCTGGGAATGGCGTGAAGACGCGACCAACACGGACGAGTCGCGGTTCCGCGCGGCCCTGCGCGCCCGGGTCATGCCCGAGCTGCGCCGCCTGGCGCCGGAGGGCGCCCGGCGGGCCTCGATCAGCTCCGCCCTGCTCCGCGACGCCCAGCACGTCATCGCGCAGCGGGCAAGCGGGCTCCTGGAGGGCGCCGAGATCAACGCCGCCGCCCGGGTGTGGTCCCGCGCGGCGCTCCGGGCGGAGACGGGAGCCGTGCTCGGCGAGATGGTCCTGCTGGCGCTGGGTAATCGCGGGCTCTCGCCCGAGACGCTCCGCGATCTGGTCCATGCAATCCGGGATGAGAGCACAGACCCCAGGCGTTTCGAGCTCGGGCGTTCTACGATGTATGTGCGCGCCCGAGAGGTCCGACTGGAGATCAGCGATGAGTGAGAACAAGGCGAAAGCGAGCCCGGTGGTCCTTGTCGGGCACTGCGGGCCGGACGCGTGGATGCTCAAGTCGATGCTCGGACGGGCCGCCCCGGAGCATCCGATCGAAATGGTCAACGCGCTCAGCGAGCTTGAAGCCATGCTCGGGTCCGCGGCTCTGCTCGTGGTCAACCGCGTGCTCGATGGAGCGTTCGGGTCGGACTCGGGCATCGGGCTGATCGGCGATCTGGCCGGGCGCGACGGACGCACGCCCCCGATGATCCTTGTGAGCAACCTCAGCGAATCGCAAGAAGAAGGCGAACGCGCCGGCGCCAGCCCCGGGTTCGGCAAGAGCGACCTGTACGCCGACGAGACAACCGCCCGGGTGCGCGCCGCGATCGCCAGCGGGGTATAAGCGACCCGCGCTAGCCCGCAGCGGCTTTCGCCTTTGCGATCAGCTCATCCACCTGCGCCTGGTTGTCGTACGAAAAAACGCCGAGCAGGCGCCGGTCCGGCCCGACGAGCAGCAGGCGCGTGGGGTGGACGAAGTTGAGCAGCGGCTTGCCGGCGGGGCCGATGCGCGGGGCGCCGGTGTCGTCGAGAATGGGCGAGTCCTCGATCGGGGCGACCTCGAACTTGAGCCCGTCGCGCACGATACGGGTCACCACGTCGGGGGCGCCGGTGAGGAAGATCCAGTGGTCGAGGTCCGCCGCCGCCTCGTTGGCGTAGGCCAGGAGCACCTCGGGCGTGTCGTTGTCGCCGTCGATGGAGATGCTCATGAGTCGGACGTTGGTCCCGGCGGTCTCGCTCTGGATGCGCTGCATCTGGGCCGTCATACCCGGGCAAGGGCCGGGGCAGGTCGTGAAGAAGAAGTCCAGAACCGTGACGTGCCCGGCCAGCGCATCGGACGTCACAACATTGCCGTTCTGATCGGTCAGCTCGAACTCGGGAACCTGAAAGTCGGCGAACGGGTTGCTCGCGGCTGGGTCGGGGGCGACCGCGCCGGGCACGCTGTTGGGCGACCTCGGGTTGGTGCTCAGCAGGATGACCATGACCAACGCCCCGGCGCCCGCGAGCACCGCCGCAACCAGGATGGAGACCAGGATCGACTTCATCTCAGAGCACAACCACGCGAACAAACGCCTCGCCCACCATGACAATCAGCAGCACCGGCAGGTGAATGATCGAAGCAAAGAACACCGCACGCGCGGCCTTGGTCGTCCGGCGCTGCGCCAGGCGGATGCACAGGTATAAGAACGCCAGCCCCGTGCCGATCGCCACGACGAGCGACACCATCCCGAGCACGCCCGGCATGGCGACGACGGGCGCGACCGTCGCGACAATCAGCAGCACGCCCGTGAGCAGAACAACGCTCGCGGTGCGCACGCCGGAGGGGTCGATGACCGGGAGCATGCGCATGCCGCCGCGGGCGTAATCCTCGCGGTACATCCAGGCGATGGCCATGAAGTGCGGGATCTGCCAGACCATCATGAGCGCGACAAGGGCGAGTCCCCCGGGCTCGATGAGGGAGCCGGCGCCGGCCATCGGCGCCGCGGCGGTCCAGCCGATCAGCGGCGGGAGCGCTCCGGGCACGGCCCCGACAAGCGTTGACCACGCGCTGGCCGGCTTCATCGGGGTGTAGATCAGGACGTAGCTGATCACGCACACCAGCGAGATGCCCGCGGGGATCGGGCCGCACGCGAGCGCGAGGATCAACGCCCCGAGCAGGCTCAGGAGGGAGCCGAACCACAGAACGGTCGTCGCCGGGACACGCCCGGCGGGGATCGGGCGGGCGCAGGTGCGCTTCATGCGCGCATCACGCGAGACCTCGTACCACTGGTTGAGCGCGTTGGCGCCGGATGCGCTCAACGCCGTCCCGAAAAGCGTTCCCAGGCCCGTGATTGCGAGCGTCAAGACCGGCACGCTCTCGTGCACAAGGACCGAAAGCGCGAACCCGACAAGGGCGGTGATCGTCACGAGTCGTGTGATGCCCGGCTTGGTGGTCTCGATGAGCGCGCGGGCGACGGACCCCGAGGCCCGCTGCTCGACCCTTGTGATGACAAAGCCTGTTGTCTGGCTCACGCGAAGCTCCCGATCTTGCCGGGCCGGAATCTCTCCCGCTCGGCAGGAACCGAGTCTAGGCGGATTCGCTCGCCTACGGCGCTTCCGGAGCGGGGACGCCCAGGTCCGCCCAGACCGGGAAATGGTCGCTCGGGAACTCACCGCCAGCCGGCGGATGGCGCCAGACACCCGAACGGATCAGGCGCAGAGATCGGGAGGGCAGGACGTAATCCACCCGCAGCCCGAACCGGGCCGTGTCGTCGGGGTCGAGGGTGTCGATCTCGATCTCGCTCTGAGGGGCGTCGGCGACGCCGACCCGCTTGGACCCGAGCAGCAGGCGCCCGATCGGGTTGTAGAGCGAATCGCCCTCGTCCGGGTCGGCGTTGAGATCGCCCAGGATCACGAAGTGCTCGCTCGGAGCCAGTCCACCCGGCTTGCCCGCGTCGTCGATGATGTACTCGGCGCCCTCGATATAATCCGCCCAGAAGCGGATCTCGTCGTGGTTGCGCCGCTTGTTGCGACCCTCGGGGCCGTCGAACGCGGGGGGGGTCGGGTGTGCGCACAAGAAGTGAACAACACCCCCGTCCGGCAGCTCGACGGGGACATCCCAGTGGCTTTTGGAACTCAGTCGCATGCGATCGGCGAGTTCGCCTCCGTACCAAGGCTCTCCGGTTTCGGGGACGATCGGGCGCAGGGCGCCGGGCATGTACGCCCAGGGAAAGAGGCGGAAGGTCCGGGCCTCGTCGCGCCGGATGGTGAGGCGGGTATCGACGAGCAGGGCCATGGCGTACTGCCCGGGGAAGGTACCAAAGCCCCAGGCGTCGCCGCCGAAGGCGCGACCCTCGGGGGTCTGGCGCGCTGGCGAGCCGTCCTCGCCCGCTTCGCCTGGATCGGGGTAGGCGGTGACGATCTCGCCCGAGCGGTCCAGGTCGTACCCGCTGGGGAAGCCGGTGTTGGGGCGGGCCATAAAGGCGTCATAGCTGATGGGCTTGAGCCCGGGCGCCTGGGGGACGCTGAGAAACCGCTCGACAAATCGCCGGGCGTTCTGCCCGGGCTCGGCGCCAGGCTTGGTATTGGGCTCGCCCCCCGGGCCTTCGGGCGTGTCGTAGGCGATCTCGTTGAGGAGGATCACGTTGGGGCGGATCCGCTGGATGATCTCGGCGATCCGCTTGAGGCGGGGGTGGTCCGGGTTCTGGAGGTCGGCGGTGCGCACGTCCTGGAGGTTGAACGTCGCGACGCGGATGGCGGTCTCGCCATCGCCCCGGGCGGGGGCGCCCAGAACGCTCAGAGCCAGGCAGGCGAGCACGATCGGGAGGTGGGGGCGGGGTCTCATGCTGGTATTCTCACGTCTGGGCGGCGCACTTGGAAGCGCCATGACGATAGACTTGCTCCCGAGGCGCTCGTGCGCCCGTTCTCGTCCCGGTAGCTCAGCTGGATAGAGCAGCGGACTTCTAATCCGCAGGTCGAAGGTTCGAATCCTTCCCGGGATGCCTGCGCGCCGCCCCCGCCCGGCTATTCTGGCGGCGCACCCATTCCGGAGACACCCTCATGACCCGTACGCCCACGACCCGTACGTCCACCCCGCCCTCGCTTGCTACCCGTCTTGTCCTGCTCGCGATGGGGATCGCGCCGGGCCTTGCGCTCGCCCAGGATCGCGCGCCGGTGAGCCCGGGCACGGACTCGGGCGTGGAGTTGCAGGCGCCGAGCGAGGAGGAGATGTTCACGTTTGTCGTGTTCGGCGACCGGACCGGCGGACCCCGGACCGGGATCAAGGTGCTCGAAGACGCGGTCGATATGGCGGGCGCGCTCGACGCGGACTTCGTGATGATGGTTGGCGACATGGTCCAGGGGTACGACGACGAGCGGGCGTGGCTCAAGGAAAAGGACGAGTTCACGGGCATCATGAACCGCCTCGGGCGCCCGTGGTACCCGGTCGCGGGCAACCACGACGTCTACCAGCGCCCGCACACGCCCGAGGGACACATCGAGCTGTACAAGCGGCACTTCGGGCCTCTGTATTATTCGTTCGAGCACAAGTGGGCGCACGTGAGCGTGCTGTTCAGCGATGAGTCGATGAGCTTCTCGAACCCGAGCGAGGATCAGAACATGTCCGCGGCGCAGCTCGCGTGGCTGCGCGAGGACCTGGCCTCGACCGACGCCGAGCGGTTGTATGTGTTCCTGCACCACCCGCGCTGGACGGCGAAGTACGACGGCTCGAACTGGGACGAGGTCGAGCGGGTGCTGCTGGCGGACGGGCGTCCGGTGACGGTGTTCGCCGGGCATATTCACTATCTGCGCGACGACGGGCAGAACGGGAATATCCGGTACTACACGATGGGCGTGACGGGCGGACACCCGTCCACCAAGTTCGAGGCGGGCGCTTTCCACAACATCGCGCAGATCACGGTCCGGCGAGACGGGGACTCGATGAGCATCTTCCCGGTCGGGTCCGTGCGCACGCCCGAGGATTTCCCGGGGGTCGTCTGGGACGGGATGGACCACTTCCGGCGATCGGGCTGGGCGACGCTTTCGGGCGAGGCGGTCATCGCGCCCGAGGCGGGGCGCGAGAGTGAGCTGTCGCTCACGCTGCACGGGGCGGAGGGCGCTGCGGTCGCGTACAGCGCGGCGATCGACGCGAGCGAGGGCTGGTCGCTCTCGCAGCGGGTTTTCCGGGGTGTGCTCGGGGCGGGGCAGACGATCACGATCCCGATCATGGCGACGGCGCCGGCGCTGAGCGAGACGCCCCCGGGGCTGCGTCTGACGGTGCGGGCGCGCTACCCGCTCGCGGCGGAGCAGGAGCAGACGATCACGCAGCGTCTCGACGCGCGGGTCCGGGTTGAGGGGATCACGCCCAAGGGCGCCGCGAGCCCGTCGGACAACGGTGTGCTCCGTCTGAACGGGCGTTCTGCGGTCCGGGTCGATCTGCCCGAGCGTCCCGAGCGGTTCACGCTCGAGTTCTGGGCGACGGGGCGGACGCCCGTTGGGCGGGCGGGAGCCGTGACGAAGACGGAGAACTCCGCGTTCGGGATTTTCTGGTCGGACGGCTCGGGCTCCGAGGGCACGCTGCCGACGGCATACCTGCACACCACCGCTGGGTACCTCTCACTCCCGGCCAGCGAGCCTTGGACATGGCAGACGTGGACGCACCTGGCGTTGACGTTCGACGGCGAGACCGCCCGGTTCTTTGTCAACGGAACGCTGCAGTCGGAGGCGAAGGCCAGGGGCGCGATCACGTTCAACGACCTGCCGCTGATGATCGGGGGGGATGTTGACCGCAACGGGGCGCCGGTGAGCTACTTCACGGGGCAGATCGACGAGGTCCGGGTCTCGGACATGGCCCGGTACACGGCGGACTTTGCGCCGGCGCAGTCGTTTGCGCGCGATGACCGGACGCTCCTGCTGATGCACTTCGACGAGAAGGTGAGCGGCGTCTTCCCGGATGATTCCGGGCACGGGCGGCACGGGTGGGCAATCGGCGGGGCGATCATCGAGCCCGAGCGGCGCTAGCGAGCACCCACGCCTGCGCTTTGGGCAGGTAGGGCTCGAGCTCGGTCGGGAGGCGCTTGAGCCCGCGCCGGAGCGCTTTATACACGGCGTACTCGAGCGATTCCTGCATGCGTTTCTCGACGCTGGGCGTGACGTTGAGGCCCTCGCGGCGCATGGTGTCGAGCGAGAAGCGCCAGGCGTGGTATTCCTCGAGGCACCGGGGCGAGTAGGCGCCGAGGCCGATGGCGTGGTGCCCGATCTCGTGAAGAAAGACAGCGGCGGACATCGGGCCGCGAGGGCGGGGCGCCTCGATGAGGCGTGAGATCGTCCCGTCGGCGTATGTCACCTGCCACGCGACGCCGGACATGCTCGAGCGCCACTTGCGGACTCGGACGGAGTGCTCGGAGAGCATCCGCCCGGCGAGTTCGTCGTAGCGGTCGCGCATGGGTGAGGCGCGATTGTTCTGTGGGCGCGGCTTGGGAGCGGGCGCTTTGCGCCGCTTGCTCCGGCGCTTGCGCCTCGGTTCGAGCAGGTCCCAGAGGGTCAGCACGATGGGGCGCTCCTGGCGATGAGGCGGGCTCCGGGCGTCAGCGATCGCCCGCGTGCGAAATCGCCCCAGGGCATCGCGCGCTTGCCGCTGGGCTGGACCTCGAGCAGGCGCAGGGGCTCGCCCTGTGCGCACGCGATGAGTCCTTCCTGCGCATCAAGAATCTCGCCCGGCATGCCTGTTGATTCGGGGTCTGGGTCTCCGAGTTCCGCGCGGAGGAGCTTGAGCGGCTCGCCGGCGCACTCGACGACGACCCCGGGCCAGGGGTTGAGCCCGTGGATCCGGTTGCGGCAGGCTTGGGCGGGCTGGGTGAAGTCCACCCAGGCGTCGCCCTTGGAGAGCTTGCGCGCGTGCGTGGCGAGGGATTCGTCCTGAACGATCGGGCTGAGCGAGGTGGAGGTGTGATCGCTGAGGACCTGCTCGACCAAGTCCGGGCCGTCGGCGGCGAGCAGGTCGTGAAGCCCTCCGGTCGTCGCGCTCGGTTCGATGGGGCGGCGGGACTGGCCCAGGATCAGGCCCGCGTCCATCCGGTCGGCGAGGGTGATGACGGAGTTTCCGGTCTCGCTGTCGCCTTCGAGGATGGCCCAGTTGATGGGGGCGGCGCCGCGCCAGCGCGGGAGCAGCGAGGCGTGGAGGTTGATCGCGAACCGATCGCTCAGAAGCTCGGGCGGGAGTTTTTGCCCGTAGGCGATGACGACCCAGGCGCTGGCGGGGAAGGCGCGGACCTGCTCGATGACGCCCGGCTCGATGATGCGTTCGGGCTTGAGCAGGGGAACGTCTGGGAGGTGCTCCGCAGTCCACGCGCCGATGGGGGTGGGGGTGAGTTTCGCGCCTCGCCCGGCTTTGCGGTCGGGCTGGGTGATGACGGCGGTGATGGTGCGCGCGCGCGCGAGGCGTTCGAGGGTGGGGAGTCCGAAGGCGCCGGAGGCGAAGAAGACGAGATCCATGCGCGAGGGTTCCATCCGTGGGTTGGGATAAGTTATCTGAGACCGGCGCGTTTTTCGAGGTCTCGAACTTTGGCGCGGTTCTTGGTGCGCCAGACCTGGGTCATGCGGTCGAGAATGAGGACGCCGTTGAGGTGGTCGCACTCGTGCTGCCAGCACCGGGCGAGCAGGCCCGAGGCGGTTCGGGTGAATCGCTGGCCATCGAGATCGGTGGCGGTGATGGTGATGGTGGGGGGGCGGAGGACCTCGCCCGTGATGTCGGGCAGGGAGAGGCAGCCCTCCTCGAAGGGTTCGGGGGCGCCGGTGGGGTCGGAGAGCTCGGGGTTGATGAAGACCTCAGGCCCGGCGTTGGCGCTGGGGGGCGAGTCGGTCAGGGCGCGTTCCTGGCCCTCGGGGACGTGGCAGGTGAACATGCGCCAGGGGAGGGCGACCTGGGGGGCGGCCAGGCCGATGCCGTCGGCCTCGCGCATCAGCTCGATCATGCGCTGGGCGATGGCGGCGACCTCGGGCGTCGGGTCGATGGGCTCGGCCTTGCGGCGGAGGATCTCCGCCGGGTAGGTCTGGATCCGGAGGGTGGATGGATCAATCGGCATCGGGACATCGTATGGTCGGGCGAGCGCCGAGATCGGGCCGGGGCCTGGGTCCGACCGATCCGTACAGGGAGCGACGCTTCCCCCTATAGTCTCGCCCGCCCGAGCGAGCATCGGAGGCGCCCCCGCCCCGAGGCTCCATGCCCCCCCAAGGACCACCGATTGGCGCTGTTCAACAAGAAGAAATCGAAAGAGGATGAGGCGACCGAGGGCGCGGAGTACGTCGCGAAAGCGACGGCGGCCGTCGATGAGGCGTTCAGTGAGGCGAAAGCTCAGAACTTCTTCAGGCACGCCAAGACGGCCCACGACTCGTTCAACTACCCCTACGCGATGCAGCACTGGCTCAACGGGCTTCGCCAGTATCCGATGAGCATGGAGGGGCTCGAGGGGTTCCTGTCCTCGGCCAAGACCTTCAGCGGAACTGAGCTAGACGAGAAAGCCAAGAAGAAGGCGCTCAAGGACGCGCGGGTCGGGGTCAACGGCAAGGGGCGCCAGGGCAAGTATGTGCTGAGCCTGTTCGACTTTGGCACGGACCCGACGGACCTGAACGCGGCGCTCAAGGCGGCAGAGAACGCAGCGGCGCTGACGTGCCGCGAGGCGGCGCAGTACATCGCGATGCACGCGTTCAAGCTCGCGGCGGCGGACCCGAAGAAGCAGAAAAAAGCGACGTACATCCGCCTGATGGACGCCTTCGAGGCGATCGAGGCGTACGACCTGGCGGTGCAGGCGGGCAACTCGGCGATGATCCTGGACCGGGCGGACGCCGATCTGGCCAACCGGGTGCGGAACCTGGGCGCCAAGGCGACGATGAGCAAGGGCGGGTTCGATGATGTGGGCGAGGAGGGTGGGTTCCGCAAGAACATCCGCGACGCCGACAAGCAGCGGCAGCTCCAAGAGGGTGAGCAGATCAGCAAGACGGGGGACGTGAAGGACCGGATGGTGCTCGAGGCCGAGGGGGACTATAAGGAACGCCCGGACGACGTAGGCGCCATCGAGAAATACGGGCGAGCGCTGCGCGAGCGTGGGAAGAACGCGGACGAGCTCAAGGCGATGGCGGTGTACTCGAAGGCGTACAAGGAGACGGGGCAGTTCAAGTTCCGCCAGGTCTCGGGCGAGATCCAGATCCGGCGAGCGCGGCGAGAGGTCTCCAAGGCCCGCCAGGCCCTTGAGAAAGCGCCCGACAACGCCGAGGCGAGGGCGAACCTGGAGAAGACGCAGCAGGCGCTGCTGGAGCTGGAGATCAGCGAGCTGACGCTGCGTGTCGAGAAATACCCGACGGACCTGGGGATCAAGTACGAGCTGGGCAAACGGTTCGCGCTGTGCGGGCGGCACAACGACGCGATCGAGCAGTTCCAGCTCGCCCAGGACGACGCCAAGATCCGCAGGCATGTGCTTCTGGCAATGGCGCACTCGTTCATCGTGCTGGGCGGCTGGCTGGACGAGGCGATCGAGACCTTCCGCGGCGCCCTCGAAGGGCTCGAGAACGAGAAGAGCGATCTCGGGATGGAAATCCGGTACGGGCTGATGAGCGCGCTGCACAAGAAGGGCAGGGAGAACCGGGATCTGGAGGCGGCGGAGGAGGCGGACAAGCTGGCTGCGGGCATCGCGATCCAGAGCTTCGGGTTCCGCGATATCCGGGAGCAGCGAGAGAAGATCAAGGCGCTGATCGTCGAACTCAAGAGCGAGGGCTGAGCGTGTTCGGGCGTCGGGCAGGGTCTGAGTCTGTCGTCGCGATCATCCCGGCTCGCCTCGACTCGACACGATTCCCAAGGAAAGCACTGGCCGACGAGACCGGCATGGCGCTCGTCGTGCATGTCTGCCACGCGGCGGCCCGGGGCGAGCGGGTCTCGCGGGTGGTCGTCGCGACGGACAGCGAGGAAATCGGCGAAGTAGTTCGAGCGGGCGGGTTCGAGGCGGTGATGACGGGCGAGCACCCGAACGGGACGAGCCGCCTGGTTGAGGCGGCAGAACTGCTTGGGCTCAAGGCGTCGGAGATCGTCGTGAACGTTCAGGGGGATGAGCCGGAGATCGAGGCGGGGGTGATCGACGGGGCGGTGCATGCCCTGGAGAATCAGCCATCAACTTGGCTCACAGAGATGATCGACGAGGTCTCACCCAACAAGTGGCTGCCCCCGATCTATGGGCAGATTGGAACAGTTGCAAGTCCGCTCAGCCCTGGAGAAGATCCTGATGATCCGAACATCGTCAAGGTCGTGACGGGACTCATCGAGGCGGATGACGGCGTTGGTCCAGCGCTGTATTTCAGCCGGTCCAGGATTCCTCATGATCGCGACGGAGGCTCTGACGTCCGGCTTCTGCGGCACATAGGCATCTACGCCTACAGAATGAGCACACTCTGCGGGCTCAGCGGTCAAGGCCCCACTCCACTCGAGCAGACCGAGAAGCTTGAGCAACTCAGTTGGCTGGAATGGGGCATGTTGGTCAACGTGGCGATTCGTCCGGCAGGACACGCTGGGATCGACACACCCGAGCAATACCGGGCGTTCGTCCGGCGCTGGCGTGGGGCGAACACCTGAAAGCCTCCCTCAGAATCTGCTGAGGCCCGGGCGGGTTTGTCTCCGGCGCAAGTTCTGGTACGATTGGATATGCCCCAGTCACCTGATGAGTCTGACAGCGCCTCCCGGGACCAGGCCGGGGGCGGCGGCGCCCGCGCCGGTGGGCGATCGCAAACGCCCGATGGTGCGATGGCGCCTGAGGATTCGGGGGGGATGGACCTGCTCGCGGCGGCCGGGGCGGCGCCATCGGCCAGCGAGTTCTATTCGCCCATCCCCGACGGGTACCGCAAGGGGACGCACAAGTACGTCGCGGTGCTGGGCACGGTGATGTCGGGCCTGGGCAAGGGGATCTTCGCGTCGAGCATGGCCAAGGTGCTCAAGGACAAGGGCCTGCGGGTCGCCCCGATCAAGATGGAGGGGTACCTCAATGTCGATGCCGGCACGCTCAACCCGTACCGGCACGGCGAGGTGTTCGTCCTCGACGACGGGACCGAGTGCGACATGGACCTGGGCACGTACGAGCGGATGCTCGACCAGAACCTGTCACGCCGAAACTTTGTGACCGCGGGGCGGATTTATTCTGAGATTCTTGATCGCGAGCGTCAGGGCGTGTACCTCGGTCGCGATGTGCAGATGATCCCGCACGTCACGGGCGAGGTGAAGCGGAAGCTGCGCGAGCTGGCGCTGCGGGGCGACGGGACTGGGCCGGCGGATGTGGTGTTCATCGAGGTCGGGGGGACGGTCGGCGACTACGAGAACGGGTTTTACATCGAGGCGCTGCGCGAGCTGGCGTTCGAGGAGGGGCCGGGCTCGGTCTGCTTTGTGGCGCTGACATATGTGATCGAGCCCAAGGCGCTGGGCGAGCAGAAATCCAAGGCGGCGCAGCTGGGGATCAAGCGGCTGCTGGAGGCGGGGATCCAGCCGCACCTGATCGCGTGCCGGAGCTCGAACCCGGCGCAGGCGAAGGTGATGGAAAAAATCGCGATGTTCTCGCACGTGCCGATGCGCCGGGTGTTCTCGATGCACGACCGGGAGAGCATTTACACGATCCCCGACGACATGCGGAACGAGGGGCTCGACCGGGAGGTGCTCAGCGTGCTGTAGCTGCACGACCGGGTCGATACGCGCCACGAGGACAAGGCAAGGCGCGCCTGGTCGGCGTTCGAGCGGAAGCTCACGGGGCGGCGCGAGCGCGAGGTGTCGATCGGGATCACGGGCAAGTACGCGGAGCTGCGCGACGCGTA
>JAJRXR010000051.1 GCA_024276195.1 Planctomycetota bacterium
CCCCCCCCCCCCCCCCCCCCATATGCTCGATTCTCATCGCATAAGGATCGAACGAATGGCAGACAGAAAGTGCAAATCTCTCATCGCCCTTACTCTGGCAACCGCAAGTTGCAACGCGATCGGGCATCCGTGCGCCAACCGCATAGTACTCGTGTACGGGGGAGAAATTTCTGATCATTGTGGGAACGTCCATGACCAGGGTGGTGAAAGGCTGAGTGTAATTGAGAACTATATATACACACTGCCACCAGTGCGTACAACAGAGCTCAGGCAGATCGGCGAGCTTGTAGTAGAGAACTATCTGAACACCGTATCAGTGACGGACCAATACACCGTGAGCTGCTCAGTTACAGAGTCGTGGTCCGTCACTGCGGGCGTGTCTGTGACCGTCGCAGCAGAGGCAAAGGGAGTGATCTTGCCCGTTGGCGCAAGTTGGGAAACAGAAATTAGTTTTTCGACAGATTATGGTTCCCAGGCGACCAAACAGTGGGGTGTTCTTGCAACGATAACGACTCCTCCTTGTCGGCGACGGAAGATTGTGATACTTGAGAATAGATACACGATCGACGCCGAAGTTATCGCAGGTAGGTTTGAGGCTTGGCAATGGGATTGTCCGGAAGGCGGCGCCGCGTATCGAGAGTGGATCTGCGATGCAGAGGAAGCAAGTGGATCCTCGGTTCGGTACAACGGCACAGTGATTCGCCACCAGAGAGCGGATCCCCCAGATGTTAGCGGTTGTCATCCTGTTGGCGGGGGAGGGGATATCGATGGGGACGGGGTCCCTGACAGTGAAGATCCTGACATTGATGGCGACAGCATCCCGAATGGCAGCGATCCAGATATCGATGGTGATAACATCCCGAACTCTCAAGATTCGGACATGGATGGCGACGGCATTACTAACTCACAAGATCTTGACGTAGATGGGGATGGGATTGATAACGTAGACGACGACGACATTGATGCCGATGGTATCCCCAATGATCAAGACCCCGACATGGACGGGGATGGGGTGCCTAATGATGTTGATGACGATCGAGATGGCGACGGGGTGCAAAACGATCTCGACGATGAGCCCGATGGTCCTTCGGATGGTGGTATCCATGGCTGGATTGATGTGTTATTGCAGTTGGCGCATCGAGTAATGCAACTTGTGTTTGGTTTGCGATAAGAGAGAGGCTTGGGTATTATGAAGAGCTGTTTCGAAAATTGCTGCCTGGGTCATGCCGCTCGTTTGCTGGTCATGGGGACAGTTGTTAGTCTTTGCAGTGGGGTTGAACCTCCTTCTGGCGAAGACCATTCGGACGCTAACGGTTCAATGCCCTCTGACCCTGTCGTGACTGATCCGTTTGTCCAAACTGCGGCTGGTCAGATTGATCTGGCGCCTGCGAACCAGAAGGCGAATGCTATCGACTGGCTCGTAGCGGTTTCAATTTCGTTGCAGGATCAAGAGGCCGCACAGGCACTCTATACGGCAGGCCATAAGAACTACTCGCTCGGGCGTTTCGTCGAGGCTGCAGATGTTTTTCGAGACCTGCGAACTCTGTCGACTGCAACACTGCTTGAGGTAGAGTCACTTCGCATGCTGGCGCAGATCGAGGTGGCATTGGCGCATCCTGAGCTAGCGAAGGCCTATTGCGAAGACGCGCAAGATGTTTTTCTTGCGATCTCGGGCTTGAGCGATACTGACCGAGAGTACGCGGCGATCTCGTTTATGCCGCTGATGGCGAGGCTGCAGGAGTCAAGCGGGGACTACTCCGCCGCCCTCGCGACTGCGCAGGCCATGTTGGTGGAGGTACGACCGGGGACTATTTTTCATCGGGATGCACTTCTCCTGGCGGGGCGAGCCTCACTCGATGCCGGAGATATGGTAGGTGCGTAAGCCTACTCGCTGCAATATCTCGACGAGTATCCTGCCGATGGGTGGGACTCTGGCGTGCGCATTGGTGCTGAGAGAGTCCTAAGGCTGGCTCA
Source organism: Planctomycetota bacterium (assembly GCA_024276195.1). Classification (GTDB taxonomy): domain Bacteria; phylum Planctomycetota; class Phycisphaerae; order Phycisphaerales; family UBA1924; genus JAJRXR01. Next base: position 1,975 of record JAJRXR010000051.1, read on the forward strand.
AGGAATGCGGTGGGGGCTTGGTAGTGCAGAAGAGGTTCAGTTCTGCGCAGACATACTTAGCAGCGAGCAGTACCGCGATGCTCCGGCCCGGTACAGCATTGGGAGGCATCTCGCGACGCTTCTCGCTGTTGGTGGACATGTTGCTGAAGCGGAGGATGTTTACATCTCAATGCTGGCCGAAGCTGCGGAAGATGTTCAGAAAGCGCTGGAGGCCAATGATGAGCGGAAACGCCTTTACTTGAAGGAACATGTTGAAGGGGACACACGCTACGCTTACCTTACCTACCTCAAGCTCCGCAGACGTATCGCGGATGCGCATGTTCAGCTTGAGATGCTCCAGTCTGATCCCGAGTACGGGACCTACTCGAACTTGTCGGCGGATGTGCTCGGTCTCGATCCGGTTCCCCAGCCTTGAGCCAGTGGTCTCATACATAGGCGGCATGGCCAATGCTACGGACCTAGCGTGCGGTCATTTCCAATCACTTCTGGCAGCAGATCCGCCAACTCCGTCGCCAGCAGGCCCGCGTCGGCGTGGTGTGACTTGCCCCAGCGCTCGCCCGCGATCGCGTGGGCCTCGACGCCGACCCGGGCCGCGTCGTAGAGATCGAGCGGTGTGGCTGCGGGTCTGGGCATGCTCACGCCGTTGATCGACGCGGGTCCCGGCGCCACAAACTGGGCGATGAGCGCCCCGAGCAAGCCCGAGAGCACGTCGCCCGTCCCCCCGGTCGCCAGACACGCCGCCCCGCGCGCGCACACCCACGTCCGCTGCCCGTCAGAAACGACGCTGCCCTTGCCTTTGAGCACAACGACCGCGCCCAGGCGGCGTGCCAGCTCGGCGCACGCCTCGGGTCGGTCCGCCTCGCTCGTTGGGTCGAGCGCGATGCCCAGCGGCTGGGCCAGGCGCCGGAACTCGCCCGGGTGCGGCGTCAGCACGCACGACGCACGGATCTCTCTCGGATACTCCACCATCGACGCCAGCGCGTTGAGCCCGTCGGCATCAAGCACCACCGGCGCCTCGCTCTGCCCGACACACCGCAGCACCAGGCTCGCCTGCGCCTCGCCCGCGCCCAGCCCCGGTCCGACGACCAGGCACGAGGCGCCTTCGATCTGCGCATCGAGCGCCGCGACAGCTTCGTGCGCGAGGAGCTGGCCCGAGGCGTCACACGCGAGCGGGACGCCCGTCGCCTCGGCGAGGTCGGTCAGGATGGCGTTGAGCACGGGCTCGGGCGCCGCGATGCGCACGAGGCCCGCGCCCGCCCTGATCGCCGCACGCCCCGCCAGCGCCGGCGCCCCGATCATCCGCAGCGTTCCATCGGCACTCGACCCCGCCGCACCCCCGACAATCAGCACCGTGCCGCAGGTTCCTTTGTGGGCCGCAGGATCGCGCGCGGGCAGCGTCGGGATGGGGCTGGTGTCGATCTCGCTCATCGGTTGATGCTATTCAGGCGTGATCGCCTCGACCCGGAGCAGCCCGGCGAGCGAACCCAGGCGGCGCACCAAGTCCTCGACGGTCTCGTCCGTCACGCCAGTCGCGCCCAGGGCGATGCGGACGGGCTCCTCGGCGCCGGGTTCGAGTGTCGCGTCAAGATCCACCCACACAAACCCACCCGGAGTCTTGACGTACGCCTGCACCCAGAGATGTTGCGTCATCGCCAGCCCATGATCCGCCCGGATCATGATAAGCCCGCCCACCACGCGCGCCGGGATCCCCTCACGCCGGAGCATCGCCGCGAGCAGCACGGCGTGCTCCGTGCAGTCGCCCTCGCGGAGGCGCCACGCGGTCGCGGAGCTGACCAGTCGCAGCCCATAGCCCTTGCGGGAAATCCGGTCGTACACGAATCGCTCCAGCTCTCGTGCTCGCTTGACCGAGCCCCCCTCCCCCTTGGGAGGGGGGTCAAACATCACCCCACTGAAGCTGATGAGTTCCGTCTCGCGCAATGCCGTCGCGTGTTCCTCTTGCGAGAGCGCAACAGGTTCGCTCGCCCCGCGGCTGATGATCAGCGCTCCCTCGTCCTCTTTGAAGCTGTAGACGCCAATCGACCCGGGCAATGTGAGTGATTTTCCATCAGCGCGTGAGACTTTGTATCTCCACTCAGAGACTGGGTACGGGTAGGAAAATAAGACCACCACGGGCATGATCGCGCTCGCAACACTGTCGCTCGACTCAAACGGCGCGGTCGCTTCGACCCTGCTTGTTGCCCGGAACACAACTCGGCGAGCGCCCTCAAAGAACTCGGCCCTGATCGGGTACCCGCGCGCGTCGAGCATGACACGCCCGTTGACCCCCCAGTCCGCGCAGAACCCTTCGATCTCGCGCCCATCAATGACCGCCGCACAGGGCGCGACGCCCGTCAACACCAGACGCTCACTCGGCGCACGGATCAGCGGATCGACCCGGTCGAGCATGATCCGGTCGGCGCCCGCCCGGAGACGCATCGCGATAAAGTGCGCCGCGGCGCTCGGTGCAAGCGGTCCTGCGTCGCTTGCCCTCTCCTCTTTGCTCGAAACAGATCTCGCAGACGATGCCAGTTCTCTCCCGTTTTCCGAGAGCGATCTACGGATCACACGTCCGTCACGGGTTTCCTCAACCCGCCCCTCGACCCGAAACACCCGCTCATGCCCGAAGACAAGGGTGCGTTCCTCGTACGCGGATTCTGTGACGATGATTTTGTCCGTTTCGTGCTCGATCAGCGACATCCACCCGATCGCCTCCCCGTCCCGCTCGACCCGGTACCACCGCTCAAATCGGGGCGCCGAGTCTTGCGCCGAGGCGTTGCCCAGCGTCAGTGCGATCGCCAGAATCGTGAGCACGAGCCGCATCAGCGCCAGTCTACCGAGAGGCCCACGCCTTGTCCCGCGCCTTGTGCCGCGCCGCAGGGCGGGCGGGCGTATATTCAAGGCGCGTGATCGACACCCACTGCCATCTGACGTTCCCCGACTTCGCCGGGCGCATCGACGAAGTGCTCGAACAGGCCCGCCTCGCGGGCGTGACCGGGGCGATCACGATCTCGACCACCTCGCAGGATGTCGAGAGCGTGCTGCGTGTCGCCGAATCGCACGAGCATGTCTGGTGCTCGTCTGGCGTTCATCCGCTCTACTCGGACAAAGGCCCGCACGACTGGGGCGCGATCCGGCGCGTTGCGCAGCACCCCAAGTGCGTCGCCTTCGGCGAGCTGGGTCTGGACAACCACTACGACACGCCCGAGCCCGCCGTCCAGCGCCAGGTCCTGGCCGACCAGTTGGCGCACATCGAGCTCTGGAAGCGCGAGGGGCTCGAGCTGCCCGTGGTGCTGCATTGCCGCAAGGCGTTCGATGATCTGATCCCGATCCTGCGCGCGACGGCGCTCGACCCGGAGCGGTTCGTCTTCCACTGTTTCACGGGCGACCCGGGCGACGCGCGCAAGGCCCTCGACCTGGGCGCCATGATCTCGTTCACGGGCGTGGTGACGTACAAAAACGCGAACGAGGTCGCCGAGGCCGCCAAGCTCGTCCCGCTCGACCGGATCATGTGCGAGACCGACGCGCCGTTCCTCTCGCCCGAGCCCAAGCGCGGCGTCCGCCCCTGCGTCCCCGCCTTCACCGCTCTGACGGCGCGCCGCATCGCCCAGATCAAGGGCGTCGCGTTTGACGAGTTCTGCGATGCGATCAACGCCAACACCGAGCGGTTCTTCAACATCCGCGTCCCCGAGGCGCCCTGTGCGTCATGAACCAACCATGAACCAACACCGATGATCCAGCTATGAACCAACCATGAACCAGCCGCCCACACTCAGCGCCATACCCCCCGCCTCCGACCTGGGCGGGTGGCTGCACGATCTCTCGCCCTACGCCCTGCGCATCTCGGGCGACTTCGGGATCCGCTGGTACGGCGTCTCCTACATCCTCGGCTTCATCGTCGCCTACTACCTGCTGCGCATGCTCGCCAAACGCCGGTTTACCCCCATCCCTCCTGAGCGCGCCATCGACGCCATCCTCATCCTCGTCCTCGGCGTCCTCGTCGGCGGGCGCCTCGGCTACGTCCTCATCTACCAGCGCGACCTGCTCTTCGAGTTCACCTCGTCTCCGCCCTGGTGGGGCTTGCTCGCGATCAACAACGGGGGCATGGCTTCCCACGGCGCCTTCATCGGGCTCGCCCTCGCCGCCTGGCGCATCAGCCGCGGGTTCAAAGGCCCCGAGGGCCAGATCGAGGGGCGCTGCCCGCCCCTGCACGTCATGGACCTCCTGCCCATGATCGGCATGATCGGCTACACCCTCGGGCGCTTGGCCAACTTCGTCAACGGCGAACTCCTCGGGCGCATCATCAGCGCCCCGGGCCTGCCCGCGCCATGGTGGGCGGTCCGCTACCCCCAGGAAATGCTCACCAAGCACAGGCCGCAACTCACGCCCGTCCAGCAGACGCGGCTCGACTTTCTTGTTCAGGAGCACATGCTTCCCAACGAGAGGTATATAGAGGTGTACGACCAGATGTATCTGCAGGCGTACCACCGGGTGATGGAGTCGGTCATCTCCGGCGCGACGGGTGTGCGCGAACGCCTCGAGCCCCTGCTCTCAGCGCGTCACCCTTCGCAACTCTACCAGTCGCTCGAGGGGCTGATTGTGCTGGCGCTGGTTTGGATCGTCGCGGCCAGGGCGCGCAAGCCCGGCGTCATCGGCGGCGTCTTCCTCATCTCGTACGGCGTCCTCCGCATCACCACCGAGTTCTGGCGCCTGCCCGACGACCACCTCAAGACGCAACTATTCCTGGGCTTCAGCCGTGGGCAGTGGCTCAGCGCCGCCATGGCGCTCGCGGGCGCGCTCGTGCTGGTGTACGTCCTCCGAGGCTCCTCCGAACCCATGGGCGGTTGGCGAAAGTCCCGTGCTGCTGGCCCGTCCTCGGGTCAGTCTCCTCCCGACAGTTCGGGCGCCACGGCTTAGCCCGACAGGGCAAGCCGTGCTTCACGTTCAACGCTCCGCCTCGCCCTTGCGCCCACCCAACCGCGAAACCCCCAGCGTCGCCCCAAACCCCAGCACCACCAGCCCGACGGCGCCGAGCACCTGCCCCGCGCTCGGCGTGAACAGCTCCTGCTCCCAGTCCTTCGGGCTGATCTCGCTCAGCGTCTCTTCAGTCACCATCTCACCCCGGAACTCCCGCCCGACCTCGGGCGCAACGCCCTGCCTGAACGGATACAGCCCCAGCGGCGCCGCCAGCAGCAGCCCCAGCAGCACCCCGAGCGTCAGCTTCTCCCACCGGTGCAGCACGACCCGCAGCACGTTGCTCACCACAACCACCCCGACAACGACGCCGATGCCCACCGGGACGATCACGCTCATCTGGTCGATCACGCCCTGCGCATCGCCCGAGGTCAGCGCGTCCTTGAGCGCGCCGAGCGAGTCGATGATCGGGCGGTACTGCCCCAGCAGCAGCAGCAGGTAGGCGCCGCTGACCCCGGGCAGGATCATCGCGCTCGCCCCGGCCGCCCCCGCCAGCATAAGCGCCAGTGTTCCAGACCCCGACGCGGACGACCCGCCGCCCGAACTCTGCAGCGTCACAAGCCCGACCATCGCAATCGCGCCCAGCGCCAGCCCCGCCCACGCGCTCAAGCGAAACGTGCCGATCATGCGTACAAGCACCGGCGCCCCGCCCAGCGTCAGCCCGATGAACAGCGCGTACATCCCCCAGCGGAAGTGCTCGAGCGACGCGCTGATCGTTGGCGCCAGCCCGACGATCGCAACCAGCGCCGAGAGCACCACGGTCCCCAGCAGCATGAGCGCGGGCGCCTTGAAGCGCAGGCGCGTCACGTCGCTGATCGCGTCGATAAACCGGGTGTAGATCCCGGTCGCGACGAGCATGGTCCCGCCCGAGATCCCGGGCACGAGGTTGGCCAGGCCCATCAGGGCGCCGCCGAGCGCCGCCCGGGCGACAAACCCCGCCCCGATGGGCGCCGGGGAGCTTTCAGAACGGTGTTCGGGTGTCTGAGGGTCTTTCACGTCCACTCCGCCGTCAGGCTTTGGGGTGCGCCCCCAGCAACTCTATGGTCCAGCACTCATCGGCCATCCACGTCGGAAGACTGTTGACTGAAACCGGGGAGCCGGTCAGACTGGCTCAAAACTCTGACCATTGATATGGGCCGATGGAGCCAGTCATGTGGACCAGCCATGTGGTGCGGGTCTCGACGAGCCTGGGGGGGATGACATGATGATGGCGGATCGAGCGAAGCGAAAGAGCACATGCCGGCGGATCAGCGCCATCGTGCTCGGCGTGTGTGCGGGCGTGCTGGTCGCGGGGCTGGCGCCGCCAGCGCACGCGCAGATGTGCAACCCGGTCGAAGCGGCCAAACTTCTCGCGGACGACGGGGGGGCGCAAAACCGGCTCGGCTTCTCCGTCTCCATCAGCGGCGATACGGCCGTCGTCGGAGCGTGGGCTGACGACGACAACGGCTTCTCCTCCGGCTCGGCATATATCTTCACGCGGAGCGGGGGCGTCTGGACGCAGCAGGCCAAGCTCCTGCCCAGCGACGCGAGGGTGATTCAACGCTTCGGCTGGTCCGTTTCCATCAGTGCCGACGGCGACACCGCCCTCATCGGGGCGGTATGGGACGACGACAACGGAGACTTTTCCGGCGCGGCGTATATCTTCACGCGGAGCGGGGGCGTCTGGACGCAGCAGGCCAAGCTCCTGCCCAGCGACGGGGCGACAGATGACCTGTTCGGCAACTCTGTCTCCATCACCGACGACGGCGACACCGTCCTCATCGGGGCGCGAGGGGATGGCGGCGGATTCTTCTTCGGCTCGGCCTATGTCTTCACGCGGAGCTTTGGTCCCTGGGTGCAGTTGGCCAAGCTCCTGCCCGCCGACTTGGATCTTGGTGACGCATTTGGCACATCCGTCTCCATCAGCGGCGATACGGCCGTCATCGGGGCGCCGGGTGACGACGACAACGGAGAACAATCCGGCTCGGCGTATGTCTTCACGCAGAGCGGGATCTTCTGGACGCAGCAGGCCAAGCTCCTGCCCAGTGACGGGGCGACAGCTGACGGCTTTGGCACATCCATCTCCATCAGCGGCGACGGCGATACGGCCCTCATCGGGGCGTTTTTTGATGACGACAACGGAAACGACTCCGGCTCGGCGTATGTCTTCACGCGGAGCGGGCTCATCTGGTCGGAGCAGGCCAAGCTCCTCGCAGACGACGGGGCGGAGGTTGACCAGTTCGGCGCCTCCGTCTCCATTGACGGCGACACGGCCCTCATCGGGGTGCGACTGGACGACGACAACGGCTTCGCCTCCGGCTCGGCGTACATCTTCACGCGGAGCGGGGGCGTTTGGACGCAGCAGGCCAAGATCCTCGCAGACGACGCGGCGGCGGGTGACGAGTTCGGCGCCTCCGTCTCCATTGACGGCGACACGGCCCTCGTCGGGGCGCCGGGTGACGACGACAACGGAAGCAGCTCGGGCTCGGCGTATGTCATCGACCTCAACTGCCCGACCGCATGTCCCGCAGACCTCGCCGAACCCTTCGGCGTCCTCAACTTCTCCGACGTGATCGCGTTCCTCACCGCCTTCGGCGCCATGGACCCCGCCGCCGACCTGGCGCCGCCCATCGGTGTCTTTGACTTCTCCGACGTGGTCGCGTTCCTCGCCTCGTTTGGAGCCGGCTGCCCCTAGCGCATCAGGCCCAACTTGACCCTTCGCTCTCAAAGCCGCCCATTCACACGGGCGGCCTTTGTTATTGGCGGATTTTGTTATTCTTGATTTGGCCCACCCAGTTCTCGCCAGCAGGCAAACACCCACGCACACTCATACACTGTGGGCTGAAACCAGGGGGAGGCCCCACCAAACGAGACCGGCGCCATGACCACACTGCCCCACCCCAAGTCTCGGAGCCCCCGACTCGCGCTCTGGCTGTTTGCCGCGGCGGCGCTCGCGCTCCCCGGCTGCATGGTCGTCCAGAGCGGCGCCGTGACGAGCGCCCTGGTCTCGGGCGGGGCAGGTACAAGCGCCAGTGCGCCGACAGCCAGCGACCACGACACGATCAACGACGCCTGGCCTGAGCGCTGGGGGTGCGACGGCAAGAGGATCAAGGGCGTGATCGAGCCCGTCGAGGGGCCGCTGAGCGACTTGGCCGGCGTGCGCCTGGGCGAGCATCACCAGCTCCGCGCCGCCGAGGAAGAGCGCGCCAGCGTTGCCCGCCTCAGCGCAGGCGAGCCGGGCGCCGGGCTCTACCGCTTCCGCGCCGAAGGCCCCGGCTCGTACGTCTTTGTCAGAAAGCTCTCCAACCCCACCGACCCACGCTCGCCCGAAGAACTCGAGCGCCGCAAGGACAACCCCGACGAGCCCGCGGCCATGTTCCGCTTCATCTCCGCCCAGCGGGCCGCGTCGGGCGGTGATGTCCCGCACCTCGAGATCGAGCGCACCTGGTTCGCCCTCTACGACCCCGCCCCGGAGGCGCCGCCCCGCGGCGTGATCGTCCTCCTCCCCGGCATGTTCGGCACCCCCCAGCCCGTCATCCACACCACCGTCCGGCGCTTCCGCGCCGCCGGCTGGACCGTTCTGCGCATGCTCTCGCACCCCGGACGCTTCACGCAGAAATCCCGGTTCGAGATCGACAGCGCCGACATCGACGCCGCCGCCGCCAGCATCGCCCGCACCTTCAACCAGCGCGCCGCCGAGGTCGCCTACGCCGTCGATGGCGCAGTCGAGCATGTCCACCACCTCCGCCCAGAACTCGAAGACCTGCGCCACGTCCTGCTCGGCATGAGCGGCGGCGCCATGGCCCTGCCCACCGTCCACGCCCGCTCGCCCGAGCTGTACGACGGCGCCATCCTCGTCGCCGGCGGCGCCAACTTCCTCCGCATCAACATGGACAGCAACTACGCGAGCTGGATCGACTCGGTCGAGCTCGAATGGGGCGAGGGCTCTTCGCCCGCCGCCGATCGTGACGCGCTGCTCGAGGCGTACTTGGCGCACGCCGCCCTCGACTCGGCCAGCACCGCGACCCTGCTGCGCGACAAGCCCGTCCTCATGCTCCACGCCGCCCGCGACAAGGCCGTCCCCGCCGCCACGGGCGAAGAGCTCTGGCGCCTGCTCGGCGAGCCCGAGCGATGGATCTTCCCCGTCGGGCACGAGCTGATCTTCATCGCCCTGCCCATGCAACTCGACCGCATCATCCGCTGGCTCGACGAGAACATACCCGCGGGCAAGGCTGCTGCGGACCCGGGCTCATGACCCGCGCCAGCACTGCCGCCCCGCCGACGACAGCACAATAAGCGTCCCGGGACTCGGGGCGACAAATCCCGCAGGGCAACGAGGAGCTTTCAGCACGGTGTTCGGGTATCTGAGGGCTATTCACGTCCGCTCCGGCGTCAGAACTCGGGGCAAGCTCGCAGAAACTCTATGATCGAGCACTCATCGCCCATCCGCGCCTGAAAACCGTTGACTGAAACCGGGGAGCGGATTAGGTTAGATTGGTCGGGGATCTGACATTTGATATGGGCCGATGGAGCCAGTTATGTGGACCAGTCATGTGGGGCGGGTCTCGACGAGCCCGGGGGGATGACATCATGAAGGCGGATCGAGCGAAGCGTATGAGCACCGAGCGAAAGAGCACATGTCGGCGGATCGGCGCCAGCGTGCTCGGAGTGTGCGCGGGCGTGCTGGTCGCGGGGCTGGCGCCGCCGGTGCACGCGCAGACGTGCGACCCGGTCGAAGCGGCCAAGCTTCTCGCAGGCGACGGGGCGATCAGTGACATCTTCGGCTGGTCCGTCTCCATCGACGGCGACACGGCCCTTATCGGGGCGCGGTTTGACGACGACAATGGCTCCGACTCCGGCTCGGCGTATGTCTTTACGCTCAGCGGGGGCGTCTGGGCGCAGCAGGCCAAGCTCCTGCCCGCCGACGGGGCGGCGGATGACCGGTTCGGCTTCTCCGTCTCTCTCAGCGCCGACACGGCCCTCATCGGGGCGCCCCGGGACGACGACAACGGATCCGGTTCCGGCTCGGCGTATGTCTTCACGCGGAGCGCGGGCGTCTGGACGCAGCAGGCCAAGCTCCTGCCCAGCGACGGGGTGGCGAGTGACCAGTTCGGCTGGTCCGTCTCCATCGACGGCGACACGGCCCTCGTCGGGGCGCCGAATGACGACTACAACGGACTACCCGAGGCTGGCTCGGCGTATGTCTTCGATCTCGCCGATAACGACTGCCCCGCCGACCTTGCCGAACCCTTCGGCTCCCTCGACTTTTCCGACATCACCGCATTCCTCATTGCGTTCGACGCCAACGACTGCTCCGCCGACTTTGCCGAGCCATTCGGCGTCTTCGACTTTTCCGACGTCGTCGCATTCCTGGTCGCGTTCGACGCTGGCTGCCCCTAGCACATCGGGTTCAACCTGAACCTTCGCTCTGAAAGCCGCCCGCGTTTGCGGGCGGCTTTCAATTCTTGATCTGGCCCAACCAGCCAAACTCCGCAGCGCCCAACCCCCCTCCGCGGGGGCGCCCCGGGAGCCGTGCAGGCGCGCTCGCGCCTTCTCCCGAAGCACGCTGCAACTCGCGGGAGGGACCGAGCCCCGATTCGGGCGCTAGGCGCCCGCCGCCCCCTACAGTCCCGCTCTCCGAGCGAAAGGCGACGATGACCCAACTCCTGCACACGGGCGAGCCCGAACAACGCCGCGCCAACCGTCTCGCGGGCGAGTCGAGCCCGTACCTCCTCCAGCACGCCCACAACCCCGTGGACTGGTACCCCTGGGGGCCGGAGGCCTTCGAGGCGGCACGACAGCGCGACGTGCCGATTTTCTTGTCGATCGGCTATTCGACATGTTATTGGTGCCACGTCATGGAGCGTGAGAGCTTCGAGGACGAGGCCACCGCAGCGGTCATGAACGCCAACTTCGTCTGCATCAAGGTTGACCGCGAAGAGCGCCCGGACGTAGACGACATCTACATGGCCGCGACCCAGATCATGACCGGGCGCGGCGGCTGGCCCATGAGCTGCTTCCTCGAACCCGAACACCTTCGCCCGTTCTGGTGCGGCACCTACTTCCCCAAAGAGCCACGCGCCGGCATGCCCTCCTTCGTCCAGGTCCTCGAAGGCATGAGCGCCCTCTGGAACGACCGACGCGATCAGGTCATCGCTCAGAGCGAAAGCGTCGCCCAGTCCGTTCGCCAGAATCTCGCCGCCGACCATGAGCCCGTTCCCGTGGGCCAGGCCCAGATCACCCAGGGCGTCGGACACCTGCTCCGCACGTTCGATCGAACCCACGGCGGCTTCGGGGGCGCCCCCAAGTTCCCCCAGGCCTCCAACCTGTTCTTGCTCCTCGAAGCCCGCGCCGACGCGGGCGACGACGACACACAAACCGCCATCGACACCGCCCTGAAGACCACGCTCGACAACATGGCCATCGGCGGCATGAACGACCAGGTCGGGGGCGGCTTCCACCGCTACTCCGTTGACAACACCTGGACCGTCCCGCACTTCGAGAAAATGCTCTACGACAACGCCCAGCTCGCGACGCTCTACGCCCGGGCCGCGACGCTCGACGACGACGCGTTCTACCGCAGGACCGCGCGCCGCACGCTCGACTACGCCCTGCGCGAGATGACCGCCCCGGGCGAGCCCGGCGCCACCGGGTTCTACAGCGCCCAGGACGCCGAGGTGGACGGGCGCGAGGGGCTCAACTATCTCTGGACGCCCGAGCAGATGCGCGATGCGCTCTCCCCGGACGACGCCGAGCTGGCCATGACGCTCTACGCCCTCGACAAAGGCCCCAACTTCCGCGACCCGCACCACCCGGACGACCCGGCGCAGAACGTTCTGCGCCTGCGCGGCCGCCCGGACCGCCTCGCGCCGACGATGGGCATGAGCGAAAATTACCTGCTCGCCGCGATGGACCGGATCAACGAGCGCCTGTACGAGGTCCGCGCCACGCGCAAGCAGCCCCGCCTGGACGACAAGATCCTGACCGCCTGGAACGGGCTGCTGCTCGAAGCGCTCGCCCACGGCGCCGACCTGTTCGAGGACGTCCGCTACTTCGAGGCGGGCGACCACGCCGCCAGGTACATCCTCGAGCACATGCGCACGGACAACGGAGACCTCCTGCGCGTCGCCCGGGCTGGCTCGGCCAAAACCCCGGCGTTCCTCGAAGACCACGCCATGCTCATCACCGGCCTCGTCGCCCTGCACCGAAGCTCGTTCAGCCGTGACGCCTGGCGCCTCGACGCGGCCATCGACACCGCCAACCGCGCCCACGACGCCTTCGCCGATCCCGATGGCGGCTATTTCGACACCCGCGCCGATCAGGACGACCTCTTCGTGCGCACCCGCACCAGCTACGACGGCGCCCTGCCCAGCGCCTCCTCCGTCATGCTCGGCGCCCTGCTCGACCTGCACGAAACGACCCGCGACGACCTCTGGCTCGACCGCGCCATCGGAACCCTCGCCTCGCTCAGCGCCCAGATCAGCGCCTCCCCCGCCTCGACCGTCAACGCCACGCGCCACCTCCTGCGCCTGCTCCGCCTCCACAAAGAGCTGGGCGACCGCGTCGATTTCGATTCCCCCGATACCCCGCCGCCCGCGCCCGACCGCGCCGGTGTCGAGGTCCTCGCCAGCGTCGAGCGCGTCAAGGTCGCGCCCGACGCCCCCGCGTCGTTCAAGCTGCGCCTGAAGATCCCACCGGGCTTCCACATCGTCAGCGCCGAGCCGGGCGAGGGTGGGGAGGGGCTCGTGCCGCTGCGCGTCGGGCTTGTCCGGGGCCAAGGCGTCGCCGTCTTCGCGGACTACCCGCAGGGCGAAACGCTCGACCTGGGCATCCCAGGCGTCGGCGCCATCAACGTCCACCACGGCGCGATCGAGTTCGAGGTCGCCCTCGAACTCGCCCCGGGCGTCGGCCCAACCCCGGGCGCCCCCGTCCTGGGCGTCACCTTCCAGGCCTGCAACGACACCGAATGCCTGCTCCCGCAGACGGTCGAGCTGGACGTCGAGATCAAAATCGAGAACTAATTCGCTTCGCGGGTGAATCGCGCTACACGTGCCCCCGCGCCGCCTCGCCCTTGAGCACCTCGTCCATCACCGTCGTCGCAAACGCGCCGCGCGCCAGATCGAACGCGCACCGGATGTACGCCCCGTGCTCATCCACCCCCGCCTCGACCTCCGGGTCTTGCACGCGAACCCGCAGCGGGCGGCGCGCCCCCTCGAGCATCTCGCCCAGACGCTTGTCGGCGAGCCCAAAGTCGCCCGCCTCCATCCCAAACGCTCGCAGGGCCGCACGCTCATCGTCGCCCGGGTCTCCCCGAGCCTGAACCATCTTCGACCCCCACATCGCCCCCGACGGGCTCAGCTCAAATCGCGCCAGGCGCTCGCCGAGCGCGCGCCCGGATTCGCCCTCAAGCTCATCGACCGAGACCGCCAGCTCCGAGCGGTCCTCGTGGACAAACGCGACATCGCCGGGCACGAGCTGGCCCAGCGTTCCCCGGTCCAGGCGCCGATCCAGCACACTGTTGAACACGCACGACTGCAGCGAGCTGACATAAAACGACCGAACCGTCTTGTCCAGCGTCGCCAGCGCCTGCCCAGGCCCCTTGCCCGAGGCCAACGCCCGCAGCACACCCCGCTCGCTGTGGTAGTGGGGCGGGAACAGGTCATAGGCCCCCCCGAAATCGCCCTCGCCATAGAGCATCCGCGCATCGCGCTGCGCAGGCGGCGACCGATCACTCACCCCCAGCAGCTCGTCGCACGCCTCTTGGTGCAGGCCCAGCACCAGCGCGCGCCCGATGAGGTGGTTGTTGCGCAGATACCCGAACCGCTGCACGCCGAAGCGGTTCGGGACGCCCACGCGCCCGAGGATGTCCAGCGCGCGCTGCGCGTGAACCACCCGCCCCGGCTCGACCCCGCGCGCCCGGATCGAGAACCGGTTGCCCGCGAGCTGCCCCCGGCGCAGCTTCTCGGTGTGCAGATCCGCCCACAGCACCCGGGCGTTCGCTCGGTCGAGCATCGGAAAGTCCTCGGGCGTCTTGCCCGGGGTGTGCACGGAGATCACCTGTCGCGTGATCGCGCGCTTGTCCTTGAGCCCGGCGAACCCGATCGCCTCGCGCGACACCCCGAAGTGCTTCGCAACAATCCGCACCAGGTCCAGCGTGCTCAGGCCCTGCTTCTCGATAAACAGGTGCAGGTGCTCGCCCTCGCCCGCCGGCTCGATCAGCGGCAACTCCTCGACGAGAAAGTCATCATCGCGCCGCTTGAGCACGCCCCCGACCGCCGGAACATCCGCCGTGATGTACGCCCGCGGGCGGACATGGATGTCGGTGTCGGTCAGCTCCGGGCGCTGCCCGTCGGGCTCGGGCTCATGGTCCGGGCTCACTCGTCGTCCTCATCATCCAGAAGTGACCCCGGATCCTCGGGCGGCTCGCGCGTCGCCTCCTCGAGCACATGCTCGGCAACATAAATCGGCACGTTCTCAGAAATCCCCAGCGCGATCGCGTCGCTCGGGCGACAGTCCACCGCCGCGTCCGTCCCGTCCGCCCGGCGCAGGCGAAGCTCGGCGAAAAACGTGTGCTCCTGCAGATCCGAGATCGCGATGCTCTCGAGCGTGCCCCCGAGCGAGTCGATGATGCTCGCCAGCAGGTCGTGGGTCTGCGGGCGTTTGACCTCACCGCCGCCCAGGCGCCGCTCGATCGCCTGCGCCTCGGGCAGCCCGATCACGATCGGAAACGTCCGCCCGTCCTCGATCTGGCGGACCTGCGTCTGCCCATCCTCATCCACAAACTCCTCGGCCTCGCGCAGCTCAATGATCTGGTAATCCACCAGCTCGCGGATCAAGATTCGTGACAGTTCCATCCGGACCGACATCGTGCGTCTCCGTTCGCCTCAATCGTGCGGCGCCGCGCCGCCCGTGTCAACACCGCTCGCCCCATCCTCAGCCACATCCTCAGCCCCATCATCCGCCCGATCCACAGGGCGGTCCGCCAGACGCTCGAGCAGCTCTCTCGGGGCGCCGATCGGGCACACGGCCACCTCCCCGGTGAATTCCCGGGCGTTCCCCATCGCAAACCCGCGTTTGAGCCCCGCAAATGTACACGTCAGATCCGCCCGGACACACGCGCCCAGGGGGCGCCCGGTATCGCTGTCCAGGCCCGAGGGCGTGTCCGCCGCGATCACCGGGAGCCCGAGCGTGTTGATCGCCTCGATCACGCTGCGCATCGCGCCGCGAACCTCCCGGTCCAGCCCCGTCCCGAGCAGGGCGTCCACGACCGCCAGCGACGCCCCAAGCCCGAGCCCCGATTCTGCCCGCAACTGCTTGTTCGCCCCCTCCGCCCCCATCCCCTCGCCGATATCGAGCGCCGCCATCTCCAGGCCCATCCGTCGGCAGATCTCCAGGTTCACCCCCGCGTCCGATTCGGGCCTGGCCCGCCCGAACAACGCGATCCGGACGCCAACCCCCGCGTTGTGCAAATGTCTCGCCAGCGCGAGCCCGTCGCCCCCGTTGTTGCCCGGTCCAGCGACGATCAGGGCGCCGGTCGAGCCTCGCTCGCGCATGAACGCGAGGGTCCGCTCGCAGAGCCCGATCGCCGCGTTCTCCATCAGCACGATCGAGGGGATGGCGAACTCGACCGCGCACAGACGGTCCAGCTCGCGCAGCGCCCGGCGCGAGAAGGTCATGCCCGATCTGTCGTCGCTGTCGCCCACGCAAGAAGCCTATCCCCGCCCGCGATACCCTTGCGCTGCCAATGGACGTGCTGGCCCTGATCATTCTGACCGTGCTCTCGATCGGGGGCGTCGCTCTGGGCGTTGTCTGGACGCTCGTGATCGTCCGCCTCATGCGCACAATCCGCGACCTGCCCCCCGCCAGCCTCGGCGTAGAGCTCGCTCGCGACGACCCCCCAGTGGGGCGCGTCTGCGTTGTCGTCCCCGCTCATAACGAGCAGGGCAAGATCGGGCGCCTCGTCCGCTCGCTCGCCCGCCAGACGCACCCGGACCTGCGCTTCGTGCTCTGCCTGGACCGGTGTACCGACCACACCCTCGACGAGGCCCGCGAAGCGATCGGCTCCGACAACCGCTTCGAGATCATCCAGATCAACGAGTGCCCCCAAGACTGGGCGGGCAAGGTCCACGCGGTGTTCACGGGGGTCGAGAGCGCGGCCAACGCCCGCGACGCCGACTGGCTGCTGTTTACCGACGCCGACACCGAGTTCGACCCGGAGTGCGTGCGCGCCGCCCTGGCGATCGCCCGCGACCGGTCCGACGGGCTGCTGAGCCTGCTCAGCACGCTCACATGCGATCGCTGGTACGAGCGCGTCGTCCAGGCGATGAGCGGGTTCGAGCTCGTCAGGCAGTACCCGCTGATGCGCGCATCAGACGACGACCCCCAGCGACGGCGCGCCTTTGCCAACGGTCAGTTCATGCTCTTCCGGCGTGACGTCTACGACGCCATCGGCGGGCACGAGCCCGTCCGCGACGCCCTGCTCGAAGACATCGCCCTGGCCGAGCTCGTCCGCCAGACCGGCGCGGGCGCCTCGCTCCTGCTCTCGGGCGGCATGGTCCGGTGCTCGATGTACGACACCTGGGACGAGTTCACACGAGGCTGGAAACGTATCTTCGCCGAGAGCGCCGGACGCAAGAGCGCCCGCCTGCGCAGGCACGCCCGCGTCGCTCGAGTCATCGGCGCCCTCCTGCCCCTGTGCGCCCTGGGCGCCCTCGCTGTGGGTCTTTCGCTCGTTCTCCGGGAACGTCCCATTGGCTGGGTCGGCGTCGGGACCGGCGCAGGTGGGCTGGCGGTCTGGGTGCTCGGGGCGGCGTTGGTCCTCCGCTCGGCCCGGGCGCCGATCTGGACGCTGGGGCTCACCCCCCTGGGCGCCTGGCTGACGGGCTCAATTCTCCGCTC
>JAJRXR010000007.1 GCA_024276195.1 Planctomycetota bacterium
ACGACGCCGAGGACCGCTCCGATCTGAGCGATGAACCCAAACCTTGATCGTTTGCCGGCGCTCATGCGAACCACCTCAGCCCGAAGTGAATGGCCGACCACACATGCAGCGCCAGGAGCGCATACAGCACCGCCGAGATAAGGATATGCCCGCGCAGCCAGATCTTGAACGCCCGCTTGAATGTCTCGTGCGTCCTGATCGCGTACTCGACATCCGCGATGGACTCGGCCAGCTCGACCGTGTGCGCAGCCACAGACGGGAGATCCTGCTCGGCCCGCTCGGGTATGGCCAGCACGCGATGGGCCTTCCGCGCCAGCACCCAGGAGAACGGCCTGATATAGCTCGTCCCGCCCGGGAGCTCGCGCAGCTTGCCCGCTTCTTCTTCATACGCCCGGTTGAGATCTTTGAGCATCGCCTTCTGGGCCTTGATGGTGCGTGAGATCCGGGCGTTGAAGAACCGCCCGATGAACCCGCTCAGAACAACGATGAGTGTCATCGCTGTCAGCGCGATGCCCAGCGGGCTGTCGTACTTGTGCCCGGTGTGCAGCAGGACAAGGATCGGGCCGAGGACGCCCGCGTAGATGTGCCACGACAGCAGAGTCTTCATCGGGACGTGCCGGGTGACACCGGTCTTGATGCGCTTGACCCGCTTGACGATCTAGTACAGCAGCGGTACGAGCATCAGGGCGGCGCCGCTCACCGCGAGCACCCCGCCCCAGAAGCTGCCGGCGAACCCGGGCGCCGCGTGCACCGGGAACCCGAGCCACACGATGTACAACAGTGCGACCAGGCACCCGATGAGCAATGGCTCGCGCTTACGCATCGGAGGACCGCTTGGCGCTGACCCCGGCCAGGCGCGCGATGAGCACCGACGCGCGGCGCATCTTGACGAAGTACAACCAGATCATCGCTGTCCCGAATACAAGAAGAACGATCATGGTGATAAAGTGGAACCAGGTGAACCCGAGCGGCCCCCGCCCCGGGACGCCAGACTCTGGCGCGATGTTCATCTCCCGCCGAAACCAGTTGAGCGCGATCTCTTGCGGGGGTTGGCCCTCGCTCAAAAACTGGCTCGTCGCGAGCCCGCTCTCGAACCGGGCGAACCCTTCCCGGAACAGGACCGCGGCCTCTTGCATCGCCTCGAAGTCGTCCTCCGAAGAGGCCCGGGCGATCCGGTCGAGCGCCTCGGTCATCAGCTCCATGCCCGCCTGCACGCGCTGGCGCGCCTGCTGCTCGAACGCCGCAATATCCTCGGGCGAAAGCTCTTGCAGACTCATCAGCGACGGGTACAGGTCCAGCGGCGGGGCGCCGATCTCCCCCATCATCGAGCCCATCCCACCGCCCGGGGCGCCCGATGTGTCGCTGTCGCCTTCACCCTCGCCAGGCGGTGTGGGGGTGTCGGTCGAGGACGCCTCATCCGGGTGGTGGGCGGCGTGCTCCTCGGGCGTTACCTGGGCCGAGGCCGGCGCTACCAGCATGAGCACCGCAAGCAGTGCAAGCAGGCGTGGCGCAGCGTTCACGAAGAATGGGATACTGCCAAGAATCAGTGGGCGCCTGTGCTCGAAAAGTTGATGTGCTGGCATATGAGAAACTCTAGCAACGACGAACAGGTTCGCGATTGCTGCGCGGCCCCGGCTCAGGGCTTTACGGCGTCCGCTCATCCTCGGGGCTCTCGGCGCCGGGCTTTGCCGCGTCCGGGTCGCACGCCCCGGTGTGCCCGGGACTTTCGAGTGACTCCAGCTCGTGCGCATGATCCAGCTCCATCTCGTGACGGCTTATCTTGCCGGTGATCATCACCTTGGACAGCGGGAAGACATCCGGGTTCAGCATCGTAAAGTAGAAATGCCAGACAACAATCGCCAGCGTCGCAAGAATCGCCTCGAAGTAGTGTACAAGCGTGGCGAGCTGAAAGCCCCAGAACGGAACCCGATTCAGGAACGGGACCTCGAACCAGAGGATCAGCCCCGTCGCGATCATAATCAGCGAGCCCCAGACCAGCGCAAGGTATTCCATCTTTTCCGCATAGCTGAACCGCCCGAAACGCGGGCGCTCGGGCGTCAAACCCAGGTTGTACCTGACCATCTGCAGAAGGTCTCGCCAGTCGGCGGCGCTCGCTGGCCCAAGGCGTATGCAGCACCCGACTGCGCACAACGTATCACGCCATGACCTGACCCGCGGCAGCATGGCGCGCGCCATCGAACGCCCGCGTTTGCTCACCACCAGATACCCAACGTGGTACACCGCCAGCGCCATGAACAGCGTCGCCGCGCCCCGGTGCACCAGCGCCCGGACCGTCTCAGAATCCGCGGCGTTAACGAACGGAACACCCCAGACAAACTTCAACGCGAATCCGGATATCACAAGAACGGTAAAGCTGCCCGCCAGCGTCCAGTGCTGAATCCGCTCGCCGATCGTGAACCGGACAAACGATTTCTGACGCCCGGGCGCCTCGTCGGGCGCGCCGGCGCGCGCCCGTGCGCGCCGGTCGATCCAGCGCCTCCGGAAGTCGATTGCGTTGTGGAGCGCCATGCCGCCGAGAACGCTGACGATCAGGATGACGTACATCACCCGGACGGTGTCGACCAGGCGATGCCCCCAGTTGATGGGCAGGTGGTGGACCCCGCCGCTGGCAAACCGGACTCCGGCGCCCGGGTGACAGCTCCCGCACGTCGCGCCCAGATTGCCCGGAAAGATCGACGACGCGGGGTCGGACGACGGGCGGATGTCGTGGCTCCCGTGGCAGCTTGCGCAGTTGGCCACGGTCCGGTCCCCGCCGGCGATCGCCAGCCCGTGGAAGCTGCCCTTGAAATCACCAACAACGCCGATCTCGAGGTCGTGCATCTCCGTCAGCTCGACCGACGCGTGGCACTGGGCGCAGGTCTGCTCGGCCAGCGCGAGCGTATCGAGCGGGGAAGACGGGTCGCCGATCGCGTGGGTGTCGTGGATGCCATGGCAATCAGTACACGACGCGGCGTGGATGTTTCCCGCCTGCAACGCCTGCGCGTGAACGCTGGGCTGGTAGGCGTGGAACTCGTCGGTGTGACACTGCCCGCATGTCATCGCCAGGTTCGTGCGCGACACGCTTGAGCTTCGCACGTCCGCCCCGTCCGTCGCGTGGGGTGTGTGACAGCTCGTGCAGGTCGCCGCGTTCGACGCGGGGACGCCGGGCCACCAGTTCCCGTGCGCGCCCGACGTGTACTCATCAAGCACCTTGTTGTGGCACTCGCCGCAACTGCTGGGCGCCCTGGCAAAGTTCGTGCTGGACCCGATGTCAAGGCGGGACTGAACGCTGTGCGAGCCGTGACAATCGACGCACGAGGGGGCGTTCTGATCGCCCGAGAACATGGACCGCCCGTGGGCGTGCGCACGATAATCGTCCCACTCCTGCTCGTGGCAACTGCCGCAGGACGTCGCCAGATCGGGCGTGCTGACCTTCCAGGGCTTGTGCCCGTCGTGCCCGTGGCAGTCGGAGCACGAGGCGCCCCGGTGGACGCTCTGGTCGATCTCGCGCCGGACATCATTCCGGCGCATGCCGCCCATCTGTCCGCCCATCCGTCCGCCGCGCTGCGCCCCCGGCCCGCGCCCCCCGCCCTGATCGAGCGAAGCGACGAGGCGCTCCCCGGGCGACATCGGCTCAGCGGGCGCGCTGGCGGACGCGACGCCCAGCGCGATCAACGCCGCGACGGGCAAGGCCACGACGCGCCCGATGAACAGGGGCGCCAGTTTCAACACGGCGCCGGGAGCGCAAAGCCCCCCGGCGCCACTGTGAGGGTGGCTCACGGGTTCCCGTGCTGATGCTGATCGTGCTGGTCGGAGGATTCGCCAGATGGCGCCATCGTACCAGCGCCCACGAGAGCCATGCGCTGATTCTCCGTCAGCGTCTGCGCCGCAGCCCCGATCGCCCGGATGAACGCGATCCGCTGGTCAGCGCTGACACGCTCGATCTTCCGGATCTTCTGCTCGATCTGCGCGATGTCGGGCTGATCCGAGGCGGTCAGCACCCACAGCTCCTGCTCAAG
The DNA here is from genome assembly GCA_024276195.1 of Planctomycetota bacterium. Lineage (GTDB taxonomy): Bacteria > Planctomycetota > Phycisphaerae > Phycisphaerales > UBA1924 > JAJRXR01. The sequence goes on from JAJRXR010000007.1 coordinate 4,020, forward strand.
CTCGGCGATCTGGCGTTCGAACGTCGCCGCCTCGAGCTGTGATTGCTCGCGGATGCCGGCGAGCGCGGCTTGCTGATCGGCGCTGAGCGTGATGTGCTCATTGTGGTCGAGGAAGAAGTCGGTGGCGCCGATGTGGTAGAGGTGCGAAGCGCCCGGGAACCCAGGCAAGGACGCGAGCCGCGCCGCCGAGCCGCCCATCGAGCCCATCGCCGAAGGCCCGGTTGCGCCGCCCTTCTTGCCGCCGCCCATGGAGCCCATTCCGCCGCCCATGGCGCCTCGTTGCCCTCCCATTCCACCCATTGCGCCGCCCGCTTTGCCGCCGCCCATTCCGCCCTTGCCGCCAGCCTGGCCTCCTTGTTGCCCGCCGCCCATGGCGCCCTTGCCTCCCATGCCTCCCTTGGAGCCGCCCATCCCGCCCGGGCCGATGGCGCCTTGCCCGGCGTTCTTCCCGCTGCCGATCGCGCGCCGGTCGCGCGCAAGCTGCGATTCAAGGCGGATCAGGCTCGCCCGCAGCTCCGCGATCTGCTCCGCCAGCGATCGCTCGCCATCCTGCATGCTGCCGCCCTGCTGGGGCTGCGCCAACGCGGTTGACCCAACCGGCGCAAGCATCACAGCAGAGGCCAGGGCCACTCCAGTGACCGCAATAAGCCCTCGGCTCCCGATTCGCTTCTTTGAATGTGTCATCATGTGTCTCCTTCTTCTTTGGACGTGTTCTCGCCATATGAACCCGTGACCAACCCGCGTCCGAACCGTACCTAATGAGGACGGCGCCCCATCAGCGTTCTCGCTCGTGCTCAATTCGATGTCAACAGTCGGCGCACACAGATGTCTCCCGAATGCGGGCCGGTCGCTTCACAGCTCGATTTGAATCAACACCCGATTTGCTCGGCGCCCGAACAAAGGCGCCCATGACATGCGGAATCGTCGGCCCGCGCCGTTTGTTCCGACGAACGTCTCGGATTGAGGGCATATCGCTCATCGCAATCGTCCCCGCCAAACCGGCGCCCGTGCCGCCCACAGAAGATGACAAGGCGAGGCGGAAGGATCGGGGGCGAACGCACGCCCAATCGCCTGCCAGGGCCTGCAAAATCAGTCCATCGGCGCACAAACCTCGTTCAAGCGGAGGGGAGGATTCGCTGGGCCATGGACGCGCCAGACATCAGGATAGACGCGAATCAGCCTGAGCTTGCTTCTGTGGCGATCACTCCCGTTCGATTGAGTCCGGTTCACTCACCATTTAGCTCTATACAGATACCAAAATCTAGGACAGTCTGAAGGACAGTGGCCGCTAGGCGTGCCTCCGGTCCCTCGGGACGGGGGGCAAGCAACTCTGCATCATCTTGCTCCGATGGTCGGAAACTGGCTCGCCAAGGACTCAAGCCCGTACATGACCGCCGACGTACTTGACCGGATTGAGGCTCGCAGTCAAACTCTGACGAGTAGGCGTCGCGTGCAACCGTGACACGACATTTGGGGGCAGGTCGACGATGGCCGAAGAACGCTGGCCGAGGAACGCCATGGTGACTCGATCAGGCACGCCGCGGCGAGCCACACCGGAGCAGAACGCGTGCCGAAATGTGTGCGACTTGAACTGACCAGGATTGTCAAACCCGCACCGCCTGCACAGCCGCTTCACGCTGTTAAGCAGCCAACGCTCGTTGATCGGTGCGTCACCGTCTGGATATCGCGCTGACGGCGGACGCGTGAGTACCCGCTCAAACCGCCGCGGCAGCGCCCGAAGCACGGGCTCAAGATTCGGATGGATGGGGATCCGCCTGTCACGCTTGGTCTTGGTTGTTTTAGCCGAGCCGCCCCGATGGATGTGGATGAAGCCGTCGCCATTCTTTCCGAGATGAACATCATCCCACCGCAGATCGCGCAGATCGCGCAGATCGCGCAGCTCGCGCAGCTCGCCGACACGCATGCCGGTGTAGGCGAGCATCTCGATCATGGGCTTGACGGGTTCGTCGGCGGCATTGATGAGGGCATGGACCTGATCCGGCGTGAAGCACGGCTGCTTGACGGGCGGCGGCCCGTCGACCGAGACATTCCCGATGGGGTTCTCCGGGATTCTGCCGGCTCGAGCAGCCCATTTGAAGAGCTGCTTGATCACGATCAGATGTCCATAGATTGCCTTGGGCGCCAAGCCTCTCTCGTCGCCCCAGACACGGTACGCCCAGAAGTCACGCTTCTCGAAACGGGCTGCTAGCAGGACGCCACGCCCGGTACATAGGACGACGAAATCGCCCAGCACCTTCTCGTACTTGACGAGCGTCTTTGGCGACCGACCGCGGTTGCGGAGCAGCTCGAGGTACTCGTCGCGAAGCTGTTCGAGCTGTGCCGGGCGGGTCCGATCGCCACGCTTCCCATCGCGCAGATCTTCGAGCAGCTTGTGGACCTTGCCGATCGCCTCGTTCTTGTTCCGGGTTCGCAGCGATACATGGTGCTGGCGGCCGTTCTCCGTGAACTCGGCCGTGTACGTCCGGCGCGTGCGTGTTCGTCCTGTCGTGCGGTCAGTGAACTCCCGGCGCTCGATCGTCACGGGCGGCTCGGTCCCCCCAACTCGATGGCGCCAACGAGCTTCATCGATCCCGCATCAACTCCTGGATGAACAGATCGCGGAAGAACAGCAGCGGCTTGCCGCGCTTGACGACCTTCTTGAAGGCCCCCTCGTTGACGCGCCGCTTCAACGTGGCCGCCGCCATCCGCCCGATCAGCGCGGCTTCCTGTAGCGTGAGCACCACAGGCGACTGCGGGTCCATGAGCGCGACCGACGCACGGATCTGGTCGAGCGGCACCATGGCCATCCCGATCGAGAATGAGCCGCCCGCGTCACGGCACGCGATCGGGCGACCCTCGGCGTCGACCTGGACGTTAAAGACGAGGCGGCCGTCCATCTGCGCGTGGAGCAGGTCCGCCAACTCTCGAACGCCCGGCATAAAATCGCGGGGCGTTTCGTTGGGCTCGTCGGGGTGTTTGACGGCGAAGTTCACGCCAAAGAAGCGGGCATCTTCTTTCGCCGAAGTTGCACGGGAATCATGGGCCGAGTTGGCCGCGAAGATGCGCTGACCGGGCTGATCTGGCAAGGAGCGGGATCGGATCAGTGCAATGTGGTCTTCTGATCTATCGAGAGCGTGACCGCGATCTCTAGGACAGCATGAGGACAGACGCCCAGTTCAACGGGGTCGCGTCGCTCGCAGAGGATCAGTTTCAAGACGGCGATATAATCCAGTAGCTTTGTGAGAATGACAGTTGGGGTAATTGGGTTGGGTGACCAGATCAACTCGATCTCCTGATTCTGTGGGGCAGAGCGCACCGCTCAATGGGCTTGGTTATTCACAAGTAGAGGCGCTCCGGTCGATCCATGGGTACAACGAGATCCCGGAGAGAGGGGAATCTCTCTGGCATCGTCTCCTGAGGCGTTTGTGGGGCCCGATCCCGTGGATGATCGAGGTCGCGGCGATCCTCTCTGCGATCGTCCAGCGATGGGAAGACCTGGGCATCATCCTGTTGCTGCTCGTTGTCAACGTCTTCATCGACTTTCGCCAGGAATCGAAGGCGCTGAGCGCGCTCAAGGTGCTGAAGGCAAAGCTGGTCAAGAAGGCGACCGTGCTGCGCGACGGGGTGTGGTCGGAGATTGAGGCGCGTGAGTTGGTCCCCGGGGACATCGTTCGCCTGCGCCTGGGCAACGTCGTGCCTGCGGACGCGGAGCTGCTGGGCGACACGTCGCTCCAGATCGATCAGTCGGCGTTGACGGGCGAGTCGCTCTCGGTTGAGCGAAGCGCCGGCGGGATGATCTACGGCAACTCGATCATCCGGAAGGGTGAGGGCGAGGCGAGGATCACCGCCATCGGCCCAGACACATACTTCGGGAAGACCGCCTCGCTTGTGGTGCAGGCCGGACGGATGGAGCGGAGCCACTTCCAGAAGGCGATCATTCAGATCGGGAACTTCCTCATTCTGCTCGCCGGGGTGATGGTGACCCTGATCGTGATCGTGTCGCTGGCGAGGGGCGACCCGGCGATGGAGATCCTGAGGTTCTCGATGGTCCTGGCGATCGCGTCGATTCCCGTGGCGATGCCGGCCGTTTTGTCGGTGACCATGGCGATCGGCGCGGTTCGGTTGGCCCGCCATCAGGCCGTGGTCAGCAGGCTCGTCTCGATCGAGGAGCTTGCCGGTATCGATGTGCTCTGCTGCGACAAGACGGGCACGCTGACGAAGAACGAGATGACCCTGGGGGAAGTCACGACCTACGGCGGCATCGGTGAGGACGATGTGATCGTCTACGCGGCGCTGGCGAGCCGGCGGGAGGACGCCGACCCGATCGAGGGGCCGATCTTCGAGGCCGCCAGTGCCAGAGGGCTCAACGAGCGACTCGATCGTTTCGACGTGGAGTCGTTCGTGCCGTTCGATCCCGTGCGGAAGCGGACCGAGGCGGTCGTCAGCTCGGGCGACGACGGGCGTTTCGAGGTGATGAAGGGGGCTCCGCAGGCGGTCCTGGCGTTGTGCGAGAACGAGGGCGCCCAGCTCGGGACAGTGCTGGCGCGCATCGAGCAGCTCGCGTCCGAGGGGTACAGGACGATCGGCGTGGCTCTCAAGGAGGCGTCGGACGAGTCGCCGAGGTTCATCGGGCTGCTCCCGCTGTTCGATCCGCCACGCGATGACTCGAAGGAGATGATCGACACGATCCGATCGCTGGGCGTTGAGCTGAAGATGATCACCGGCGACAACACCGCGATCGCACGCCACATCTGCACAATGCTCGGCATCGGTGGACGCGTGCTCGACGCAGACTCGCTGGCGCGATGGGAGAGCGATCACGACGGAGACGGGTTCTTGGACGAGATTGCCGGCATCGCGCAGGTTTTCCCGGAGCACAAGTTCGATATCGTGCATCGCCTGCAGATGACGGATCACATTGTCGGGATGACCGGGGACGGCGTGAACGACGCGCCAGCGCTCCGGAAGTCGGACGCCGGCATCGCCGTCTCCGGCGCGACAGACGCAGCACGGGCTGCGGCGGACCTGGTCCTGCTTGCGCCGGGGCTGAGCGTCATCGCCGAGGCGATCCGGGAGGCCCGCCAGATCTTCGGGCGCATGTTGAGCTATTCGATCTTCCGGATTGCCGAGACGATCCGCGTGATTCTATTCATGTCGATCGCAATCGTGGTGTTCAACTTCTACCCGGTCACACCGATCATGATCATCATCCTGGCGCTTCTCAACGACATCCCGATCATGGCGATCGCGTACGACAACGCCCGGGTGGAGGCGACTCCGGTCCGGTGGGACATGCGCGAAGTCCTGACGATCGGGAGCGTGCTCGGGGTTGCGGGCGTCATCTCATCGTTCTTGTTTTTTTTCGTCCTCCAGGAGATGGGCTTCGAGCACGCCCTGATCCAGTCCATGATCTTCCTGAAGCTGAACGTCGCCGGGCATTCAACGATTTATGTGGCACGGCGCCGGAGATCGCGGTTATTGCAGTCAATCCTCTCGCTCGCCCACTACTATCTCATAGACTCTCTCAGCCGTGCGCCCGATTCCACAAGACACCTATGAAGAGGCCAGCTAAAGAAGGGGCGCCGATGAACACGAGAAAGAAGAGAACACCAAAGCCTACTAACGATTCGTCATCCCAGATCATGACACAGAGAACGCACGCGCCAAGAAATAACACGATGCTCGCTGCACTGAGGCAGGTGGACCAGTAGGTGGATCGCCGTTGGGGCTCCAACTGTGTACTCGCAGCAAGCCGGAATGCTCTGAGGGCAGTATGTGTTCGAGTGAGAGCAACGATCACGCATACTGGAACAGCGGTTCCAAGAGCTGCGAGATGGCTCAAGATATCAGCAAAGATGAATATCAGTGTAAGGCAACTAAGTAAATCGATGAGAGCGCAAGTCCAGAAAGACGGTACAGGGCTAGGGACTTGGTTATCGTGGGATGATGTCGAAGTTGTGCACATGCCAGTTATTTAACTCGTCTAAAAACTCGCGGGCACGCCCAGTCAACAGGGATCGTGAACCGCTCGAGTTTATGTTGGCATGATACTATGAAGCATTGATCAGTGCGATTGTTGATCGTACTCCCTTGGAAGGCGAGATTCTTCCAATGACAGTAAGGGCGAATCGGCCACGTGCGTCTCGAGGCCGTCCAGAACCGACCACACGGACGCCTCGTAGCGTCGTGATTCCGAAGAAGTTTGCTTGCGCTTGTGCATCGCCGAGAATTGCGAGTGCGGCCGCAGATGCAATTGCATTTGCACGCATGAGTGATCCATACATATTGATCATACGATATATGAATACCGAGATCCCGACATACGGGAAAAGGCCAATCAGCGGAGAATATATCGCCCAGACGGTCGAAGATGAGAGTGATCGCTGTAGAAGATTATGTGCATCCAAAACGGCAGCGGCTGCAGATCGAGAGTAAGGGATTAGCTTTTGAGAAAGTATCTTTAGATCGGCCAGCAACGGGATGACGACTTGATAAGCCCTCGCAAGCCCAATAAGAGCGAGAGCCACGCTTCGATAGAGTCTCCTAGCAGAGGCAGTATTCAGCACACTATCTAATCGAGCACGGAGGTTCAGGGATCCAAGTATTTCAGTGACACTAAACAATCCTAACGGGTCAAGACTGTTCACCGGGTCGCCATGCACATATGCGTATTCGTGCAAGGACTGCGGATCTTGAGTACTTCCGAAGAATGGATCCACCCTGTTGGACACTCCCTGGCCGGGCAGGTAGTGCCTTGCGCGGAGGTACTGCATGCCGAGCTGCACGTCCCAGCGCTCGCCGGCGTAGCGGACGAGAGCAGGATCGCGCGAACCCGGGTGCTCAAGCTGATGCCGCTGACCCAGCTCAGCCCGGAGATCCTGCGCTGCGCGCTGGTCGGCACGCTGGCGCCGAGCATCACGCTCGACGATCTGCTCCGGGCGGCGAGCCATCTGGACTGGAGCCGCCAGGCCCAGTCGCTCGGGATCGAGCTAACGCCCGATCTGGCTGCTGCGGGCTGACCGGGGGCGATCTCCGCAAACGCCGCCCAAGCGAAAAGTCACTGCTCAAAACGCCACGAGAGACACTCGGCCATTTCAGGCCAGTCTCGGCGCGAATTGCGGGTCAACTCTGATGCCGGAGACTCCGCGGAATCGCGGAAATCCCCAAGAAACACGGCGGATGCGCCCAGTGTCAACGGACATCCGACGGCATACATCGTCAGAAAGCGGAGAGGGGGGGATTCGAACCCCCGATGAAGGAAACCTCCATACTGGATTTCGAATCCAGCGCATTCAGCCGCTCTGCCACCTCTCCGATGGGGCGCCTCAACGCCTCGCGGGAACCAGTCTACGCCCCGCCGCCCCGCCCGTCGCCCCGCCTGTCCCGCGCCCGGGTCAACGCCCGTTCCAGGGCGCCGAGGATCTCGTCCGGCTCGCTCATCCGTCCCGCCCCGACCTCGCGGCACGCCTGCCACCCCTCGCCCGGGCCGATCATCTCGAACCCATCGTCCACCAGTGTGCGCACATTTCGCTGTGTTGACGCCTGCGCCCACATCACCCGATTCATCGACGGCGCCAGCACCACGGGCGTCACGGCACGATCCACCGCCGACAGAATCAGTGTCACCGCGTCGTCGGTCCGCCCGGACGCCAGGCGCGCCAGGCAATCCATCGTGCACGGCGCCACGACCGCGACATCGAGCGCCGACGCCAGCGCGACGTGCTGCGGGTCGTGCGATTCGATGTGCGTCCACGGGCTGGTGTAGACCGGGCGCCCGGACAGGGCCTGGAAGGTCAGCTCGCCGACGAAGCGCGTTGCGCCCTCGGTCATGACGACGGTGACTTCGCCCCCGCGCTGGACGAGCGAGCTGACAAGCGACGCGGCTTTGTACGCCGCGATCCCGCCGGTGATGGCGACAAGCACGCGCGCCCCCGAGAGGGCGTCGCTGGTTGATTGGTCTGGAGCTGGAGGGCTCATCGGTCGCCCGGGCTCAGAGCAGCGGCTCGTCGCTCCTGGCGTTCTCGCCGGCGCTCTCATCGACAAACTCGATCGTGATCTTGTCCTGCATGATCTCCTCGATCACCAGTTCCAGGTCAGATCGTCCGTCCCGCTCGACGAGGGGGCGTGAGCCGTCCATGAGCTGGCCCAGGCGACGCTGGACCAGGGCGCACAGCTTGAAGCGTCCGCCGACCTTGTTCACGATCTCGTCGCTTTTCAGAGCCTCGATCATCTGCTATCCTCATCGCAGTCGGACACCCCCGCGGGCCCTGGCGGGCCATCGGTCGGCGTGTGTCCGTCGCGGGACAACTGTAGACCTGGCGATCTCCCGGGACGATTCCCGGGCTGGATTGTCGCCCTTTGCCCCCCGCCAGCCCCCACGCCAGCCCAACCCCACCCCCGAGCCCCGCCTATGCCCCAACCCATGTCCCACACCCCGACCAGATTCGAGAGCGGCGACCGCATTCTGCACACCGGCAAGCCCGAGTGGGGGGTCGGGCACATCGCCCGGGCCAGCGCCGAAACCCACGACGGCAAGCCCACCCAGCGCCTGACCGTCCGCTTCGAGCGGGCCGGGGTCAAAACCCTCTCCACCGCCCACGCACCCCTCGTCCCCGCCCCCGCCCCCACTACGGGCGCCCCAAAACCGACGGGCGACGCCGGACCAGGCGAGACCCCCTCCGAGGTCCAGCCCAGCGTCGAACAGATGACCCGCCTGCCCGAGCCCGCCCGCGACCCCTTCGCGACCCCGCTCGAACGCCTGAGCCAGACGCTCTCGCTCTACCGCTTCACCAGAGAGGGCGGGTCGCTGCTCGACTGGGCGGCGATGCAGTCCGGGCTGATCGACCCGCTCACCCAGTTCAGGCGTCACGATCTGGAAGACCTGCACGACCGGTTCCGACGCACGCTCGATGCGCACCTCGGGGCGCTGGTCGTCGAGGTCAAGCGCGCCGTCGGCTCCGACCTGCAGGCCTCAGATCTGCAGCGGGTCATCGCCGCCGCGCCCCCCGGCGCCAAGGTCGCCCTCCAGCGCGCCGCCCGCGGGCGTTGATTCAACGCAACACGCCCCTCCAACCCGATCCTCGCCGCCCGCTCCCCGGCGCGACGTCATACCTGATTTTGCGGGGATTTCCGCGTTGATCGCGCATCGAGCGGCGCATTCTCGGACACCCTGAGTTTCTGGCGAAATCACATGCCCGCGCTTGCCCCGGGGTGTACCTGTTCCCTTGTCAGGCCAACCGGCGGACGAGAGAGACATCGGCGTGCAAACGCCACCAGAGACGAGGGACCGACCATGAAAGAGCAGGAGTTTCAGACCAAGCTCGGAGAGCTCATCCGCCAGATCGGCGATCTTCCCGAGGGGCAGCGTCCGCAGTTCGAGAAGCTGGCCGCCGAGACCCGACTCCGCCATGAGCGGATGAAGAAGACGATCGCCGAGCTTCAGGAGTCGCTCGACTACCTGCGTCTGAGCGTCAAGTACCTGGTGTTCGATCTCGAGGCGACGCGCCGGGAGAACAAGTACCTGCGATCCTTGATCGAGTCTCAGCAGGGCGCCGAGCCCGAGGACGAGACGGAACTCTGAGCCCCATCGCGTCTGGCGATATGCCCCCGGCGCACCCCGGGTGCGGGCCACTTCCGAGCCTCAAGGGTGCTACGCTCCGAGTGCCCCGGGCCATGCCCGAGGGCGCCCGGAACGGTGCCCGAGTGGCTGAAGGGGCCGGATTGCTAATCCGGTGTACGGGGTAAACCCGTACCGAGGGTTCGAATCCCTCCCGTTCCGCTTGACGACACAGCCCCTCTCGATGAGGGGCTGTTTTTTGTTGGCGCCCAGACCAGAATGCCCCATCCAGACGCC
>JAJRXR010000001.1 GCA_024276195.1 Planctomycetota bacterium
CAAGATGTCGCCCGAGATGCTGCGCAGCGCGATCACGCCCAACAGCCGCGTGCTGGTGCTCAACTCGCCGAGCAACCCGTGCGGGACGATGTATTCGCCCGACGAGCTGCGCGCTCTCGCGGCGGTCGTCGCCGACGCGGCGCGGTCCACCGCCCCGGGGCTCGTGATTCTCACCGATGAGATCTACGAAAAAATCGTCTACGGCGGGATCGAGCATTTTTCGATCGGCAGCGTGCCCGAGGTCGCGGAGCGCACGTTCACGCTCAACGGGCTGAGCAAGGCGTACGCGATGACGGGCTGGAGGATCGGGTATGGCGCGATGCCGGGCGAGTTTGGCAGGACGCTCATCAAGGCCATCGGCACCCTGCAGGGCCAGATGACGACCAACATCACCTCGTTCAACTACCCCGCGATCCGCGTCGCGCTGACCGAGTGCGCCGGCGAGGTCGAGGCGATGCGCCAGGCGTTCGGGCGGCGGGCCGAGCTGATCCACCGGCGGATCTCGACCATCCCGGGCGTCGCCTGCCCGCGCCCGACCGGGGCGTTCTATGTCTTCCCGGACATCTCGGGGCTGTTCGGCTCGACCACGCCCGCTGGGCGCTCGATCAACTCGGCGAGTCATCTGTGTGAGGCGCTACTCGATGAGGCGCTGCTGGCGTTCGTGCCGGGTGAAGACTTCGGCGGGTGCGGCGCCAACCACGTCCGCATCTCGTTCGCCTGCTCTGAGGACGAGATCAACGCGGGCATGGACCGGCTCGCGGCGTTCGTGCAGAAACTCGGCGTCTGAGGGCGCGTTGCTCCTGCTGTCCTCCCCCCCACTACGATCGCCCGATGCCGCCGCCCAAGCCAACACCCGCGCAGGTCAAGCAGCTCACGGCCCAAGCGTTGCAACTGATGCGCACCGGGCGCATGGACCAGGCCATTGTGCTGGCCAACCGCGGGCTCGAGGGCGACCCGCGCAGCGTGACGCTGCTGCTCGTCCGCGGCGCCGTTTTGACACGGGGGGGCAAGCCCGAGCAGGCCCTCGACTCGATCGAGCGGGCCATCGCGCTCGAACCCGGGCGCCCGCAGGGATACCTCGAGCTGGGCATGGCGCAGCAGGCCCTGCACCAGCTCGATTCGGCGGAGGCCTCGTTCGAGCGGGCGCGCTCGCTCGCGCCCGACTCGGGCGACACGCTCGCGGCGATCGCCAACCTCAAACGCAAGCGCGGGGACCACGCGGGGGCGTTGAAAGGCGTCGAGGGCGCGGTGCTCGACGGGAGCGCCAACTCGGCGTGTGTGCAGCTCTTCGCCGAGCTGAGCAAACGCCTTGATCGCGCGGGCGAGGGCATCGACGCGGTGCGCGCGCATCTTGAAGGCGACCGCGTCTGGCCCTTCTATGTCCGGCGTCTGACATGGGCGCTCGGCGAGCTGCTCGACAGCGCCGGGCGGTATGACGAGGCGTTCGAGTGCTACGAGCGTGTCAACGAGATGGACAAGCCCGCGTGGGACGCTGACGCCTTCGAGGGCGCTGTTGATCGGATGATCGAACGCTGGACACCCGAGGCGTTCGGGGCGTTGTGCGCGGGGGGTGTGGAATCGGAGGCGCCCGTGTTCATCGTCGGGATGCCGCGGTCGGGGACGACGCTTGTCGAGCAGATCATCGCCAGCCACCCGAGGGCGTTCGGCGGGGGCGAGATCGGGCTCGCGGCCCAGCTCGCGGCCCAGCTTCGCCCGGAGAAACGCCCGTTTGCGCTGTTCGAAGACCCGGCCCAGATCGGGCGCTCGCGCCTGTCACGGTTTGGTCGGGGCGCGATCAAGCATCTGTGCGGGCTCGAGAAGAACGCCGAGCGGATTACCGACAAGCAGCCCGAGTCGATCCTGCACCTGGGGCTGATCCGCGCGGCGTTGCCCGGGAGCACGATCATCAACTGCGCCCGCAACCCGCTGGACACCTGCCTGTCGTGCTACATCCAGGACTTTCAGAACATCTTCGGCTTCGCCTGGGCGAGGGACCAGGCCGCGCTCGGGCGCTACTACAACGACACGCAGCGCGCCATGGAACACTGGACCGGGACGCTGGGCATCCGGGTCCACACGGTGGTGTACGAGGACATGGTCGCGGACCAGGGGGGCGAATCTCGCAGGCTGATCGGGGCGATCGGGCTCGGGTGGGACGACGCGTGCGAGCGGTTCTACGAGAAGAAGCGCGTGGTGCGCACCGCGAGCGAATATCAGGTGGACCAGCCGATCTACACCCGCTCGGTCCGGCGGCACGAGCGGTACGCGGAGCACCTGGGGGCATTGAGGGAGGCGCTCGGTCTCTGAACTCTCAGAATAAGACGCCGAGGTTTCGGTGAATGAGCGGGGGCGCCATTCCGAGTAATCTGGTTCAGTATGCACGGGAAGACAACAGGCAGGCGAACGGCGTGGATCGCGCGTGCGGTCTCGGGCGTTGGAGCGGTCTACGCGGTCGTGTCGGTCTTGCCGTTGATTCTTCTGCTGGTCTTCTCGGGCGGATGGGTGACTGAACGGGCGTCATTGATCAGGGTCACAACCTACAAAGGGCGTGAGTACTCGGCGCTCGGGCTGACCTATACCGGAACCGCTGGCTCGGTGCTGCTCTGGGCCGAGATCGTTCTCGTGCTGTTTGCGACCTTTCTTTCGACCCGGCGGGGGCGGATCGCGATGGGCGCCCACGCGGCGTTGGTCGCCTGGGGGGCGTTGCTCGCCATCGGCGTGTGGTGGGTGGTGCTCGCTGCAGATTACCGGGACGCGCGGTGGATGCTGCCGATCGTGACCGTTGGTTTGGCGTTGTTGACTGCGCGAGCGGGGCTGGCGATCGGTCCAGCTCACACCGCTGCCCGGGCGGCGCCCTGACGCTCAGAACTCAGCGCCCGGTGTCTCTTGAGGAGCAAGAGGCGGTCAGCTACGCCCGATCGGCTTCAGGCGTCTCGGTCTCGGTCTCGGGCTCGGGGCGGAGTTCGAGCTCGATCTCGCCTCCGATATCGCTCTGGAGAACGGCGACGCGCTGGTCGCGGATGAGCGTGAGCATCGCGAGGAAGAGCCCGATCATCTCGCCCTTGCTGCGTCCGGTGAGAATGCGGCGCAGGCTCAGACGCGGGGGGGCATCCTGGGCGGCGCCGTCGCGCGCGAGTCGGTCGAGCAGGTCCGCAGCGTGGAGCTCGATTGGGGTGTCGTCGGCGATGATCTCGTGCTCGCCCAGACGATCGAAGTTGACCGAGGCGACGATTTCCTGGAACGCTTCGAGCAGGTCGCTCAGCCCGAGGTCTTCCATGTCGAGCTCACCGAGCTCCTCGGCGGCGTCGCGGACGAGCTGCTCGTCGGAGGCTGCGGGGACGACCGGGGCGCGCTGGGCCCACTCCAGACGGCGGTGATTGAGCGCGTCGGCCGCGTCGCGGTATTTTTTGTAATCGAGGAGCTGACGCACCAGCTCGGCCCGCGGGTCGGGACGGTCTTTCTGCGCCGCGTCCGGGTCGTTCTCGGGCGCGTCGCCCAGCTCGGACGGGCTGATCGGGTTGATCATGCGCGACTTGATCTCCATCAGCGTCGCGGCCATCACCAGAAACTCGCCCGCGAGGTCGATGTCGATCCGCTCAATCTGCTCGAGCTGGTCCATGTACTGGTCGGTGAGCGCGGCGACGGGGATGTCTGTGACGTCAACCTCGGCCCGGCGGATGAGAAACAACAGAAGATCCAGCGGGCCTTCGAAGGCGTCGAGGCGGACCCGGTAGTTGGTCTGGCTGGGGGCCTGGCCGGGCGTTGGGCTGGTGTTCTGATTCGCGGCTGGGGCGGTCATCGGCTCGCGTCCTCCGTGCTCGGGCTCGCCCGCCCGGTCGTGCGACCTTGCGAGTGTACACCGGCGCCCGGCTGAGCCCCACCTGACCTATCCTTGTCGGCATGAACGATCGCCCGACTGACAACCCGACCCGGGACGCTCCGCCCCGCCCGGAGGCGGCGAGCGACAGCGCCGCGGGCGAGCTTGAGCTGATCCGCAGGGTGCTGCTCGACGAGGCCCGGGCGATCGAGGCGATCAGCGCGGGCGTTGGGCAGGAGTACACGCGGGCGTGCTCGCTGATCGAGCGGTGCGCCGGGCAGGGCGGGACGGTGCTGGTCTCGGGGCTGGGCAAGTCCGGGCATGTGGGCGCGAAGATCAGCGCGACGCTGGCCTCGGTCGGGATCGCGTCGCACGCGGTCCACCCGACGGAAGCCGCCCACGGCGACCTGGGGCGGTTCCGCACGCTCGATCTGGCGATCTGCCTCTCGCACTCGGGCGAGACGGACGAGGTTGTGGCGCTCGCGGCGACGCTGCGCCAGGACCGGCTCCCGATCATCGCGATCACGCGCGGCGCCCGCGAGGGCGAGGCGCCATCTCGCCTTGAGCGTCTGGCGGATGTCACGCTGGCGGTCGGGGTCCGGGGCGAGGCGGGAGCGGGGCTGATGGCGCCGACGTCTTCGACGACGGCGACAATGGCGGTGGGCGACGCGCTGGCGCTGGCCGTGGCGCGGCGGCGGAACTTTACGAACGAGGACTTCGCCAGGCGTCACCCGGGCGGGCAGCTCGGGGGGTTGCTCCAGCCGGTGGTCGAGCTGCTGCGGTTCCGGGCGGGGGAGAACCTGCCGCTGGTTGAGCCGGGCGTGAGCGTGGAATCGGCGCTGCGCGATGTCGAGAAAAGCGGGCGCCGGCCTGGGGCGCTGCTGGTTGTGGAGGACGATCGCCTGATCGGGATCTTTACCGACGGCGACCTGCGCCGCCTTGTCCTGAGCGACCCGGCCCAGATGAAGCGCCCGATCCGCGAGGTCATGAGCCCCGGGCCTCGGACGATTTCGGACAGCGCCCTGGCCCGGGACGCGGTCGCGGCTTTCCGCGAGCACCGCCAGGACGAGATCCCGGTGGTGGATGATCGCGGGCGCCCGGTGGGACTGCTGGATGTGCAGGACCTGATCTCACGCCGGCTGGTGCAGGACTGATGGACGCAACGGGCGCAAACCGGGTCCGCCTGCTCGTCCTGGACGTGGACGGGGTGATGACGGACGGGTCGATCGTCTACGACGAGCAGGGGCGCGAGCTGAAGTTCTTCAGCGTGCGCGATGGGTTCGGGATCCGCCTGTGGAAAGAGGCGGGCTTCGGGGTCGCGGTCATCACGGCACGCGGGGGCGCCCACGTCCGGCGGCGCTGCGAGGAGTTGGGCATCGAACACGTGATCGAGGGCTCGAAGAACAAGGGCGAGGCGATCGACGCGCTGAGCGAGCGAACAGGCGTGCCCCCGGGCGAGATGGCCTGCCTGGGCGACGACTGGCCCGATCTGGCGATGTTCGGGCGGGTGGGGTATCCGATGGCGGTCGCGGATGCAGAAGAGCTGGTTCGTGAGCGGGCGAGGTACATCACAGAGCGATCCGGGGGGCGGGGGGCGGTCCGTGAGGCGGTCGAGCATTTGTTGATAGCTCGCGGGCTGATGGGCGAGGCCCGGTCACGGTACGATTGAGGCATGGGACGGAAAGGAAGCCGCCTGGGGATGGTTGAGCGGACGGGGTTGTATATCGCCGCGTCGCTGGCTGTCGTGTTTTCGATCCTGGTGGTGGTCTTCGCGGTGCGGGGGGGCGGGGCCGCCTCGGCGACGGCGCAGGACCCGGACCGGGAGATGCCCCCGGACATCACGGACATCCTGGGCGGCGACGCCGGCTCGGGGATGTACCTGGAGCTGACGGACAAGGACGACCCGACGCGCCTGGCGGGGGTGCTCTCGGCGGAGTCGTACGACCCGGTGAGCCCGATGGAGCGGAGCGTGGTCGAGCCGCGCCTGTGGTACTTCCTCAGAGACGGGCGAACGCTGCACGTCGAGGCGAACAGCGGGCGGTTCTTCATGTCCGGCGGGCAGGCCAACAGCACGCCCGAGTCCGGGCGCCTGAGCGGGGACGTGATAATCCGCGTGTTCAACGCGCTCGAGGGCGGGCGGCGCCCGGTGCTCGGTCAGGACGAGGCGCTGCTGGTCGCGCGGACAGACAAGGCCCTCGAGTTTGACCAGCGCAACGCGCGCCTGGCGACGACCGGGCGCGTCCACATCGTCAGCGGTCCCGTCGAGTTCGCCGGGACGTACATGACCGCGGTGATCAACCAGGTCAAAGAGCGTCTGGAGCTGCTCGAGTTCCGCGAGGGCGAGTACATCCGGTACACGCCCGCGCTGGCGCAGGAAGAGACGCCCGGCGACGAGGAGCCCGATGCGCCGACACCCGGCGCGCGCACTTCTGGCGAGGTGCCAGAACAACCCAGCTCCGTCGCGAGCGCGGAAGCGCCTCAAGCCCCGGCGCCAAAGATCGACGAATACCAGATCGCGTTTCTCGATGGCGTGACCATCTCGCACACCACGCTCCAGACCTTCGGCGACAAGCTCGACCTGTGGGTCCGCCTGATCGACAACACCATCTCGCCCGACGCCTTCGGCGGAGCGTTCGGGGCGACGACCCCGGCGGCGCAAACAAAGCCGCAGGCGGGCGCGGTGAACCCCGCGTTCATCGAGAATATCGACGAGCCCGGCGGCGCTGACACGGACGAATCGGAAGCGGTTGTCGCCGAGGCGGAAGAGGGCGAGCTCGACGGGAGCGTGCCGATCACGCTGACGTGGAGCGGGCCGCTGGTGATCAAGCCGCTGAGCGTGACGCCCGAGGAGCTTGAGGATTCGGACGTGTCGTTCCGTCTGACGGCCGAGCGGACCGGGCTTGTCCGCCTGGAAGATCCGTCGCGCGGGCTGAGCGGACGGGTCGTGGCGATGGAGGGCAAGGCGACGACGCGGGATCTGACGCTGTCTGGCCCGGGCGGGACCATCGAGCTGACGTGGGAGGGCGTGGGCTCGTACACGGGCAGCAGGGCGCAGGTGAACTTCATGGCGGGCACGGTCCACTCGCGCGGGCCGAGCGTGTTTGACGTGGCGCTGAGCGCTGATGGCGAAACTGACACTGGCGACGAGAGCGGTGAGGCGCGGCGCGGGCGGATCCGGTGCACCGAGCAGGCGGACTTCCAGTTCCGGGTTGTCGATGGGATGATGACCGAGGAGCTGGAGATCGCCACGTTCCTGGGCGATGTCGAGGCGACGGACGGGCTGGCGAAGCTCGAACAGGGCGACGCGCTGACGGCGCTGTTCATCGAGAAGGACGGGGGCGAGCTGCGCCTGGCCCAGATCGAGATCGAAGGCGGGATCGCGACCGACGGACGCGGGCGGCGCGCTCAGGGCGAGCTGATGCGAGTCAACTTCGCGCCCGGAACCCGCGGCGAGGATCTCGACCCGGTGCGATTTACGGCCAGGGGCGATGTGCGGATGGTCGCCGATGATATGGAGCTCAAGTCCGACCAGCTCGACACGCGCCTGGCGCGTGACGAGCAAGGCGAGATCATCGTGACGGAGATCAACGCCCGCACGGGCGTCGAGTTCAAGGGTCAGCAGGGGAGCTGGGCCAAGGCGGACGAGATGCACGGCGACGGGCTGCTCGAGGTCGTCACATTCCTGGGCGCGCCGGCGCAGGTCGGCAGGTCGGGCGGGCTGATCTCGGGGTTCGAGATTATTCTCGACGCGCAGAAGCGCACGGCCGAGGTGTACGGGCCGGGGCGGTTCGAGAAGGACGACACGCTCGACGCGGGCGGGCGCCTGGGCGGGTTCGCGTGGGCGAGCTGGTCCGAGTGGATGATGTTCGATGATTACAGTGGGCGCCTTGAGTGCGTGGGCGAGGCCAAGGTCGAGTCGCGACCCGATCCCCTGACGCTCGACACGCTCGGGGCGGACCGGGTGCTCGTGGAGCTGACGCCGCTGGGGCAGATCGGCGGCGCCAGCGAGGGCGGTGACGAGCGCCGGCTCATCCGCGTGAGCGCGCTGGGCAAGGCGGGGCCGGCGAGAACGATGGCCAGCGCCGAGACGCGGATCTTTGCTAGCGACGATCCCGAGCGGGTCGAGCAGATCTTTTATCTTGAGGGATCAGAGATCTACGCCAACGCGGTTGATGAGACGCTCAGCGTGCCGACGGCGGGCAAGATGCTGATGCTCGACCGGCGCCCGGACGAGACGCGTGGGCAGGTGGAGGGGATGCCGCTGATCGCGCGGGGCCCGGGCCAGTCGCTGTTCACCTGGGTCGGGTCCATGTCGCTCGACCGGGCTTCGGGCGAGGCGACGCTGGAGCGCAAGGTCCGAGTGATCCACCAGAGCCTGTCCAACGGCGGGTTTACGGAGCTTGAATCAGAGCGTTTGCTGGTGCAGCTGCGCGAGACGGGCGACGGCGCCTCGCCTTCGGGCGCGCTCAAGGGCGAGCTGCTGTACGCCTATGCGCAGGGCGCGGTGTACTTCAAGGGCGGGTCGCGCGAGCTGATCGCCGACGAGCTGGAGTACGACGCGGTCTCGGGCAGCGCGTTCGCCCGCGCGGCGCCGGGCAACAGCGTGACACTGTTTGACGCGGCGCGTCCGGCTCCGGTGAGCGCACAGACGATCTTCTGGGATCTCGTGCGTGACCGGATCGAGGTTGATCGCCCGGCGCCGGTGGCGGCGCCGCGGGGTGGGTCGGGCAGGCCTTAGCGGGTACACCACGGGGCGGGGAATGGACCGGTCGGAAACCGGCCCCACCGGGGATGCGCTCAGGACGAGGTGCGATCAACGACGCGGTAGGCCTCACGCTCGCCGCGCCCGCGCAGGGGGTAGTCCTTGCGGAGCGGGTGCCCGGGGTAGTCGCGCCAGAGCAGGATGCGGCGCAGGTCGGGGTGGTTGCGAAAGCGGATGCCGAACATGTCGAAGACTTCGCGTTCGGTCCACTCGGCGCCGGGCCAGAGGTCTGTCACGGAATCGACTTCGAGCGCGGGGTCGGGCTCGATGCCTTCGGTCGAGATCGACGGGTCCAGGTAGACCTTGACGAGCAGGCGGTCGTCACGCGAGTACGAGCAGAGGTTGTAGACCACCGCGAACCGCCCGAGCGTCTCTGCGGGGTAGTCGTTGTAATCGACGGCGGTGACGTCGGAGAGGAAGTTGAAGGCGCAGCGCTCGTCGGAGCGGAGGAAGGCCATGACCTCGTGCAGATCCGCGGGGTTGAGGATCAGCGTCGCCTGGCCCCGGAACTCGGTCCCGCGCAGGGTCGTGTCCGGAAAGCGCTCTTTGAGGACAGCGAAGATCGGGTGGTCGAGGGTCGGGGCCTTGCCCTGGGATTGGCTCATGCGCTCACTTTAGCGGCCTAGGCGAGCCCGAGCGCTTCCAACTGCGGCGATGGATCGCCCAGCACCACGAGGGGGAGCCCCGTCTCGCTGGCCCGCTCGATCAGACGCGAGATCAGGCCTGTCGGGAGATCGCCTTGCCCGAGCGGGACCTGCTCGATCCGGCGGGGCGAGAGCGGGCGGGCGTCGGACAGGACGATGGCCTCGGTCTCGGGACGCCCGGCGAGCGTGCCCATGATCCGGTCGAGGTGGTCGGACGCGTCGGCGAGCATCGAGCTTGTCAGCATCGCGACCGGGTCGAGCAAGAGGTGGAAGACCCCGTCAGCGCGGGCGTTCAAAAAGGTGAGGCAGGAGCGCGGGTCAGAGAGCACATGCGCAGCGTGCGGGCGCAGGAGCAGTGTTTGGCCTTGCTCGATGAGAGTCGGGGCGAGCCGATCGCACATGGACAGCAGCGCCGCCCAGCCCGGCCCGGTCCAGGTTTCGAGCGCGGGCTCAGCGCCGCCTTCGACGCCCTCGATCCAGCCGGACCACATCGCCAGGCGGCGGGGCGGCAAGTCGGGCGGCAGCACGGGCTCGTGGGCGATCGGGTTGCGCCCGTACCAACGGGCCAAGGGCGCCCCGCCTTCGAGCGGCTCGATTAGGCTGTGCTCGAGCGACCCGGGCTGGGCGGCGGGCTGAGCGGCGGGCTGAGCCCGGAGCACATGGAGCGTTGAGCGTTCTGGCACGCCCGGACGGTAGGCCCGCGCCGAACATGCGCGGCAGGGCTTGCGCGTGGGCAATGTCCGCGCTGATTACACCCTGGAGTTGGTTGAGGGGCGGGTCCGATACCTGTTCGCCCGCGTGATGGACGCCCGTTCGGCGTCGGTCGTGTGAGGCAGACAGGGGCGCCGAAGATGATGCAATCGCTGTTCGAATCGCGACGCAGGCCGGTCGAGGTGGAGGCCCCGGGCGAGCGGAGCGGGGCGTGGCGTCTGAGCCGGGAGCAGGTGGTCGATCAGATTCTGACGATCAACCCGTCGGCCGGGCGGGGGTTTCTGGAGCAGTTTGGGGCCGACGGGCTGGGGGAGTACCTCGACCGTCTCATCAAGGCCCGCAGCCCGAGGGGCGGGGAATCCAGGTTTGTGCGCCGGGGCGATACCCCGGCGATTGTCGGCGACGCCCGAGGGCGGCGGCGATGAGCCGGCGGCGGCGGACGGGGTCTGTGGTGGGCCCCCGTCCGCTTGCCAGCGGTTCTCGGACTCATGCTCATCGAGAAATCGTCCGATGATGTTCCCGGACGTCGCGGGGGGGCTCAAGCTGTCGGCGCACGGCGTCCGATAAAGCCCCAGAGATCAGCCCTGCGGAGCGGGGTCTTTGAGTTCCCTTTGAAGAGCACGGCACAGCGGGTGGAGCCCGGACCTGCCGAACCGAGCATGCACCCGCGTGGCCAGAGGCCCTCGGGCGCCGAGATACACGGAGACGCAGCCAATGGCCTCGACCCACCACCTGACGCCGACGATTCTGACCAGCGCTGCGGGCCTGGCCCTGCTGATGAGCGCCTGCACAACGTCCACGACAACGAGCAACTCGCAGAATCACATGAGCGAGGATCCGCCGATCCAGCTTCTCGAAGCCGTCCCGCCCCAGCACAGTCAATCGACGGCCGCCGCCTCGCAGGGGTGGACCTCGTCTCCCTCGCATTCTCGGGCGAACACCGGGCAGGCGAACAACACCGGCTCCGGGCTGTCGAGCAACGCGTGGTCTGACATCAGCGACGGGTGGACGATGGTGGGCGTGGCGACGACGGCCGAGGCCGGCCCGCCCACGACGCGGAACGATCCTTATGCTGGCAGCGCGTTCAAGACGCACGACCCGCAGAACCGCGAGCTGAGTGTCCGCCTGTACGGCGAGGAACTGGGCGAGAACATGCCCCGCGAGATCAACGCGGAGAAGCTCTCGCGCGCGATCGCGAACATGCAGCAGGTGACGTTCTCGCACGAGGGCGCCGACTTTGATCCGCAGGTCTCGCCCGACGGGCGCACGATCGTGTTCGCCTCGACGCAGCACCGTCCGACGAGCGATATCTACATCAAGAACGCGAACTCGCGCGTGATGACGCGTCTGACCGAGGACGTGAACCAGGACGTGATGCCGTCGATCAGCCCGGACGGGCAGTTCGTGGTGTTCAGCTCGAACCGCTCGGGCAACTGGGATCTGTACATGATGCCGACGGCCAGCGGCAAGGCCGTGCAGCTGACCAACGACACGGCCAACGAGCTGCACCCGTCGTGGTCGCCCGATGGGACGCAGATCGTGTTCAGCCGCCTGGGCCTGACATCGCAGCGCTGGGAGATGTGGATCGTTGACGTGCAGAACACGTCCGGTGCGCAGTTCATCGGCTTCGGGCTGTTCCCGGAGTGGTGCCCGGTGCCCGGGACGGGCTTCCAGGGGGCGGACAAGATCGTGTTCCAGCGCTCGCGCGAGCGCGGGGACCGTGCTTTTAGCATCTGGACCATCGAGTACAACGATTCGCCGGCGCGGGCCGGGCGTGAGACGGAGATCATGTCCAGCCGGAGCCACGCGCTGATCAACCCGAGCTGGAGCCCGGACGGACGGTTCGTGCTGTACGCGGCGGTGCCCAACACCGAGAGCTGGAACGCCGGCTCGCACGATCGCCCGGAGACCTCGAGCCTGTGGATGATCGCCGACGACGGGCGCGGGCGCGTCAAGCTCACCGGCGGGTCTGCGGTTGATCTGATGCCCGTCTGGGGCGCCAACGGCAAGGTGTATTTCGTCTCGGACCGTTCGGGCAACGAGAACCTGTGGTCGTTCGATATCGCCCCGGCGGTGCAGGCGGCCAGCGCCCAAATCCCCGAGTTCCGGAACGGGGACATGCCCTTCGTCGAGGCGCCCAGCACGACGGACTGACTCACCCTCTCCCGGGAAGCGCCCAACCCGGGCGCTTCCCGCTTTGCGCGACCGGCCCAGCCCGGGAGCACGCGATTCGTCACGGGGCAGGAGGCCTCGCGTGAAGGGCAAGGACGCCATGACAAGTGCACAGCTCCATGTAATGGGCGTACTGGCCATGATCGGTGTCGCGTGCCTGCTCGGCGCGTGCTCCGATGGCTCTGTTCGCCTGTCGAACCCGCAGGTGCTCACGGCGCCGTACGACCGCGAGGGCGGCGAGCTGATCTGGGGCGTCGCCCCCCTGCGCAACGAGTCGGGCACCAGCACGCTCGATGCGCTCAGCGTCACCGACTCGCTCGTGCACGCCATCGAGCAGGTCCGCGGTATCCGCACCGTCCCCGTGAACCGGGCGATCGAGACGATGCGTTCGCTCGAGATGCACGGCGTCTCGACGCCCGCCGACGCGAAACGCCTGGCCCAGGCGATGGGTGTGGATGCGCTGGTCGTCGGCTCGATCACGGCGTGGGATCCGTACGACCCGCCTGTCATTGGCTTGACCCTGGCGCTGCACGCTGACCCGGGTGTGCTCGTCGGAACCCGGGGCGAGCTTGATTCGCAGCGCCTGACACGACTCTCAACAGAATACGACCCGGCGGCCCGGTCCCGGTATCTGTCGGCGCCGGTCACGGTCGCCAGCGACGTGCTCGATGCGCGCGACCACGGGGTGCTGCTCGAGCTTCGCGAGTACGCCGACGGACGCTCGGACACGGAATCAGCGCTCGGATGGAAGGTTTACACGGCATCAATGGAGCTGTACACGCAGTTCGCGGCGTACCACGCGGTACGCACGCTGCTGGATCAGGAATGGGTCCGTCTTGCCCGAGCGGGAAAGACGGCGACAGCCAACGACGACTGAGCCGCCCGGGACCCCCGGCGGGAAACGCCGGAAGGAACCACGGGATGGCACACCCATCATCAAACACTGACCGCACGCCCAGGGACCGGAGCGTGACGCTGATCCGCGGCGTCCACCGATGGCGCGTTTCGTGCGCCGCGGGCCAGGAACAATCGCTGGTGGATTCGTTGCTCGAGCACGCGCTGAGCGAGAATTCGCCCCTGGGGCTGGAGGATGTGGCGCTTATCCGGACCCGTCTGGTCTCGGCGCCTCGAATCGGGGTCAATCAGGCCTCGCCAACGCCCGATAGACCCTGAGACCCGAACCCGCCTTCGCCCTTTTGCCCGCGGACGGACCCGCCGGAGCCCTGACCATGTCCACGCTGCCCATCACGCTCGCCTTCACACGCTACCTCACCGAGGAGCGTCACTTCAGCCCGTACACGGCCCGGTGCTACGGCGCGGACCTGCGCCAGTTTGTCGAGTATCTCACCGAGGAGCTCGGCATCGAGATCAACGAGAGCGCCGAGGCGGGCGTCCTGCGATCACGCGAGAGTGGAGCGGCGGACACCGTGGGGCAGATCGCCCCGGTCACGCTCACCGCACTGATTTGTAAGGGTGAGGCGGACACCATCCGAGGCTTCCTCGGGCGCCTGGGCGACCACGAGTATTCACCCGCGACGATGGCGCGCAAGATCGCCACGCTGCGATCGTTTTATAAGTGGGCCGACCGGCACTCGCTCGTGGACGCGAACCCGATGATCCTGATCCGCACCCCACGCCAGAACAAGCGCCTGCCCAAGGCGATCACGATCGAGCAGGTCGAGCAGCTGCTGAGCGCCCCGGATGAGAACGACATTCTCGGTCGGCGCGACCGGGCGATGCTCGAGACGCTCTACTCGACGGGCATCCGCGTCTCGGAGCTCGTCAGCCTCAACGCCGAGGATCTGGACGCGACGGGCGAGGCCCTGCACGTGCGCGGCAAGGGGCGCAAGGAGCGGATCGTCCCGCTCGGCTCGCACGCGCTGGGCGCGATCCGACGCTACATCGAGATGGTCGCCAACGACCCGCGCCTGACAGAGAACATGCACAGCGGGGCCAATGGGGGCGAGGCGGCGCTGTTTCTCAACAAGCACGGCAGGCGCCTGAGCAGCCGATCGGTCCGGCGCAAGCTCGATAAATACTTGCGTGAGGTCGGGCTCGACCCGACGATCAGCCCGCACACCCTGCGCCACAGCTTTGCGACGCACCTGCTCGAGAACGGCGCCGACCTGCGCTCCGTCCAAGAGTTGCTCGGGCACCAGTCGCTCTCGACGACGCAGGTTTACACGCACCTGTCCACGCAGGGCACACAAAAGACGTACAACGACGCGCACCCGCGGGCCGAGGCGGGCTGAGCAAAGGACTATCTCTTGTCTGACACGGGCTCCGGGGCGAAGGCTCCGGAGCCTTTTTCTGCGCTGCGCAGGGCTGCGAGCGATTGCCCGATGGTCCGCCCGGTGGTCGGCACGACAAGCTCAGACGCGATCTCGGCGAGCGGCACGAGAACAAAGGCTCGCTCTGCGAGGCGCGGGTGCGGCACATGCAATCCCGGCTCGTCGATGACCTGGGCGGCGAAGATAATCAGATCCAGATCCAGGGTGCGAGGCCCCCACCGGTGCGTGCGCGAGCGGTCTCGCCCGTGGGCGCGTTCGATCGAGTGCAACCGTTCGAGCAGCGCCCGGGCGTTGAGCAATGTGCGCACGGTGGCGGCGCTGTTGAGGTAGTCGCCCTGCGCGCCGGGGCCGACGGGCGGCGTCTCGATCGGGCGGGCGACGCGGAGTACCTCGACGCCGGGCGTGAGCGCGAGCGAGCGGATCGCGCTGGCGAGGGTCGCGGCGCGATCGCCGAGGTTGGACCCCAGGGCGATGGCGGCGGTCACGGGACTGGCGGCGGCGCTGGGCACCACCCACTCAAGCCCCAGAGCCGGTCGTGGGCAAGACAGACGCCCCGAACTTGTGAAAGGTTCGGGGCGTCGTGTGGACAATCTGGGGATGAATAAGGGCGGTTGGGGGGTTGGGGGGCGGGAGGGGCTCAGCCGACGGGCTCGAGTTCCTTCATGCGGTGCTGCATCTGGGCCTTGAGGCGGGCCAGGATCGAGCTGTGCATCTGGCTGACGCGGGACTCGGAGAGGTCGAGCGTGGAGCCGATTTCCTTCATGGTCATGCCCTCGTAGTAGTAGAGGATGACGATGAGTCGTTCGGCCCGGGACAAGCCCTTGGTCATCATGTCCTTGATGTCGCGGCGCTGGACGTCGTGGATCGGGTTGGATTGGGTCTGGTCCTTGATGATGTCGATCTCGCGCATCTCGCGCCCGCCGTCGGAGTTGAAGGCGCGCCGGGTGATGCTTGTGACGCTGACAGCGGAGGAGTCACGCTTGTACTTGATGAACTCCTCTTTGTCGATGCTGAGCTTCTTGGCGACCTCCTTGTCCGAGGCCTTCTGACCCGAGGCCATCTCGAGCTTCTGGCGTGCCTGCTCGACCTTGGAGGTACGGTGGCGGACGAGACGCGGGACCCAGTCCATCGAGCGGAGCTCGTCGAGGATGGCGCCGCGGATGCGCGGGGCGCAGTAGGTCTCGAACTTGACCTTGCGTTCGAGGTCGAAGGCGTCGATGGCGTCCATCAGGCCGAAGAGGCCGGCGGACATGAGGTCTTCGATGTCCACCTCGTCGGGGAGGCGGGCGTAGATGCGCTCGGCGTTGTAGCGGACCAGGTGCAGGTACTTCTCCATGAAGAAGTTCCGCAGCGCCTGGCTCGGCTCGTTCTTGTACTCGACCCAGAGGTCGAAGACCTCACGCTCATCAAACTGCGTCGGGAGCCCGGAAGGCTCTGCGTGACGAGCGGAATGGCGCCCGGAAGCGCGCGCCCGCGAAGTTGGCTTTGTAGCCGCCATGGTCGACTCCTTGACCCAATCACCCACGCCCGCACGAGTGGAAAGTACGCACGGGTTCGGCATGTTCACCGGGCCGTCCATGGCCCAGCGAGGCGAGTATAAGAACTCCCGCCCCGGCGTGCGGGCGACCCGAGGGTGTTTTTACGATTGATTCACGCTGCCGCACGCGAGGGCTCCGCTTCCAACGATTCGGGGGTCGGGTTGTCCGGACTGTCCGGGTTGCGCGGATCCTGCGCGTCGAGGACCGGGGCCTCGACGCTCGGCGATGTCGGGATCAGATTGCGCGCCCGGTAGGCGTCGATGTGCTCGTGGGCGACCTTTGTCGCCACCCAGGCGAGGACATGGCCCACGGCGTAGCAGACGACCATCGCGATGATGGACCGGGTGAGGATGGTGGAGAGGGGATTCTGCACCGCCCAGCCCGCGATTGCGGCCATGGCGAAGGCGGTCAGGCCCATGACCGCCGAAATCGTCTTGGTTGGCGACTCTGCTCTCATGCGATAGCACGCGGGACGAAGAGCCCCGCGCTGGGCTGGTTATCGTGCGTTGGGCGGCGCAGGTTAAGAAATCGTGGGCAGAATTTTGGATCGCCCGCGAGCCCTTGCCAAGAGGCCCTCGGTCAGACGGCGTCGGCGCCGAGCGCCTGCTCCTTGGTCCAGGCGTGGATCCGCTTGGCCAGGGCAGTCATGTCGCGCCCTGCGGCGGTCCGGGGCGCCCAGAGCATGAAGGGCTGGCGCCTGCGGACGGCCGTCATCACGCGCTTGTCGCGCCGGATCGAGCCGATCATCGGCATCTCGTACGAGAGGAACCGCTGGCAGACGCGCGCGATCCGGTCGTGGACTTCCGCCGCCTCGCGGACGCTGGCCTGGTTGACGACGAGAGCAAGCTGCGCGCGCGGGCGCCCCTGGCGGGCGGAGGTCCCGACGACGCACTTGATCAGGGCGTAGGCGTCGGCGATCGAGGTGGGCTCGGGGGTGACAACGATCAGCCCGAGATCGGCCGCGTTCATGAACGCGGTGACGCCCGGCATGATCCCGGCGCTGGTGTCGATCATCACCACGTCGCTTTCGCGCTCGAGCTCGATCAGGCGCGAGACGAGCGCGTCGCGCTCGCCCCGGGGCAGATCGGCCATCCGCGAGACACCCACCGACCCGGGCACAAGGCGGAAGCCGCCCGGGGCATCGACGGCGATCTGGTCGAGCGTGGCGTGCGAGCCTGAGTTGACGACTTTTTCAAGGCGGCGCGTGGGCATCATGCCGCACAGCACGTCCGCGTTGGCCAGCCCGAGGTCGGCGTCGAGGAGTGTGACGCGCTGGCCGAGCGAGGAGAGCGCGATCGAGAGGTTGACGCTGGTGGTGGTCTTCCCGACGCCGCCCTTGCCCGAGGCGATGGCGATGACAGGCGCGGCGCGCTCGCGGGCCTTGGGCCTGCTCGCCTTGGGGCGCGGGGCGTTGGGCGCTGGCTGCGGGCGGGGCGGCTCGCGCCCAGGGTCGAGGGCTCGGACGAGATCCCTGAGTTTGGAGGCTTGGTCATCGCCAGCGCCCGCGTCGGCGCCGGGCACGGGCGCCCCGGTCTCGACGCGCGCAGAATCTCCGTGGGCACCCACTTCGGGGCGGTTGATCGCTTGTGTCATTCGGGCGTTCCCTCCAGAGCCCCCACGCCTTCTTCGGCGCTTGCCGGCCCGTCGAGGATCAGCCTCGCCAGGCGAGACGATTCGGCGGGCTCGATATCGTCGGGCACTTCCTGGCCCGTCGTCACATAACTGACCGGCATCCCGGTCTGCTCGGCCGCGTCGAGCACAAGGCCCAGCGACTCGGCCTCGTCGAGCTTGGTCAGGATCATCCGGTCCGGCGCCAGCGCGCTGAACCTTTCGGTTGTCCGCTTGAGCACACGCGCCCCCACCGTTGTTGAAAGGACCAGGTGTGTCTGGTCGGGCGAGGCCTCGTCCAGGTGAGCCTTGAGCTCGTCGAGGCGGCGCGCGTCGTTCTGGCTCCGACCCGCGGTGTCGAGCACGACCACGTCCATCTCGCGGAGCGACTCGATCGCGCTGCGCGTCTCCTGCGGCGTCCGCACGACGTGCAGCGGCAACCCGATGATCCCCGCGTATGTCCGGAGCTGTTCGACCGCGGCGATCCGGTAGGTGTCGGCCGTGATCAGGCCCACGTTCCGACCGTGGCGGAGCTTGTAGGTCGCGGCGAGCTTGGCGACGCTGGTCGTCTTGCCGACGCCCGTCGGGCCGATGAGCGCCACCACCGTCGCCCGCCCGCGTTCAGAATGCAGCGGGGGCGTCTGGCGCACGGTCTGGAGCCTGGACTCGATCTGGCGGAGGAGCGTCTCGCGGACGATCTGAGGATCGTTCAGCTCGGACGCCGAGAGCTCATCGCGGACACCCGACGCGATCGCCTCGGCGATCTCAGAACGGACGTCCGCCTCGATCAGCTTCAGATACAGGGCCATCAGCGGCTCGGGCAGCGGGGCGTCGTAGCGCAGGACCGAGCCCGAGCGGACCTCCGTCCGGCGGGTGGACTGGAGCACCTGCCCCACCATCCGGCGAAGCTCGCCCAGCTCCTGCTCGACCGACCCACCCGGCGGCGGGGTGACGCGCTCGTGCAGGGATTGAGACTGCGGGGCTGGCGCGGGCGGGGCCTGCGGGCTCGGCGGAGGCGGGGCGGGCTGAGCTGGCTGAACCGCCTTGGCCTGGGGCGGGGCGGGCTTGAGCCCCGGGGGGGGCCATTCGAGTGTCGAGGGAACCACGACCCGCCCGGTCATGGCGGCATCGGCCTTTGGCTGCGGCTTGACGCCCGGGCTTGCCATCAGGGTCGTCGATTGGGTCGTTGGTTGGTTCACGGGAACAGGAGGTGAAGCCGAGGCCGGCGCCGGAACCGGGGCCTGGGGCATCGGAGGGGCGGGAGCGGGCGGAGGCGCAGCGGTGACGGCCGCGAGGGCTGCGGGGGCGGACCCGAGATCGGGCGGGGGAGGGGATGGGCGTTGGAGCGACGCGGGGTGCGTGGCGTACGGCAGCGACCCGCCCGGGGGTGCGTAACCACCTGCCATTAAGTTTGTTGCGGGCGCCTGCGGGGCATCGATCGCTCGGATTGGCTTGGGTTCGATGGAGGTCGCCAGGGCGCCGGGGGCTCCTCCGGGCAGGGGGGCTCGCCCGACCACCCTGGTCGGCGCCCGCCTGACGGTCGGCTTGACGAGCGAGGCGTCGCTGGAGGCGGTGATTTCGACGACGGGCTTGCCGCCGACGCCGAGCATGCCGCCGACGCGGAAGGTGCGGGTATGGACGATGACGGCATCAGAGCCGAGGTCTTTTTTGACCTGAGCCAGTGCATCGGCCATGGTGCGCGCGCTGTAGGTTTTGAGCATGATCGCCGTCCTTGGCCTTGGGGCCTGCGGCACTGTACCCGGTTCGGGCGGGGCTCACCACCCGCGCCGCTAAGCGACAGCCGGGGCGGTTTGGGGCGTGGCCGGGTCAGCCTCGAGCGTGACAAGCCCGAGGGATTCGACCTCGACGCCCGCGGCGATCTCGTTGTAGCCCAGGATCGCGGCCAGCGGCATCTGAGGCTCGAGCACCTGACGCACCACCGCGCGGACCTGGGGCGAGGCGATGACCACGGGGCGATGCCCGGCGGCGGTGACCTTCTGGAGCGAGGCGATGATCCGGTCGGCGAACTGGCCGGCGACGCGGGCGGGCATGTTGACGGTCGTCGCGCCGCCGCCGCGGTCGATGTAGCCGTTGATCTGGTCCTCAAAGGTCGGGTCGAGCGTGACGCAGACGAGGCGGAGGGCGCCGGCCTCATCGGTTGCGGCGTACTGCTGGCAGATGGTGCGGCGCAGCGAGTGGCGTGCGTACTCGGTCAGGACGTCGAGGTCTTTGCTCTTTGGACCCCAATCGGCGAGGGTTTCGAGGATGGTCTCCATGTCGCGGATTGGGACGCGCTCCTTGAGCAGGTTCTGGAGGACCTTCTGGAGTTCGCCCACCTTGATGATCGTCGGCACGGTGTCCTCGACGAGCTTCTTGGCGCGCTCCTTGAGGCCCTCGAGCAGGTTGTTGACCTCCTCGCGCGTGAGCAGCTCGTCGGCGTGGGTCTTGACCAGCTCGGTGATGTGGGTCGCCAGTACGCTCGAGGGCTCGACCACGGTGTAGTTCATTGTTTCGGCGCGCGGGCGCTGCTGCGGGTCGATCCACCAGGCGTCGAGGCCGAAGGCGGGCTCGGTGGTTTTCTCGCCCGGGACGACGCCGGTGGCGACGCCCGAGTCCATGGCCAGGAGCTTGCCCGGCTCGACACGCCCGCGCGCGATCTCGGCGCCGCGGATCTTGACGCGGTACTCGCTCGCGTGCAGCTGCATGTTGTCGCGGATGCGCACGGGTGGCATGACGAGGCCAAGCTCGACGGCGAGCTGGCGGCGAACGGCGGAGATGCGGTCGAGCAGGTCGCCGCCCTGGCGCGCGTCCACGAGCGCGACGAGCCCGTAGCCGACCTCGAGTTCGAGCACGTCAACCTTGAGGAGTTCCTCGACCTGCGGCGCCTCGGGGGGGGCGCCGACGGCGGCTTCCGCTTCGGCCTCGGCGAGATCTGCGCCGGCCTTTCGGCGCCCGGAGACGATCATGCCCGCCGCCAGGACACCGATCGCGATCGAGGTCGCGAGCAGGGGGAGTGTCGGCAGGGGCGAGAAGGCGAGCAGGGCGAGGAAGCCCGAGGTGATGATGAGGCCCTTGGGCTGGCTGGCGAGCTGGCCGGTGAGTTCTGTGCCCAGGTCGGCGCGGGAGCTCGAGCGTGTGACGATGAGGGCTGAGGCGATGGAGATGATGAAGCTGGGGATCTGGCTGGTGAGACCGTCGCCGATGGTCAGCTTGCTGAAGACGCTGGCGGTCTGGCCTGCGGGCCAGCCTTTTTCGATCATGCCGACGGCGAAGCCGCCGGCGAGGTTGATGGCGGTGATGAGGATGCCGGCGATGGCGTCGCCGCGGACGAACTTGCTGGCGCCGTCCATGGCGCCGTAGAAGTCGGCCTCGCGGGAGATGTCCTCGCGCTTGGTCTTGGCCTCGTCCTCGTTGATGACGCCCGCGGAGAGCTCGGAGTCGATGGCCATCTGCTTGCCGGGCATGGCGTCGAGGGTGAAGCGGGCGGCGACCTCGCTGATGCGTCCGGCGCCCTTGGTGACGACCATGAACTGGACGATCATGAGGATGCCGAAGATGATGGCGCCGACGAACAGGCTGTCGCCGGCGACGAACTGCCCGAAGGCGGAGATGACCTCGCCGGCGACGCCCATGGCGCCCTCGGGCGTGTCGGCGTCGGCGGTCAGAATGAGCCTGGTCGAGGCGATGTTGAGCACGAGGCGCAGCAGCGTTGTCGCGAGCAGGAGCGACGGGAAGACGCTGAAGTCGAGCGCCCGCTTCATGTAGAGCGTGGTGAGGAGGATGATGACGGCCAGCGAGATGTTGGCGCTGATGAGGATGTCCAGGGCCGCTGCGGGCAGGGGGACGAGGATCACCACGAGCAGCATGACAAAGCCGACGGGGACAATCAGCCCGCGGTGCTTGGCGAGCTGGTGCAACCAGTTCGGAAGCGTGATCCCCTGCTTGGGCTTGCCCTGGGCCATGGTGAAGCGTCAGTTTCTTTCTATGCGCTGGGCGCGTGGGCGCCGGCGGGTTGCTCGTCGTTCATGCGGTAGACGTACGCCAGGATCTCGGCGACGGCCTGGTAATGCTCGGGCGCGATCTCGTGGCCGACCTCGATGCCCCAGTACATCGCGCGGGCCAGGGGGGGGCGCTCGACGATCGGGACGCCCGCGAGGCGGGCGAGCTGCCTGATCCGCAGGGCCAGGAAGTCGGCGCCCTTGGCCGTGACCCGGGGCGCCCCGCCCTCGTGCTCGTCGTACTTGATCGCGACGGAGAAGTGCTCGGGGTTGGTGACGATCACGTCGGCCTGGGGGACGGTGTTGGAGATGCGCTGCATGGCGATCTCGCGCGCCATCTTGATGCGCCGTCCCTTGACCTCGGGGTCGCCCTCCATGCTCTTGCGTTCGTCCTTGACCTGCTGCTTGGTCATCTTCATGTCCTGGGTGTGCTGCCAGCGTTGGTAGACGAGGTCCACAACGGCGATCGCGATGAGCAGGACGACGAGCCAGATGGCGAGCTCCAAGACAACCCGGATGACAAGCAGCAGCGCCGGTGCCGCGTCGAGGCGGATCGCCGCGGCGAGGACATCGACGCGCGCCCGGATGACAAGCCACGAGACAAAGATAACAACCACGAGCTTGAGTGAGTTGACGA
Organism: Planctomycetota bacterium; assembly: GCA_024276195.1. Classification (GTDB taxonomy): domain Bacteria; phylum Planctomycetota; class Phycisphaerae; order Phycisphaerales; family UBA1924; genus JAJRXR01. Next base: position 22,179 of record JAJRXR010000001.1, read on the forward strand.
TGGTCTTGACCAGGTTGCGCTTGTTGAAGAGCTTCTTTGTCCCCTTGATCGGGTCGAGCTTTTCGAGCTTGGGGCGGATGGGTTCTGCGGTGACGAGCCACCCGACCTGGGCGAACTGCACGATGTAGGCCGCGAGCGCCGCGACGACCAGCAGCGGCGCCATGAGCAGCCCGCCCTCGATCGCGACGTACCTCGCGGCGGGCAGGATGGACGACAGAGAGCCCGCTCCGCCCGGGGTTTCGGAGCTCAGGACACGATCCATGATGCGTGCGAAGCCCTCCATGACGCCGCCGCCGAAGATGACGAGTGTGATGATGGCCGCGAGCAGGCCCATGGCGGCGCCCATGTCCTGGCTCTTGGGGACCTGCCCCTTGTTCCGCGCGTCGGTGAGACGTTTGGCGGTGGGCTGTTCGGACTTCTCTCCCAGCTCATCGCCCACGGACCGCGCCCCCCACCATCACTTGCCGAGCGACTCGGCCCACGCCTCGACCGCCCGGAGCACGCTGACTGTTTCTTCCACCGAGACCTCCGCGATCAGGAAAATCGTGAAGGTGAGCATGAGGAGCCCGCTGAGGATTTTGGCCGCGAAGCCGATCGAGAGCACGTTGACCTGCGGCATGGTCTTCATGATGAAACCCATGGCGACCATGAGGAGCGTGACGATGCCCAGCACGGGGGCCGCGACGCTCAGCGCCATCTCGAACCCGCCCTGGATGACGCCGAGAAGCAGGTCCATGGGGACCATATCGGCGCTGAAGGCGCCCATGGGGACGTTGTCGTATGTCCCGAGCAGGGTGGCGAAGAGGAAGTCGAGGCCGCCGAGCGTGATGTAAACGCTCACGCCCAGATAGAACAGCAACTGCCCGACGACGTCGCCCTGGCTCTCGACGCTCGGGTTGAAGGTCTGGGCGATGCCCAGGCCCATCTGGTAGCCCATGAGATAGCCGGCGAGCTGGACCAAGATCAGGGGCAGCCCGCCGATGAGCCCGATCGAGGCGCCGAGGAGCACCTCGGAGAACATGAGCGGGACATAGGTGACAAGGTCGAGCGGGGGCAGCTCGCGGACGCTGGTGGGGCCGAACGCGAAGACCGCCGTGGCCAGCGAGAGCGTGAGCATGACCCTGGCCCGAGCCGGGAGGGTTGATCCCGAGAGCATGGGCGTAAAGAGAAAGACACCCGAGACGCGCGCCATAATCAGGGCGAACGGCGCGGCGTAGTGCATGAATGGGTACAGCGTGTTCATGCATCCCGGCTCGCATCTGCGCCCCCGGGCGCCCCGCTCAGAACAGCGTGAGCATCTCGGTCGTGAACTCGTAGAGGCGAAGGGTGATCCAGGGCAGCAGCGCTGCCGCGACAAGGATCATCACCCCGATCTTGGGCACAAACGTCAGCGTCTGGTCCTGGATGCTCGTCACCGACTGGAACAGGCTGATGAGCAGGCCGATCGCCATCCCCGCGAGCAGGATCGGCGCCGAGATTTTCAGCACCGTGATCAGCGTGTCCCGCACCAAGAAGACCATTGTTTCGTCGTATTCCATGTCCGAGTCCTCCACGTCCAACACGCACACACAGCAGCAGGGCGATCGGCAGCGACGCCGCCTGAGCGCTGAGCCTCGCCCCATCGCCTTCTTGCACAAAGCTCTCGAGCAGGCTCCCGACGACCAGCGTCCAGCCGTCCACCAGAACAAACAGCAGCAGCTTGAACGGGAGCGAGATCAGCACCGGCGGGAGCATCATCATGCTCATCGAGATCAGGATGGTCGCGATGACCATGTCGATCACGAGGAACGGCAGGTAGACCTTGAATCCCATCACGAACCCGACCTTGAGTTCTGAGAGCATGTACGCCGGGACGAGGGACATCATGTCCACGTCGGCGCGGGTCAGGCTCGCCGGGTCGGAGGTGTCCACGCCCCGGTAGTTGAGGATCATGTAGAGGCTTGACCAGTTGCCAGTTCCTTCGATCTGGTCGAACATGAAATCACGCATGGGGCGCTTGGCGCGTTCCCACAGCTCGTCGTAGTCGGTGATCTCGCCTTCTTGATAGGGCACGACCGCCTCGTTCCAGACGCGGTCGATCGTCGGGGCCATGACCATCGCGGTGAGGAAGAGCGCCAGACCCGTGATCACCTGCGGCGGGGGGATCGACTGCGCTCCGATGGCCTGTCGCACCAGCGCCAGCACGATCATGATGCGCATAAAGCAGGTGGTCATCAGCATGATCGAGGGGACGAGCGTGATGACCGTCAGCAGGATCATGATGTTGAGCGCGACCGAGAGGCCGCCCTCGTCGGAACGCTGCGCCTGGCCCGGGACCATCGAGGCCGCGTCGGAGAGCACGCGGATCGGGTTGGGGCGGTCGAGCACGCTTGCCGGGCTCTGCATCAGGTCGGCGCTCGTGGGCGCGGGCGGGCCGAGCGGCTGAGCAATGGCCAGCGAAGGCGCAAGGAGCCCGACGAGGAGCATGGCGATGAGCGGAGCGAGCTTCGTCACACGCGGGCCCCTGCGCGCAGCGCGTCGAGGCGTCTTCGGAGCGGGCTGATCTCCGGCTGGTGGTCGCCCGCGAGATGCCCGGCGCCATCGTTGAGCAGCTCGAGGCGGTCGCCGTCTTCGGTCTGCGTGATGCGGCGCGACCCCGGGTCGAAGTGGTCGAGCGGGACGCGGGCCTCTGGGGCGAGGGCGGTGGCGACGTCGCGCTCGGCGTGGGCGATCGCCTCGCGGAAGGCCGAGTTCACGCTGTCCGACTCGCTCACGCGGCTGAGCACCGAGGCGACATCCGACGGATCGCTCAGCTCGCACAGCGTCGTCATGGCGCTGCCCGAGGCGTTCCCCTGCGCGATCAGCAGCACCCGGCGGTCGAACCGGAGCACCACGAGCGAGAGCTTGCCCCCGACCGGGTAGCGCCCGAGGACTTCGAGCAGACCCGAGGGCGAGCGTCCGCCGGCGGAGAGCTTGGCGCCGATGCCGCCTTGGCTGCGCGCCAGCTTCCGAACGCCCCAGGCAAGCGCCAGGATCAGCCCGATCACGAGCAGCAGGGCGCCGACGGTGCGCATGATGTCGCCAAACTTGGAGGCGGACTCGGTCTCGGGGATGGCCTCGGGCGGGGCCTGCGCGTCCGAGACGAGGCGCGGGAGCACGTCAGCGATCGGCGGGGCGCCGAGGGGGATGCTCGCCTCGTCGCGGAGGGGGCGATCGCCCTCGGGAGCAGGAGCGGGCGTGGGGATCTCGGCGACCGGGCGGGTAAAGATGTCGGCGCCCAAGTCTGCTGCTGCGACCGGCTCGCCCGCGGGCGCCGAAGGCCCTGGCCCGTGCTGCGCCGCGCTGGGCGCGCAGGCGAAAGACAGGGCGAGCACAGCGAATCGGATGCGTCTGTTCGGGATCATCGTCGCCATCCTGGCGGGTCAAGGGCGTGCTCCGACGCCCGGGGGAAATTTGGCTCAGGCGGCGCCGCTGGCCTCGCGGGCGGCGTCGCCGATGCTGTCAAGAATCTCAGAGATCCGGACACAGAAGTTGTCGTTGAGCACGAGGACCTCGCCCCGCGCCACATGGCGATCGTTGACGAAAATGTCTACCGGGTCGCCCGCGAGCTTGTCAAGCTCGACGACCGCGCCCTCGCCGAGTTTGAGCACGTCCTCGACGAGCAGGCGGGTGCGCCCGAGCTCGATCTTGACGTTCAGGTTGACGTCAGAGAGCAGGTCGATCGAGGCGGGATCGACCTCCGACTCGGCGTCGGAAAACTCGGGCATCGCGAACGCGTCGGGCTCTGCCGACGCCTCGTCGGGCGCCCCATCGACTGCGGCCCCATCGACCACGTCCTGGGTGTCATCGACTGTGGACTGCGCCTCGTCGAGGGCCTCTTCGACAGAGTCCTCGGCGGCGGGCGCCTGGGCGTCTTCTTCCGCGGGCGCGTCCTCGGGCTAGGCGTCCTGCGGCTCTTCGGGCGGCGTGGTGTCGTCGTCGGGCATCCGTGCCTCACATATGCTCGCGGCTCCGCCGCGTCGGCGCGGGGAACCGCCCCGCGACCGGCTCATCGGGCATCGGGCGGCGGACAGGCCAGTTTTGCCGAGAGGAGCGCACGGGCAGCCTGATCGCGCAACTTTCGCGCGATCGAGAGCGCGCGGGGCTAGACCTCGAAGCCCTTGCAGACGGGGATGACGACGCGCTCGATGCGGGGCAGCCCATCGGCGTCGGTCCCGAAGACCTCGTTGACGTACGCCGTCACCTGGCGGCTGATCGTCTGGAGCCCGGGCTCTTGCAGGTGCTTGTGCTGGGCGCGCCGGAAGATGAGGGCGATGCCCTCCTTGATCTCGGCGTTGCGTTTTTCGAGCGTGAGGGTGACGCCGCGGGGGCCTTCGAGGTTCTTCTGGCGAACCTTGAGGAAGATCTCGGTCTGCCACTCCCAGACACGCCCGGACTGGGTGTTCTGGAACTGGTCCGCGAGGAGTTCGACCTCGACGAGCTCGTCGCCCTCGGCGACCTCGCCCTCAAGCTCTGCGGCGCCCGCGTCCGAGCCCCCGCTGGTCATGGACGCGACGACGTACACGACCCCGGCCTCGCCGAGCATCAAGAGCGCAATGATCGCGAGCATGATGATCGGGGGCTTCTTCTTCGTGGTCGCCTCGTCGGCGCCATCGACTTTCTCATCCTCGGGCATCTTGCCCCCTTTGCTCACGGGCCTGTTCGACCGGTCAGGTCCGGGTCGGGGTGGGTTTCGTCCACGGTCCGCCCGGTCATCCAGACCTGAACTCGGCGGTTTTCGCCCCCTTGGTCAACATTGCCCGGCGTGATGGTGCGAGGCTCGTTGATGCCCGCCGCTTCAACCCGCAGGATCGCCTTGTCGATCGCGCATTCCCGGACCAGGAACTCTTTGACATTCCTGGCCCGCTCGTAGGAGAGGTCGTCGGGCGACGCGCTGGACTTGTCGCCGAAGCCCCAGGCGTGCCCGACGATCACGACGATGTAGCGTTGCCCGCGGATGAGCGGGGCGATCTCGGTCCGGAGCTGTTCCCTGGCGTCCTCGCTCAGGGCGCTCGAACCCGCCTCGAAGAAGATCGAGCCGCCCTGCGCGAAGCGCTGCCCCTCCTGGATCACGCTGGTGCGTTCGTTCTCGCCCGTGACGTTCTCGTTGGTAGTCTCGTCGCGGCTCTGGCTCTCGTTCTCTTCCCGCGACTGCTCATCGAGCTTCTTGAGCATCTGCGCGATCTGCTGCTCGTTCTGGTTGCGGATGCCCCTGCCGCCGCGGTAGCCCATCGCTTCCTTGATCGATTCGAGCACCTTGATGTACTCACGGGGCTGCTTGAGCTCGCTGAATGCGGAGAGGAGGATGAAGAAGCACAGCAGCAGCGACATGAGGTCGCCGTAGGTGAGAACCCAGGCCGGGATCCCGGGATCGTTCCCGCCCTTGCGCTTGGCCATCGGCTCGTCTCCTCCGGCTCAGGCGGCCTCAGCCTGCTCGGCCTCGATCGCCTTCCGCTGTGCGGGAGGCAGGAACGTCATCAGCTTGCTCTCGACCACGCGGGGGTTATCGCCCGACTGGATCGACATCACGCCGGTGATGATCAGGGTTTTGATCAGGACCTCCTCGGCGTCGCGGCATGAGAGCTTCTCGGCGATCGGGCCGGCGAACACGTTGGCGATCAGGGCGCCGTAGAGCGTCGTGATGAGCGCGACGGCCATGCCCGGGCCGATGGCGGCGGGGTCGTCCATGTTCGAGAGCATCGAGATCAGGCCCATCAGGGTGCCGATCATCCCGAACGCGGGCGCCATGCGCCCGATGGTGTCGATGATCTGCTTGCCCCCGGTGTGACGCTCCATGAGCGCTTCGAGCTCGGTGTCCATGATGGTCTGGATCAGCTCGGGGTCGGTCCCGTCCACGGCCATCTTGACGCCGCGGATGATGAACTCGTCGTTCATCTCCTCGATGAGGCCCTCGAGCGCGAGGATGCCGTCGCGCCGGGCGACCTCGGCGTACTTCACGATGTCGCGGATGGTCTCGCTCGGGTCTGCGGGCTTGGCGAAGACCGCCTTGAGAACCACGCCGTGCGCCTTGAAGACGCGGGCCAATGGGAACGAGGCGGCGATGGCGCCGGCCGTTCCGCCGAAAACAACAAGGATGGAGGGGAAGTCGATCAGCCCCGCAGGATTCCCGCCGCCGATGATCATCGACGCGAGGATCGCGACAGCCGCGAGAATGACTCCAACTACGGTCCCAATATCCACGCCGGCGCACTCCTCAAGAGCGAATCATCCAGCGTTGGGATCGGACGCCTCGGCGTCCTACTTGATCGCTGCATAGCCCCCGCCATCCCCCCATTCACACCCCAGACCGGGCAGACGGGTCAAACGGGAACGGTGCTCAGGCTTGGCGCTTGTGCGGGGGCGCACCCCGGTTCTCGGTCCTGGCGATCTGGCTTGAAAGATGCTCTCGCAGCTCGGCGCCCGAGCACAGCGAGCGGGTGTGGCGCTGAAACTCGATGGATCTGGCGACAACCTCGCGCATGGTTTCATTGACGATCAGGTGCTCGCCGCCGAGGAGTGTGATCACCGTGTCGGGGTTCTCTTCTACAACACGGATGAGGTCGGCGTTGAGGACGAACCGGGCGCCGTTGAGTCGTGTCAGGCTGATCACGGGAACTGCCTCCGTCGGTCGCGTTATCGCCCGAGAACAAGGAGCTGCTGCATGAGCTCGTTGGCGGTCTGGATGATCCGGGTGTTGGCCGAGTAGCCCGTCTGGGTCAGGATCAGCTCGATGAACTCCTGGCCCAGGTCAACGTTGGACAGCTCGAGGGCGCCGGAGACGATCCGCCCGGAGCCGAGCTGGCCCGGGGTGGAGATGATCGCGGGGCCGGAGTTTGACCCGACGTTGAAGTTGTTGCCACCGATATCGACCAGGCCGGCGTCGTTGGTGAAGGTGGCGATGGCGAGCTGGCCGAGCGTGCGGATGGCGCCGTTGCTGAAGACGCCCGAGATCAGCCCGTCGCTGCCGATGCTGAATGTTTCGAGTGTTCCGGGGGGGAGGCCGTCGCGTGCGACGTTGACCAGCGTGGACGGCCCCTCGGCCAGCGCGGTGGTGCGCCCGGTATCGCCCGAGAACATCAGGTCAAAGCTCAGAGGCGACTCGGCGCCGGTGCCGACACGATCGACCGTGACAGAAACCGGAATCGGGCTGACGATCTGCCCGTCCGAGTCAAAGTCAATCGTGCCCGTCGCCAGGCGGAGGTCGATGTCGGTGTCGTCGGCCGAGTCGATGAAGTATCGCCAGGTGGTGCCGCCGGTCGTGCCCTTGGATTCGAGGGTCATGGTGACATCAACGCTCACCTGTGTGCCGAGCGAGTCGAAAATAACAATGGTGGTGCGCACGGCCTCGCCGTCGGCGGCGATCGTTTTGTCGGGAACAAACGGCTGGAGAAGCTGGGCGCCAGCCGAGTCGAGCAGGCGGATGTCGCCCTGGTCGATCGCCAGGTCAGATGCCGTGCCGACGTTGCTGACGATCTGGATGCGTCCGAGTGCGTCAACGGTGATGCCGGGCGAGTTTCCGTCGGGGTTGGGCATGCCCGGGTCGTGGATGCCCAGAGCCTCGGCGAGAAAGTCCATGTAATCCTGGACCGTCGTGCCCGCGGTGACGGCGAAGTCGGCCTCGGGCAGTTCCTTGCCGCCCTTCTCGGCGCCGGTCAGACGCAGGGTCTCGCCCGCAGTGAAGAGTGACAGGCCTGCGTTGTTCGGGTCTTCGACATCGGTCAGGAGTGTGCCGGCGACGATCGGGACGCCGCCTGAGATTGTGAGGAAGCCAGCGCCCGCCGCGTCCGCGTCGAGCGTGATGATCGAGCCGGTGGTCGGGACATCGCCGGCGGCGTTGAGGTTGCCCGCGAGGAGCGCCTCGGAGGTCGCCTCGGCGATGGTGCGGCTTCCGAGCGGGAGGTTGACGTCGGTCAGGGCGCCTTCGATGAGGTTGAAGTTATCGTCCACGCCGTAGCCCTGGAGTTTTTCGCCGTTGATCCCGACGAGGTTGTTGTCCAGATCCTGGCGGAAGCTGCCGGCGCGGGTGTAGACGGTCGAGCCGTTGGATTCGATGATAAAGAACCCGGAGCCGTCGAGGGCGAGATCGCGCGGGTCGCCAGTGGGCGAGAAGCCGCCGTTGTTGAAGTTGCGCCGGACGCCGGCGATATCAACGCCGAGGCCGATCTGCGTGGGGTTGGTGCCTCCCGAGAAGGTGCCGGGGGGCGAGCCGAGGCGGAAGTCCCGGGTGAAGTTGGTTTCGAAGAGCATGCGCCCCGACTTGTAGGCGGTGGTGTTGGTGTTGGCGATGTTGTTGCCGATGACGTCGAGCTTGCGGGCACTGACGCTCAGGCCGGTCAGGCCCGTGAACAACGCGGTGTAAGAGGCCATGCTTTTTCCTCGTCACGAATGGATGAAGCGATACGGAGCCAGCGATTCATTCAGGCGGCGCCGGTGCGCCGCTGGTCGATCCTTGAGAGCGCGTCGAGCAGCGAGATGTTCCCCCCCACTTCGGGCGCGGGGTCATCTCCTGATTCGTCCTGCTCGATGGCTTGTGGCTCCGTGCTCGCACGGATCACGGAGTCAATCCCGGTCAGCACGCCGACCTGCGCCATGTCCGCGACGTCCACGATCTCGCGCGATGCAACGTCAAGGATCAGCGACATGGTGTCGAGCATGATGAGCGACTGCTGCGACCCGCTGGCCTCGGCCTTGTCGGCCGCCTCCGAGAGCGCCGTGCGCTGCTCGGGGCTGAGCGTCAGATCCAGCGCCGCCGAGACAGCCACGTCCAGGCCGGTGCGCAACTCTCCCTGTCGCGCCTGCCCGAGCATCCGGGCAAAGTCGGGACCGGCGGATGCGGGCGCCGGCTTGGGCGCGCTCTGGTCGAACGGGCGGACGCCCGATCCGAGGAGCCTGAGCATGTCAGCGCCGGTCGTGCTCATCCCGCGCCACCTCTGGCGCCCTGTCCGTCCTGTAATCTACCGGTTGTGCCTGCACTACCCGAGGATGCCGCCGCTGCGCCCGAACCCACGGTCCCGGCCGCTGGCGACCTCGGGTCAGGGTCCGGCTGCGCCTCCTGCGGCACGCCAAGAACCTCATCGACGAACGAGAACGGAACGCGTGAGCCGTCCAGCATGTTCAGCACGGCGCCATTCTCGACGGTCTTCGAGACCGAGACGACCAGATCGAGCACGCGATCGCCGTTGAGCGTCAGCCCGCCGGCGACCTGCCCGACGAGGCCCGCCGCGGCGGCGAACTCTGTCTGCCCGACAAGGTTGTTCAGGTTTTCTGTGAGCGCGATGTCGGACTCGATCGAGCGGAGGCTCGCGAGCTGGTCGATGAGCGCCTTGGAATCGCTCGGCGCGAGCGGGTCCTGGTTGGTCAGCTCGGTGAAGATGATCTTGACGAACTCTTCCGAGCTGAGGGCCGAGAAGCCGCTGGCCGCAGCGTTCTGGGGCGCGCTTGATCCACCGATGGAGCCGATCGCACTCATGCCGTATCCCCTTCGGCGCAGACCGATCGCGCCGAAAAAGTCCTTGCCCGCTCAGGCGAGCGTGTCCACACCGATCCAGATGTCGTCCCGAGACGCCTCCGCGTCGAGAGCCGCAGGCGGGGCTGGCGTTCGCCCGTTGGGCGCAGAATCCGCCGCGCCCTGATCGCCCGATTCATCCTGCGAGCCGCGTCCGTGCGGCTGGCCCTGGCTTCCGTGCCTCTGCTGGCGCGAGTCTCCCTCGCGCCCGTCCGTCTCCGACGGATCATCGAACCCGGGCGATCCATCGCCCTGATGCCCTCGGTACTCCGCCCGGGGCCCCGCTGCGTCATGCGTGCGGGCGTTGTCCAGCTCGACGCGCAAGCGATCGACGCGGACGCCGTTGCTTTCAAGCGTCTCCTTGAGCTGAGACAGAGTGGACTTGAGCAAGTCGCGTGCCGCAGCGTTGCCGACCTTGAAGGTCGCCTCGACCCCGCCGTTTTGCACGCGGAGATTGATTTTCAGCTCGCCCAGGGTGTCAGGGCGGAGCCTGATGGTCATCGCCCCGCCCTGCTCGCGCAGGACCGACGCGACGCCGCGCGAAACCTGCGCCAGCACGGAGCGCTGCGCCCTGGCGCCGGGTGAATCTTGGGCGGCTCGCGCCGTAGAGCCCGCTTTCGTGCGCCCCGTGGCGCCGAGCGAGCGGAGGGCGGTGATGGCTTGGTCGAATGACCGCGTCGATGATGCGCCCTGTGGCTGGGCCTGGGCGCCCACCGGCGCCGCGCTGATGACCGGGCGCTGGAGCTGGACGCTGGCCTGTTCTGTTGTAGCCGGCGTCGAACCGGGGGTCTGGGAAGCCGCCTGCGTCGGCAGAGCCGGGGTGTTGAGCGTTGTCGGCACGGGCGCCAACGCCGGTGAGCGCGCATCCGCTGGCGCGCGATCAGGCGGCGGCGTAGATACCGGCAGCGGCGGCGCAGGGGTCTTGGTCTGAGGCGCCGGCGCTTGTTCGCTTCGCAGCTCTGTCCGTCCCGGGTCGATCGGGTACCGCTCAAACAGGGGCGTGAACCCGGGCTCGCCGGGCGTCTTCCCGGTCGGGGAGGTCAGCTTCTCGCTCGCCAGCGCGGCCAGATCAACCTTGGCCGCGTTTCGCACACGATCACGGATCGCCGCGTCAAACCGGGTCGCGACATCGATCGTTTCCTGCGCCCGGTCCTCTGCGGTCGGAGCGCGCAGCGCTTGGAATCGGCGATCGCTCTCGCTCTGGACCTGATCGCCGCGCTCGCCAGGGGGTGCAGCAGCGTTGGTCTGCTCAATAGGAGTCTCGCCCTGCGCCGGCGCCTCGGGCGCAACCCCGGCAACCGGGGCCTCAGACGCGTTCTTTGGCTCGGCGTCCAGCCCGGGCTGGGCCGCAAGCGGAACCACATGCTCAGCAGGCTCTTGTGCAGGCGCTTCGGGCTGTACCTCGGGCAGCGCCCCCGCTGGATCAATGGGTGCTTGCGCCCCCGCCTCGCGCTCGGCGCCAGGCTCTGGCGCCTGCGCAGCTGCGCCCTCGCCCGCAGGAACGACCGGCCCAGAGGTCTCATCCTCCGGCGCCTCATGCTCCCGGGGAGCCTGCGCGCCGGGCGCCTCGGCGCCTGCTGGTTCGGCGGATTCATCGCGGGTCGAGCCTGTTTCCTCGGGCTCGGCCCGTTCACGCGGCTCGTCCTCCGGCGTCCGGGTCTCATCGCTCGGCTCAGGGCGCGATTGTTCGCTCGGGTCCGGCGCCTGGCGATCGGCCTGCTTGCTCGCGCGCTCGTCCGCGTCGGCGAGCGCATCTCGGAAATCTGTGCGCTTGGGCGTCGAAGACGCGCCTTGCGTGCGCAGCGACTGCGCGAGCGAAGCGCCTTGGCTCAGAGCCGGGTTGGAGGGGGGAGGGATGAGAAGTCGCGTCATGGGCTCGGATCCTCAGGACCACGGGCGATGAGCCCTCGGGTCCTGAGGTCTTCGAGCAACTGGGCTGCCAAACCGTCCTGGGCTGATTTGGTCAGCTCCGTGAAGATCTTGATCCGCTTGCGCTCGTCCATCGCGTTGAGGTACGAGACGACCTCCTCGCGTTTGCCGCTGGCGAGCATCGAGAGCAGGTTCGCCGTCGCGTCCGGGGCCTTGAGGCCCTCGAGCACCCCAAGCGCTTTGCGGAACTGCGCGTCGCCCTCGATTTTGGTCAGACGCTCGCGCATCGCGTTGAACCCGTCTCGCTCGGTTTGAAACTCGGTCCGGGCCTCGTCGAGCAGGCCCTGCTCTCGGCGGAGGCTCTCGATCCGGCGGAGCGCGTCCTGCTCGTCACGCAGGCGGCGCTGGAGGTCCACATCCCCCGCCTCGCGGGCCGCTTCGAGGCTCTGCTCGATCGACGCGGCGTCGGGCAGCGCCTCCTCCCCGCTCTCGAGCGCCTCCGCCTCGCGGGTCTCGCGCGCCATCTGCTCGCCGACCGTCTCCGAGAGCATCGCCCGCAGCGCGGTCGCCCGGTCCTTGTCCAGACGCCCGGATACGGCGAGCCAGCCGACGAACCCGAGCACGCCCGCCAGGTTCACCAGCGCCAGGACCGAGATGAGTGTCATCAGACGTTTCATACCAGCGCCTCCCGCCCGTGGCGCATGACGCTCAGATCATCGAGCTCGCGCGCCTCGATCGCGTCCTGATCGCGTTTCCACTGCTCGAACCTGCGTTCCTTGAGGTTCTCGACCGCCTTGCGCCGCTTGGTCGCTTCGAGCAGATCGGTGCGGGCGTGCGCGATCTGCTTGTGGACGCCCGCGAGCTTGAGCACGGCCCGCTGCGCGCGCGCCATGTGGTGCAGCGAGGTGCTCGCCTGCAACCTCGCCCCGCGCAGGTCAACCGCGCCCCCGCCGCCCGCGCCCAGCAGCATCCGCAGGTCCGCCTTCTCCTGGTCGATCGCCCGCTGGCACCCGCGGATCTCCTCCTCGAGCGCGACGCGCTGGCGTTGGAGCGTAGCGACGGCTTTCTGACGCTCACGCTCTTGGCGCGTGCGCTGCTCTAAGACAGGCTTGAGCTTGAAGATGAATCGGGGCACGACGCTTGACTCCTTCTAATCAGTCTTCTCTCAGCCGGCTTTCTGGGGCTGGGCGTGAGCCGCGGCGTTGGCGATCGCCATCGCCTGCTGGCGGCGCACGTTGACCATCTCGCCCGACTGCATCGCCAGCTTCACGAGCAGACCCCGGGCCTGCTCGAACGCGGGCCTCTCGCTCACGCCCTGGGTCAGCAGCGCGTTGATCGGTTCGAGCAGGTCGATCGCGGTGTCCGCCTCGGGGTTGGCGCCCGGGGCGTAGGCGCCGATCTGCAGCAGGTCCTCGATCTCGCGGTGGGCCGCGAGCAGACGCAGGATCTGCTGGCGCGAGGCGAGGTGCTGCACATCGGCGACCTCCTGAGCCACGCGCGAGAGCGAGTCGAGCACGTCTACGGCCGGGTAGTGCCCGCGCTGGGCCAGGCGGCGCGACAAGATCAGGTGTCCATCAAGGATGCCCCGGGCCGCGTCGGCGACCGGCTCGGTCATGTCGTCGCCCTCGACGAGGATCGTGTACAGCCCCGTCACCGAACCGCCAGCGGTTCCGTCGGCGCCATCGATCACCCCCGCGCGCTCGAGCAGCAGCGCCATGGACGAGAACACGCTCGGTGTGTACCCCTTCGTCGCGGGCGGCTCGCCAACCGAGAGCCCGACCTGACGCTGCGCATGGGCGAAGCGCGTCACCGAGTCCATCATCAGCAGCACATGGCGCCCGAGTTCGCGGAAGTGCTCGGCGACGGTGCACGCGTACTTGGCCGCGCGGATCCGCAGCAGGGGCGACTCGTCGCCGGTCGCGACGATCACGACCGATCGGGCCAGCCCCTCGGCCCCGAGCGCCTGCTCGACAAAGTCGCGGACCTCACGCCCGCGCTCGCCTATGAGCGCGATCACGTTCACGTCCGCGTCGGTGTGGCGCGCGATCTGCGCCAGGAGCGTGGACTTGCCCACGCCCGGGCCGGAGAAAATGCCCATCCGCTGCCCGCGCCCGATCGGGGTCATCAGATCGATCGCGCGCACGCCGGTGCGCAGCGCCTCGGTGATGCGCGACCGCTGCATCGCCCCGAGCGGCTCGGGGTCGATCGGGCGGCTCAGGGTCTCGGGAATGGCGCCCTTCCCGTCGATAGCACGCCCGAGCCCGTCAACAATCCGCCCGAGCAGGCGAGGCCCGACCGGCGCCAGCGGCGCGATCTGGTCGCCCGAGACCGTGTCCCGCGGGCGGATGCCCCCGCTCTGGTGCAGCAGCATCACGATCGCGCGGTCGCGATCGAAGCCCACGATCTCGCCGAGCTTGTCGCCGGAGCTTGCACCGATCCGCACCAGCGTGCCCGTGGGCAGGGGCAGGTCATCAACCAGCAGCGTCAGCCCGCGCAGCACCGCGACGCGCCCCGTGACGCGCAGCGCCTGGGCGTGCGCGATCGCCTCAAGCTCGGGGGTGAGCACGCTCACGCGGCCTCCTTCTCGCCGTCTTCGATCCGCCCGGCCTGGCCCGGGGCGTCGTCGGGCAGCAGGTCCGCGACGATCCGGTCGAGCTGGGTCGTGATCGAGGCGTCGATCTCGCCGCCGCTGGGTGTGCGCACGATGCACGATCCACGCACGAGCGACGGGTCGGTCTCGAGCGTGATGTGCTCGACCGATTCCAGCCTTGCCAGCAGGGCCGGGATCGCTTCACGGGCGAGTGCTTCATCATCCGGATGCACGCTGATGCACGGCTTGGTCCGCGTGGCGAGCAGCCCGAGCGCCTCGCCCATCTGGGCCGCAACCACGCCCGGGTCGAGCTCGATGATGCGTTTGGTGACGCGCTGGGCGATCAGCGTTGCCAGACGGACCACGTCCGTGCGCGCCTCGGTCAGCATCTGGTCCCGTGCATTCACAAACGTCTCTACCGCCGCGCCCCAGTGCTCGCTCATCGCCTGCAGCGCAGGCGTCAGCTCCGCCATCGACTGCGCCCGCCCCTCCTCCAGGCCCGCGGCCTTGCCCTCGGTGTGACCCGCGGCCCGCCCCTGGGCAAAGCCCGCCTCGTGCGCGTCGGCGATGAGTCGTTCGCGCTCGGCCTGGGCCTCGGAGATGATGGCCTGCGCCTGGGCCTGCGCGTCGGTCTTGAGACGCTCGCCGCGGCGCTCGAGGTCGCCCAGGTTCAGGACAACCGCGTCTCGGGCGATGATCTCGGCGTCGGCTCGTGGGATCAGGGGCATGGCGTGGCTCCAGCGGTCAGACGATCAGATCCGACTCGCCGCCCCGTCCGTCGATGATGACATCCCCGGCCTCTTCCAGGCGGCGCACGATGTCCACGATCCGCTGCTGGGCCGCTTCTACATCCGAGATCCGCACCGGGCCCATGAACTCCATGTCCTCCTTGATCAGGCCCGCGGCCCGCTCGGACATGTTGCCGAAGATCTTTTCTTGCAGCTCGGGCGAGGCCGTTTTGAGCCCGAGCGAGAGCTCGTCGTTTTCGATCTCCTTGAGCACGGACTGGATGCCCTTGTCGTTGACGAGCAGGATGTCCTCGAAGACGAACATCAGACGCCTGATCTGCTCGACGAGGTCCGGGTCCTCCGCCTCAAGGCCCTCCATGATCGACTTCTCCGTCGCGCGGTCGGCCAAGTTGAGAATCTCCGACACCGTCGGGATGCCACCCGCCTTCTCCATCGACTGGTGCAGCATGCTGCTCAGGCGCGACTCGAGCCCGCGCTCGACCTCGCGGATCACCTCGGGGTTGGTCTGCTCCATGTTCGCCATCCGCTTGATGACCTCGATCTGCTTCTGCAAGGGGAGGCCCCCCAGGATCTCGGCCGCCTTGTGGTGCCCGAGGTGGCAGGTAATCAGCGCGATCGTCTGCGGGTGCTCGTCCTGGATGAACGTCAGCAGGTTCTCGCTCTCGGCCCGCTGCAAGAAGCTGAACGGCGTCTTCTGCACCTGCGTCTGGATCTGCTGGAGCACACGGTCGGCGTGCCCGGGCTCGAGCGAATCGAGCAGGATCTTTTTCGCAAAGTCCAGGTTGCCCTCCGAGGCGTGCCCGCTGGCGATCGAGATGCCGTAGAACTCCTCGATCACCGCGGACTGAAGCTCCCCGTTGACGCGCCCGAGGCTGGCGAGTTCTCGTGTGACTTCTTCAACCTGCGCAGCGGGGAGCTGTTTGAGCACTTCGCTCGCGCCGTCCTGCCCGATTGCGAGCAGAACGATCGCCGCCTTGGACAAGCCGTCAAGCTCGCCCGGGTTCGTCGGCAGTTTTTCGTTCGGCTTACGCGGCACGCTTGGGGTCCTGTCTCAGGGAGTTCGTCTTAGGGGTTCGTCTCGATCCAGCGCCCGATGAGCACCGCGGCGGTCTCCGGGTTCTACTTGACCATCTCGGCGACCTGCTCGAGCAGCTTGGTCCGCTTGATCTCGTCGTCGTCGAGCTCGATGCCGGCCATCGGCGCGTCGGATTCGTCCGCCTCTCCTACGATGTCCGTGTCGGCATTGAGCGCTGGTGGCGAGCCCACGAGCTCCTCCATCGTCGGCAGCTCCAGCGGGCGGGCGCTCTTGCGCACCATCATCACCATCATGCCCAGCGCCACCACCGCGAGCAGCCCGACGACAACCGTGTTGACCAGCCCGCCGCCGCCGATGCCCCCTCCGCCCCCACCGCCCGCGGTCAAGACGCTCAAGAACCCGGCCTGGGCCGGGGCGGGCGCGAGTTCCAGGAGTGAAACCGGGATCATCGAGACGCGGACCTCGCCGTCGATCGGTGTTCCATCGGCGCCCCGGGCGGTGACGTGCGGCTTGAGGCTCGCCTCGATCTCCGGGCGCATCAGCTCGAACCGCTCAATCACCTCCTGCTCGGACACCTCGGCGTCCTCGCCGCCCTTGGACCGGCGGACGAGCTCTTCGATGTACCCCTGCGGGATGTTGACCGAGGCGGTCAGGAACGTCGGCGAGCCGCGCGGATCGCTCACCTGCTTCTGCTCCGAGCCCGGGTAGGTCTCGAAGTCGATCGTCTCGTTGGTCTTCTCGAAGGTGTTGCCCGAGCCGGAGGAGCCGCCCGCGATGTCCGCCGACACGTTGGACCGGACGCCCGGCTCCCCGCCGGAGGTTTTGCGGGACTGGGTCTCGCTCATGGTGGTTTCAGACCTGGGCAGCGAGAGGGTGCCCTCGCCCTTGGGCAGCATGCGGTTGGTGCTGGTGATGACGCGCGTTACATCGACCTGGGCCGTGACCGCGACGACCACGCCCGGAACATACGAGAGCAGCTCGGCGAGCTTGCGCTGGGTCATCACCTCGGCCCGGGTCGCGTGCTCAAGATAGCTCGTGGCGAGGAACTCGTCGTCGCCCGTGGGCTTGCGCTGGCGCCCGTTGGAGCCGTCGATCACACGGACGTTGGAGGGTGTGAGCCCGGACCTGGCGCCGGCGATCATGCTGGCGATGGCATCGACCGTGCCCTGGTCGATCGCGCCGCCCGAGCTGGTGAAGACGGTGGCCGAGGCGGTCGGGATTTTGGCGGTGCGTCCGAGGCCGCCCTGCTCGGGGACATCGATGATGACGTTGGCGCTCTTGATCCCGCCGAAGCCGGAGATGATCCGGGCCAGTTCGTTCTGGAGCGCGAGGTTGAACTGCACGCGGTTCTGCTGGCGCGAGTTCTTCCAGTCCTGCCGCTCGGCCAGGTTCTCGAACAGCGTCACGGTGTTCTCGGGGAGCTGCCCGCGCTGGCCGAGCGCCGCGAGCGCGTTGATGCGCTGCGTCTCGGGGACCATCAGGCGTCCGTTCTTGGTTGTGGCGTTGATGCCCGAGGCCTGGAGCGAATCGACCATCCGCAGGTTCGGGTCGTCCTGCATGAGATCGACAAGCGTCGGGCGGGCGGCGTAGCGGCTGACGACGAAGAACGTCATCAACGCAATGACAGCCAGCGAGCCGACGAGCAGCTTCTGGCTGGCGGTCATCCGCCCGAGATACGTCTGAATGGTGGCAACCGCCTGGCGCAGCTGATTCATCCGTGTGCGGCCTCCATGCCCAATCCGGCGCGCTCCGCACGACGGGACGCAGCGGGCTTGGAGCCGCTACGCCCCTCCTCTGTCGGACGATGGGGGCGGCGCGCTTGAAACACGCGCAAAGGTCTCTGGGGGTGGCGCAGCACCCGCCGAATCGGGCCAAACCTGCGCGTCGCGGTCAGACGCGGATCGACTTGATCTCGTCGTAGGCCTGCATGACCTTGTTGCGCATCGACTGGAGCATGCGGAAGGCCGAGTCCGCCTTCTCCGTCGCCAGGATGACCCCTTCGAGGTCGTCGCGTTTGCCCGTGAGCAGGTCCTCGACGGCGCGGGTCGCGTCCTGCTCCATCTTGTTGACCTGCTGGAGGTTGTCGATCAGGACCGACTTAAAATCGGGCGCCCCCGAGCCTTTGGGCGCCGCCGATTGCGGGCGGATCGGCAGCTGGGGCATGCTCGCGCCGCTTCCGACCAGTCCGAGGGGATCGCTCATCGTCTGTCTCCGTACAGGCACGCGCCGCGTCCGCAGCGGGGCCTCTCTAGGCGATCAATCGCAACGCCTGTGCCATCATCGATTTGCTCGTCTCCGCCGCGACCACGTTGGCCTCGTACGCCCGGGCCGTCTCCATCGCGTTGATCTGCTCGATCACGGTGTTGATGTTCGGCGTCATCACATACCCCTTCTCATCAGCAAAGGGGCTGTCCGGGTCGTGCTTGGGCACGAACGCGGACCGGTCCAGCTCGATCGCCGAGACGTGGACGCCCATCTCCCGCCCGCTCTCGGAGCCCGAGCCGGGGTCGCCCGGGGCGAACATGACGATGCGCCGGCGGTACGGGGCGTACTCGCCGTCTGGGCCGACCAGTGTGTTGGAGTTGGCGATGTTGGCGGCGATGCTGGCCATGCGAGTCCGCTGGGCGATCATGCCGCTGGTCGAGATGTCGAGGGCGCCGTACATGGTGCGGTCTCCGAGGGAAGCTCAACGGGGCGACTAGACACGTTCGGCGATGGCCGACTGAATGATCCGGTACCGGCTTCGGAGCAAGTCCGAGGCCACGCGGTAGACGCCCGCGTTTTCGACCAGATCCTGCATGGTCCGCTCGAGGTCGCGCGAGTTGCGGTCGTGGAACAGGATGTTGCCCGAGTCCGTCTGGGGCTCGAGGCGGAGCGAGCCGCCCGGGCCTCGCCTGACCTGGCGGCTCTCCTGCCAGTCCAGCTCACCCGAGAACCCGCCCGTCTTGGCACGCCGCCCCTCGATCGCCTCGCCCAGCAGGCGCTGGAAGTCCTTCGGGTCGGCGTCCTTGGGCTGGAACCCGGGGGTGTCGAAGTTGGCGATGTTGTGCGAGATCACGCGCTGGCGGGCGCCGGCGAACTTGAGCATCATCTCGAGCGCCGGAACCGAGCCGGATGTCGCGAGGTTCTTAATCATGGGAGCACGTCTCCGATTCTCTATCCCGCAATCTGCGGGCCGGGCGGCGGATTCCTACAGCGACTGGGCGACAAGGCTCTGCTCTTTCCACTTCTTGAGCTTGAGCCCGAGCGTCCGGACCCCGATGCCCAGGGCCCGGGCGGTTTTCTGGCGGTGCCCGTTGAACCGGCGCAGGGTGTGGACGATAAGCTCGCGCTCGATGTCCGAGAGTGTCCGGTCGCCGGGCATGTACGAGAGCTTGGCCTCGATCATCGAGCCGGGCGCCGCAGCGGCTGCCGTCGGCTCACTCATGGGGCGAGGCGCGTGCAGGGGGGTCGCCTTGCGGGCCTGGGCGGGGACGCCGCTGAGCCACGCCTCGACCAGAGACCGCTCGATCGTTCCGCTCCCGGCTCCCGCCAGGACCACCGCCCGTTCGCAGATGTTTTGCAGCTCCCGCACGTTGCCGGGCCAGCGGTAGCTCGCGAGCAGCTCCATGACATCCGCCCCGACGCGCGGCGCCTCACGCCCCTCACGGCGCGCGATCTCTCCCATAAAGTGCGTCGCCAGGACCGGGACGTCCTCGCTGCGCTCTCGCAGCGGCGGCAGATGCACCGGCAACACGTTCAGGCGGAAGAACAGGTCCTCGCGGAACTGTCCGTCGGCCGCCGCCCGGGGTAGATCCCGGTTGCTCGTCGCGATGATGCGCACGTCAATCCCGATCGACTGGCTCGAGCCCACCCGCTCGAACGAGCGCTCCTGCAAGATCCGCAGCAGCTTCGCCTGGATCGGAGCGGGCACCTCTGAGATTTCGTCGAGCAGCAGCGTGCCCTGGTCGGCCAGCTCGAACCGCCCGCGCCGGAGGCGATCCGCCCCCGTAAACGAGCCCTTCTCGTGCCCGAACAGCTCGCTCTCGAGCAGGCTCTCGCTTAGGGCCGCACAGTTCACACCCAGGAAGGGCGCGCCCGAGCGCGGGCTCAACTCGTGGATCGCGCGGGCGATGACCTCCTTGCCCGTGCCTGATTCACCGGTGATAAGCACGGTCCCCTGCGAGCCGGCGATCGCCCGGAGCTGGTCCTTGACGCCCGCCATCGCGGCCGAGTCGCCGATGATCCGGTCGAACCCCGTCCGGGGCGGGCCGGAGGGCGAGCGGGCGCCAGCCTTGAGCACCGCGTTCTCGCGCGTGAGCTTGGCGTGGCGCAGGGCTCGCTTGACGGTGATGACGAGTTCGTCGCCCTCGAATGGTTTGGTGAGATAGTCGAACGCCCCGCGGCGCATCGCCTCCACCGCGGTCTCGATCGTCCCGAACGCGGTCATCAGGATGATCGGCAGCTCGTCGTCGATCTGGGCGATGCGCTCGGCCAGCTCGATGCCGGTCATGCCCGGCATCTTCAGGTCCGAGACGATCGCGTCCGGACGTTTCGCCGAAACGGCCTCCAGGGCGGAAGGGCCATCGTTGGCGACGACGATGTCGTAGCCCGCCCGGCGGAGCGTCGCCCCGACGCTGTCGCGCATCATTTCTTTGTCGTCAACCACGAGAACGGTACTCATCGGGCGTGCTCCATCGCGTTTAGGCCGCCGCCGTCTTGGCGTTGGCATCTTGGTGTTCGGTTGTCTGATTCATCTCGGCGCTGGCGCCCGCACAATCTGGCAGCCAGAGCTCAACCGTCGCCCCGGGCGCTCCCGGGCTGTCATCTGCGTTGTTGCGCACCGTGACGCGCCCCGCGTGCGCATCGAGGATTCGATGCACGATCGAGAGCCCCAGGCCCGTGCCCGTCGCCCGCGTTGTGAAGAACGGGTTGAACATCCGCTCGGTGACGCCCGCCTCGATGCCCGGGCCTGTATCGATCACGGACAGCACGCTCCACGAGCGCACCGCCCCGGACTCATCGAGCTCGGTCTCGCCCCGGGCCGAGAGCGTGAGCGTGTCGCCGCCCGCCTCGATCGCGTTGCGCACCACGTTCACCAGCGCCTGCAGGCAGAGCGTGATATCCGCGTGAACCATCATCGATCGCCCGGCGCCCCGCACGCGCACATTCCCGGTCTCGCACATCGCCAGCGCCTCGTCGAACAGCTCGCCCGCGCTCGTCGCCTCCGGGCGAGCCCGGATCTCGCGCGCAAAGCTCAGCACGTCGCCCACGATCGCGTCCAGGCGGCTCACCGCGCTGCCGATCTTCCGGGCCGTCCCCTGCTGCTCCGGGCGATCGCCCAGGTCCTCCTCGAGCATCCGTGCAAACAGGCGGATCGAGGCCAGCGGGTTGCGGATCTCGTGGCTGATGCCCGCGGCCATCTCGCCCAGCGCCGACAGGCGGCGCGAGCGTTGCAGCTGCTCGTTGGCGTCGCGCAGCTCGCCGGTCAGGCGCGCCACCTCGCCCCGGAGCTGGGCGTGCGTGCCCTCGAGGCGGGCGGTCACCTCGGAGAACGCGCTGACGAGTTCGCCAAGATCCTTCGGGCTCATCGAGCCCGGCGCGATCGTGCCGAGCATGGGCGAGTCCTGGATGATCAGAGGCGTTTCCATCAGCCCTCCCGATCCTGGAAACGCGCCCCGATGGGCTTGACCTCGGTGTACGCCGAGACCGCGGCCTGCGCCGAGTCCACCCCCGCGAGTTCTCTTGCAAGCTCGTCCCGCTTGCCCTCGAGCGTCTTGCGGTCCTCCTCGTCGCGCGACATGATCCGCCCGGCGGCGTCGGTCAGCGAGTCGAGCCTCGCCTGAATCAAGCCCTTGCGCTCCGGGTCGAGCCGCTGCGAGACGTCCGCCCAGCGAGCCCGGAACGGCTCGACCCCTTCGGACATCTCGCCGATCCGCGTCAGAACATCCTGACGCTCGCGCAGCAGGTCGAGCAGGGGCAGCGACTCGCCGCCCTGGATCAGCTCTCGCTGGCGCCGCCCGAGGGCGCCGAGGCGCTCGAAGAGTCCCTCGGCCAGCGTCAACCGGCGTTCGAGGTTGTCGGCCCACGCAGCGGCGTCGAGCGGTTGTGTGTTCAGTCCGTCGGTCATCCATGACCTCGCAAAGTGACCCGGGCGTCCGTGCCCGGGCGATGATTCAATCGGTATCAGTCGGTCGTCGCGGCGCTCACCTCGTAGAGGCGCGACGAGGAGTCGAGCCACCGCTCCCAGTCGCGCCGCCCCATTGGCAGGTTGGGGTCGTCCCAGACTTTTTCGGGAAGGCTGTCATAAAAACGTCGGGCGCGTTCGTTGGCCGTGCGGGCGCGCCCCATGTCGCCCTCCTCGATGTGGGCGTTGACAATCTGCACCATGGCGACGAGCGAGGACGGGTCCTGGGGGTAGCGCTCGCGGGCGCGGTCGTAGTACATGATCGCGGCGCTGAACTCGCCCAGATCGAACGCGCAGTCGCCCAGGAAGAAGTAGCTGTTGCGGAGCTGGATGTTGGTCAGCGCCGAGCGGGCGCGCGGGTCGAGTTGTTCGATCTCGCCGACGACCTGCTCGTAGCCAGCCATCGCCGCGATGCGCCGATCCCGGGCCGTGGTTTTGAGCTGGCGTTTGGTCGAACCGGGCATCGCCTCGGTGCTCAGACGATCCTCGATCTGGCGCGCCGAGAGGCGGTACGCGTCGGCCAGCATGAACCGGATCTCCGTGATCCGCTTGTCCTCCGGGTACCGCGCCCGGGCCTCTTCCAGATGCTCGATCGCTCGCTCGTAATCGCCCGTGCTGTACTCCACCCGCCCGATCTCGATGAGCGCCCGGCGGTACTGCACCGTCTCCGCGTCGCCCATGCTCCCGCTGATCATGCGACGCAGCAGCAACTTCGCTTCCTCGTCGTTGCTCTCGTCGCCATCATCAAGCAGTGTCTGCGCGAGCGGGACATAGCTCAGCTCAGCAAACTGCCCGACATCCGCCGCGAGCCCGAGTCGCTCCTGATCGATCAAATCCCGGAAGTACGACGCGGCAGTCGCGTTGTCTCCCATCGACTGGAACGCACGCCCCAGGCGGAAACGCGCCTCGGCGTTGCGCCCGTCGCCCGGGACCCCCTCGGCGTACATCCGAAACGCCTCGATCGCCTCGCCCCGGTCCCCCGACTGATCGAACAGGTCCGCCGCGAGCCAGAGCGATCGCGCGTACTGCTCGTTGTCTGACAGGATAAACGCCTCGGCGTGCAGGCGGTAATAGCTCGCCGCCCGGATCAGGTGGCGCTGCGCCTCGGCCCGCGACGACGGATCGAGCGAGTCCAGCCCGCCGCCCGTCCCGCTCATCGCGATGATCTCTTCGCCCGAGCGCCGGTGGGCGGTCGCCAGCGACGCGAGCACCTCCGCCGGCAGACGCTCGAGCGGGAACATCTCACCCGCGAGGGTGGCGAACGCGAGCGCCTCGTCGATCTCGTCGCGGGCAAGCCTCTCGCGGTAGCGCGAGAGCAGGCTCTCGCTCGCCTCGTCAGGCCCGGGCGTTCCCTGCCCGTCCGCTGTGTTGATCTCATCGACCAGGCGCTTGTAGACCTGGCGCGACTGATCGATCTGCCCGAGCGCCGCCTCCGCCTCGCCCAACGCCATCAGCGCTTGTCGCTGCGTGCGGCTCTCGGGGTAGCGCTCGACGGCGAACGCGAGGCGGTCTCGCGCGGCCGCCGAATCGCCCCGGAACTCATCGACCTTGGACAGGTAATAGAGCGTCTCGCCCAGCAGGGGCGAGCCGGGCAGCAGAAGCTCCTGCGCCTTCTCGAGCTGACGCTCGCCCTCGCTCAGCGCCGAGATGCTGACGTACGCCCGCCCGAGCAGCAGGCGAAGCTCGCCCCGCGCCGCTGGCGAAGCCTCCTCAACCCGCGGCGACGCCCGGAGCAATCGCGTGATCGCCTCGTCGGTGTACCCCTGGTCCAGGCGGATCTGTGTCTGCCGCGCCAAAGCCCACGCCCGGTCGTCCGGCGGCAGCGTCGGGTCGCCCAGGATCTCGCTGAGCGTCTCGAGCACCTGGTCGTACTTCGGGGCAGGGCGGGCCAGCTCCAGATCAATCAGGCGCCGATAGATCGAGACCCGCATCTCGTGCGCCTCATCGGGCATGCTGTCGGCTCGTATCCGCGCCGCCGTGGTCTCCCCGAGCGACAGGTAGGTCTGCGCCAGCGCGAACTGGTCTCCGGCGAGCAGCTCCGCCCCCTGACGCTCGCTCTCGAGATAGTTCGAGAGCACGTTCCGGTGGTTGACCTCCATATCAATGCCCAGCTCGGCCTGCGCCCTGTACAACGCCCGCGCCACGCCCAGGTGGTACCGACGCCCCAGGGCGCTTGCCTCGCCCGATTTATCGAGGTACGGGCGGATCTTGGATTTGAGAACATCCAACGCTTCCTGGTTCGAGCCCCGCTCGATTAGGCGCTCGGCCCGCTCGATCGCGGGCGTTAGGTCTGGCTTGGGCGCCGTCACGACCGAGTAGAGAATCGCGCCCACGAATAGCGCCAGAGCCACGATCAACGCCGGCGCCTGCCAGGACGTCTTCCAGTCCCGGCGCAGGATCGCGACCGACGAGAAATGCTCGTCGGTCCCGGGGGGCTCGTTGGGGTCGAGGTCGGTCATGGGCGCGATCCGTCGCTGATAACTCCGCCCCATCCGTGGGACGATCTGCGGCTCCAGCATTCGCTGGGCGGGGGCCGCGCAAGATTATCGGGTCCAGAGCCCATCACACTACAGCAGTTTCTGCGCGGAACCGGCCTTATCCGTCGTCGGCGGGCTCTTCGGGCTGCTCCTCGGTCGGAATCACCACCGCCAGGCCCGAGATCACGTCGCCCCGGTGCCTGGTGGAAGGATCGATCAGGGCCAGAGCAGCAATCGGGGGCAGCGCCCACTTGACACTATTGCGCACCAGCGACCGCCACAGCACAGGGCGCAGGCGCCCGCCTGAGCCGCCTTCACGCCCCGCCCGGACATCCACGACCCGGCACGCCGTCGAGAGCTTGCCGAGCGTCCGCCCGAACGCCCATTCGCTGACCCCGCCCACGACAAACCCGACCACGAGCATGCCCGGCCCGCCCATCCAGGCGTTCCCCGGGCTCAGAAGCCCCCCGAACGTGATGACCTCGACCAAAGGCGCACCCAGCGCCAGGCTCACGATAAACGCCGCCACAAGCACGTCGATCACCGTCGCGAACAGGCGGCGCGATGGCTCCGCCAGCGCGAACCCATCGGGCAGCTTCACCGGCGCCTCGACGCTGGGCTTGAGAACGATCAGCAGCACGATCGCCATGAGCCCGACAAGCGACGCCGCGAGCAGGCGGAACTGCGCCGCGCCGATCGGCAGCGCCCGAACAGCGAGCCCGCGATAGAGCGTCTCCCCCGTCGCTGTAGATATCTCAACAAGCTCGACAGCGACTGACTCGGCGCCCGCATCGCCCTGCGGCGGGTCTTCCCACGCCAGCACGAAGCTCTCGAACCGCCTGCCCTGGAACGCGCTGTCAAATGGTTCGCCCGTGTCCTCGATCAGGGCGATCCGCTCGGAGCCCGCCGAGGTCAGCGCGGCGAGCTCGATCGCATCTGAGGTGCGACGCGCCAACACGACCCTGGCCCCGACGACCGCACCGTCAAGGATCTGATCCGCCGGACCGACATCGCCCAGAGCCCCCGAACCCCACCCGTCCTCGCCCAGGGTCCAGAGCATCCCAGCGCCCGAGGGCGTGACGCTGAGCAGGTGGACCCCGCCGCCCGGATCGGGCAGCAGACGCAGGTCTTCGCCCGCCAGCCCGCCGGCCAGCCTGTCCGCCAGCCCGCTCGGCGCCCCAAGCTCGACCCAGGCGCCCGCCTCGAAACGGACCAGGCTCACGCCCGATTCCTGAGTCCCGAGCACCACCACCCCGAGGGCGGACCCAACCAACGAGGTCGCGCGCATGCCCTTGGGCAGCGGGAAGAACGCCTGCAGGCGCGTGCGCGGCTCATAGCTCCAGGACTCCCCCACCGGGGCCACAACCGCACGCAACGACAACACCCGCGCCGGACGCTCGAGCGTCTCGGGCATCAGCAAGAACACGTCGTCGCCCCAGGCGCCAATGGCACGCGGGGCGGTGATCAAACGGCGCGCCACCAAAAGCACGCCCCGCTCGGACGCCTGATAGCGCCCCCCCTCGCCGACCCGGCGCGGCGGGACATGCACCAGCGCAGACCCGGGCGGCTCCAGGACGGGCAGCACCAGCCACGCGTGCGCAGCGCCCGAAGCGAACGGATCTTCCACCCGCCCGGCGCCCGCAGGCGCCTGCGCCGCCCCGGCGCAGGCGAACACCGAAACTGCCAGCAGGAAGCTCCACCATCCCGCGCCCCGCAGCAGGCTTGGTCGCACGCTTGTTCGCACGGTTAGCCTCCCCCGGCGCCGGCGCTCGGAGCGTCCAGATCCCACGCCTGCTCGACGTTGTACGTCTCAAGCAAACGCGGGAGGTCGAACGCGATCGGGCGGATCGGGCGGATCTTCGGGTCAAACAGGTTGATGCGAACCGTCGCGTCGAGCCCCGCGGTCTGGATCTCGTAGCGTGTCGCCAGGCGGAGGCGGATGGTCGCGTCGCCCTGCTTGCGGACGTGCTTGTAGCTGCTTAGCTCCGCCGCGAGCAGCAGCTCACCCCGGTCGTCCTCGATCTCGACGCGCCGCGGCTCGAAGGTGTCCGGGTCGAGCCACATCCGGCGCGCCCCCCAGCGCCCGGGCGCGCGCACAACCAGCTCCTTGCCATCGGGCGTCCAGACCACGCTGGCGCCCTCGGTCTCTGCTGGCAGGGGCGAGAGCGCCATCGCGTCGATCAGGTCCAGCGGGTGGACGGGGATGCCGAGCTGGGCGGCCTTGTCGGGCGAGACCTGCGCGTGGCGCCCGAAAATGACGAACGACTTGTCCTTGTCGATCAGGTCCAGCCACCAGTACACGTCGTCGTTGGACCCGAGATACAGGTGCGTCTCGCCCAGCTTCCCCACCGACAGCGCCAGGCGCCTCGGACGCTCGATCTGCAGGTGCCCCTCGGCCTGCTCGCGCAGGCGCCCGCCCTCGGCGTCACGCCCGTCAACCCGGATCGACGCCCGAGCCCAGAACGTACTGGCCGGCTCGACGCGCTCGTTATAGATAGCCGCGACCTCGGCGTAGCTCACCGCCGGACGCGCCTGGCGCGCTGGCTCGTGCTGCTCGTGCTGGCCCGCCAACGGGTCCAGCGAGCTGCACCCTGCGCCCAGAACCGCCGCAAGGCCCAGGGCCAGGCCCGGGACCAGAGCGACCGCAACGCGCATCAGCGGGCGAGCCACGCTCACCCATCGCCCTCGTCGAGGTTCATGATCTGTCCGAGCTGGTCTGTGACGCTGGCGACGGTCTCGTCGTCTAGCCCGGGGTCCACGACCTCGATCAGCGCCGGGCCGTCGCCACCCCGCTCGGGCGGGAGCGCCACCCCCTTGGGGCGAACAAACAGCAGCCCCGTCCGCCCGCTCTTGCGATCGGCCGGCGAGCCGCCCTCGTAGCTCAGGCGGCGCTTGCGCACCAGCACCAGCGTGAGCAGATACCGGAACGCTAGGCGGTCCTCGCTGTCCGACTCGCCAAGCTGCTCGAACAGGTCCATCAGCTCGTCGTCGTCGATCAGCGGCTTCTTCTGCTCGTTCGCCTCGGGCGCGACGGTGCGCCAGAACGCGAACACAACGCCCGGCGCCTCCGGACGAGCCCCCCCCTCCCAGGCCTCGATCGAGAAATCCTGGCGCGTGAACGACTCGGCGCCCGGGGCATCGACGAGCACCGCAACGTACGCATCGCCCACGCTGATCGTGTTTCCGGTGGATGCGCACACCCGGACCGGGCGCGCGATGTCGTAGGGTGAAGACGAGCCGATCATTGCCAGAGTCTAGGTTCGATCTCGATGCTGTGGGGACAGGACGCTACCGCTCAGCAGCTGACCTCGAAGAACCGCGCGTCCGACCCGCCCTGCCCGACCCGGAACCGGACCACCCGCCCGCACTTGGCGCACCTCGCGCTGTACGCGCTGGCGTCGGGGCTCCGCGAGACGCGGAGATACTGGTTCGAGCAGGTGAACAGGACGCCGATCCAGGGGCGCACCGATCCGTCGGTCTTTGGTGTGCTGTGCGCCCCGGTGGGGCGGGGTTCTGGGGTGGCCATGGGGTCGCTCCGGGCTGCTGACATCGTCAAAGACCGCCCCGGAGCCCCAATCCGGGGTGGGCTGGGGGTGGGCTGGGGGTGGGGCGCGATCACAACCGTTGGAGAGGATTGCTCCGCCGATCCGAACGAGGGTATAGAATCAATGCCCAGCGGCCCCCGGAGCCGCACCGGAGGACCGAACACGCCCCGATGAGCGGCTCGCTCTCTATCCTGGCCGATCCACCAGCCCCGCCGGCGCCCATCGGGCTCATCGCCGGCAGTGGGCGGCTGCCCATCCTCGTTGCGCGCGGGCTTGCCAACCTCGGGCACCCGGTCCACGGACTCGGGCTCCTGCGCCAGTACGACGATGAGCTGCCCGGGCTGTGCGAGAGCTTCTCGGATGTGGGCCTGCTCCGCCTCGGCGGCTGGGCCAAGCGCCTCAAACAGGCCGGGTGCAGGCACGCGATCATGGTCGGGCGGGTCGACAAGTCCGGGCTGATGCACGACCGGTTCCGCGTGTTCAAGAACATCCCGGATCTGAGGACGGCAATAAGCTGGCACCGACACTTGCGACATGACCGGCGTTCGCACGCCGTGCTGCTGGCGATCGCCGAGGAGCTCGACCGCCAGGGCGTGTCGTTGATTGATTCGACGAGCCCGATCCCGGATTATCTGTCCAGGGCGGGCGTGATGACGCTGTCGCGCCCGACGCGCGAGCAGGAGTCGGACATCGAGTTCGCGTGGCCCCTGCTCACCGAGCTGCTGCGTCTGGATATTGGTCAGTCGATCGCGGTGCGCGAGAAGGACGTGATCTGTGTCGAGGCGGTCGAGGGCACGGACAAGATGATCGAGCGGGGTGGGCAGATCTGCCGGGTCAAGGGCTGGACGCTGTGCAAGGGCGCCCGGGCCGAGCACGACCGGCGTTCGGACGTGCCGACCGTCGGCATCCAGACGCTCGAGAACATGCACAAGGCGGGCGGGCGCTGCCTGGCGATCGCTGCGGGCGATGTCATCATGCTCGACCGCGAGGAGATGATCCAGGTCGCCGACCGCCTGGGGATCTCGATCGTCGGCGTCCCGGTCGCGCACGCGACGAGCCAGAGCAGCGTCGAATCCCGCTCCGTCGGCGTCACGACCGCGCCCACGGCTGGCTGAGCGCCCATGGCGGACGCCGCTCCCACAGATCCTTCCCACGATCCTGACCACACATCCGAGCCGACGGACCCGAGCCGGTATGTCAGCCGTGGCGCGCTCAAGCTCGAGCATGCGCTGCGCGAGTTTGGTGTGGATGTGACGGGCATGGTCGGCGCCGACCTCGGGTGCTCGACCGGAGGATTTACTGATTGCCTGCTCCAGCACGGCGCGGCGCGCGTCTTCAGCGTCGATACCGCCTACGGCGAGCTGGCCTGGACAATCCGCCAGGACGAGCGCGTCGTCGTCATGGAACGCTCCAACGCCCTGCACACCGAGGCGCACCCGGATGCGGTCAACGCCGGCGGCGTGGACATCGTCGTCATCGACCTGGGCTGGACGCGCCAGAGCAAGGCGATCCCTGCGGCTCTGCGCTGGGCAAAGCCCGGTGCCCGGATCATCACGCTCATCAAACCACACTACGAGGCGGACAAGCGCGACCTGGGCGCGGGGGGTGTGCTCGATCCCGAGCGCAGCCAGGAGATTGCGCAGCGCGTGATCGAGAGCCTCGCGACGATGGGTGTGCGCGTTCTTGCCTCGACCGAGAGCCCCGTGCTGGGCGGGGCGCGTAAATCGAAACGCAAACGCAAGGGCGGCGGGAACCGAGAGTGGCTGGCGCTGCTCGAGCCCACGCCCTGCACCAGGCCCGAATCGTGAGCGTGAGGCTTGTCGTGGGTGGAGACGTTGATCTCAACGATCTCTGTCGCTGACTTTCAGAGCCGGGAGCGCAAGCGACCCAGGACAGATCACCAGAACCAGACGGGTGTGTCCAGAAGTTCGGGCTCGTCCATGGTCGCTTGCGCTCCCGGCTCTGTTATGCCGGCTTCCAACCCTCGACCTTTGCGTCCACGCCGTGGAGCATGATCCAAAGATGGTCGAGCAGGGCGTCAAGGCCCGAGCCCGAGGCGCTGCTGATCGTCAGCAAACTTTGCTCGGCGCCGAGGCGCAGCTCGTTGCACAGCGACGCGACCGCCTCACGCCGGGCGTCGTCGTCGGGCAGCAGGTCGGTCTTGCTGAGCACAATAATCTCGGGCTTCTCGGCCAGCTCGGGCGAATAGCCCGCCAGCTCCTGGCGGATGGTTCGATAGTTCTCCGCGGGCGACGACCCGTCGGGCGCGGAGCAGTCGAGCAGGTGCAGGATCACACTCGTGCGTTCGACGTGGCGCAGGAAGTCGTGCCCGAGCCCGGCTCCGCCCGAGGCGCCCTCGATCAACCCCGGGATGTCCGCGAGGACCATGCGGCGCGTCGGGTCAAGCTCGGCAATCCCAAGCTGCGGGCTGAGCGTCGTGAACGGATAGTCGGCGATCTTCGGCTCGGCGCGCGTGAGGGCCTTGAGCAGCGTGGACTTGCCCGCGTTGGGCAGGCCAACAAGCCCGACCTCGGCGATGAGCTTGAGCTCCATGCGGAGCGTGAACTCCTCGCCCGGGTGTCCGCGCGTGGCCTTGCGAGGGGTCTGGTTGGTGGAGCTTTTGAAGTGCTCGTTGCCGTGCCCGCCCTTGCCGCCCTTGGCGATGAGGACGGTCTCGTCGGGGCCGACGTCGGCCATCAGCTCGCCGGTACTGTCGTTGTAGACAAGGGTACCGGGGGGGATGCGGATGGTCATGTCGTCGGCGCCCGCGCCGAACTGCTGCTTGCCGCGCCCGGGCTCACCGTTGTCGGCGTGCCAGTCGCGGACACCTCTGAAGTCGATGAGGGTGTTAAGGCCCGGGTCGGCGTGGAGGTAGATGCTGGCGCCGCGCCCGCCGTCGCCCCCGTCGGGACCGCCCTTGGGCAGACCGCGACCACGGTAGAACGAAACGGCCCCGTCGCCGCCCTTGCCGGCTCGGACCCTGATTAGTGCGCTGTCTACAAACATCGCCCAAGCGTAGGGGCGGCAGGGCAGGCGTCTCGCCTGTCGCGGAGAAAGCTGGGAGCGAAAGACGTACAGGCGAGACGCCTGTACCACGGGAATCAGGCGGCCCGGAGGAACTGCCCGCTGGTGAGCAGGCGCATCAGGCGGGGCTTGTCGCCCTCGGTGATGAACTCGGAGACCGCCGCAGCCATGCGGGCCGGGCCGGGCTCTTCAGTGTCGCACCAGACGACGTTGGCCTTGAGCTCGATCGTCCGCCCCGGGCCGTCGTCCGTCGAGGCCCAGAGGCCGGCGCGGGGGAGTTCGAGCTCCATGATGACGGGCGTGCCCAGCTCGACGGGGTGGTCAAGCTCGAAGCGGAGGCCGCCCTCGGAGATGTCGTAAGCGTGCCCGTCGCGGGTGTACTCGGCCTCGCTCTCGAGGCGGACGCGCACCGCGGTGTACATGGGGCTGACGGTGAAACGCTCGTGGATGCGCCGGTCAATGCTGTTCATCGCGGGTCACTCCGGTCTCGGGGCGTTGGCGGGCGGCGCCGACGCCGCCTGCGGGCGATATCGGTCCAACGGCGCCCCGCCTTGACGGGCTGGAAGGGGAACACGAGATGCCATGATGTTCTCGGACGCGGCTCGGTCAGGCGCGGTCTTCGCCGAGCAGCTCGACGTGGACGCCCGTGATGCGAACGCCCAGGCGGCGTTCGAGCTCTTCGCTCAGGTCCGCCGGCAGCGGCGCGGGCAGACGCGCCGCGATGTCCTCGGGCACATCCAGCACGCGCCCGTCGGACGTGGTGATGTGGATGTGCTGAGAAACATCCGCGTCGTATCGGCACGGCCCGTTGCCCGAGTTGCTGGGCAGGCGGCGGGCCAGGCCGCACACGGTCAGGGCTTCGAGCGTGTTGTAGACCGTCGCCAGGCTCAGGCCCGGCTCGCCCGAGCGGACCAGACCCAGCAGTTCCTCGGCCGTCGGGTGGGCGGTGGTCGCCTTGAGCGCCGAGTAGATGACCTGTCGCTGCTTGGTGCAGCGCAGGCCGTGCCTGCGGAACAGCTCGCGCGAGGCCTCGTCGCAGTCTGTGGTGTGCTCGCCCATCGCTGTCAATAGTACGCGAAGAAACCCGCCCGGGCAGCGGAACTCCGTGGGGCGGGTCTGATCCGGATTCTCGGACGGGCTAGGCCCCGTCGGCGGGGCGCAGCGCGGCGGATGGCTCAAAGAGCGTCATCTTGCGGTGTGGGATGCCGGCCTCCATGAACTCGTCGCTGCTGGTTCGCCAGCCGAGCTTCTCATAGAACGGCAGGGCCTCGACCTGGGCGTGGCAGTAGAGCTGCTCGAGGGCCAACTCGCCAAAGGCCCGGGCCTCGATGGTCGTGAGCAGGCGCCGCCCGATGCCCTCGCCCTGGCGCTGGTTATCCACGCAGACCTGCGTCACCTTGCCCGCCCGCTCCTGCCCGTCCTCGGGCGGGATCAGGCAGGCGCAGGCGATCACCTGCGGCCCGCGCGGGTGGTCGGCAACCGCGACATAGTGCTCGCTGGCCTCTTCACGCCCGGGCATCTCACGCCGGTAGTCGTCCATCGTCCAGCCGACGGAGCGCAGCAGCACGTCCTCGCGCAGCGCGCACGCCTTGGGGTACAACGGATCGTCGAGCTCGATTCGGCGGATCGTGATCACGGGCGCCTCCGATGAGGCCGTCATCGTACCGGCTTTTCTTGCCCCGTTCACAGCCACGCCCGATCCGCCCGCTGGGGCGCCCGTACAGTCGGCGATGCCCGACCGCCCCTGGAAGGACGAGTTCACCCTGCTGTGCGAGCGGTGCGGGTACGTCATCGAGGGCCTCGATACAGAGGGGAACTGCCCGGAGTGTGGGAAGGCGATCGAGGAGAGCTTGCCCAGCCTGCGGCTCGGTTCTGCTTCGGAGCGCAATCACAGTATCACATCGCTGATCGGAACTTCTGTGAGCATCCTCTTTCGCCCCATTCACACTCTCCGACATCTCCAGTTCGATCGCAACTCTTCTGCGCGGATAGAGAATCAGTTCCATGTCCTGGCATGTGTCGCCTTTTTCGCTGTGTCCGCTTTCTTGCTCGAATCACTCATATTGGTCTTGTCGTTGTACAGCCGAGAAGAAGGAGCTGTCCTCTACAAACGCCTCATCATCTGGATTCCGGTTCTCGCGGTTTTGTCGGTTCTGATGCGAGGTGTGCTGTGGGCCTTGACTGCAATCGAACGGCGCGGCCTTCAACTCTTCGGAGCGCGACGCGGAGGCCGAGTAACTCCCGCGATTGCTCGCTCAATCACGGCTCACGCCAGCGTGGGATGGGTCATCGCGTGTGTTGGAGGATCTTTCAACTTCACACTCGCATATCTCGCCTACGGACCGGGTGGGAACGACCAGAATGGTTGGATCTTCACCAGAATTGGCATTGCCTGCGTGCTCGTCGGTTTCTTGATCTTCGAGACCTTCGCCTGGCTCGGCATGAGGCGCTGCAAGTTCGCCAACCGGGTCAGGCCCGCCGAGGCGCCCGCCTCGTCAGAGCCGCGTGCGTGAGCACGCGAGAATGCCGGGTGATGCCAGCGCGTGCTCACGCACGCGGCTCGGTTTTGGGAACCTACGGCGGCTCGGTTTTGGGAACCTACGATGGTGCGATGAGACCACGCCGACCAAGCCGTCAGATTGTTGTTGGGGATGACCGGGTCGGGCGCGTCGCGATCGGCGGCGGGCTGGGGGCGGAGCATCCGATGGCGGTAAAGCGCTTGGGGGGGCTGGAAGCCCCCCCCTCCGTGGCGCCGGTGAGTGTTCAGACGATGACGGCCGGGTACACGCACACGATTGACAGGTGCGTCGCGGAGATCCACAAGCTGACAGCCGCGGGCGCCGACATCGTGCGCGTCGCGGTTCCCGAGAAGAAGGACACCGAGGCGCTGAGTGAGATCCTGAATCAGACGACGGTCCCGATCGTCGCTGATGTTCACTTCCACTTCAAGCGGGCGCTCGAGGCGGTCGAGGCGGGGGTCCACAAGATCCGCCTCAACCCCGGCAACATCAGCGACCGGGCGCAGGTCGAAAGCGTCATCGACGCCTGCAAAGAGCGGTCCATCCCGATCCGCGTCGGCGTCAACGAGGGCTCGATCATCGAGCGCAAGGACAAGCAGGCGCGGGCCAAGGAGCTTGGCGCCGTGTTCGGCGAGCACAAGCATGGGTATTTGCTCGCGATCATGATCGCCAAGCTCGAAGAGTATCTGGACATCTTCTACGAGCGCGATTTTTACGACATCGCCATCAGCGCCAAGAGCATGGACGCGACGCTCGTGATCGACGCGTACACCGAGATCGCAGAGCGTTTCCCGCACCCGTTGCACCTGGGTGTCACGCACGCCGGGCCGAAAGAAACCGGGTGCATCCGGTCCGTCTCGGCGCTGGGCGCGCTGCTGGCCAACGGCATCGGCGACACCATCCGCATCAGCTACGCCTCCGACCCTGTGTACGAGGTCGAGGACGGCCTGGAGCTGCTGTGGTCGCTTGGTTTGCGCGAGCGCAAGGGCGCCGAGCTGATCGCGTGCCCGACGTGCGGGCGCATCCAGGTGGACCTGTTCACGCTGACGCAGGACGTACACAAGAAGCTCAAGTCCGAGATCGAGGTCCCGATGAAGGTCGCGGTCATGGGGTGCGTCGTCAACGGCCCGGGCGAGGCCGAGGGGGCCGACGTCGCGGTGTTCGCCGGCGATCGCAAGGGCATTATCTATGTCCAGGGCGAGCGCGTCGCGACCGTCGCCGAGACCGAGATCCTCGACCGCCTGCTCGATGAGTGCAAGGCGTTCCAGGAGCGTGTCCGCTCGGGC
>JAJRXR010000052.1 GCA_024276195.1 Planctomycetota bacterium
ACATCATCGCCCAGCTCGGCGCCCCGCATCGCCTCCCACATCGCCCCGGTCGGGCGCGTCACCGTGTCGGACCGAAGATCAATCGCGTCTGGCTTGGAGTCTGGCATTGGTCAAGGCCTCCGCGAGCACTGTACCGCATCCGGCTCGGGCGCCGGAAGTAGAATCGGCTGGAGGCCCAACCATGACAACCGCATCCGCCCGTGTCCTGACGTGGTCCGAGCTTGAGACCGACCACCCGATGGACCTGATCGACCGCCAGCGCATCGTTGGTGATCGCATGATGATCTCACGCGTGCGCCTGCACCCGGGGTTCGTCGTGCCCCAGCACCAGCACGAGAACGAGCAGTTCGTGGTGATGCTCTCGGGCAAGGCAAGGTTTCATGTGGGTGATGTCGGGGGCGACGCGAGCGAGGAGGTGATGCTTGTTGGGGGGCAGGTGCTGGCGCTGGCGTCGAATGTGCCGCACTCGTGCGAGGCGATCGAGGAGTGCCTGATCCTGGACCTGTTCAGCCCGGTGAGCCAGGGGACGGGCGTGGACGCGCACGCGCGGGCGTAGCGCATTGAAAGAGCCCCGCGCGGGCGGGGCTCTGGAACGAACAGGTGTGATCCGTGTTCTCAGGGTTCTTCGCGGAGAAGGCATTCGACGGCGCCTCGCTCGCTCTCGATGAGGATCTCGTCGGCCTCGGAGAGGAAGAGCCCGTGATCGACGACGCCCGGGATGTCATTCAGGGCGGCGCCCAGCTCGGGGAGCTTCTCATCACCACGCAGCGAGAGGTCGAGGATCAGGTTGCCGTTGTCGGTGACGAAGAGGTCGCCGTTCATCTCGCGTCGGCAGACGCCGTTGAGACCGTGGTCGCGCAGGGCGGAGCGGATGGAGGCGAGGCCGAAGGCCATGACCGCAACGGCAAGCGAGTTCTTGGCCCCGATCTGCTCGGAGACCTTCTGCTCGCCGACCATGTAGACGGTGTGCCGGCATGTCCAGGCGAGCATGCGCTCGCGGGTCATGGCGCCGCGCGAGCCTTTCATGACATTGAGTGTGCGGTCAACCTCGTCGGCGCCGTCGATGAGCAGGTCCAGCTCCTCAACCAGCGCGAACTCGAGGATCTCGAGCCCGAGCTCGCGGGCGATCGCCTCGGTCGCCTCCGAGGCGGCGACGCACTTGATCGCGAGCTTCTCGTCGCGGACCTTGTCGGCCAGAGCGCGGACGCCCCGGGCGGCGGTTGCGCCAGCCCCGAGCCCGATGGTCATGCCAGACACAACACGCGAGACCGCGGCCTCGGCGAGTGCGTCAGCGACTTTCTGCTCACTCAAAGCGGATCCCCTGTGCCAGAGCAAACTCATCTCCAAAGTTCGTGGTACACGTCTGGCGTCGCATGTACGCCTTCCAAGCGTCCGAGCCGGACTCGCGCCCGCCCCCGGTATCCTTCTCGCCACCGAACGCGCCGCCGATCTCGGCGCCGCTCGTTCCAAGGTTCACGTACGCAAGCCCGCAATCCGAACCGGCGCCCGACGGATCGAGGAACCGACCGGCACTCCGGACCGAGCCGGTAAAGATCGCCGAGCTGAGCCCCTGGTCCACCGAGTTCTGCATCGCGATTGCCTCCTCAAGCTCACGGTACGTGAACACGTAGAGAATCGGTGCGAACGTTTCCTCCTGCGCCACGGGCAGCTTGTTGCTCCCCGGCGCACGGATAATCGTAGGCTGAACGTACGAGCCCTTCCGCAGCGGCTCGGGCAGGCCCGCCGGGTCCACGCGCCCGCCGCCGGCGAGCACCTCGCCGCCCTGCTGCTTCGCGAGCGCGATAGCGCTCTCGAACTGCGCCGCCGCGTCGTCGGAGATGATCGGGCCAACGAGCGTGTTGTCGTCGAGCGGGTCGCCGATGCGGATGGTGCCGTACGCGCTGACGAGCTTGTCACAAAACCCGTCGGCGATCGACTCGTGCAGAAACAACCTCCGCGACGACGTGCAGCGCTGCCCGCACGTCCCCACCGAGCCGAACACCGTGCTCTTGACGGCCATGTCCAGGTCCGCGTCCGCCTCTACAATCACCGCGTTGTTCCCGCCCAGCTCCAGCAGGCACTTGCCCAGTCTCCCCGCGACCACCGCGCCCACGCGCCGACCCATCCGGCACGAGCCCGTCGCGCTGATCAGCGGCAGCCTGCGATCCGCGACCATCCGCTCGCCGACCTCGTCGTCCAGACCGATCACCAGCTCAAAGACCCCCTCGTGCCCGAGGTCTTTGGCGATGTCGCGGGCGATGTTGTTCGTGGCGATCGCTGTCAGCGGGGCGATGAGGCTCGGCTTCCAGATCATGGTGTCGCCGCAGACCGCGCCGAGCATCGCGTTCCAGCCCCACACGGCGTTGGGAAAGTTGAACGCCGTGATCACGCCCATCGGCCCGAGCGGGAGCCACTGCTCACGCATCGCGTGCAGCGGGCGCTCCGATGGCATCGTGATGCCCGTGAGCTGGCGCGACAACCCGACCGCGAAGTCGGCGATGTCGATCGTCTCCTGCACCTCACCGATGCCCTCCGCCTTGATCTTGCCCATCTCCAGCGAGACGAGCGAGCCCAGGTCTTCGAGACAGTCGCGGTACGCGTTGCCGATCTGGCGGACCACCTCGCCGCGCTTGGGCGCGGGCACCGTTCGCCAGCGCTTGAACGCCTCTTGCGAACGGGTGATGGTCTGCTCGTAGGCGTCCGCGTTATCGAGGCGGACGCCCGCGATCGGGAGCCCCGTCGCCGGGTTGACACTCACGATCGAGCCGTCGCCGGCGTCGCTGGCGGGGATCACACGCGGGTCACGGTCGAGGCCAAGTCGGGTCAGAAGCTCATGCATGCGACAACTGTAGGGTAGATCGCTCCCCCCGGAACAGGGCGAGAATCCGGTGGCGTTCGCTTGACTTCAGACCTTTGTTCGGGCGTCTGGATTCGGAATCAGGAACGACCGGCGAGATCAGTCGCCCGGCGCCTCATCGCCCATGACCTCGAGCAGCGGCGCCAGGTACTGCTCGTACCGCCGCCAGCGCTGCGTCGAGCCCGTGTACACACCCCGCCCGACCTGGTCCGTGTTCAGCGTGCTGACGATGCGTTTCTTCTCCCCGAACCGCAGGCACGCCTCGTCCCACTCCAGACCCAGGAACTCCACCAGACGGGCCGACTCGCCCGGCGCGTCGGCGACGAGCTCCTCATACCGAACACTCGTCATCGCGAACGTGTCGCTGGACTCTCCGATCACGCGCTCCCAGTGGCGCATCAACCGGCGCATCGAGACGAGGTACCGCCCGATCCAGTCCAGGCGCGCCGTGTACTCGTGGGCGGCGACAAAGTTTCTGAAGTAGCACGAGATCGCGATGTCCCGCGGGTCGCGCTCGCAGTAGATCACGCGGGCCGACGGGATGAACCGCGACGCGGCGCCGAGGCACTGCCAGTTGTGCGGGCTCTTGTCAATCCGGCGTTTCGCCTTGCCCGTCCGCGATCGCAGCTCCGTGAGGTACATCCCCGACGCCTTGATCACGTCCTGGCGGCGCACCGCCGACGCGCCGGTGTGGAGCGCCCCGGCGCCGGCGAACAGCGCGTCCAGCTCGCCGGCCGTCTCAACGTCCGCGTGGGCCGCGAGGATCTGCTCGACGAGCGTGGTCCCGGATCGGGGCGAGCCGAGCACGAGCACAACGTCCTCGCCCGGGTCCATCGGACCCGGGATGGCCCGGAGACGCTCCGCCCCCACCGACGCGATCATCATCTCGATGTCCCGGTCGAAGCGGTCCGGGTCGTGATTGCGGGCGTTGACCGCGTTGGCCCGGGCGATCGCCTCCCACGCCTCGTCGTAGCGCTCGACGCGGTCGAGCAGGTACCCGATGTTGAACAGCAGGGCCGCGTGCTCTTCGCGGTCGAGCCCGCCCTCGTCGAGAACCGATCGCATCCGGGAGATCGACTCATCGTCGAGCCCGAACCGGGGCGCCAGCCCCGCGAACGCCAGCTCGATCGCCCAGTGGCGCAGCCCCCGCCGATCGGCGTCGCGCACCGCCTCCAACGCCTCGTCAAGCTCCCCAGCGTACTGGTGGAACGCGATCCGACGCCCGACCCCCTCGGCGTGGTCCGGGCTGATCGCCAGCAGACGCTCGATCGCGCCCGTCGCGCCCTCGAGGTTCGCCGAGAACGCCAGCGCCTGCGCAAACGCGTACAGCACCTCCGGGTCGCGCGGGCGCCTGCTCGACAGACGCTTGAAGTGCGACGCCGCCTTCTCGAACCGCGACCCGAGCATCAGCAACTGCCCGTAGCGCAGCGAAACCTTGCTGTGCGACAGGTGCCCCGGGTGCGCCCGGAGAAACTTCGAGTAGACCTCGATCGCGCCGGCGTAATCGCCCGCGTTTACGAGCTTCTCGCCCTGGCTTAGCAACATCGCAGCGCTCGGCGGCACGTCGGTCCTCTCTCAATCGCTAATCAGGCGCGGGCAGGTCTCGCAAGAACCCGATCAGGCGGTCCAGATCCGGGCTCTCCGCGTCGCGCACGTACGCCCCGGAGACCGCGCACCCCGACGCCAGACAGTGCGCCAGCCCAAGCCCGCCCGCCTGGGCGAAGCCGAACCCGGCGTTGAAGTGATCCCCCGCGCCCGTCGAGAGCTTCGGGTTGTGCGTGAACGGGCCGGCGTACCACGCGGACGATTTCCCGTCCGCCCCGCCCGCGCCCTCGCGAGGGTGGACCACCACCGTATCAAGCCCCAGCGAATCGCGCAGCGCCTCAGCCGCCCGGCGCACCATCGCCCCCAGCGAATAGCTGCTCGAATCGTCGTACACACCCAGCCCCAGCACCCGCGCGATCCGCTGCGACTCGGACAGGTTCAGCCCCAGCGTCACGGGCGTCCTCGCGTTGATCGTCCGCAAGAGCCCCATCGCCCGGACGATGTCCGCGTCGGTGCGCTTGGCCGGGTCGGACAGGTCCACCATGAAGCGGCGCGGGCGATCGCTCAGCGACGGGAACACCTCGTCGCGCAGGCCCGCCCAGATGCCCTCGACACCCCCGAGCATGACCCAGTTCGTCACGCCGATCAGGTCGGCGCCCTCGCAGATCTCGCGCAGGCGTTCGAGCCCGACGACCTCTTTGATCCGGTCCCAGGTGACGCTCTGCACGTTCTGGGCCTTGCCGAGCATGATCTTTCCGTCGGTGAACTCGAGCGCGTCGGTGTGGGCCGGGGGCGCGATCGGGATGACGCTCTCGCAGCGACTGGCGAAGGGCTCGTAGATCGGGTTGAGCGCCAGCGGATCATCCTCGCGTCCCACGGCGCCGATGAACGTCACCGCCGACCCGAGACGCCCGAGAGCCCCGCCCATCAGCGGGCCGTTGCCGCCGTAGCGGGCTTCCTTGACGAACAGCTCAATGTTGGCGCTCTTGCCCGCGGCCCCCGCGACCCGGGCCGCAAACTCCGGGATCGTCTTGATCCGGTCGAAATCGCCGCGGTCCATCGACCGGCGCCGATCGACCACATGGATGATCTCGTCGATGAAACCATCAAACCCGACGAGGGCGCGCGGCACGCGCCCGCCCGCCCGCAGCGCCTCCAGCGCGTCCCCCGCCTCGCGGGCGACCTCGGATCTCTCGACACCTGTGCTCATAGGCCCCAAGAATAGGACCAACCGCCTGCGGAGAGTTTCATGCCCTTCGACCAGCCCATCGTCATCGCGACCGGCAACCCGCACAAGGTGGGCGAAATCGGCGCCGTACTCAGCCAGATCGGCGTCGAAGTGGTCGGTCTGAGCGACCTGCCCGGGGCATTCGAGGAGCCTGTCGAGGGTCGCGATTCGTTCGAGGAGAACGCGACGCTCAAGGCCATCTCGTACGCCGAGCAGACGGGGCGGGTCTGCCTCGCCGACGACTCGGGCCTGGTCGTTGACGCGCTCGGAGGCGCCCCGGGTGTCATCAGCTCCCACTACAGCACCGACGGCGTGGAAACTGGCATCACCCGCGAGCAGCGCGACGCCGCCAACAACGCGAAGCTGCTGGCGAATCTCGAGGGCGTCGCCCCCGAAGATCGAACCGCGCGATTCGTCTGCACCATGGTCCTCGCGGCGCCACCTCCCACCGGAGGGGGGGGCTTCCAGCCCCCCCACCCAACCACCCCAGCTCTCCCCTACGACGGACGCTTCACCAAACGCCTCGCCGGCAAGCTCCCCCACTGGGACCAGGGCGGCGCCACCTACTTCGTCACCGCCAGCCTGCGCAAGGGCGAAACGCTCAGCGACTCAGAGAAGGCGATCGTCCTCGAAGCCTGCACGCACTGGCACGGGAGCAAGTACATCCTCCACGCGGCTTGCGTCATGCCCGACCACCTCCACATGCTGTTCCGCACGATCGAACAGGGCGACGCCTCCTTCAACGATGTCGCGCAGGTCATGCACAGCATCAAGTCGTTCACCTCGACACGCATCAACGCTGCGCGGGGCGTGCGTGGACGCCTCTGGCAGCGTGAATACTTCGACCGATTGATGCGCACCCCGGAGGAGGGCGACGAAGCCCGCCGGTACATCGAGGCGAACGCGATGAAGGCTGGGCTGGTTGATCGGGCGCGTGAGTATCCGTTTCTTTGGGAGCCGGAGCACGGTGCGGGGGGGCTGGAAGCCCCCCCCTCCAAGAGTGGGGTCCTCGCTCTCGTCCGCGGCGCCTTCGATGGGCGCATCGGACTCCCCCCCGATGTCCCGCGCGGCGACAACGGCTTCGGGTACGACCCGCTCTTTCTCACATCCCCCGAGTATCAACGCACCGGCGCCGAGCTGAGCGCTGATGAAAAAAACGCACGATCACACCGGGGCGAGGCGGCGAGGC
Source organism: Planctomycetota bacterium (assembly GCA_024276195.1). Taxonomy (GTDB): domain Bacteria; phylum Planctomycetota; class Phycisphaerae; order Phycisphaerales; family UBA1924; genus JAJRXR01. Next base: position 6,820 of record JAJRXR010000052.1, read on the forward strand.
TCATGGCGCGCGAGATCGAGCGGCTGCGCGCGCAGAGCTAAAAACTAAGGCGGGCGCTGCTCGCGCAGCGCCCGCCCAAAATCGCATCCTTGTCGATCGCCAGAGCCTTAGCTCTTGGCGTCGTCGTCCTTGACCTCGAACTCGGCGTCGATGACGTCGTCGTTGTTGGAACCAGCGCTCTCGTCGCCCCCGCCTTCGCCGGGCGAGCCCGCGGCTTGCTCGGCGCTGGTCGCCTCGTACACGGCTTTGCCAAGCTCCATGCTCGCCTGCTGCAGCTCGTTCATGGCGCCATCGATCGGCTCCTTCTCGTCGCCCTTGAGCTTGTCCTCGAGGTTCGAGACCGCCGCCTCGATCTTCGAGCGGACCTCGCCCGAGATCTTGTCCCCGTGCTCCTCGAGCGACTGGCGCGTCTGCGAGATGAGCTGATCGCCCTGGTTTTTCAGGTCGATCACCTCGCGCCGGCGCTTGTCCTCCTCGGCGTGCGCCTCGGCGTCCGCCTTCATCCGGTTGATCTCGTCGTCGCTGAGCCCGCCCGAGTCCGTGATCGTGATGTCGGCGCTCTTGTTCGCGGCCTTGTCCGTCGCCGTCACGGTCAGGATGCCGTTGGCGTCGATGGCGAACTCGACCTCGATCTGCGGCCTGCCGCGCGAGGCCGGCGCGATCCCGCCGAGATCGAACATCCCCAGCGGGCGGTTGTCCTTGGCGAACTCACGCTCGCCCTGGAGGACATGGATCTGCACGCTGGTCTGGTTGTCCGACGCGGTCGAGAAGGTTTCCTTCTTGGACGTGGGGATGGTGGTGTTGCGTTCGATGAGCTTGGTCATCACGCCGCCGAGCGTCTCAACGCCCAGGCTCAGGGGCGTCACGTCGAGCAGGAGCACGTCCTTGACGTCGCCAGCCAGCACGCCGCCCTGGATCGCGGCGCCGATCGCGACGACCTCGTCCGGGTTGACGGTCTTGTTCGCGTCCTTGCCGAAGATCTCCTTGACCATCTGCTGGACCTTGGGCATGCGGCTCGACCCGCCAACAAGAACAATCTCGTCGATCTTGCTCGCGTCGAGCTTCGCGTCCTTGAGCGCCGCGATGCAAGGCCCGCTCAGACGCTTGAACAGATCGTCGCTCAGATCCTCGAACTTCGCCCGAGTCAGCGTGATCTGGAGGTGCTTGGGGCCTTCGTTGGTCGCCGTGATGAACGGCAGGTTGATCGTGGTTTCCTGCGACTGGCTCAGCTCGATCTTCGCCTTCTCCGCGGCCTCCTTGAGGCGCTGCATCGCCATCGCGTCCGTCGAGAGGTCAATCCCCTCCTTGGACTTGAAGTCGGTCGCGAGGAAGTCGATGAGGCGCTGGTCCCAGTCGTCGCCGCCCAGGTGGGTGTCGCCGTTGGTCGAGAGCACCTCGAAGACGCCGTCGCCGACGTCGAGGATGGAGACATCGAACGTGCCGCCACCGAGGTCGAAGACCGCGATTTTTTCGTTGGATTTCTTCTCGAGCCCGTACGCAAGCGCCGCGGCCGTCGGCTCGTTGATGATCCGCTCGACCGTCAGACCCGCGATCTCGCCGGCGTCCTTGGTCGCTTGGCGCTGCGAATCGTTGAAGTACGCCGGGACGGTGATGACCGCCTTCTCGACGGTCTCGCCCAGGTAATCCTCGGCGACGCGCTTGAGCTCTTGCAGGATGAACGCGGAGATCTGCTGGGGCGTGTACTCGTTGCCGCGTGCCTTGACCTTGACGAAGTCCTCTGGCCCGCCCGTGATCTCGTAGGGGATCAGCTTCTCTTCGGAGCCGACCTCTTTGTGACGCCTGCCCATGAACCGCTTGATCGAGGAGATCGTGTTGGTGGGGTTGGTCACCTGCTGGTGCTTGGCGGGCTGCCCGACCAGGCGCTCGCCCTTGTCGGTAAAGCTGACGACCGAGGGGGTCGTCCGGTTGCCCGAGCTGTTGATGAGGACCTTGGGCTGATCGCCCTCCATGACGGCGACGACCGAGTTGGTCGTTCCCAGGTCGATTCCGATGATCTTGGCCATGTCCGCCTCCCGATGCTGGTCGCTGCCGAACCGTGGTCCGCAGCGGGGTTGTTTGAACTCGTCCCCAAACTGATTGCAAGCCCGATGCCAACGCAGCGCCCGACACGCGGCGGGCGTTGCAGGAGCTGGCGGGCGTTTTCGGGCAAATCCGGGCTCCCCAGGATGGAGGGGCTGCCGATCTGGCAGGCTGACCTATCGCCCAGGCGGCCTCAGGTGCTTCCGGCTGCCCACCCGGTACGCCGTCAGCACCCCGATCGCCAGCGCCACATGATCGACCCCAACGCGCGTCAGCAGGCTCGTGCGGATCGCGATCCACGAGTCGCCCAGGGGATTATTCCACGCGTGCGAATACGCCAGCACCGTCGCCGGGTACACGACCGCGAGGTAGAGCGCAAGCGTCAGCCCCCCCGCCGCGAGCCCCAGCGCCGCAGACCCGACGCGAGCCGCCCGGATCGTCGCCATCCCGATCACAAGCCCGGCGGGCCAGATCAGCACGTCCAGCCGATCGCCCACAACCCACGCCACCGCCAACCATACCCCCAGCAGCGTAAGCGTCGTCACTGCAAGCACGATCCAGGCGCGCTTGCGCGACCGGGGCGCCCCGCCGCCCGGCTCTGGCAAGGCACGCGCCTCGATCGCCGGCTCGTCAAGCCCCAGCTCCTGCGCGATCGCGTCCAGACGCGCATCGCGCGGAGGGGCGCCATCGCGCTGGTGCGAGTGCTTGGGCGTATAGGCGCCGACGTCATGGAGGTACCGCGTGACCGCGCCCCGCACGCCTGAACTCCAGTCCAGGCCCAGCTCGCGGTACGCGCGCTCGAGCTCGCCCAGCGGGTCGGCGGTCAGGTCCTGAAAGCGCACCCGCGCGACACGCACACCCGGGCGCTCGGCTTGAACCGCGAATCGCTCGACCGAGGCCGCGTACTCATCGATCAGATACTCGCGCGTCTCATCCTCTGGCGGTGGGTCTTGGAGCCCGTACATCGGCTCCAGACGCTTGTGCATCGCCATATTCGAGCGCAGCACCGCCTCCGGGTCGCGCCCGATATGGATGAACCGGACGCGGTCGTTGCCGAGCAGCTCGACAAGGCGATCGACGCGCGCCAGGTGGCTCGGGCTCTTGAGCAGGATCGGGCGCGAGGGGGCGCCCCGCGAGAGCTTCCAGAGGAACGCGCACATCGTCCATCGCCACCGGCGCAGCTCACGCGGGCTCAGCCCCTCGAGCGTGTGAAAGCGCGCCCAGTGCGCACGCTCGCGCATCACCACGAACCGTCCGGGCAGCGACGAGCTGAGCGTCCAGTTGCACGCCGCGAAGTCGTCCTCCGCGGGCCAGTCCGGGCCGAACGGCACGTCGTCGTGCGGGCGTGTGTTGGGCAAAAATGGGATCAGCAGCGCCCGCAGCACCGTCCACGACACCCAGAAGCCTTGCGGCGCGATGCAGTGCCTCCAGCGCGGCGTCACAAACCGCTCGTCGCACGACAACAGGTTGTGCAGGTGCGTCGTCCCCGAACGGAAGTACCCCAGCACGATCACCACACCCGCGGGGTGGTCAAACCTCGGCGCTGCGCCACGGAACTTCCAGCGCACCACCGGCGCCAGCACCAGACGCTCGGGCAGCGTGATCACAAAGCTCACCGCGCACCCCACCAGCGCCCAGAGCACACGCACCCAGTACCGCGCCGGGATCCGTCCCCGGGCGCTCATCACCAGGCGCACCCAGACCTCCGGCGGCGCAAAGGCGTTGAAATGCCCCACCGGCGGCGCGATCGGCGATCGGCGCGCCCCTCGGCGAGGCGGATCGGGCTGGACGGGCGATTCGGGCATGCTCGGGGCGTGAGGATACCCCCAAGGCCGCTTGCCCCGCGACGGGCGCCGCCCAATACTTTCAATAATCTCTGAAACTTCGCCCGGAGCCGATATGCCCGCCTCCCCAGTGACCACGCCCGAGTTCGATGCGCCCGCCAGATCGTCCGGGACCGATCCGCGTCTGGACGCGATCCGCGCCAAGGCGCTCGCGGGCGAGCGCCTCTCGCTGGGCGACGGGATGACGCTCTACGAGACGCCGGACATCTGGGGCGTGTGCGAGCTCGCCGACGCGGTGCGCCGCCAGCTGCACGGCGACATCGCGTACTACAACATCAACCGCCACCTGAACTACACCAACGTCTGTGCGCTCAGCTGCAAGTTCTGTGAGTTCTACCGCAAGCAGGGTGACGAGGGCGCGTACACGCACGACCTCGAGTCCATCGCAACGGAAACCCGCAAGGCGATCGAGTCCGGCGCCACCGAGATGCACATCGTCGGCGGGCTCTCGCCCTACCTCCCCTGGAGCTACTACCCCGAGATGATGCGCACGATCCGGCGCATCAGCGACGTCGCGGGCTCGGAACTCAACATCAAAGCCTTCACCGCGGTCGAGATCGTGCACCTGGCCAAGATCGCCAAGAAGTACAAGAAGCCCGACCGTCAGGCGGGCATCCGCTGGGTGCTGCAAGAGCTCAAGGAGGCCGGGCTCGGCTCGCTGCCCGGGGGCGGGGCCGAGGTGTTCGACGACCGCGTCCACGACGAGACGCACAAGTCCAAGATCCGGTCCGACGAATGGCTCGACGTCCACCTGATCGCCCACGAACTCGGGCTCAACACCAACGCGACGATCCTCTACGGGCACATCGACCAGCGCCGCGAACGCCTCGTGCATATGGAGATCCTGCGCCGCGCCCAGGACCGCGCTCTTGCCAGACTCGGCTACGAGGGCGACCCCTCCGCCTTCCGCGAGCCCGGGATTCCCGCGACCGAAGACATCGACACCTCGCCCATCACGCTCACGCGCGAGGGGGTTGAGCAGCCCACGCCCGCCATGAGCGCACGCGGCGGCTACTTCCAGACCATCATCCCACTCCCCTTCTTCCCCGACGGCTCCGAACTCGAACACCTCTACGGCCCGAGCGGCCTCGAAAACCTGCGCACCCTCGCTATCGCCCGCCTCGTGCTCTACAACTTCCCGCATGTCAAGGCGTTCTGGATCATGCAGACGCTGGCGATGGCGCAGCACATGCTCCAGTGCGGCGCCGACGACATCGACGGCACCGTCGTCTGGTACGACATCACCAAGCTCGGTGGAACCACAACCCACCAGGAAACCACGGTGCTCGACCTCCAACGCGCGATCCGCGAGGCGGGGTTCGAGCCGGTCGAGCGCGACACGCTGTACCGAAGGGTTGAGCGGGATGGGGAGAGTTGGAGGGTGAGGTAGCGGCGAAAGGAGTGTGGCGTGTACAGCGACGAAGTCAGCAACGGGCACGACGTTCAATCAATGGCTCAAAGAATCATTCGAGGTGTTGCTGTTGTACTTACGCCGGCGTTGATCGGACTTGCCATTTCTGCGGTCCACTTTATTCTCAATGACCAGTTCGCTCTCAGCCCTTATGCGATCTTCGCGATGTTCCCTGGCACACTCCTCGCCTGTGTCTGGCTCCAGCGCCCGGACAAGCGTCGAACGAGAGGGACTTTGGCTCTCGTCGGGTACGGCATCACTTTCCCGATCTGGGGGTACCTTGCCGGGCTCACCCTGCTCTGGATCTCGCCGCCGTTGAGACTGGTACTTGGCTTAGACGCCTCAAAGGCCATATCTGAGAACATGATCGTGATGAGCGTCGGCATCGGCGGTTCGCTCGTGAGTACAGTCCTCATCGGGCTCTGGACCTGCTCATTACGGATCGTGGGCGCCATGATACTCGTTACTGCAATCACCGGCGTACTCACTCTTCCAGCATTCTATATTGGGCAGTCGCCCCCTCGATTCGAGGCTGACTCTTGGATGATTTCGATCGGCGCGTGGCACCTGCTCACGGCGATCGCTCTTGCGTGCTGGGGCGTGTGGGGTACACCTCAATTTCCAATTACGCGGGACATGTTCCGGTGACACCCGGGCGAACTCCGTGCCACTGACCGGTCCGCCGGTCAGTGTTGGGGGGAGCACTGACCCGAGGACGGATCAGTGGCACGGCATCTCCCCGGCGCGAGCCCGAAGCGCGAGCGAGGGAGGGGGTCAAAGAAGACCCTCGCTTGCGCTTCGGGCTCGCCATGCACGCCATACCGCTCACACCTCCACCACTTCCCCCCACTCCGGCGCCTTCGCCTTGAGCATCAGCATCTCGTCGATCTTCTCGCTGAGTGCGGGCGGCGCTGAACGCCGGGCCTACGGGCACCCTGCGTCGAAGGCGGCGAGGAAGGCGAGAACGTCGTCGATGCCGAAGACGCCGAAGGGTTCGGCAAGGTCCGCGACTGGGTCCATCGAGCTGAAAGCAGCGAGGAAGACAAGGACATCGTCGAAGTCGAGCGCGCCCGGTGGAAAGGCGAGGTCGGCGGCGGAGCAAGGGTTGGTGTCAAAGACATACGCCGAGCCAGAGGCGAACCCGTTGTCGTCGTCAAAGTAAGCCCCAGCGGCAACGAGGCCATCGGCGATCGCGATGGACCAGCCGAGCTGGTCCATTCCGTCGCCATCGTCGGCGAGAAGCTCGGCGATCTGGGCGCCGGTGGACGCGTCGAAGAGGTAGGCCGCGCCCGAGAAGAACCCGTTGTCGCTATGCCCGCGAGCCCCAACAGCGACGACGCCATCGGCGATCGCGATGGACCAGCCGAACTGGTCACTACTGGCGCCATCGGCGGCGAGAAGCTTGGCAAGCTGGACGCCGGTGGAGGCGCTAAAGAGGTAAGCCGAGCCGGAGGCGGACCCGTTGTCGTCGTCAAAGCGAGCCCCAACAGCGACGACGCCACCGGCGATGGCGATGGACCAGCCGAGCTGGTCACTACTGGCGCCATCGGCGGCGAGAAGCTTTGCGAGCTGGACGCCAGTAGAGGCGTCAAAGAGGTAAGCCGAGCCGGAAAGAGGCCCGCTGTCGCTGTGTAAGGGAGCCCCAACAGCGACGATGCCATCGGCGATCGCGATGGAACTGCCGAACTCGGCGCCTTCGGCTCCATCGTCGGGCAGGAGCTTGGCGAGCTGGGCGCCGGTGGAAGCGTCGAAGAGATAGGCCGAGCCGGAGTCGATTCCGCTGTCGTCATCAAAGCGGGCACCAACAGCGACGATGCCATCGGCGATCGCGATGGAATAGCCGAACTCGGCGCCTTCGGCTCCATCGTCGGGCAGGAGCTTGGCAAGCTGGGCGCCGGTGGCGGCGTCAAAGAGGTAGGCCGAGCCGGAGTTGGTCCCGTTGTCGTCGTCACTGTGAGCCCCAACGGCGACGATGCCATCGGCGATCGCGATGGACCAGCCGAACTGGTCAGATCCATCGCCATCGTCGGGCAGGAGCCCGGCGAGCTGGGCGCCGGTGGACGCGTCGAAGAGATAGGCCGAGCCGGAGTTCCCGTCAGTGCGAGCCCCAACGGCGACGACGCCGTCGGCGATCGCGATGGAATGGCCAAACTCATCACCCTCGGCGCCATCATCGGGCAGGAGCTTGAGGTCATTACTCAGGATCTGGCCCGACGCGGGAACGGCGAGCACGGCGGACGCTAGCACAGCGGCGATGGTCATAAAACTGTACATCCAACTTCTCCTTGCGTGGTAAATGACCCGGTTCTTTCGCGAGTTGGTTCCCAGTTCCTGCGCGAGCTGGTTCCCGGTTCTCGCGGGCTGGTTTCAGCTGGTGAGCTGGTTCCCGGTTCTCGCGGGCTGGTTTCAGCTGGTGAGCTGGTTCCCGGTTCTCGCGGGCTGGTTTCAGCTGGCGAGCTGGTTCCCGGTTCTCGCGGGCTGGTTTCAGCTGGCGAGCTGGTTTCCGGTTCTCGCGGGCTGGTTTCAGCTGGCGAGCTGGTTTCCGGTTCTCGCGGGCTGGTTCAGCTGGCACGAGACCCAAGGAGCCTAGCGTGAGCGGGCGGACGCGCCAAGAGGAGTATGAGAAAAAAGGCCGGGCAACCCCATCCGTGCCACTGACCGGTCCGCCGGTCAGTGCTGGGGAGAGCACTGACCCAAGGACGGGTCAGTGGCACGGCATGTCCCGGCGCGAGCCCGAAACGCCAGCGAGGAAGGGGCCAAAGAAGACCCTCGCTTGCGCTTCGGGCTCGCCATGCTCGCCATACCGCTCACACCTCCACAACCTCCCCCCACACCGGCGCCTTCGCCTTGAGCATCAGCACTTCGTCGATCTTCTCGCTCAGGGCCTTTCGCTGGCGGTCCTCGCCGTGGATGAGGTAGACGCGCGGGCTAAGTCGCGCATGGCGTCGAGCCACTTTCCGATCCTCCACCAGTGTTGGGGCGGAGAGGCGAGCTGCGGCGATGAGCGCCGGGGCTACGGGCAGCCGGCGTCGAAGGCGGCGAGGAAGGCGACCACATCCGAGATATCAAAGGCGCCGACGGGCGGGGAGAGATCAGCGGCGGGGTCCATGGCGTCGAACGCGATGAGGAAAGCCGCTACGTCGGAGAAGTTGAGCGACCCAAATGGCTCTGCCAAGTCGGCGGGTGAGCAGGGGTTGGTGATGAAGAGGTAGGCCGAGCCGGAGGCGGATCCGTTGTCGTCGTCAAAGGGCGCTCCAACAGCGACGACGCCAGCGCTCATGGTGATGGACTGACCAAAGGCGTCAACTGCGGCGCCATCATCGGGGAGGATCTCGGCGAGCTGGGCGCCGGTGGAGGTGTCAAAGAGGTAGGCCGAGCCCGAGAGGGGCACGCTGTCGCTGTGCAAGAGCGCCCCGACAGCGACGATACCATCGGCAATGGCGATGGAAGTGCCGAAGAAGTCATTTGCGGCTCCATCGTCGGGAAGGAGCTTGGCGATCTGGGCGCCAGTGGACACGTTGAACAGGTAGGCCGAGCCCGAGCTTGGCCCGTTGGTGTCGTCACCGCTCGCCCCAACAGCAACGAGACCACCGGCGATGGCGATGGAAGTGCCGAACAACTCACCTGCGGCGCCATCGTCGGGGAGGAGCTTGGCGATCTGGACGCCGGTGGAGGCGTCGAAGAGATAGGCCGAGCCCGAGTTCGGCCCGTTATCGTCGTCACGGAAAGCCCCAACAGCGACGATGCCATCGGCGATGGCGATGGACGAGCCGAACAACTCACCTGCGGCTCCATCGTCGGGAAGCAGCTTGGCGGTCTGAGCGCCGGTGGACGCGTTGAAGAGGTAGGCCGAGCCCGAGATCAGCCCGTTGGCGTCGTCACCGCTCGCCCCAACAGCGACGAGACCACCGGCGATGGCGACGGACACACCAAACCCGTCATCTGCGGCTCCATCGTCTGGGAGCAGCTTGGCGATCTGAGCGCCGGTGGACGCGTTGAAGAGGTATACCGATCCGGAGTCGGACCCGTTGTCGTCGTCAAAGCGAGCCCCAACCGCAACAACGCCACCACCGATGGCGATGAAAATTCCGAACTGGTCATCCGCGGCGCCATCATCGGGGAGGAGCTTGGCGAGCTGGGCGCCGGTGGAGGCGTCGAAGAGGTAGGCCGAGCCCGAGTCGGACCCGTTGTCGTCGTCACGGTGCGCCCCAACGGCAACGACGCCATCGGCGATGGCGATGGAGTTGCCGAACTGGTCATCTCCGGCGCCATCGTCGGGGAAAAGTTTGAGGTCTTGGCTCAGGAACTGGCCCGGCGCCGGGGCGGCGAGCGGAACGGACAGCACCACGGCGGCAATGGTCATGAATTTGTACATCGCAATCCTCTCTCATCGGGCTTGTGCCCCGCCTCTCTCGCAAGCCGGAACCCTGTGGACACAAGCCCCAGATAGACTAGCGTGAGCGGGCGAACGCGCCAAGAGGGTCTCGAGAGAAAGGCCGCAGTTGGCCCTGTCCCGTGCCACTGACCGGTCCGCCGGTCAGTGGCACGGGATCTCATTAGCACGCAACTTCCCTCACACCTCCACAACCTCCCCCCACACCGGCGCCTTCGCCTTGAGCATCAGCACTTCGTCGATCTTCTCGCTCAGGGCCTTTCGCTGGCGGTCCTCGCCGTGGATGAGGTAGACGCGCGGGCCGGAGTCGCGCATAGCGCCGAGCCACTCGACAAGTTCGGTCTGCCCGGCGTGGGCGGAGAAGCCGCCGATGGTGTGGATGTTGGCGTTCACGCGGATGTCGTCGCCCATGACGCGGACCTTGCGTGAGCCATCGACCAGGCGGCGCCCGAGCGTGCCGTCGCCCTGATAGCCGACGAAGATCACGTGCGTCTCGGGGCGTCCTAAACCATGTCGCAGGTGGTGGAGGATGCGCCCGCCGGTGCACATGCCCGCGGCGGAGATGATGACCACGCCATCGCCCATCGGGTTGAGCGACATCGAATCCTGCGCGGACTTGGTAAAGCGCAGCCCAGGGAAGCTCAGGCAGAGCTCCCCGGAGTCGATCAGCTCCCAGCACTCGTCGTCGAACAGCTCACGATGGCGTCGGTACAGGTCTGTTGCGCTTGTGGCCATGGGTGAGTCGATGTAGACCTTCGGATCCTCGACAATGCCCTCGCGGCGCATCCCCCCGATGAAGTAGATCAGCTGCTGCGTGCGCCCCACGGCGAACGACGGGATCAGCACCTTGCCCTTGGGCGTGCGCGCTTTGTTGATGATCTCACCGAGTTCGGCGATGGAATCATCGATCGAGCGGTGGTCGCGGTCGCCGTAGGTGGATTCGAGGAAGACGACGTCGGCGCTGTCAAAGGTCACCGGGTCGCGCAGGAGGGGCGCGCCCCTGGGGCCGATATCGCCCGAGAAGACGACGGTTTTGCGCGCGCCGTTGTCCTCGAGTTCAAACAGCACGCTCGCGGCGCCGAGGATGTGCCCCGCGTCCACCCACTTGACCCGAACACCCGGCGCCACCTCGACGAGCGTGTCAAACGGAACGCGCTGGAACATGGGCATCACGCGATCAACGTCGCTCGCGGTGTACAGCGCCTGGGCGGGCGGGCGCCCGCGCTTGCCCCGGTACTTGTTGGCGCGGTTGGCCGAGGATTCCTGGATGTGGGCCGAGTCGCGCAGGAGGATGTCGCACAGCTCGATCGTCGCGCCCGTCGCGAAGATCGGGGCGTCAAACCCGTGGCGCGGCAGCAGCGGCAATCGCCCGGAGTGGTCCAGGTGCGCGTGCGTCAGCACCACGGCATCGAGACGCCCGGGGTCGATCGGGGGCATGCGCCGGTTCTTGGCCTCGGTGTGGGCGCCCCCCTGGTGCAGGCCGAACTCGACCAGGACGCGGGCTTTGGAGGTTTCGACGAGGTAGCAGGAGCCTGTCACTTCGCCCGCGGCGCCGAGGACTTGGATTCTCATGTGATCATGGTATCAACACGGACGAAGGCGTAGCGCCACCTGTTGCTCGTCCAGGCGTCGATGTGCTCCGTGAAAAACTTGATAAACAGGGGCGTCACCGACCAGCCGACGAGCGTGAGTGTGACGGTCAGCACGCCGATGAGCGTGTCGCCCTTGACGCTTGATTCGGAGCGGGTCGTCACGGGCAGAGGCTCGGGCCAACCGAGCCGCGAGCGTGAGCTCGTGAACAGGGTGAGCCGGCGCGAGCTCACGCTCGCGGCTCGGACGGATCCCGGTCGAGTAGACTCATGCGATGGTCAAGCTCCTCTTGCTCTTCACCGCCGGCGGCCTCGGCACGCTCCTGCGCTTCGGGGTCAACCACTGGACCCAGGAGCTCGTCCGGGGCACACTCGCCGAGACGGTCCACGTCTGGACCATCGGGATCAACGTGCTCGGGTGCTTCCTCATCGGGGTGCTCACGCCCCTGCTCACCCATCAGCTCGACATCCGCGAGGAGTGGCGCCTGGCGATCCTCGTCGGGCTTCTCGGGGGCTTTACGACGTTCTCGACCTTCGGCTTTGAGCTGTTCGGCCTGCTCGAGAAGGGACACGCCGTCCGCGCGGGGGTCTACGCTCTGTCAAGCGTCGGGCTCGGGCTCGGGGCGGTGTGGCTCGGCTGGATGCTGGCGGTTCGCCTCGGGGCGACGCCAGTGGGCGCATAGACGCCCTCGGGGGAGGAGCGGATCGATGGTGCTGTACATCATCAGGCACGGCAAGGCCGAGCCCTCGGCTCCGACCGGGCGCGACCGCGACCGCGTCCTGCGCCCCAAAGGACACCGCCAGAGCGACCACCTCGGGCGCACGCTCGACAGCGCCCCCCAGCGCCCGTCGCTCATCATCACCAGCACCTACCGGCGCGCGCACGAGACCGCCGAACGGATCAACGGCGCCCTGGGTGTCGAGTTCATCAGTGACACGCGCCTGTGCGTTGATGAGCCGGTCTCGCTCGTGATTGATCTGATCTGTGAGCACGCCGGACGCGGGTCGATGTGCCTCGTCGGGCACAACCCGCAGCTCGAATACCTGTGCGCCGCCCTGGCCGGAGGCCCGACCGCGCCGCCCGTGCGCGTGCGCACGGGCGAGGCGTTCGCCTTCGAGCTCGATCCCGAGAGCCCGCTGGACGGCGCCCGCCCGCTCGAACGATTCAGGCTCGACTCCTGAACCGGGCTCAAGGGCGCAATTACCAAGAAATATGGAGCGACGGGGACTCGAACCCCGAACTTCCAGCTTGCAAAGCTGGCACTCTACCAGTTGAGTTACCGCCCCGGAACGCTCTGGCGCAGCGCCAGACGCCCCGAGTCTAGGCGATCCGGCGTGCGGCGCGCCCTTGGCGTGTATGCTCCTGGCCCCGAAGTGCATGGAGAGCACGATGAGAACCGAGCCGACGACACCCCCCGCCCGACCGAGCCCCGCCCGCTGCCTCGCGGGCTTCCTGATCCCAGCGGTCTGCCTGTCGGGCGCGCTGGCCCAGAGCGACCCGCCCCCGCCCGGGCAGCCCCCCGAAGCGGACGCGGTCCTCGCGGCGGACCAGGGCGCCGAGCAGATTGAACACGCCCGCCCCCCCGCCTTCACGCTCACCCTCGGCGCCAGCGCCAGCTACCGCTTCGATTCTGAGTTCGACAGCGGCTCGAGCGACGTCTCCATCGCCCGCGTCGGCGCCTCCGCCGAGGGCGCCTTCCTCGTCGGCGACCGCTCCATGCTCACCCTCACCCTCGCCACAGAGCACTCCTTCTACGACTTCGCCCCCATGGGCGTGCTCGTCCCGGGCGGGGTCGACCCGTTCGGGAGCATCCACGACTACAGCGCCAGAGCACGCTTCTCCTCCCAGATCAACCGGACCTGGTCCGTCATCGTCGGCGGCGGCGTCAACTCCTCCGGCGAATCCTCCGCCAACTTCAGCGACACCCTCACCTACAACGTCCTCGGTGGCGCAACGTACAGGGTCAACGATGCGCTCAGCATCGGCGGCGCCCTCGTCATCACCACCCGCCTCGAAGACGAGATCACCGCCTTCCCCATCCCCATCATCACCTGGAACATCGACGATCGCTGGCGCCTCGAATCCAAGGGCTTCGGGATGCTCCTCTCGTACAAGGCGTCGGACACGGTCCGCGTTGGTCTCGAGGGCATGTACGAACGGCGCGAGTACCGCCTCGACGACACGGGTCCGCTGGCTGCGGGCGTGGTGCGCGAGGTCCGCCTGCCCGCCGGGCTGTGGGTCGAGTGGAAGCCGGCGGCGCACATCACGCTCGAGGGCACGCTCGGAGCCGACATCTACGTCGAGTTCGAGTCGTACACCAGCGCCGGCGTCCGCTTCGCCGACGACCTGACCGACCCCGCGATCTACGCCGGCCTGACGCTCAGCTACCGCTTCTAATCGCCCTACCGATCCACCGGCGAGCGGACCGGCTTCGAGACCCGATCCGGCTCCTCGCCCAGCGGCGGGGCATCCACAAGGCGCGCCGAGAGAATCATCGGCGGGTCCACCGGGCGATTCTTCTCCCCCACCTCGACCGCGCCGATCCGCTCGATCACCCCGGCGCCCGAGATCGCCTCCGCGAACGCGGTGTACCGCCCGTCGAGATGGGCCGTGCCCTCGCGGCTGAGGCAGATGAAAATCTGCGACCCGTTGGAGTTCGGGTCGTCGGACCGCGCCATCGAGACGACCCCGAAGTCATGCCTGAGCGTCGTCTGCTCAAGATCCAGGAAGTATCCGGGTCCGCCCGAGCCGCCGCCCGAAGGGTCGCCCGTCTGGATGACAAACGGCGCCCCGTTGGGCAGCGTCGCGACGACGCGGTGGAAGAGGATGTCGGTGTAGAACCCGCCCTCGACGAGGTGGCGGAAGTTGAACGCGGTGTTGGGCGCCGCGTCCGGGCGGAGACGCAGGCGGATCTCACCGGCGGTCGTTTCGAGGAGGACGTGCTGATCGACGTAGGCGCGGATGCCCGAGTAGATGATCTCGCGCTCGCTCGGGCCTCCGAGGCCGCTCTGGTGGCGCAGCTTGAGGCGCTCATCCTCGAACATGACCCGCCCGCGCCCGATGACCGGGAGCATCGGGTTCTGCTCGGACATGTTCATGGCGTAGTTGGGCGTGAGCATGGGCTGGAGGACGAGCGGCGCACCGACGGGCGCCCCGTCGAGCACGAGCTGGGCGTACAGAACAACGGGCGATTCCGTTCTCCAGAGCGAGGGGAACAGGGCCGCCAGATCGACGCGCCCGGAGGCGCCGGGGGCTGTCTCTTTCGCCCGGGCGACGCCGCGCTCGCGCAGCTCGATCTCGATCTCGCCCGCGAAGTTGTCGGGCGTCTGGACCACCACCGCCATCGGCCGGTCGCGCCCGTAATACAGCCGCTCGGGCGTGAGCTGGGCCAGCGCCCCGGTCGCGGTCAGGGCGAGAGCCACCGCGGCGCCAAACGCGGACAAACCCCGGGGAGCACATCGGATGGATCTGGGTGCGAAGCTCATGGGCGCACTGTACCGCAGCGCGGCGCTCTGGTCGCGGGTCTAGCCATCACTCCGGTTTGGTTCGATCCGGGGCGCTTCGCTTACGGCCCGCCCACGCCCTGCCCGTCAAAACGCCCCCAAGCCTCGTTGACAGTGGTGTCGTCCTCAGCGGCTGCCGTATCAGCAAGCTGATCAGAGAGCGAGCCGCTCGAGTCTTCGAACCAGCTCACCGAGCCGTCCACGCGGAGGATGTTGAACCCGGAGGCGTGGTTGAAATACTCCTCGCCGGCGAGCGCGTCGGAGACGAGCGCAACCCCGCCGCTGAGTTGGTACAGGCGCTTCTGCCCGTTCGGGCCGATCCCTCGGTACTGATAGTTGGAGATGATCTGGGGAACCCCATCGAGCTGGAACAGATCCGCGTACCGCTCGAACGGGTGCTCGCCCCGGTGCGACGGGCAGTAGAAGACCGCCGAGGCGGGGAGAAGATGATGGGAGAAGAGCTTGCCAACGCCGTCCCACTGCCCGCTGGATTCTTCCCGCCCGCCGCTGACGTGCGGCAGACGCTGGAAGCGGAGATAGTACATGTTTCGCTGCTGGACACTCACCGATCGTCCGCCGGAGTAGGGACTGTCCGGATCAAGGAACTGGCTCATGGGCAGGGAGCCGCTATTCCCGTCGGCAAACATGTGAATCCCCAGCCCGATCTGGCGATCGTTCGAGGCGCACACCGCCTGCCGCGCGATCTCGCGCACCCGCCCGAGCGAGGGCAACAGGATGCTCATCAGCAGCGCGACGATCGCCAGCGAGACGAGCATGTCGATCAGGCTGAAGGCGCGCCGCGATCCCGCAACGCGCTGACAGGCGCACGCGGAACTCACCGAGCTAGATCTGAGACCCCCAGATCGTGGCACACAGCTCTCCTTCATCGGCAGCCCCCAAACCGTAACCCAGGGTCCACCCGACACAGGTACGGTATCCACAGATGGACTTACACACAAGCGCCACATCCCCCCGAACGGGGATTCTGAGGCGCAAGTGGGGATAACACCCCAGTATGCCACGAAACTATTTTCGTCATCCTGCCCACAGGCGTGAGATTCCTCGTAAAATCAGGGCGACGGCGGCATCCCGCCCGGGCATATTCGCGTATCTCCTTATGGAGGCCGGCTCTCGGCCTTCGCGGGTTCGGTTGATCCCGCTTTCAGACCGTGGGTAAACACATGGCCGAGTCACACCGGAACCCAGGCGCCAAAACCGCCGGGAACCGGCGGGGTTCGATGGACACGAGCGGGTCTGCGGCGAGATCGTCGCGCCCCAAAGGCGACGACGCCCGGAGGCGTCAGGACAGGATTGATCTGGATCTCATGCAGCGAGTCTCCACCAACCAGGAAGCGGCAGTCGCCGAGCTCTACGACCGATTCGGGTCGCTGGTGTACCGCATGGCCTTCCAGTCGCTGCCCTCGCGGGCCGAGGCCGAGGACGCGGTGCAGGAGATTTTCGTCCGACTCTGGCGGACCGCCGGTCGGTACGACCCGACCCGGGCCGCCCTGGTCACCTGGGTCATGCTCATCGCCCGCAGGCATCTGGTTGACAAGCTCCGGCGCAAGCGCGCCCGGATCAAGGCGTCAAGCCTCGACGAGTTTGAGCCCAGCACCGCCTCGGGCGTCTCCTCCGGCTCCGCCCCGCTCGCGCAGGGTGTCCGGATGGAACGCGACGAGAACTACATCACGCTTATGAACAAGATCGACACGTTGCCCGAGCTGCAACGCACGGTTGTCACACGGGCCTATCTGGGGGGGCAGACGCTCCGCCAGATCGGCGAAGAGCTCGACACACCACTTGGAACGATTAAGTCAGCGCTTAGCCGGGCACTCGTGCGCCTGCGTGAGCGAAGCAATGAGGAAGCCACGTCATGAATACGCGTGAGTTGCTCGAGATGACAGTCCTTGATTCGATGGGACTGCTCGAAACACATGAGCAAGATCTGTTTGAGCGCGCTTTCGCGGACTCGCCCCCGGCGATCCGTGAGCAGGTCCGCTTTGAGCAGGCCCGCCTGGTCGATCTGACCGATCTGCTGCCCGGCGTCGAGCCCCGCGCCGAGCTGCGCGGCATCGTGATCGACACGGTGCGCCAGGCGATGGACGAGGCCGAGGCCGCCCAGGCCGCCGAGACGCGACGCGCCCACCACACGCCCGGGCGATCCGTTCCCAGGCTGTCACGAGGCCCGCGTGTGAGCTGGGTCTGGCGCGCCGCCGCGATCGGGCTCGCGGTTTCTGTCGCGGTGCTGGGCGTCGCGCTGACGCAGTACCAGATGGACTTCAACAACCTGGAAAACGAGCTCCGCCTCGGGCAGCTCGAAGAGCTCGTCGGCGCAGAGCACCTCGACGACCTCGTCTTCAACCCTCAGACCAAGCGCGCCTTCCTCACCCCGGTTGACGCCGGCTCCCCCGCGATCGCGGCTGTCTTCTTCAACCCCGACCGCTCGGTCGCCCGCCTCTACCACAAGAACGTCGGCGCCGACGCCGGCCAGGGCACGTTCCGTCTGGTCGTGCTCGACGAGAACGACAACGTCGTCCGCGAGGTCGCCACGTTCAACTCCGAGGGACGCCGCCACGGGCTCGACGTCCGCGTTGACCTGCTCAACGAAAGCCGCCTGGGTCTGATGCAAGTCTCGCTCGATGAGGGCGACCGCCTGCTGCTCCGCAGCGACGGACTCGCCGCTGGCTGACGCGCCCGGGCGTGTGAGCGTCGCCCCGATGGACAGTTCGTTTTCTCTCTCCGGGGGGTCGGCCGTTCGCCGACCCCTTTTTTTGTGCGCCTCAGGTGGAGTCCGGGCCTGCGCCGTCCTGCTCGCCCGGCGCCCCCCACTGCACATCCCCGGCCAGCACATCCACCCGGTGGTCGTGCTCGAAGCGCGCCTTCGCGTTGGCCAGCTTCCGGTACGCGCCAAAGCCCATGACCAGCGAGAACAGCACCCCGCCGCCCATGATCCCGCCCGCATAGATCAGGCGAGTCTGGTCCAGCGGCTCCGGGTACGGCGTCGCCTCGACCTCAACACGTGTTGACGCCCCATCGGCCCGGCGCACACGGTTCGCGTTGGCCACGCTCGTCATCGCCACGACATAGGTATCGAGCACGCGCTGCGTGTGCGTCGCGCCCAGGCCCCTGAACTCCAGCTCCAGACGCCCGGCGTGCGGCGACTGCGTCTCCAGCCCCGTCTCGAGTACCTTGGTCAGCTCGCCCGGTGTTGACAGCGTCTTGAGCCCGCGCCGCTTGAGGCGCTCGGCCACCGTCTCGATCAGACGCGGGTCCCGCGTCAGATCCTCGTGATACAGCTGCCACGCGTCGAGGTTGTCGGGCGTGAGCGTCCGCGCGCCGCCGTCGGCGACCACCACCGCCCGAGCCGCGTACATCCCGGGAGCTGCGCGCCCCGCGATCAGCCAGCTCACACCCGCGAGAATCCCGAACAGCGTCGCCATGCCCAGCACAAGCCACATCGAGCCCGACTTGGCGTGCTTGTGGACGAGCTTGGCCTCCTTCTCGGCGATCGCCTGGTGCGCCTCGGCCAGCTGCGCCCGCTTCGACAGGATCACCTCGCACTGCGAGAACCGTTCGCGCAGCGCCTCGCTGGCGCGCCGGACCTTGACCGACTGTTCGCGCGTGAGCCTGCGCTGCTTGCGAAGGCGCTCGCGCCGCAGGGCCGCCCCGGGGTCGAGCCCCTCGCCCGATGCCTTCTGCGCCGCCTTGAGCTGTTCGTTCAGGCTCGCGACGCTCGCCTCGAGCTCCTGCGTATGCGTGCGCGCCGCTTCGAGTGACTTGGCCAGCTCCGCCTGGTCGCCCGCCTCGTCAAGCTGGCGGCGCACGCTCTCAAGCTCGCCCTCAAGCGATGCGATGCGCTCCTTGGATTCCTTCAGAGCCCCGCCGAGCTGCTCGACCTTCTCCCGCCCGCCCGGGCTGCCCTTGGACAGCAGCTTGGCGCGAAGCCCGGCGTTCTCCTTGCGGAGCGTCGTGATCTCCTGGACGCGCTTGCCCTTGCCGGGCGTCGGGGCGTTCTTGAGCTTCTCCTCAGACTCCTCTCTGGCCCGGCGCTCCTCGTCACGCCCGCGCTTGGCCTCCGCCAGCTCCCGCTCGAACTCGCTGATCTTGAACCGCAGCTTGGCGCTCTCGTCGCTCGCGCCCGCGGCCTCGCCCTGCACCTTCTTCACCCGGCGCTCGAACTCGGCGCGCTGGTCCTCGAGCGCGCTCTTGCCCGCCTCGGCCCGCTGCTCGGCGACCTGCGCCCGCTTGACCATCTCGGACAGCTCATCGCGCAGCTGCCCGAGCTGCTGGGCCGCCCCGTCCCGGTCGGCCGACTCGCTCTGGCCGCTCGCCCGGAGGGTCTCGATCTCTTGGCGCAGCGACGCCGCCGCCTCCTCGTGCTGCGATGCGCTGGCTTTGATTGACTCGATCTCGGCGCGGAGCGCATCGACCCGGGCCTGCGCCTCGCTCTGGCGCGCGTTCTCGCCGCTCATGCCCGAGGACAGGCGCTCTTCGAGTGTGTTGATCTGGTCCTGGCGCTCGCGCGAGATCCGCCTGACCTCTTCGAGCTCGTCCCGGAGCGTGCTCGCCCGCTTGGCCTCTTGCTCGAGCTCTTCGACGCGGCGCGGGGCGTTCTGTTCATACTCGCTGACGTGCTCGGCTGCGGCTGTGATCCGCGCCTCTCGCTTGCTCAGCTCCTGCTCACGCTGGCGCAGCTTCTCCTCCTGGGACCGGATCTTCTCCTTGCCCAGGTTCACGTCGCCGAGCGCCCGGTCGATCTCGGCCCTCTTCTCGTCGAGGTTCCCGCGCTCGCTCTCGAGCTCCTGGCGCTGCGACGCCAACGCCGCCAGCGCCTTCTGACGCTCGGCGTGGGCCTTGCGCAGCGACTCAAGCTGCGACTGCACCCCCGAGATGACGTCGAGGATCTCCTCCTCGTTGGGACGCTTCCCGCCCGCCTGTGGCTTCTTGGGCGCCTCTGCCCCGGGCCTTGGCTGCGTATCGCCCTTCGTCGGGTCCATCCAGACAACTCCCAATCAATCTCTTCGGTCGCGCACACCCCACTCGCGGGGTTCCATCGGCACTATCGGCCCGGGCGAGGGGGCACTGAACGTCCAACCCCGACTGGCGCCCCGGAGACCCAGGCCCGGGCCTCATGTCCCCACCAAGACCCGGAAAATCTGGAATAATGGCCCGAGATCGCGGTTTTCTGCCGGTGTCCAGACACATTTTTCCCCGTCCCCCACCCTCCCCGGAGATCCTGACAATGAGCACGCAATCGAGCCTCGCAACTGGTCTGATTAGTCTTGTGGTCGCCGGCGCCGGGGCTGTGGGCATCTACAACATCTCAACCGGGGGCGCCCTCTTCGGCTCATGCTCCTCAGGCGCCAATGCCAGCACAGGCGAATCCGCCCCGGTCGGGCTGAATGTCGCTGCCATGACCACCAGCGACGCGGGCGAGACCCTCGGTTCGTGCTGCGCCGCTCCGGGCGCCTCCGCAATCGAAGGCGGCGCCCTGATCGAAGCGGGTCTGGCGCCGGACGCGATCGCCCAGACGTGCGCCGCCCATCCTCTGGACGGCGCCGCGCTGGTCGCGGGCGAGCCCTCCGCCGAAGGCGGGTGCTGCGCCGCAGACGCTCCGGGCGAGTGTGCAGATGAGCAAGTCGCCGAGACGCTCGTGATCGAAACGCCCGCCGCCGAGGCGCCCGAAGCAAGCGACGGCTGATCCAGCCCCCCCACTTCAATAGACCGACCCACCGCCGGGCCTCGCGTGAGGCCCGCTTTCGTGCGCACACCCCTCGCCCCCGGTACGATCGCGCCGATGCCCCCACTCACCATCGAAAGCCCCTCGCTCCGCGCAGCGATCGACCCGGACCTGGGCGCCTCGCTCATGGACCTCTCCCTGCTCACTGGCGACGGGCACTGGAGCCCGCTGATGCGCCGGGCGCCCTCGGCGACATGCCGATGCGACGAAACCGCGATGTTCCTCATGGCCCCTTGGACCAACCGGATCGCGGGCGCCTCGTTCACCTTCCAAGGCAAACCCTTCGACCTGCGCCCCAACTTCCCTGACAACAGCGCCATCCACGGCGACGCCCGCTCGCGCCCCTGGCGCATCACCGACCGCACCCCCGTCTCCGCGACACTCCTGCTCGATTCGCGCGAGCACGAGGGCGTGAACTTCCCCTGGGCCTTCGGCGCCCTCGCCCGGTACGAAATCTCCCCCGACGCCATCGAGATCGACCTGAGCGTGACCAACCTCGACCGCGAACCCATGCCCGCGGGCCTCGGCTTCCACCCCTTCTTCCGCAGGCGCCTCTGGGCCGACCGCGACGAGGTCCGCCTGCGCGCCCCCGTCGGCGGGCGCTACCCATGCGAGAACCAGATCCCCACCGCCCCAGCGATTGGCGACACGATCAGCGCCGCGCTGCGCGAGCTCGCCCCCCTGGGCAACCCCGGGCTCGACGACGTGTTCAACGCCTTCAGCGGCGAGGCCACCATCGAGTGGCCCGCCAGCGGGGTGCGCCTGACGATGAGCTGCTCAGAATCACTCGACCATCTCGTTGTGTTCACTCCACGCGACGCCTCGGGCGGGGCGCTGTCGCACTTCTGCGTCGAGCCGGTGAGCATGGTCAACGACGGGTTCAACCTCGCCGAGCAAGGCCAAACCGGGACCGGCGTTCGCGTGCTCGAGCCGGGCCAGACGCTCGAGGGGCGCGTCCGGATGAGCATCGAACGCCTGCCCGCACCCTGACCCGCACTATCCTTCGCCCATGACGACCTACCTGCTCAAAACCGAGCCGAGCGACTACTCGTACGACGACCTCGACCGCGACAAGCGCGAGCCCTGGGACGGCGTCCGCAACCCGACCGCCCAGATGCACATGCGCACCGTCAAAAAGGGCGACGAGGCCTTCATCTACCACACGGGCAAAGAGCGCGCCATCGTTGGTCTGGCCCGGATCGTGACCAACCCGTACGAAGACCCGTCCGAGCCCGGGCTCAACACCAAGGGTCAGATGAAGGCGCCCCTGTTCGACGTCATGCCGATCAAACGTGCGATCATGCCCGTCACGCTCGCGACGATCAAGGGCGACGCCCGGTTCGAGGGGTTCGACCTAGTGCGCCTTGGGCGCCTGAGCGTGATGCCGGTGCCGAGGAAGCTCGACACACTGCTGCGGAAGATGGCGGGGTTCTAACGCGGCGCATCGGATGACCACAACCGAGCCGCGAGCGTGAGCTCGTGAGTCCTGAGCCATGCGCGAGCTCACGCTCGCGGCTCTGACGGGTGGGCGCCGCCCGCCGCGAACGAAGACCGGCGCTACCCCGCCCAGTCGAGCCCGGCGGTGCGGAGAAAGTCGGAGATGCTGCGGAATCCGGCCTGACGTGCGGCCTCTTCGAGGCGTTCTTTCTCGTCGGCGGTCATGCGGATATTGACCTGGCGATCTCGCTTGGCTGCGGAAGCGGGGGTTGGAGGGCGTTGACCTTGCTCCAACATCGTCGCGATCGCGGCGATCGTCGCGTCCATTGTCTCGCGGATGCACGCTTCGATCGTTTCACCGTCACCCATGGCGTACGGCATCTCGGCGGTGCGCCCAAAGTAGCCCACATCGGGCTCGGGTTCGATGACGAGGCGATAGCTCGCAGCAACCCGCTTCGCCTTCCGCAGAATCGCGGCGTCGAAGGGACGGTCGATCGCCTTGGAGCGCGAGGACGACTTACGCGTCGTCGTCTTCCTGCTGGATTTCGCGGATCGCTTTTTCGACTTGCTTCCGGTAGACATCCTTCACCTTCCCGTGGTGGACCGGAATACTGATCGTCCGTCGATCAGGGCCGGTGAAGATATGGTGTGAACTCTTGGCTATACGGGCCAAGTGCCAGCCGTGTTCTTCGAGGATCTTCCTGATCTCAGCGAATCGAACGTCGGACGCCATCGGCGTGCTCCTCGGGACTGCCACGCATCGTCAGCGCCCAGGCGCTCACGAAATGTGATGCCACGGCGACCATGCCGATTTCGTGCCAATCCCGAGCAAGCCAGCCGCTCATCGTGCCCCTTGATCTACCCATGTCTGGGCGCTGCACGATTCAGACTGCTCGAGACCTGATTGTCTCGTCCTACATCAACGAAACTGCCCAACCGAGCGGAGGTCAGGCCCCTTTCGTACCTGATGTGTGTATAGCACAAGATATACGTTATGTCAAGCTCACTGCCCGAGCATTTTTAGCGCATCCGCCTGCTCATCCGCCAGATAGCTCGACCTCACCAGCGGCCCACTCTTAACCACCTTGATCCCCGCTTCCAGCCCGGCCCGCTCGTACTCCGCGAACTCGTCGGGGTGGACCCAGCGGTCCAGCGGCAGGTGGTTGCGCGTCGGCTGGAGATACTGCCCGATGGTGATGATGTCCACGGGGTCGCCGCGTGAAGGGTTGCCCGCCTTGGGGCGCGGGTCGCGCGGGCCGTCGTGGGCGCTGGTCATGCGGACGAGGTCGTCGAAGAGTTCGAGGACCTCGTGCTGTTTCTCGCCGATGCCGACCATGATGCCGGTCTTGGCGATGGCGCCCTGGGCCTTGACGCGCCGGAGAAGTTCAATCGTCCGCTCGTAGCGGGCTGCGGGACGGACGGCCGGGTGGCAGCGTTTCACGGTCTCGACATTGTGGGCGATGATCGTCGGGTGCGCGTCGATGACCATCTGCAGGGCCGCCTCATCGCCCTTGAAATCGCCGATGAGGACCTCGAGCGACATCTCCGGGCAGGCGTCGCGGACGCGGAGGATGGTCTCGGCCCAGATCGCGGCCCCGCCGTCGGGCAGGTCGTCGCGATCGACCGACGTAATCACGATGTGCTTGAGCCCGGCGCCCCGGAGCGACTCAGCGACCCGGGCGGGCTCGTCATAATCCGTCACCGGGGGCTTGCCCGTCTTGACATTGCAGAACCCACAGTTGCGGGTGCAGGTGTCGCCCAGGATCATGATCGTGGCGACCCCACGAGCCCAGCACTCGCCCATGTTCGGGCACGCGGCCTCCTCGCAGACCGTGTGGAGCTTGTGCCCCTGGATGTTCCTGCGGGTCTTGTGGAAGCCCTCGCCCCCGGGGACGCGGGCTCGGAGCCACGGGGGCTTGCGTTTGACGAGCAGCTGCTCGGGCGCGTCGGACTGGTTATTGAGGATCATGCCCGTGAGCGAGACCGACGCGCGGGTATTGCGCCCGGGATCCCCCCCCAGTGGGCGGGGATGGCGGGCGAGTGTCCGCTCGAGGGCGCCCGGCGACGGGGGCGCGGCGCCCCGGGATGGGTTCTGCGGGTGGGTCGTCATGGGCTTTCGGGCGATGCTAGGCTCTGGGCCTGTCTGGCCGCAGGTCGTTGTCGGCCCGAAAGATCCGGCGGATTGAAAGGGACCGCGAACGCACCGAGAGCCGGTGCGTACCGAGCCTTCCGAGAAGATGTACGTTCTGTGACGCGAATCCGGGCGTGTTTTTCAATACGGGTCCGGGAACGACCGATGAGCGGCGACAAGCGGGTATCCCTGAGACCCCCGCGACAAGGAACCGACCCGCCCGCCAACCCCCCGATTGTGGGTGATTTTGACGGGCGACAGAGATGAGCTATAGAGGAGTCAGGCCGTGACGCATCTGAACTCGACCTCCAAGACGACGGATGAGCGGAGCCGCAGGCGATCCCTGCCCCTGCTGGCGACGGGCGCCCTGGCCGGCGTTCTGGGCCTGAGCGTGCTCTCCGGGTGCTCCGAGTGGGACTCATATATGGACCCGAGCGTGGTTGGTCGGTGGGAGCACACTCCCACGCGGGTGCCGATCCTTGACCGCATCGCGACGATCGAGGATCCGGACATCCAGTTCGTCGAGACGAGCGAGATCACCACGAACGACCTGCTGCCCGAGGCGGAGGTCTACCGCGTGGGGCCGGGCGATGTGCTCGCTCTGACGGTGTTCGACCTGTTCACGCCGGGCGTGCCGGAGCTGCTCCCGCGGGTGGTGGACGCCAACGGGTACATCGAGATCCCGCAGCTTGGACGGATCTGGGTCAACGGCCTGACAGAACTGGAAGTCGGCGAAGCGGTCGGCGACGCGATGAAGAAGCTCATCGCCGAACCCGATATCTCGGTGGTGGTGCAGCAGCGTCGCCAGTCGTCGTTCAGCGTGATGGGCGCGGTGGCGCGCCCAGGCCCGTACTTCATCCCATCGGCGGATTACCGTCTGCTCGAAGCACTGCTGGCTGCGGGCGGGATCAACGAGAGCCTCAAGCACGTCTTTATCATCCGCCAGGTCCCGCTCACGAGCGAGGCGGCCGGCGCGAGCCCCGAGGTTGGCGGGCAGTCCGGCAGAACCCCCGACAGCTCGACCACACCCCAGAATCCGGGCGATGACCTGCTCGACATCATCGACAACCTCTCGGACCCGGCCCCGGCGGTCCTCAGCGCCGACGACACCTTGGTTGGCGCCTCGCTGCTCCCGGCCATGCCCGCCGCTGTCCAGCCCGAGCGTGAGCCCGTGATCGACCTGATCGATCCGAGCGGAGCCCAGGAGATCACCCCGACGGCGCCGAGCGTCGCCGGAAGCGACGGCGTCGCCACCCGATGGATCTTTGTCAACGGGCAGTGGGTTCTTGCGCAGACGCAGGATTCGATGGCGCCCGTCACCTCCAGAGACGACCCGAGCGCCGAGTCGGAGTTCCTCCGCCGGGCCTCGGCCATGATGACCCAGCGCGTCATCCGCGTGCCCGTCAAGCCGCTCGTCGCCGGCGACGCCCGGTACAACATCATCGTCCGCCCGGGCGACATCGTGCGGGTGCCCGCACCGCCGCAGGGCAACATCTATATCGATGGCGAGGTCGTGCGTCCGGGTGTCTACGTGCTCCCGCCGCTGGGCGATCTGACGCTGGTGCGGGCCATCACCGCTGCGGGCGGGCTCAACGGCCTAGCCATCCCCGAGCGTGTCGATCTGACGCGGATGGTCGGCAACGACCACCAGTCCACGATCATGCTGAACCTGCGTGCGATCACCGAGGGCACGCAGCCAGATATCTACCTCAAGCCGAACGACCGGGTGAACGTAGGGACGAACTTCTGGGCGACGCCGCTGGCGGTCCTTCGGGGCGGGCTGCGTTCGAGCTACGGGTTCGGGTTCCTGCTCGACCGGAACTTCGGCAACGATGTGTTCGGGGCTCCCCCAACCAGCCTCCGCAGATAATCCCCGAGACCGGGCCGATCCAGCGATCAACAAGATCGGGGGCCTCCGCGAAGGCGGACGCCCCCTTTTTCATGGGCATACAGTCGGGGCGACAGCATCGGGGCGCCCCCGGGGCTGGGGCGCGAGGGACGGAGCCCGAGCACATACATTCGATCGCCCGGGGATGAACCGGAGCGGAGCAGCGGCGTAGGACCGCCCAGGAGGGGGCCTTGGCGGCGTGATCGGTGTCGCCCGATCCCGCTGGCGCGGGGGCTTCCGATCCCCGATCAAGAGCGATACGACCCCGGAGTGCCCGATGAGCAGTGCCCAAACAACCCGTGCCCAGGTCCAGCCCGACAAGGGCGCTGGCGGCACGCGCCTGCTCGGGCTCGTCTCGCCCGCGGGTCTGGGCATGATCGCGGTCCTGGGCGTCGTGTTCGTCGCGCTCTTTTACCGCTGGTTCCTCCGCCAGAACATGTGGAGCTCGGAGCGCGTCGAGGACTGGGGGCACGCCTACGTCATCCCCCTGATCAGCCTGTACATCATCTGGCAGTCGCGCAAAGAACTCTCGCAGCTCCGGAGCGAGGTCTTCTGGCCCGGGCTGGCCCCGTTCCTGCTCGGCATCATGACCTATTTCGCGGGCGTCGTGACGATCCGCAACCACATGATCCAGGGCTTCGCGATCGTGCTGACGGTCTTCGGGCTGACGCTGCTGATGACCGGCCCGCGGATGATGAAATACCTGTTCGTCCCGATCGGGTACCTCGTGTTCGCGGTCACGGTCTCCGAGTCGATCATGCTCGCGATCACGTTCAAGCTCCAGCTCGTCGCGTCCGAGGGGGCGTACCTGATGCTGAACATGATCGGTCGCCCGCTGGGCTGGTTCAGCGTCGAGATCGACGGCAACCTCCTGGAAATCATCCACGGGACCAAGACCATCCCGATGAACGTCGCCGAGGCGTGCTCCGGGATGCGCATGGTCGTCGCGTTCCTGGCGCTGGCCGTCGCGGTGGCGCTGCTCGCGTGCAAGCAGTGGTGGCAACGAACAGCGCTGCTGCTGCTCGCGGCCCCGGTCGCGGTCCTGATGAACGTCATCCGGGTCACGGTGCTCGGGCTGGTCTCGCTGGGCAACCCGGAGCTGGCTACGGGCGACGCGCACACCGTCATCGGCACGCTGCTGCTCTTCCCCTCGCTGCTGCTCTTCCTGGGCATCGTCTGGGCGCTCAACCGGGTGTACCGCGAGCCGACCGGGAGGCTCTCATGACACGCAAAGGACGCTCGATCGTCGCGTTTGCAGTGGCGCTGGGCGTGATGGGCGCGGGGGCTGCGGGCTTTAGCGCCGCGATCAGCAAGTACCGCCTGCACCTGAACAAGCTCGAGATCTACCCGCCCAAGGACCGCCAGCTCTCGCAGCTCCCTGCGCAGGTCCCGGGGTGGGAACGCATTGGCCCCGACCAGGTCGAGAGCGCCGAGGTGCTCGAGGTGCTCGGCACCGAGAACTACGTCTCCCGCTCGTACATCGAGACCGACCCCGAAGACCCGCGCAACCCGTTCCGGATCGAGCTGCACGCGGCGTACTACACCGGGATGATCGACACGGTGCCGCACGTCGCGGAGCGCTGCTTCGTGGGCGGCGGGTATCAGCAGTCCTCGGGCTCGCGTTCGGTCGCGCTCCCGCTGGACACCAGCTCGTGGTCCGTTGACGCGAGCGTCCCGGAGAACCTCCGGGGCCAGAGCGGCGCGCTCTACACCACGCGCCTGCACGAGTACCCGTACTCGGACACCCCGGGCACGCGCGTGCGCCTGCCGCGCGATGTCACGCCCGACCGCCCGATCAAGATGCGCGTCAGCGAGTTTGTCCTCGCAAAAAACCGACGCCTGTACGCGGGGTACTTCTTCATCGCCAACGGGGGCGCCGTGCCCAACGCCAACGATGTCCGCACGCTCGCGTTCGATCTGACGAGTGACTACGCGTACTACCTCAAAGTCCAGGTGACCAGCGCCAGTGCAGGCTCGAGCGAAGAGTTCATCCAGCAGGCGGCGTCGCTGCTCGACGGGCTGCTCGGCGAGGTGATGCGCTGCGCCCCGGACTGGGTCGAGGTCGAAACAGGGCGATACCCCGAGGACAACCCCCGTCGCAAGGCGGACGACGAACCAATCGCGGGCGGCTGAGCCCGAAACAGAGATGACGATCGGTGCACGCGGAGCGCGGAGCAGCGAGACAGGAAGGGACCGACGATGGCTTCGCAGCAGGTGAACAAAAAGTTCGTGGTGGTTCTGGTCACGGGGATCGTGCTGCTGCTGGGCGTGATGCTCGTGGCGTATGTGACGTTCCTGCGCAAGTCGGGCGACGACTACGCCCGTCTGGGTGACCAGATGATGGCCGAGGGCAACGCGAAGCAAGCCGGGATCAACTACGGGATGGCGTACGGGCACGACCGCTCGCGCGTTGACTGGCTCGAGAAGTGGATCGGATCGCTCGAGTCATGGACCCCCGAGACCCGGACCGAATACTCCGGCGCGTACCGCCAAAAGTACATCCCGGTGCTGCAGACCTTGTCACAGGTCAAGGGCGGCGGAACCGACATCGAGGCGCACGACCAGTACCTGGGCCTCATGCGCGAGCAATCGCTGCACTCGCGCTACTCGCGGGAGGGCGCCGACGCCATGATCGCCCAGAGCGAAAACGCCTACCGCTTCTTCGAGTACACCCCCTCCGACCAGACCGAGTGGAAGCGCCTGCTCCGCTACCGGGGTCTGGCGATCAGCCGGATCATCTCCGAGGGCGCCACCCTGGACGAGGGCATGCACGAGCAGTCCGTCGAAGACCTGACCGCGGCGCTCAGCGAACGCCCGGACGATTCAGAGTCGCTGCGCGGTTTGCTCTCGATCCGCCTGCGCGATGCGTACGACGCTCGCGTTGACGACGACTTCGAGGCGGCGCAAACCCTTCTCGACGAGGCCCGGCGCGAGGTTCTCGCGTTCACCAAGACCAACCCCTCGTCCCCCGACGGGCTGCTCGCGAAGCTGACCGTCGAGGTCGAGCAGCTCCGCCACGACACGATGCGCGAGAACGCCTCCACCGGGCAGACCGGACGCATCACCAACACCGCCCAGTTCAAGCCCCAGCTCGACCGGATCGTGTCGCTGGTCGAGCAAGACCCGACGGCGCCCGGGACAGCCCGACTCGCCGCCCGTTTCCGGGTGCTCGAGGCGTCGCTCGATCCCGAGGCGAAGCTCTCGCGATCTGAGCGGATGGCTCGCCTGCTCGTCGAGCAGGACGAGAAGGACGCGTCGGCGTTGATGCTGCTCGCCCGGATTCTCGAGGCGCAGGGCGAGACCGACGAGCAGATCACGGTCCTGCGCAAGATCCAGGATCTCGAGTCGCGCCCGCTGAGCCTCGAGGGCATGCTCCAGTTCTCGTTCCAGGAATCGGCCTTGGGCGACGAGGCCATGGCTTACCTGACAAACCTCTCGAAGATCGAGGACACACCCGAGAACGAGGCGGCACGCGCCGAGCAGCTCCGCCAGGCCGAGGACGCGCGCCGGCGCTTCGCCCAGATCGTCCCCGAGGGCAACGGGCGCCTGCTCATGGTTGACGGCATGATCGCTCTGGCGCACGAGGACTACCCCAAGGCCCTCTCGCTGTTCCGCCAGTTCAACGAGCTCGCCTCATACCAGGATTTCGACGGCCTCTGGCGTGAGGCACAGGTCGCCATGCTGCTCAGGCAGAACGGCGTCGCCCGCGACCGCCTCACCCAGATGCGCGACATGCAGCCCCGGAACCTGCCCGCGACACTGATGCTCGGACGCGTCGAGATCTATCTCAACGATCTCGACGGCGCCAAGGACCTGTTCGAGGAAGCTCTCGAGATCGACCCCACAAACGAGGTCGCGATCGACGGGCTCCGAGAGGTCCGCCAGCTGCTCGGCGAGCTGGAGGTCGAGGATCCGATCGTGGGCGCCCTGCTCGAATCCAGGCGCCTGCTGGGCGGTTCGGCCGAGCTCGTCGGCGACCCCCGGGCCTCGATCAACTACCTCTCCGGGCAGATCGAACGTCTGGAGTATGACCCGCGGATCGCGCGCGAGCTGGCCGGGCTGCACCTCGGGCAGAACGAGATGGACGAGGCCCGGAACGTCATCCACAAGGCCGTCGCCAAGCACCCGGACGATTCCGATCTCAAGATCGTGCAGCAGGCGCTGCTGGCCGACAACCTGATCGATGCGCGGATCCGCCTGTACGAGCTGTCCGACGCGCCGTAGGTCAACCGGCTGGTGGGCGTGTACAGCGTCTACCGCGCGGCCCAGCGCGACGACGAAGCGGAGGCGACACTCGCCCGCCTCATCGAGATCGCGCCCGAAAACTCCATGGTGCTGAACCTGCGCATGATCGCCGCGCTGACGTCGAAAGACGACGACGAGGCCGAGCGTGTGGTCGAGATTGCGCAGCGGACCGACGCCGACCGCGTCGGTGGGCTGACGTTCGTCGCCCGCCTGGAATCGTCGCGCGGGCGCGGCGCCGAGGCGGTCGAGGCGCTCCGGCGAGCGATCGCCCAGGGCTCGGCCGACGCCAGCGTCTACCGCATGCTCGCGCTCCAGCAGATCCAGCTCCGCAAGTACGACGACGCGCTGGCGACCTACCAGGACGCCCTCGCCATCCGCCCCGACGATCTCCCGTCCATCCTCGAGTATCTGCGCACGCTCGTGACCCTCAACAGAACACAAGAGGCCCTGATCCGCGCCCGCGAGATGGAACGCTACGGGCGGACCTCGGGCCAGTACATGGACCTGCGGCTCCGCCTCGAATCCGTCGCGGGCGGCCCCGTGGGCGTGCAGTTCGCCATCGACCAGAGGCGCCAGCTCCTGGAGCTGGACCCGAGCGACCGGATCAACCGGACCGAGCTCGTTCGCCTCTACATCATCGGCAAGCAGTTTGATCTGGCCCGCCCGCTGCTCGACGAGCTCCGGGGCGAGCAGGATGCGCTCCTGCTCGTCGAGCTCGACGCCCGCTGGCACGCCGACCAGGTCACGGTCCGGGTCAACGACACCCCCCGCGACGGCGTGGAGATGGCCCGGGGTGTCTACGTCTCGTACCTGCTGGCCCAGGATAGTGACAAGGTCAACGAGGACGTGTACGTCTCGATGGCTCAGTTCATGCTCCAGCGCGGTCGCCGCCAGGTCGCGATCGACGCGCTCATCGAAGCCCGCGAGTTCCAGGACCCGGAGACACGCCGGGCCGACCGGATGCTCGCCAACGTGTACGCGGCGGTCGATCAGTGGGACGACGCGCTCTCGCTCTACCGCTCGTTCACGCAGGGCGGGACCGACGCTGAGAACCTCAGCTACCAGAAGCGCGTCGTCGAGTCGCTGCTGCGTCTGAACCGGTACGACGAGGGCGCGCAGGAGCTTGCGAAGATCGAGGACCGGGCCGCGACGGACACGACGATCCGTCTGCAGCAGGCCGAGCTTGCCCTGGCCCGGGGCGATTATGACGGCGCGATCGCTCTGCTCGACAAGGCGGTGTCGGAGAACCCGACCGAGCCGCTGGTATACATCCAGCGCGCCCTGGCCAAGAGCCGCCAGCCAGAGCTCGCGGGCGACGTGCTCGCCGACCTCGAGCAGGCGCTCAAGCTCAACCCGAACGACTGGCGGACGCTGCGCGTGCGCGCGGGGGTTTATTACGATCAAGGGCGTGACGATGATGCAATCGACGACCTGCGCGCGACGCTGCGTCTGAACCCGAGCCTCGACGAGGTGCTGCTCGGGCTGGTGCTCGAGCTGATCGAGCGTGGGCGCGGCGGCGAGGCCCAGAGCCTGGCCGAGGATGTCATCGAGCGCCGCCAGGGCGACGTCCAGCTCAGCGCCAAGGTCGCGGGGTTGTTCGCCGAGCAGGAAAGATGGGGACGTGCCGCGCGGTTCTACTCCGCCGCGTGGGAACGGAGCCGCTCCGAAGCGATCGCCGGGGCGCTGATTGACGCGAACCTGCGCACCGATCCGCCCAACATCCGAAACGCGCGCGACGTGCTGACCGGGCTCATCGAGAACGGGGCCGATGCGCGCGAGGACCCGCAGATCCTGGGCATCCGGGCGATCATCGACTACGCCGCAGGCCAGAAGAGCAACGCCGAGGAGCGCATGATCATCGCCTTCGAGAAGGCGCTGCTCAAGATCGATTCCGACCCGGGGCAGCTCAACTCCTGGAACATCAACACGGCCCGCATGTTCGACAACGAGCCGGACAGCACCATGCTCGCGTTCATGAGCCGCCTGGCCCGGACGCAGGCGCCAGGCTCGCCCGGGCGAGAGTGGCTCGACTACTTCATGGCCCTGCGGATGCTTGCCTCCGACGAGACACGCTCGCAGGCGTTGGATGTGCTGGCCTCGCTCTACACGAGCGCGAGAACGGCGCACATCCCGCGTCTTGCGTACCGCGTCGCCGGTTCCGTCCCCTACGCCGACGGCGACTACGCCAAGGCCGAGCAGATCTGGACCGAGGGGCTCGAAAGGTTCCCGGACGACTGGGAGATGCTCAACAACCTGGCGTACCTCATCGGTGAAAAACTCGCCCAACCCGCCCGGGGCCTGCCCCTGGCCCTGCAAGCCAAGGACGCCACGCGCGGGCAGAACGCTCAGGTGCTCGACACGCTCGCGGCCATCCAGGTCGGGCTCGGAAAGAACGAGGACGCCAAGGCGACCCTGTTGCTCGCCAGGCGGTTGGTGCGCAACATTGACACCCGCCTGGCCCTGCTTGTTCGCCTTG
Source organism: Planctomycetota bacterium (assembly GCA_024276195.1). GTDB lineage: Bacteria > Planctomycetota > Phycisphaerae > Phycisphaerales > UBA1924 > JAJRXR01. The sequence continues at coordinate 39,518 of JAJRXR010000052.1, forward strand.
CCAATGTCCACCTGGCCCTGGGCGAGGTGGAGCAGGCAAGAGAGCTGCTGGGGCAGATCAAGGGTGACGCCGGCGTCGGACGGAGCCGTCTGGAGCGGTACCAGTCCGATATTGATTCGCTTCAGTCTCAGATCGACTCAGCCGAGGGTCCGTGAGGACCGACATAGGACGATGCGTGACATGCCCGAGAAGAAGACCCGCCTCGAGATGACAGCCGGAGCCAAGCGATGAGCAGCCTCCCCGCCCCGACCACCCCGATGCCCACCCCCGGCGCCCGACGCCCCGGGCCGCCCACTGCGCCGCCCTCGGCGCAGCTTCCCGCAGTGACCATCGACCCGATCAAGCTGGCGCGCAAGTACATGTGGCTTGGCATGGCGACGTTGGTCCTGGGCGTCATAATCGGGTTTGGCTCGTTCGTGGTGCTGCGAAAGTTCGCCCCGAAGTACACCTCCGAGGTCATCTTCGAGTGCCTGCCCCCCGAGGACAACCCGGCCGTCCGTGAGGGCACGGGCAACGAGGACGAGATGGAGCGGTTCATGCTCTCGCAGGTCTCGCGCATGGTGTCCGAGCCCGTGCTCGAGCGCATCGTCCGCGACCCCCGCCTGCTCACGGAGGCCTCCAGCTGGACCAAGGACGTTATGAACAAGGGCGTCATCGACGCGGACGATGCCCTCGAAGAGCTGAGCGATACGGTCTCCGCACGGGTCGTCCCGGGCACCAACTACATCCGCATGACCGCAAACGACAGCGACCCCAACGAGGCGACCGCGCTCGTGAAGCTCACCAAAGACGCCTACCTCTTTGAGCTGCGGAGATCGAGCAACACCGAGTTCTCGGCCAGGAAGGACTCCATCAAGCAGCAGATCGACCAGCTCGATCAGGAGATCAAAGACCTCAACGCCAAGCGCGCCCGTATCGTTACTGAAGAAGGTGTCGATTCGGTCCAGCAGAATCACACGGAAGCGTCGCAGAACCTGAGCCTGATCGTCGCCCAGCTTGTGGTAATGGGCCAGTCGATCGAGGCGAACAAAGTCACCGTCGCTCGTCTGGAAACGATGCTCGAAAGCACGGCCGGGATCACCTACACCGACACCCAACGCATCCTCATCGAGCAGAATCCCCATGTCGCGACTCTGCTCAGCCAGCTCCACGCGCTCACCAACTCTCGGCGCTCGCTCAGGCAGAGCGGCGTCATGCCCGGGCACCGCAGCTACAAGACCGTGGAAGCGCAGATCGCCGCCACGGAGCAGGAGCTCCAGTCCGCCCGCGAAGATGAGCTGCTCAAGCTCTTCAACGCGGAGCTGGACAACGCCCGCTCGGCCAACGCGCAGTTCTCGGCCCAGGTCTCCAGCCTGATGCGCCAGCGTGAAGACCTGCGCCTTCAGCTGACAGACCTGACCCGGATCCTGGCCGACATCGAGGACCTCGACGCCCGCATCTCGCAGATGATTGCGAGCCGCACGGAGCTGGAGGTCGATCTGCGGAGCGTCACCGCGACCGGGCGTGCCGAGCGAGGCCCGCGCGTGCAGGTCATCCAGTCCGAACGCATCCCCTCCCGCGTCTCGTTCCCGAAGCTGCTCGTCATGGTCCCGGCGGGTGTGCTGCTGACCGGATCGCTGTTCGCCGGCATCATCGTCATCCGCGAAGTGCTCGACCAGCGTGTCAAGAGCCCGGCGGACGTCGCGATGATCCCCCATGCCCGCGTCCTCGGGATGATCCCCGTCGCGAGCGAAGACCCGCTGAGCCCGGACTCGGTCGAGACCGTGTTCAGAGACGAGCCCAAATCGATCCTGGCCGAGAGTTTCCGCCAGATCCGCACGCCGCTGCTCAAGAAGATGCAGCGCGCCGGGCACCGGTCGCTGCTGGTGGCCTCGGGCATGCCCGGATCCGGGGCGACGACGGTCACGGTCAACCTGGCCTTCGCGTGCGCCGCTGCCGAGCAGCGCGTGCTCATCATCGACGCGAACTTCCGACGCTCGAGCATCCACCGGATCTTCGGGCAGGGCGAGGCGCCGGGCCTGAGCGACGTGCTCGCGGGCGCCGCGGCTCTGAGCAAGGTGGCGCGCAAGACCGACACCGAGCGGGTGGACATCCTGCCCGCCGGGTCGCGCGAGCACCGCGTGTTCGAGCGTCTGGGCTCAGAGAAAATGTCCGAGCTGCTGGCCGAGGCGACTGCGGACTATGACATGGTGCTGATCGACGTTTCGCCCGCGATCGTCTCGGGCGACGCCGTGTCGCTGGCCAACCGCGTGGACGCGAGCATCCTGGTCGTCCGGGCGCTCTACGAGAAGCGGGGCATGGTCGCCCGCCTGCGCAACGAGCTGGGCGAAGCCCGGGGCGAGATGCTCGGCGTGGTCGTCAACGCCGTCCGTTCCGCCGCCGGCGGGTACATGCGTAAGAACATCCGCACCTCCCACGCCTACCAATCCGAGGACGCCGCCTAGACCCCGCCAACGCCCAACCGTACCCTCCGCGCCCCCGCGGATGACACGTTCACAAGAGAGAGACCGGCGTGCCCACACGCACACCCAAGCCCACCCCGACACGCCCCGCCAACGCGGGGCGTGTCCTCGTGTCGGGCGGCGCTGGCTTCATCGGCTCTCACCTCGTCGAACGCCTCGTCGATCGCGGCGACCGCGTCTGCGTGGTTGACGACCTCTCCACCGGAGCCGAGGCCAACCTCGCCCGGGTCCGCGACCGCATCGACTTCATCGGGCAAGACCTCGCGCTCGCGCTCTCGGGCGATCTCGCGGGCGAGCGGTTCGGACAGATCTACCACCTCGCCGCGGCCGTCGGCGTCGAACTCGTCATGAACGAGCCCGTCCGCGCCATCGAGACCAACGTCGATCTCACCGCCCAGGTTCTCCGCTTCAGCGCCAACACCAACACCCCCACCCTCATCGCCTCCAGCTCCGAGGTCTACGGCAAACCCGGCAAAGAACTCTTCAGCGAAGAGGACGACGTCCTCTACGGCCCCACCAGCGTGACGCGCTGGAGCTACGCATGCTCCAAAGCCATCGACGAGTACCTCGCCCTGGCCTACGCCCGCGAGGGGCGCGTGCCCGCCGTTGTCTGCCGCTTCTTCAACACCATCGGCCCCAGACAGCTCGGCGACTACGGCATGGTCGTCCCCCGCTTCGTCCGCGCCGCCCTCGCCGGCGAGCCCCTGCGCGTCTACGGCGATGGCTCGCAATCACGCTGCTTCTGCGATGTCCGCGACGTCACCGAGCTGCTCCCGAGGCTGCTGGGCGAGCCTACCGCCGCCGGGCGCGTGTTCAACGTCGGCTCCGACACCCCGATCACGATCATGCAACTGGCCGAGCTTGTCATCGACACGCTCAAGAGCGATTCGACGATCACGACGGTCGCGTACTCGGACGCGTACCCGGGCGGGTTCGAGGATCTGCGTCACCGCCGCCCGGATCTGACGCGCGTGCGTGACGCCGTCGGCTTCGAGAGCGTGACCCCGCTCGTGCAGACCATCATGGACATCGCGGCCTCGGTCCGCCAGGGCGCCTCGCTCGAGGCCGAGGGCGGCGCATGACCCTCCCCCCGACCATGATCGAGACCCCGACCCAGATCGTCCCCGACGGCATCGCCAACCGGATCGAATCGCTCGGGACGCAGATCCAGTCGCTCGCCGCGCGTCAGCAGGATCTCGCGGACCTGGCGGGCATCGCCGGCAAGCCCGAGTGGTCGCGCCTTGAAATCTTCCAGGGCTACCTAGCCGTGGGCGTGGTCGCGTTTCTGATCACGCTGCTCGTCACGCCGCTCATCCGGCGCATGGCCATCGCCAACGGCGTCGTCGATCACCCCGACGAGCGCAAGATGCACCGCATGCCGATCGCCTACCTCGGCGGCCTCGCCGTCTTCCTCGGGATCATGGGCGCGATCCTGTTCAGCTACATCGCCACCGACCCGCGCTTCGGCGCCCTGATCACCTTCCACCAGACCGAGCACCTCGTAGAAGGCGGGATCCCCCTGCCAGTCCCCCCGTGGATTCTCCTCGGCATCACCGTCATCATGCTCGTCGGCCTGCTCGACGACGTCGTCGGCATCCCACCGCGCGTCAAGGTGGGCGGGCAGCTCTTCGCCGCCGCCGCCCTCGCATACGGCGACGTCGGCGTCAATGTCGCTCAGGGCGTCCTCGCGCCGACAATCGGCAAACTCGTGGGCAACCAGAGCCTCACATGGGTCTTCGACCTCGGCACTGATCTGCCCCTGATCGGCTCGCACCTAGAGATCAACCTGATCTACTGGGCGGGCACCGCGATCATCGCCATGTTCGTCCTCGGCGCCTGCAACGCCGCCAACCTCATCGACGGCCTCGACGGCCTCCTCACCGGCACCACCGCCATCACCGCCGCCGGCCTGCTCGTCGTCGCCCTCGGGCTGGCGATGGTCGATTACGGCAAGCTCGACGCCACGCGCATCATCCTCAGCATGGCCCTGCTCGGCGCCTGCCTCGGCTTCCTCCCACACAACTTCAACCCCGCGACCATCTTCCTGGGCGATTGCGGCTCGCTCCTGCTCGGGTTCTGCGCCATCGTCATCATCCTGACCCTGGGCGACCTGGGCCAGACCTTCCTCGTGCTCGCCGGGCTCGTGATCTTCGCGCTGCCGATCATCGACACCATCCTCGCGATCGTCCGGCGCAAGATGGCGGGCAAACGGATGTCCGACCCGGACTCGGACCACCTCCACCACATGCTCCTGCGAGCCCTCGGGGTCAAGGGGGCCGTGCTCACGCTGTACGCCTTCTCCGCCCTCTTCGCCCTGCTCGGGATCCTCATCAGCGAGACCAAGGCCCGGTTCGTCTACGCCCTGGCCCTGATCACGATCTCGTACATCACGGTCTACGCGATCAAAATCGCCCGCAAGGCCCACCTCGAGAAGCAGACCAGCGATCTGGCCTCCTCCGACGAGCCCGAGGGCAAGCCCGCGGCTTCCGCCTCCAGATCCTCCTCACCGAGCGAGGAACGCGAGCCCCAAGACGCGAGCGTCTGAGCCCGGGATTTGCCCGTATACTCGGGCAATGCCAGGGAAGGCGGACAGGGCGACGCGGGTCATCGCGCTGATGAACCAGAAGGGCGGGGTGGGCAAGACGACCACCTGCGTCAACTTGGCCGCCGCGATCGCGGCGACAGGGCGGCGCACCCTCTTGGTCGATCTCGACCCGCAGGCCCACGCGACGCTGCACCTTGGTGTCGAGCCGGGCGAGCTTTCTGAGCGGAACCGGGGCAGCGCGTACGACCTGCTGCTCGACCCCGCGCATGACCCGGCCAACACGCTCATCGAGGTGCGCAACAATCTCTCGCTGATCCCGAGCGAGACGGACATGGCCGCGGCCGAGTCCGAGCTGGGCGCCCTGCCCGAACGCCACGAACGCCTGCGCAGCGCCCTGCAACGCCTGGAATCTGCGCCCGCAGGCGGGCACGAGTTCGTGCTGCTGGATTGCCCGCCCTCCCTGGGGCTGCTGACGCTCAACGCGCTCGCCGCGGCCCGGGAAGTCATCATCCCGATGCAGGCGCACTTCCTGGCGCTCCAGGGCGTGGGCAAGCTGCTCGAGACGATCCAACTCGTGCGTCGCCAGCTCAACCCGAGCCTGAGCGTCGCGGGAGTTGTCCTGTGCATGCACGACGCGCAGACGACGCACACGCGCGAGGTGGTCGATGACCTGCGCGGCTTCTTCAACGCGGCCCGCGAGCAGGACGTGCCGTGGCGCTTTGCGCAGGTGTACAACCCGCCGATCCGCAGGAACATCAAGCTGGCCGAGTGCCCCAGCTTCGGGCAGACGATCTTCGACTACGCCCCGTGGGCGCCGGGCGCCCTGGACTACCGCAAGCTTGGCGAAGAGATCGTCCGCGAGTGGGACACCATGATCGACATGATCGACGCGCGCGACGACGCCTCGCCCCTGTCCGAGGCGGAGATCACCGTCCTGCGCGGCTCGCTCGGCGCGACCGAGCGCAGCGCGTGAACGCGCCCGATCCGACCGCCCCCACCCCAACCCCCCGCTCGCACACGCTCCGGCGCACCGTCTTCGGGCTCTACGCGCTCGCCCTGCTCATCGCGACCCACTGGCCCCAGCTCACGATCACCGGCCCGGTCGAGCGCACGGACCTGTTCATCCACACCGGCGCGTTCGGGGTGTGGACGATGCTGCTCATCGCGTGCTCGTTCTTCGGGCGCGCCTTGTGCGCGCGCAACGTGCTGATCTCTGGCGCCCTCGGGCTGGTGTACGCCCCGCTGGACGAACTCTCGCAGAGCCTCCCGATTCTGAACCGGGTCGCTGCAATCGACGACGCGCTGGCGAACATCCTCGGCGTCCTCCTGGCGAGCGCTGGCGCCCTGGTGCTGGGTCGGGTGCTCAGAGCAAGGGTCCGGCGGCGCTGAGGCGATCGCCCCCGTCCGACCGATGGATACCAACGACGTGCCCCAGACCGACACCAACGCGAACCAGCCCGGAAGCCAGACCGAGAGCGAGAATGCTGCGGATCTGGGGCGCGCGGTGCGCACCGTCTCGGGCATCACGCTGGGCAGCCGCGTGCTCGGGCTGGTGCGTGATCTGGCGACGGTGCGGATCTTTGGCGATACCGCCGTGGGCTCGGCCTTCGCCGCGGCACTGGCGATCCCCAACATGTTCCGCCGCCTGTTCGGCGAGGGCGCCCTCTCGGCCGCCTTCCTGCCCGACTACACCCGCCTGCGCGAGTCCGACCCGACCCAGGCCGGCGCGTTTGCGCGCACGACCGTCGCCCTGCTCGCGCTGGCCACCGGCGCGCTGACCATCCTCATCGAGCTGGGCCTGCTGGCCCTGCTGGTGCTCGCGCCGGGCGACGAAGATAGAACCCTCTCGGTGCGCATGATCATGGTGACGCTCCCGTTCATGCCGCTGATCTGCATCGCGGCGATCCTCGGCGGGATGCTCCAGGCGCACGGGCGGTTCGCGCCGTGGGCCGCGGCGCCGATCATCCTGAACCTGTGCATCATCGCCGCCAGCGTCCCGTTCTGGTTTGTCGAGGGCGCGTCGGCGCGCACATGGGGATACATCATCGGAGCCTCGGCGGTGCTCGCGGGCGTGCTGCAGGTCGTCTGGTCCGCCCGGTGCTTGCGCGGGCGCGTGGACTGGGGACGCGGAACCGCCCAGACACGCGCCAGGGTCAGGTCCATGCTCGTGCGCATGGTCCCGGCCCTGATCGGACTCGGCACCCTCCAGCTCAACTCGTTCATCGACACCCTCATCGCGATGTGGCCCCTGTGGGTCGGGCCGCAAATCGCCGGCGTCGCCTACCCCCTCGACGAGGCCTCCAACAGCGTGCTGTACTACGCCCAGCGCCTGTACCAGTTCCCGCTCGGGGTTTTCGGGATCGCGGTGGCGACGGCGATTTTCCCGGAGCTGAGCCGGGGCGCGAGCGACCCGGGACGCTTTCTCGGCGCGCTGCGGCGCGGCGTGCGCCTCTCGCTGTTCATCGCCCTGCCCGCATCGGTCGGGCTCGCGCTCGTGCGCACCGATCTTGTCACAACCCTTTTCTCGGGCGCTGGCAACGCCTTTAGCGATGATGGCCTCTCGCGCGCCGCCTGGGTTGTCCTGGGCTACAGCGTCGGCGTCTGGGCGTACTCGCTCAACCAGCTCTGGACGCGGGCGTTCTACGCCAAGGGCGACACGATCACGCCCATGCGCATCGCCCTGGCGATGGTCGCGCTCAACCTCGCGCTCAACCTCGCGTTGATCTGGCCCCTGGGCGAGGCGGGTCTGGCGTGGGCGACCTCGATCTCGGCGATTGTTCAGTGCGCTGTGCTCGCCCGGGCCGCGCGGACACGCCTCGGGCTCGGACAGATCCTCGACCAACCCGCCCGGCGCAGCGTCGCCCGCTCGCTCGGGCTGAGCTTGGTCATGGGCGGGCTCGTCGGGGCGCTCGTCTGGCTCTGGCCCGAGCGGGCAAGCTGGGCGAGCGGCGCGCTGGCGCTGCTCGCGGCGACGGCGCTCGGCGGCGGGGTGTACGCCCTGCTCGCCCGGGCGAGCAGGAGCGAAGAGCTCGCGTGGATGCTCCATCCCGGGCGAGGCCCGACAGGCATCCCGGTAGACAAGCCAGCAGACGGGGGCGACCCGAGGTAGAATCCGCAGGTCCGAAACTCAAGGAGAATCAGCGATGAAGAATGAAACTGTCCGGCGCTACGGCGCGATCGTGCTGGCCTTCGGCGCCGCGTGCATCGGCCTGACCGTGCTCAGCGCGTGCAACACCGTCGAGGGAGCCGCCGATGATGTCAAGGGAGTCGGCAAGGCGACCGTTGACACGACCGAGAAGGTCTTCTCCAGCAACGACGACTGATGCTCTGGCCCCAGGAGTTCGCGGGGCATGATTGATCTTCGCAACAGGCCGATCGCCATCACCGGAGCCAGCAGCGGCATCGGGGCGGCATCGGCCTTTGCATGCGCCAAACGCGGCATGCCCGTCGCGCTCATGGCCCGGCGCGCCGACAAGCTCGAGACCATCGCCAAGACCATCGCCGACGCGGGCGGGCGGGCGATAGTGGTCCCGGGCTCGGTCGATGACCCGGAGGCGTGCGAAAGACTCATCGACGAAACCGTCAGCGCGTTCGGCTCGATCTACAGCGTCTTTGCCAACGCCGGCTATGGGGTCGAGATCCCCTCGTGCGACATCTCAGACGCTGACCTGCGCGATATTTTCGAGGTCAACTTCTTCGGCTCGCTCAACGTCACCCGCCCCGCCCTTGAACACATGCGCCGCGCCGGCGAGGGGCATCTGATGTTCTGTTCGAGCTGCCTCTCGAAAATCTCCCTCTCGTACTACGGGGCGTACTCCGCGACCAAGGCGTGCCAGGACCACTTCGCCCGGTCGATGCGCCTGGAGCTGCGCACCAAGGGCATCGCGGTCTCGAGCGTCCACCCAATCGGGACCAGGACCGAGTTCTTTGACTCGGCTGCGGCGCGCGGGGGAGACCTGAAAATTGCGGACCAGAAGCCCAACATGTTCATGCAATCGCCCGAGCGTGTCGCCCGGGCGGTGGTCAAGCGACTGCGCAAGGGGCGCGGCGGCGAGATCTGGACCAGCCTCCCTGTGCGCACCGCCCTGGGGGTGTCGGTCATGTTCCCGGGGATCACCGACCGCACGCTCGCGTTCTTGCTCACCAAGCGTGAGCGCATGACCGATCGCCAGCGCGAGAGCAAGGGCGAGCGTTAGCGAGAGAGCAAGACCACGCAGTGAACCTCGATCGCCAGGCCCTGGCCCACGGCGTCCACCGCCTCGTGCGTCTTGCCCTTGACATTGACCCGCCCGACATCCATCCCGAGCAGGCGGGCGAGGTTGGCCCGGATCTGGTCTTTGTGCGGGCCGATCCGGGGGCGTTCGAGGACGACCGTCGCGTCCAGGCTGATCGGGCGGTACCCGGAGTCTGTGACGAGTTCGAGAGCCCGGGCGATGTACTCACTTGAGTCCCGCCCCTCCTCGGCGGCCTCGGAATCGGGAAAAAGCTGCCCGATGTCGGGGTGGGCGATTGCGCCGAGCAGGGCGTCGGTGACGGCGTGGTAGAGGGCGTCGCCGTCGGAGTGGGCGAGGGGGCCTCGGTCGTGCTCGAGGGGGACCCCGCCGACGATAAGGGGCTTTCCTGGGCCGTCGGGGGCGAGGTGTTCGAGGCGGTGGAGGTCGTAGCCGTGCCCGATGCGCAAATCCGGCGCGTCGGGGGGGGTGGGGGGCTGGTTTTGTTTTTCCGGGGTGGGGTCCGCTTCAGGCATGGACGGAGTCTACCGATAACCCCTGCGCCACCCCACGATCCCGGCGAACCGGGGGGCAGGGCGGCGCATACTGGACCGGCCGCGATGGACGCGGCAAGACCCGACCCGAGCCCGGAGAGACCCGACATGCTCAGCCGACCCCGCCTGATGTCCGCCGCCCTTGCCGCCAGCGCGGCCCTGGCCCTTACCGCCGGCGGGTGCTCGCTGCTGGAGATGCGACCCTCGGGCAAGCTGCGTTCGCTCGATGAGTTCACCTACATCTCGACGCCGTACGAGCCCATCACGATCACGCTGGTCGACACGCGCGACAACCAGGAGTTCTGGTCTGCGGACGTGCCGATCGGCAAGAAGCTGACGATCCGGTTCTACCCGGACAAGGGCGAGGGCAGCGCCTACGCCCCGGATGTGATGCGCTGGTCGATCTACGACGTGAAGACCAAGCAGACGCGCCTGCGCAACCAGATCACGGTCCCGCCGGCGGATTCGCGCCGGATCGACATGGCCCTGCGCACCGGACCGGAATATCCGCAGTCGATCGAGCTGACCCGCACCATCCCCGAGGCGGCGCCAAGCGGGCCTGTCGCCCCGGCCATCGGTGACAACGCCTTCAGAGGCCCGAGCAACTTCGAAGTCAGCGGAGGCGACTCGTTCGATGGCTTCGACAGCCTCGACAACGACAACAATGAGCTGATCGACGTCGGCGTCGCGACGGGCACGCCCGAGTTTGATACGGGTGACGCGCTCGGCAGCGTCGAGACCGACGACGACTGAGGCCGATTGACGCCGGGCGCCCGGGCTTTCCTGCGGGGAAGACCTACTCGGGGACGGGGCCGATGAGTACGACCACGTCGCCCAGGTTCTGCCAGTCTTCGGGCGGGGAGCCGGGCTCGAGGGCGTACATCAGGATGACGAGGACGTCCGCGTCCGCCCCGAGGCGGTCGCGGATTTCTTGTGTGAGCCCGCCGCCCTCGCGGGGGCGTTCGACATGGAAGCGTCCGACGACGTGGACGACGGGCGAGCCGAGGCGCGTGCCCTCGGCGACGGACTGGCCCATGGTCTCGTCCCAGACAGACTGAGCGCGGAAGAAGGACTCGGCCATGGAGCGGGCCTCGTCCTCGGTCATTTCTGTGCCGTGCCCGCCCATGCCGGACATGAGATCCATGAAGCGCGTGCGATAGGCGGAGTCCTGGATGACGCCGGGCGTTTCGACGAGGCGGCGCTGCTCGGGCGTCATGGAATCGATGCGGCTGAACCCGCTCTTGCGCGCCAGAGTGGCGTACCGGCGCGGCGCGTTGGACGCGATCACGGGGCGGGCGCTGACCTTCGCTCGCTCGACCAGCGCCCGGTGCCCGGGCGGGTAGTTCGAGCCTTTGCGGCGCGCGGCCTTGCGGAAGGCGTCCTCGTCGGTGATGCCGTTGAGGTAGTCGTCGAGCGCGACCTGCTGGTCACGCTCGAAGAACTCCATGCTCAAGACCGCGTCGGGGTTGCGCTCGAGGATCGCGTCCCAGAGGTGCGAGGCGACAGCGAGCCCGACGGGGTGCCCGTGCAGCTCGCCGATGATGACGACGTCTGCGGTGGCGCCCCGGTCGGCGAGCTGCTCGATCGTGGTCGGGCCTCCGAGGGAGGCGTCCAGGGCCAGGTACCGCTGGGGCGGGAGCGATTCGAGCAGGGCCATCGCTTCGCTCGCCTTGGCGTCTTTCTTGGTGTCCCGCGCTTGCTTCGAGGCGCAGGCGCCCAGGGCGGAAACGGCGGCGAGGGCGAGAAGAACGGTGCCGGCAGTTCGTGCGTTCATGCCCGAGCTTAGGCGGCCCGGGGCTTGGCGTCGGGCGCCCGGATCGGCTCGGGCGCCTCGGGCGTGCGATCGCCCATGCCCAGCAGGCGGCGCAGGCCCGCGTCCATCTCCAGGACGAGGCTGAGCATCAGCGGGGCCAGCACGAGCGTAAAGCCGGTCGAGACGAGCAGCCCCCCCACCACAACCGAGCCGAGGCCTCGGTACATTTCCGAGCCCGCGCCGGGGAAGAGGACCAGCGGAAGCATCCCGCCCACGCTGGTGAGCACGCTCATGAAGATGGGGCGGATGCGTGTGCGCACGGCGGCGGCGACGGCCTCGAGCGGGTCCATCTGGGCTGCGCCGTCGCCCTCTGCGTAGAGGCCCCGCATGAAGTTGAGCGACTGGTGGACGAGGAGGATCGCGTTGTTGACGACGACGCCGATGAGGATGATGAACCCGAGCATGGTCAGTACGTCGAGCTGCTGGGGCGCCTTGGTGGGGTCGTTCATGGACCAGGCGTGGACGATGGCCAGGCCCGCGAAGCCGCCGACGATCGCCAGCGGGATCGTGAACATGATGACGAAGGGGTAGACAAAGCTCTCAAAGAGCGCGGCCATGAGCAGGTACGTCACAAGCAGCGCCCAGACGAGGCGGGCGGTCATGAGGTTCGGGTTCGAGCCGAACATGAAGACAAGGCCCCCGAGCACAAGCGCCAGCAGCAGCGCCCCCGCCCCGGCGTACAGGAACGTCACCTGCCCCCGGGACATCGAGCGAACCAGCGCAAAGGCGCACACCCCCAGGCCCGCGAGCAGAATCAGACCCGTGACGATGTTCACGGGGGAGAACCAGCTCACGTTCGTGCGCGGCGGGGCGGGCGGGCCGAACAGGGACGCGCGCACCTCGTCGAGCTTGGCGGCGGTTCCCTCCAGGCGCACGCGCATGGACCGGTCGATAAGCCCGGCGCTCTGGGCGGGGGCGATGGCCTCGTCGCGGAGCCAGGCCATGGTCTCTTCGAGCGGAGCGTCTACGGGCGGGTCGATCTGGATGGTGACGCTGGCGAGCTCTTCGATGCGCTGGATCTGCTGGGAGGCGAGAGTGGGGACAAAATCGACGACGGTGTCGATGGGGACGACGGGGCCGGCGGGGGTGGCGATGGGGATGGTGGCGAGCTGTTCTTTGTAGTCGAGGCGCCCGCCGAGGGGGAGGGCCACGAGGTCGATGGTGCGTCCGTCGAGCTTGTAGTCGCCGATGAGCGAGCCGTCGAAGAGGCTTCGGATGGCGACGCCGACGCCCTCGGTGGTCAGGCCCAGCTCGCGCCCGCGCTCGTTGAGTCGAATCTGGAGCTCTTGTTCAAGAAGGCTGTAGTTGGAGGGGCTGGGGCGGACATCTCCGGGCTTGAAGTGTGGTCTGGCGACTTTGAAGATCGCCTTGGCGGCGGCGGTGACGCTGGCGAGGTTGGGGCCGGAGATTTCGATGTCGATGGTGTTGCCGCCGCCTACGCCGCCCCCGAAGAGCGAGGTCTGGCCTGCGCCGCCGTAGCTATCGGGGATGGAGCTCATGGCGTTGGTGAGGAGCTGGCCGATGGGGCGGACAACGAGGTTGTCCTCGCTGGTGCCCCCGACGAACATGGCGGGGCCGAAGGCGCCGATGAAGAAGTTGTCGATGGGGACGGGGGCGAACGGCGGGAGGGCGGGCTCGGAGCCGAAGGACGGGCGGGCGATCTCGGGCAGGGCGGCGACGGTCTCGGGCTCGTCGAGGGTGGCCTCGAGGTAGGGCTGGATATGCGCTTCGATGCGCATGGCGATCTCTTCGCGTTTTTTGAGCGAGAGACCCGGGGGGATGAGCAGGCCGCCGAAGACGAGGTTGCGGTTGCCGGCGGGGAGGTAGTCGAGCGGCGGCGCGAGCTTGATGGCGCCGAAGATGCTCGCGGCGGTCATGACGATGATGATCGCTGGTCGGAGGGACCAGCCGCGCCAGCCGGTCATGAGCCAGAGCATGACAGAGCCGATCCAGGCGTTGAGAACGCTAAGCGCGGGGACGAGGCCGAAGAGGTCTTTCCAGGCCCGGACAACCGGGTTGCGGGCCTTGGCTTTGGGGCGCAGCCAGCGGGCGGCGGCGGCGGGGATGACCGTGATCGAAACAAGCAGCGAGAGCATGACCGAGGCGACGATCGCCAGGGAGATGTCGCGGAAGAGCTGGCCCGCTTCTTCCTGGATGGTGAGGACGGGGACGAAGACGGCGGCGGTGGTGAGGGTGGAGGCCAGGATGGCGCCCCAGACCTCGCGCCCGCCGAGATACGCGGCGCGCCGGGGCGATTCGCCGCCCTGGATGCGCCGGTAGATGTTCTCGAGCACGACAATGGCATTATCAACGACCATGCCGACGGCGAACGCGAGGCCCGCGAGGGAGATGATGTTGAGCGTGCGCCCGAGCGTGAGCAGGACGAGGAAGGTGCCGATGACGGAGATGGGGATGGCCAGGGCGATGATGGCGGTGGAGGTCAGCGAGCGGAGGAAGAGGAGCAGGACGAGGACGGCGATGACGCCGCCGATGTAGAGGTTCTGCGTGACGAGGCCGACGGCGGAGTTGATGTAGACGGTTTCGTCGTAGACCTGGCGGAGGCGGAGGTCCGGGCCGACGGGTCCGCCGCTGGTGCTGCCGCCGTAGCTGGGCAGGAAATCGGTTCGGATTTCGTCGAGGCGAGGGCGGAGTTTTTCCATGACCTCGACGACGTTGGCGCCGGACTGGCGGACGACGGGCATCGCGATGGACGGGTGCCCGACGGAGCGGACAAACCCGCGTTGCTTCTGGTAGCCGATATCAACCGTCGCAACGTCCTTGACGTAGACCGGGCGCCCGGAGCGGAAGGCGATGATGGTTTCGAGGACCTGCTCGGGCGTGTCGTACTGCCCGACGAGGCGAACGCGGTAATCGCGTTTGCCCTCGGCGATGGTTCCCGCAGAGACGTTGCGGTTCTCGGCGCGCAGGGCGTTGACGACATCGACGTGCGTGAGCCCGCGCTGGGCGATGGCGATGGGGTCGATCAGGACACGGGCCTCGCGCTCGCGCCCGCCGTAGACGTTGACCTGGGCGACGCCCTCGATGCGCTCGAGGTATGGCTTGATCTCTCGCTCGATGTCGTCGAAGAGAGAGGTGATATCGAAGCCCGGGTGTTTGGCGATTTTGTCTTCGGGCAGGTCGATGATGAGCCAGGCGATGGCGTTGTCCATCTCGCCGTCGGAGGCGCGGACGACCGGCTCGTCAACACCAGCGGGGTAGGCCGGGACCTGACGCAGCGCGTCGGACACCTCCTGGAGCGCGCGAGAAAGATCGGCGTCGATGGTGAAATCCAGCGTGATGGTGCTCGAACCCTCGGACGAGTTCGAGCGCATTCTCTTCAGGTTGACGACGTTCTTGAGTCGCTGTTCCTGCTCTTTGGTGATCTCATCGACAACCTCCTGCGGCGAGCGCCCGGGCCAGCTCGTCTCGACCGTGATGACCGGGCGATCGACGGTGGGCGTGAGCTGGATGGGGATCGCGCCGAGGCCGATGAGCCCGAACATGACGATGAGAATTACGCCGACGGTGACCCCGACGGGCTTTGCGATGGCGAGTCGAACAATGTCCACGGGTCAGCCATCCCCCTGCGCGGGCTGCTCGCCCGAATCGACCCGGCTCTGGGGCGCCTCGCCCAGACGCCCGAGGACTTTCAGCGGCTGCGTCGGGTAGAGACGCTCGTTGCCCTCGACGACCAGATCCATGCCCGGGCTGACCCTGCCCCGGCGGATCGCGACGCGATCGCCCACGGCGAAGAGGCGCTCGATGGTCGCGATCATCGCCGACCCGTCCGCGTCGAAGTAGACGTACTCGCCCGCGTCGTTGCGCAGGATGGCGTCCTTGTGGACCGTCACCGTCTCGCCCCGCACCCGCGTGGGCATCGACGCGATCACGCTCATGCCCGGGCTCATCCGCCCGCCCTTGTTGTCGATCTCGATGCGGACCGGGAACAGGCGGCTCAGCTCGTCGCCCTCGGGGATGATCCCGATGACCCTGCCCGGGACGATCGCTCGCAGCGCGGGCACACGCACGTCGATGACCAGCTCGCCCAGGGCGAGCAGCTCGCTCAGGCGTCCGACGACGTTCTCGGGTACGTTCACGCGCGCTTCGAGCGAGCGGACAGAGATAATCTCGACAATCCCGTCGCCGCGTGACGCCCACTGGCCCACCTCGGTCGCCTTTCGGACCACGCGCCCGGCGAAGGGCGCCCGGATGGTCATGTCATCGAGGCGCGCCTCGCCCCGGGCGACGTCCGCCTCGGCGATGGCCAGGTCCGCCATCGCCTGGGCCAGCGTGGCCTTGTCCGCATCAACGCGGGTGCGCCCGTCGTCCATCTCGGATTCGGAGGCGGAGCCGCGCGCGTCGAGTTTTTCGAGGCGCGCCAGGCTGCGCTGCGACTGGTCCAGCTCGGCGCGTCGCTGGTCAACGCGGGCCCGGGCCAGGGTGGCCTGGGCGCGCGTGCGTGTCAGTTCGATCTGCATATAGGTTGGGTCGAGGCGGGCGACGATCTGCCCCCGCTCGACCGTGTCGCCAGCCTCCAGTGGGAGCTCGATGACCAACCCAGCCTCTTCGGCTGCAAGGTTGCTGCGCCGGCGCGTGAGGATCTGGCCCGTCGCGGCCCGGTGCTGCTCGACCACTTCGAGGCGGACAGCGTCGAGGACGACATTGGCCGGGGGCGGCCCGTGCGACTGCGCGTGGGCGCCCGGGGCGCTGAGCAGGGCAGCAAGCACCACACCCATGCGCGAGAGCCAACAACTCGATCTCGATCTCCGCCTCATCCAGCCTCCAGACAACCTGAGTCCCCGCCGGGGCCTGTTCCCCTCAGATTCGTACCCCCGATCATTGATCCACGCCGCAGGCGGATCCGCGTGGGCGCGAGAATCAGGCGTGATTCTCTGTACGCAATTTACTAGGGCCTCGATCTAAGAACCAGAGATGGAAGGGCTCTCCGGCATGTTTGTGGAGGCGGACATCATCAACGAAAGTTGATTCATTCTCAAGATGTCCGATAAGAGTGTGAGAATGGGGGTCAAGGAAGGCAAGTTGGGGTAGAGTCTCGCCAGTATCAGGGCATACACCCCATTCAAGTCAGAGCGCCGCCCGACTGGGGAGAGTTGAGGGCGCGTGACGGGACTTTCCCCCAAAAGGATCCCGATGGGCAGTTCGAGTTATTCCAAGCGTGTGACCCTGGCTGCGGTTGCGCGCCAGGCGGGCGTGGCCGAATCGACCGCGAGCCGGGTGATGAACGGGTACACGCGAAACTTTCGTGTGCGCCCGGAGGTACGCCAGCGTGTGATCGACGCGGCACGCGAGCTGAACTACAAGCCCAACCCGATGGTGCGGTCGATCGCTGCGAAGCAGACGAACCTTGTTGCGATCATGGGCTCGACGCGGGATGAGGAGATGTACACTGCGGTACACGCTGCGGCGCGCGTCCTTATTGAAGAGGGCAAGCACGTCTGCACCTCGTTTCTCGATCCCGACGACGGCGCGTTCGGCGCCCCCTCGTGGCGCGTGGACGGGGCCATCGCGGTCAGGCCTGACGATCTGCAAGAGCTCGAATCGCTCCGCGCCCAAGGTGTCCCCTGCGTCTCCATCGACGGGATGAGCCCCAGCGGGAGCGACTCGGCATGCATCGACGAGGACGCCTCCGTCCGCCTCGCCTTCGAGCACCTCAAGCAGGGCGGGCACGACTCGATCGCGTACGTCCGTCTCAGGGCTGAATCGAAGCCCGCAACAACAAAGCGCACGATAGAGACCCGTGACAAGGCGTACCAGACACTCTGCAAGAAGCACGGCGTCAGCCCCGACACCCACGATGTTGATAACACACCCGGCGGCGCGGCGAAGGCGATCGGCAAGCTCGTGTCCTCCGAGGGCGTTGGCGTGATCGCGTCCGACGCGACCACGGCGATGCGCCTGCTCCAGGGCGCCGCCGAGCTTGGGGTCCGCACTCCCGACGATCTCTCGCTCGTCTGCCTGGGCGACACCTCGCTCGCCCGCCTGGCGACGCCCATGCTCACATGCGTGCGCCAGTCGCTCGAAGAGATCGGGCGAGCCGCAGCCCACCTGCTGCTCAAACGCCTGGACATGAACCCGGACAGCCCCGCCGCCGACGTCCCCGAGGCCAAACGCCAGCTCTTTGCAGGAAAGATCATCGAGCGCGGCTCCACGCCCGCAATGCAGATTGGCTAGGTTCTGCTCGACGAAAGGACGGACCGCGACCGTGCCGGAGCGAGATCCTCGTTCTGCGCATCGCATGGCATCACATGGGCCGAAACGAGATCCGGCGGGCGCCCCCCTCGGCGCCCGCCGGCTGTCGTTCATCCCGCACGTTCTGCTGGAGGACTGCCCTGGGCATTGCCGTTTCCGTTGGGCGTGTGGATCGGCGTGTCGTACCCGTTCCCGACGCGGAACCGCTGGATCAGCGGCTTCTGCCCCTTGACCTCGAAGTGCCGGTACACCGACTTGGTGTACTCCGCGATCGTGTTCTCGCTCAGGCCCAGCTGGGCCGCCATCTGCTTGCGCGTCCACCCCTCGAGCAACAACCCGAACACCGTCCGCAACCGCGGGCTCAGCTCCGGCACGCTCTGACCCGGGTCTTGCGGCACACCCGACTGGTGCAGCCACTTCACCTCCGACACCACGATGTGCGCCAGGCGGCGCTGCCTCGCGTCGAACGCTTCGCGCCCGATCTTCCGGTGCAGCCCCACGGCGCTGAACATCCCCTCGTCCATCGGGAAGATCGAGTAGACATACTCATCCACGCCCAACGGCTCGCGGTACATCTTGAAATGGCTCGAGCTGTACCACCCGTCGTCGCTGACCATGTCGCGCCGCGTCCGCGTGATGTGCTTCCCGCCGGCGGCGATGATCTCACGCATCAGCGGCTCGTTGTCCGGGGGCAGGTTCTCCTGATCCTGCGATGATTCCATTATCATCCCCACGCACTTCTCGTCGAACCCCTCCTGCATAAAGCTCACGCACATCGGCGGATCCTTCGGGCCGGCGTACCGGCTCACGACCCAGATCCACGCGTCCGCGTCCACCAGCTCCGCAAGCCCGCCCATCAGGCGGCGCTTCTTCGCCGGCACGTCCTCGCCCATGACCGCGACGTCTCCCAACAAACGCACGATCGCACGCACATCGCCTTCTCGGATCATCCGCCCCCCTCGGGCATCAGCCCAACCATCCATATGTATACCTGAACTTCACCCGGACAGGTCCACCCATTTCCGACGACCCTCCGCATGGGGGGTACTGCGTCAAGGTGGGTCGCGTTCGGCCCCTACCCTCTGTACGCGATGCGCGAGCAACGGTTGTTAGAACGGATCCAAAGGCGGAGCGAAGCCCTCTGCGCCGCGTTCGCCCGGACCGTCGTGGTCGGGCCGGGCGACGACTGCGCCGTGCTCCGGTCGGCAACGGGCGAGATCACGCTCGTCGGCGTGGACCAGCTCATCGTCGGGCGCCACTGCACGCCCGACACACCGGTCGATCTGATCGCGCGCAAGGCGATGGCGCGGGCGGTCTCGGACATCGCCGCGATGGGGGGCTCGCCAACCTGGGCGCTGGGCGCTGCCAAGCTCCCCGCCGACTACCCGGACGCCGACGAGCTGTTCGACCGGTGTGCGCACTGGGCGAGTCATTGGGGCGCCCCGCTCGTCGGGGGCGACATCGCCACGAGCCAGAGCGAGCTGGCGCTCTCGATCACCGTCGCGGGAATCCCCCACCCCATCCGCGGCCCGGTCCTGCGCTCGGGCGCAAAGGTCGGCGATGTGGTCGCGGTGACCGGCCCGATCGGCGACTCGTTCACCTCGGGCTGGCATCTCAACTTTGAGCCGCGCCTGGACGAGGCGAGGCGCCTGTGCGACGGGCTCGGCGACGACCTGCACGCGATGATCGACGTCTCCGACGGGCTCGGGCTCGACGCCCACCGCGTCGGGCGCGCCTCGGGCGTGCTCATCGAGATCGACGCGTCCCGCGTCCCCGCCAGGGACGCCTCGACCACGACATGGCGCGAGCGCCTGTCCAGCGGCGAGGACTACGAGCTGCTTGTCACCTTCAGCCCGGACGCCCAGGTCCCGGAGCAGCTCCAGATCATCGGATCGGTCAGAGAGGCGCCGGACGCGGGACGCGCCGGCGCCGAGGTTGTTTCGCCCACGGGCGAGCGCGTCAGCGGGGCGGAGCTGGGCTGGGACCACGGCCAGGGCTGACACCTCGCTCGGGCGCTGGCGGCGACCTACCAATCAGCCATGGACGCGATGACGCGAGAGGTCGGATCTCTGGACGAAACACGCCGGTTGGCGCGTGAGATCGCGGGTTTGCTGCGCGCGGGGGATGTGGTTCTGCTCGATGGCCCCCTGGGCGCGGGCAAGACCACGTTTGTGCGCGCGCTCGCCGGCGCCCTGGGCGTGGACGAACGCTTGGTCTCGAGCCCGACGTACGTCATTGTCAACGAATACCGGAGCACATCTGGCCCGGGGATTGTCCACGCCGACGCGTACCGCCTGGGCGGGAGCGAGGATCTCGACGCCCTGGGCTGGGACAGGCTGACCTCGGGCGATTCGATTGTGCTCGTTGAGTGGGGCGAGCGGATCGCCCAGAGCTGCCCCGGCGCCGCCCGGATCGAGATTGAGCCCACGGGCGAGACTTCGCGTCGGTTCACGCTGGAGGCGCCCGACGCCTGGGCGACGCGAACACGCTCGGAAGCCGCCCCAGCCCGCGGGGCGACGACCTGCCCGATCACGGGCGAGGCGGTCGCGGGGGACAGCCCGACGTGGCCGTTTTCGAGCGAGCGCGCCCAGATGGCGGACCTGCACCGCTGGTTCAGCGGGCAACACGCGATCTCGCGCCCCATCGAGCAGGCCGACCTCGAGCGGGGCGAGTAAGCTGACCGGACCGGAACACCGCCTGCGGAGGGCTCACGGATGAGCGAGATTCGGCGCCCAGCGAGGGCGCGCTACATGGTTTGGCTGGGGATGGGCGCCCTGAGCGTCGTCGCGCTCTCGGCTCTGGCCCAGGACGGGCCAACGCCTGCGGTTGACGCCGCCGAGCAGATCCAGTCCGACCAGCTCGGGCTCTGGACGCTGTTCCGCCAGTCGTTCGACTTCTTTTCGGTCGTGCTGATCATCGGCTCGATCGCTGCGGTGGCGCTGATTGTGCGCACGTTCATCGAGGTCCGGGCGGGCGTGATCATGCCGCGCAAGCGCACCGGGCGTTTGATCGATCTCATCGAGCACGGGCGCATCGACGACGCGAAGGCGTTTGTGCGCCGTGACGACTCGTTCGTGGGCAGCGTGCTGCGGTCGGCGATGCGCGAGTCCGGGCGCGGGCGGGCGGCGATGCGCGAGGCGGGCGAGCTGGCGGCGAGCGATCAGGCCGCGCGTTGGTTCCGCAAGATCGAGCTGCTGAACATCATCGGGAATCTCGGTCCGCTCGTGGGGCTGGCGGGGACGGTCTGGGGGATGATTATCGCGTTCACGTCGCTGGGTGTGGCCGACGGTCAGGCGGGGCCTGCGGATCTCTCGCTGGGCATCTCCAAGGCGCTGTTCCACACGCTCATCGGGCTGGTGCTCGCGATCCCGTGCCTGCTGACGTTCGGGATCTACCGGGGCGTGGTGGACCGGATCTGCACCCGTGCGATGGTCGAGAGCGCCCGTTTGATCGAGCTGCTCCCGGCTGGCGATGCGCGGAAAGGCCCGGAGAAATCCGCGTGAGGCGGACGGCGCTCCAGAGCGTACACGGCAGCGCACACCAGACCGGGCGTGTCAACGTCACACCCATGATCGATGTGATGATGGTCCTGATCGTGTTCTACCTCATCGTCGGGCGCCTGGTCATGGAACGCCACGGCGAGGGGCGCCTGCCCGAATCTCGCTACGGGCGTGAGCTCGAGCGGTCGGCGGCGCCGCTGACACTCTCGATTGTGGATGAGCGGACGGTGCTTGTCGATGGACTGGCGACGCCGATCGACAGGCTCGCGAGCGTACTCGAGGGGCGATTGGCGCGCGACCCGGGGGTGCGGGTGGAGCTTCGGGCGGGGCGCGAGCGTCCGTACTCGATGGTCGAGCCGGTGGTGAGCGCGTGCCGTGAGGCGGGCGTGCGGAGTGTTGAGCTTGTGACGGAACGTTCGGCGGGAGCGTCCCCATGAGCGAGATCGGCGAGGCCTCGCGCGAGCTTGGGATTGACGAGGAGGCGATCCGCGCCCGCGGGTTCCGGAGGCGCGGGGCGCTGCACCAGTGGGAGCTGCACTTCGGCCCCAACATGACGCCCATGGTCGATGTGGTGATGGTCATCCTGATCTTCTTTATGGCCTCGACCGCGCTGCTAGGCCCGGAGTGGTTCCTCAGGGCCGACGTCGCACCCGACGCGTCCAAGGGCGCGGCCCTGCGCAACGACCCACGCTTCCAGCTCCCCGAGGTGCGCCTGGAGGTTCGCCTGCGCGTGGACGCGGGCGGGACGGTGGCCGACGCGTTCGGACGCGAGGGGCTGAGCATGGACGAGCTCGAGGCGCTGGCGGCGGAGGTTGCCAAGGACATGGTGCCCGAGGAGCCGGGGGGCAGCGCCGAGCCGGTGGTGGTGATCGCACCCGAGGCGCGGGTGGCGTACAACGACGTGGTGCGCGCGCACGACGCGTGTACGAAGGCGGGGTTCAGGCGGGTGGGGCTGCGCTGATTTCTTGCGGCCGCTTTCGTTCACCCAGATATGAGGATTCTGGTTCGTGAGCGTTGTTTCTTTGCCGATGTGTTGACAAACGGCACAAGGCATGTTCTGATAATCCAGCCCGCCAGCCCGCCAGCCCGCCAGCCCGCCAGCCCGCCAGACAGGCGGGCGGTTGGACGAGGCTCGGAGCGGCGCCCGGTTGGAAGCCCCCGCCATGCTCAGACGATTTGCCCTTGTGTTCAGCGTGCTCTGCCTTGCCATGATCGTGGCCCCAGCCTCGGCGCAGGGGGGTCTGATCTACCCGCCGTACCCGGATGATTACACGTTTGGCGCTGACGGCGACCAGAACCATCCCGATGGGTACGACGGCTGGCCAGGGGATCATCCGAACAACCCAAACTCACCGCACGGGGGCAACGGGGGCAACGGGTGGAACAACGGGAATGGCGGCAATGGTGGCAATGGCTCGGGCGGCGGCAATGGAGGCGGCGGCGGCATTGGTAGCGGTACTGGAAACGGTGGGAACGGAGGCAACGGCGGGGATGGGATCGAAGGGTCCGGTGATGGCGGGAACGGCGGAAGCGGTGGCGATGGAGCGAACGGAGGAACCGGTGGGAGCGGCGGTGACGGATTCGGATTCGGCGATGGTGGAAACGGTGGAAACGGTGGAAACGGCCTTGGCTCTGGAGATGGAGGCGCCGGAGGAGACGGAGGCAGCGGCTACGGCAACGGTGGCAACGGTGGCGATGGTGGCTTTAGTGGCGATGAAGCAGGCGGCGACGGAGGGGACGGCGGTGACGGAGGTGATTCTGGCGGTGACGCGGGCAATGGCGGAAACGGCGGCGATGGATTCGACAACGGTGGCGATGGCGGAGATGGGGGAAACAGTCAATCGGCTGGATCGGGTGGAGATGGAGGCGATGGGGGCGATGCTGACAATGGCGTCGGTGGGGATGGTGGCAATGGCGGCAATGGATGGGGCGCTGGTGGTGGCGGGAATGGTGGCGAAGGAGGAGATGGACCTGGCGGACTCGGGAACAACGGACACCACGGCTACCGAATCTCCATCATCCCCGGCGCCCCATACATCATCGCGTGGCTGTCCCCGGACCTTCTCGCTCAGATCGCTCTGCGCGCCGAACTCGACCCGGTGATTGTCGCCCAAAACTGGGATGATCTTCCGGACGAGAACATCGATTGGCGATTGAGCGCGTATTCCTTCCCCGACGAGAACAACGGGGTCTCGATTGCCAGTGGCGTCCTGCACCCGGGTTCGCTCGGCGCAGATCGCGTCCGCGGCTCGATCGAGTTCCGTGTCAACGGACCCGACCCTGTGGTCGATCTCTCCTTCACCGATGGACCCGGCGTCACGATCGCCAACGCCCAGCTCATCCCCGGCGATGGCGATTGGCAGGTGCTCAAGATCACGCTCATCCGCCAGAACGGTGAGGCGTTCGGTACCGGCGTCGATATGTTCGAGTATCGAACGCGCGACGTGGAGGTGCGGGTCTTCCGCTTTGCCGAGATGGGACCGATCGGGGACCTCAACGGAAACGGGAACGTCGATGGCGCCGACCTCGGGATCGTCACGGGCAACATGGGCGCCCAGGGCGTGCTTGACCCCGAGGACGGCGACGCGAATCAGGACGGAATCGTTGATACGAACGACGCCATCATCGTGATCGAGGGGATCGGACAGCCCTGATTCTGCTCTGACTACTTGCCCGGACTCTTGCCCGCCGACGCGAAGATCTGGAAGCGTGTGCCGTGGGGTTCGAGGCCGCGCTCTTTGCAGATGCGATCGCGGATGGCGGCGAGCTCGGGGATGTCGATGGCCTCGACGGCGCCGGTGTCGGTGTGGACGAGCAGGGTGTTGGGTTTTTTGCCGAAGACGAGCTGGTAGTGGCTCTGCTCGCGGTCGAACAGGACTCGCTGGACGAGCCCGGCGACCTCGAGGAGCTTGATCGTGCGGTAGACGGTCGCTTTCGAGACGCGGAACCCCTCGAGCTTGAGGCGTTCGAGGAGCTGCTCGGCCTCGAACAGGGCGTCGATGCGGATGATCGTGTCGAGGATCTGCGCCCGCTCTGGGGTGTACTTGAGGCCCTCGTCCTTGAGCGAACGCCGGAAGACGGCGCACAGGGGCTCGATGATCTCAAGCTCGCCCCCGACAGCGCTGTCCTGATCGCCTTCGGGGCTGGGCGGGTTCAGATTCATGGGGCAAGTGTAGCGTCGGCGGCGGAGGCCCTGCGGGCGGCGGATCCCCCGCGGGCGGCGAAGGCCCTGCGGCGAGCGAGGCGCCCGGTCCGTGCTCTACACTCGGCGCGTGAGCGGACACGAACCGGCCAGGACAGACATCTCGGCGCGTGCGGTTGCGCTCTGGGCGGCGCCGATCATCGCGTTGGTCGCGCTGGCGACGCTGCTGGGAACGATCGGGCATGAACCAACACCCGACCCGCTGATGGCGCTGGGGCTGATTGTCCTGGGCGCGTCGGGTCCGGTCCTGATTGTCGGCGCCCTGCTGCTCGCGTCGCTGGGGTACGGCTCGGTCTTTCGTCGGGCGTATGACGACTCGCCCGAGGCGTGGACGATCCAGCTCACGCTCGGGCTGGCCCTGCTGATCACGATCACGCTGAGCGTTGGGACGCTCGGGCTTTTGATCGCGCCGGTGTCGATCGGGGTGGTGCTGCTTGGGCTCGGGCTGCTGGCGCGTCAGGTGATGGCGCGGGAGCGCGGCGCCTGGAGCGGGGCGCGGGTGAGCCGCCTGTGGTGGTTGGCGCTGCCGAGCGGAGCGGTGCTGCTGGTGGCGGCGTTGTCGCCCCCGGGGTGGCTGTGGGATTCGGAGTTCGGGGCGTTCGACGTGCTGAGCTATCACCTGCGCTTGCCGCAGGAGTGGCTCGCGTCGGGGCGGATCGGGGCGAGCGAGCACAACGTGTATTCGTACCTGCCGAGCGGGATCGAGGGTGTGTACGCGTTGATCGGGTCGATGACACTGGCGCCGACGGACGGCGCCGGGGGAGACAGCGGGCTGCTGGCGGGGTCGGGCTGGCGGGCGATCGGGGCGCAGGCGCTGCACGCCTCGATGGCGCTGGTGAGCGCGTGGACGATCGGCGCGTTTGTGCGCCGGGCGCTGACGCGGGCTGAGGTTGACGCGGTCCATGCGGGGCGGTGCGCGGCGATCGCGGGGGTGGTGTTTCTGGCGACGCCTTGGACGGTGGTGGTCGGGTCGCTGGCGTACAACGAGATGGGCGTGACGGCCCTGGGCGCGGGGGCGATGCTCGTCGCGATCGAGGGGCGGATCCGCCCGCTCTGGCGAGGGGGGCTGTGCGCCGTGCTTGTCGGCGGGGCGTGCGCCGCCAAGCCGACGGCGATTTTCTTTGTGGCGCCGGTCGTCGGGGTGCTGCTGCTCGGGACAGCGCCGTTGAAAGAGTGGGCTCGCATCCTGGTCCCGGGCGTGGTGGTCGGGATATTGATGCTGGCGCCCTGGACGGCTCGCAACGCGGTTTCCGCCGGGAACCCGGTCTTCCCGCAGATGACCGGCGTGTTCGGCTCGGCCCACTGGACCGAGGAACAGGTCGAGCGCTACCAAGGGGCGCACCGCTTTGAGGGGGGACTCGCGGCGCGCGCGCAGACGCTGCTCTGGACCAGCCCGGACTCGAGCGAGGAAGACCCGAGCGTCAAACGCTGGCGCGGGGCGATCAACCCGCAGTTTGGGGTGATTTTCCCTGCGGCCCTGCTCGCTGGGATCATCGCGCTATTCGCCCGCCCGACCCGGCGCGTTGCGGCTTTGCTGCTGCTCGGGCTCGGGGCGCAGGCGATCGCGTGGATGATGCTCACTCACCTGCAGAGCCGGTTCCTGGTCCCGAGCCTGCTGCCCGGCGCGGCGCTGCTGGGGCTGGCGCTGGGGGGGGTAAGGCTGCGCCGGTCGCGGGGGCCGCTGCTGACGGCGTGGGTGATCGTGATCGCGGCGCAGAGCGTGATGACGATCCGGATCTTCGCCTCGCAGCGCAGCGGGCGTCCGAACTTCGGGCTTTTCGGCGGGGTCGGGATGATGCGCGGCGAGCCGTACGACCCTGAGGTCGGACGGGCGGACCCGACGGCGTTCATCAACCACGAGCTGCCCGAGGGATCGAGAATCGCCATGGTCGGCGCCT
Organism: Planctomycetota bacterium; assembly: GCA_024276195.1. GTDB lineage: Bacteria > Planctomycetota > Phycisphaerae > Phycisphaerales > UBA1924 > JAJRXR01. The sequence continues at coordinate 65,913 of JAJRXR010000052.1, forward strand.
CGACGGCGCTCTACATCACCCACGACACGCTCGTCTGGACGACCTGGGACGCCTCGCCCCTGGGCGACGCGATGGGCGACGCCCAGGACGATGTCAACGCGTGGACGCGAGCGCTCGTCGAGCGCGACGCGACGCACGCGCTGGTTGACCTGGGCGAGATCAGGCGCCTGCGCCGCAGCGGCTGGATTGATCCTCGCCTCACGCCCGAGCGGGTCTCGCGCTGGCTTGAATCGCTCGGCGAGCCGATACAGACCTGGGCCTCGGGCGGGCGGACCCGCCAGATCCTCTACCGGCTGGGCGAATGAGCGAACAAGCGACAGATCAGGCTGAGACAGCAACCTCTCCGGGCGGCGCCCGGCGCACGATCATGGGCGTCGTCCAGATCGCGGGGTTTCTCGGCGGGATCGCGCTGCTGGTCTGGGTGGTCCGCGCGGCGCTGAGCCCGGAGAACCGTGAGCTGCTCGGGCGCCTGGGCGACGCGACGGCGGGCCAGATCGCGGCCCTGCTCGGGCTCTCGGTCGCCACGCTCGTGCTCAACGGTTCGATCTTCTGGGTGACGCTCCTGCCCGAGAAGCGGTTGCGCCACATGGACGTGCAGGCGACGAACGGGATCGCGACGCTGCTGAGCTACCTGCCGTTCAAGCTGGGGTTGATTTTCAGGATCGTGGTCCACAACAAGCGCGACGGGGTGGCTCTCCTGACGATCGGGGCGTGGTACGTCGCGATGATCGCCCTGATCCTGACGAACCTTGGGCCGCCCGTGGGCGCGAGCCTCTGGCGCGGGGGCATCGACCCGCTCTGGTGGATCAGCTCCCTCGGCGGCGCGGCGTTGCTGACCGGGGCGATGGTGCTTGTGTGCGCCCAGCTCAGCGGCGAGCGCGGGATGGCGCGAATCCACCGCGTGCTCGACCCGATCCCCCTCGCCCCGGTGCGCCGGTTTATGCGCACAGAATCGTTTGCGCGGATTCACGCGGGCTTCGGGATGCTCGCCCACCCGTGGGCGTCGTTCTGGGCGACGGTCATGCGCCTAGCGGACATCGCGGCCCAGACGGCGCGGTTTGTCATCGCGGCGGACATCCTCGGCATCGACATGGGCTGGGAGACGGCCCTGCTCATCGCCACGACGTACTTCATGATCGGGATGGTCAGCCCCTTCGGCATGATCGGCACGCGCGAGGGGGGCACGCTCGGGCTCGGGTCGCTCCTGGGCGTCGGGCTTGTCTCGGGTGATGGCGCTGGCGGGGGGGGGAGCGGGGGCGACCCGCTGGCGCTGATTATTCTCTTCGTCTCGGCGACGGAATCGCTCGCGTTCTTTGCGGGCGGCGGGTTCGGGGTGGTCTGGCTCCGAGCCGATCGCCTGCTCATCCGGCGCGCTGGCACGCCCGAGGCGACCGTATCATCCGACGATGCGAATCGCCCTGGCCCCACTGAACCCGACCGTCGGCGCCCTGAAGGACAATGAAACCCTCATCGTCGGCGCGATCGAGCGCGCCCGCGCCAGCGGGTGCGACATCGTCGTCACGCCCGAACTCGCGCTGAGCGGGTACCCGCCCAAGGATCTGCTGTACCGCAGCGCGTTCATCGAGGCGTGCGCCAGCACGGCCAAGCGGATCGGGGAGAACTGCACCGACGGGATCACGCTGGTCCTGGGCACGCCCCTGCCGACGGATCCGACCGACCCGGGCTCGGGCGCCGCCAACAGTCTGGTGGTGTACCGCGACGGGGAGCTGGTTGACTACTACGACAAACGCCTGCTCCCGACCTACGACGTCTTCGACGAGGACCGGTACTTCACGCCCGGCGCCCGGGCCGTCGTCTTCGAGGCGGGGGGCAATCGCATCGGGCTGGCGATCTGCGAGGACCTGTGGAAGGGCGAGGACGCGGGCTTTGCGCAGCGATACCGCACCAGCGAAGACCCCGTCGCGGCGCTGGAGACCCTGGGCGTGGAAGTGCTCATCAGCCCGTCGGCAAGCCCATTCGTTCTCGGCAAGGGCCTGCGCCATCATGAGCTGGTCGCCGGGTGCGCCAAGCGCCTGGGCGCGCACGTGCTCAGCGTCAACCAGCTCGGGGGGAATGACGACCTCGTCTTTGACGGGCACACCCTCGTGTACGCCCCCGACGGGGCCTTGCAGAGCGCCGGCGGGCTGTTCGGGCAAGAGCTGCGAGATGGCCTGCACATATGCGATATCGGCGCGAGCCGGTCGCACACCGACGACCCGGCGGTCGCCCTCGACGACGAAGAACTCCTGTACCGGGCGCTGGTGCTCGGGGTCAGGGACTATCTGCGCAAGACCGGGTTTGAGCGTGCGCTCATTGCGCTCTCGGGCGGGATCGACTCGGCATTGACGGCCGTTATCGCGTGCGCCGCGATCGGGAGCGAGCGGGTCACGGGCGTGAGCCTGCCGGGGATGTACTCGTCGGATCACTCGATGGTGGACGCGACAGAGCTGGCGGGCGCGCTGGGCGTGCGCTGCCTGAGCGTGCCGATCCGCGAGGGGGAGAACGCGCTGGCGGGGATGCTCAACCCGGCGCTGGTCGAGCTGGGGCAGGCGCCACTCGGCGAGGAGCTGCCGGACGTGGCCGAGGAGAACCTGCAGAGCCGGGTGCGCGGGGTGGTGATGATGGCGCTGTCCAACCGGACGGGCGCGATCCTGCTGACGACGGGCAACAAGAGCGAGCTGGCGGTGGGATACTGCACGCTGTACGGCGACATGAACGGCGGGCTGGCCGTGCTCAGCGACGTGCCCAAGACACTGGTCTACACGCTCTCGCGCTGGATCAACGGGCAGCACGAGCGCCTCGGCTTCGAGAGCCCGCCGATCCCGCAGCGGACGATCGACAAACCCCCCAGCGCCGAGCTGCGCCCGGACCAGAAAGATTCGGACTCGCTGCCCGAGTATCACATCCTCGACGAGATCATCGAGCGCTGCGTCGAGCAGCGCCAGAGCACGAAACGGATCATCGACGAGACCGGCATCGACCCCGCGATCATCGAACGCATCACGGGATTGATCCGGCGCAACGAGTACAAACGCCAGCAGCTTGCGATCGGGATCAAGGTGACGGGGGTCGCGTTCGGGGCGGGGAGACGGATGCCGATTGCGCAGGGGTGGGGATGAGGGGAGGGGGATGATTCACCGCAGAGGGCCGCGGAGGGCCGCAGAGGGGGGAGAGGGGCGGATTCGCGTGCCACTGACCCGTCTTCGGGTCAGTGTTGATACAAAGGGTGGCGTGCAGACGGCGGTAGCCTTCTGCACGGTTTGCGAAGGTGATTGCGGGATCGTGGGGAAGGCGAGGCGATGTTTCGGCAGCACCCGGTGGTCATGTCAACGGGGCGGGCCGGGTCCGCGAGGCTATATCAGAGGGCCGGGAATGGCGGCGAAGTCGTTGTTTGCCACAGCCAGGGGTGTAATATTGCATTGCAGCACGTCAAAAATCTTTGCTCCAAATAGAAAAAATGTCGCAAGAAGACCGTTGGCGTTTTCTGTCATCTTGCTAGCAGCCCTCAATCTGGCTGTTCCCTCTTGTCGGCTCAGTCAGTATTCACCACACGGCTACACTCGTGAGTTTGCGTTGATGACGAGCGATGAACTGGCAATGCGATTTCAGACATCCAGAGACCCGGCGATAATCGATATGGCTACTCTGGCGCTTAGTGATAGGCTGCTCAGTTGGGCCAGAGGGCGAGAACAAGCAGATTGGGAACAGTTTACGCCCGATCAAGCGCTTGATCTCTACGCAACCGCTGGCGTGCGTGCCCGGCAAGTTCTACTAGAGAACAAAGCGGATGCCGTTAAAGCAATGAGTAGTTACATGACAGTCTGGCTGATGCTAGAACTGTCGGCCAGCGAGACGGACCCGCAACTCACGCTGGAAATTCTTGAAGAGTGGGAAGGCCCCGACAGTTGGGGGCCATTTTATCGGGATCTGTTCGAGCAGAGGCGAGCTGCGATTCAGGCCCATGTCACCGAGTTGGAAAGCGACTAGGTCGTGTCTGACGGCTCATTTGTTCGGCGCATGAGCGGGGTTGCGCTGTGTTGGGTTGGCCGGTGGCGTGCAGACGGCGCCAGCCTTCTGCACGGGTTGCGGAGGCAAGAGTGGATCGTGGAGAAGGCGAAGACGGCGTCTCCACGCCACCCGGCTCCGGCGCCTGAGCCCATTCCGATTTTCTTGAAACATTGAACTACGGTGCAAGCTGGTACACTCCCCTGTGATCCAGCACCAGACCATCGGCCAGCTTGCGCGGGACGCGGGGGTGCCCACGTCCACGATCCGGTATTACGAACGGCGCGGCTTGCTCGCCCCCTCCGGGCGGAGCTGCGGCAACTACCGCGTCTACGGCCCGGACGAGGCCGAGCGGCTTGCGTTCATCCGGGCGGCGCAGACCGCCGGGTTCACGCTGGCGGATATCGAGGCGCTGCTGCGCCTCCAGGACGAGCGGACGCCGGCGTGCGCCGAGGTTCAGCAGCTCCTGTCCGCCCGCCTGGGCGAGGCGGATGAGCAGCTGCGCCAGTTGCGAGCGCTGCGCAAGACGCTCGGGCGCTGGATGGACGCCTGCAAGGAGGCCGAGCGTGGTGGGCGCTGCGCTGTGATCGAGGGGTTGACGGGAAAAACAGCGTAAAAACCGGGAAGCCACGGAAAGGGGCTTGACCTTGCACCGCAGTTCAGAGCCGATACTGCCTGTGTGAATGCTGCGGGCGTCCGAGGGCACTTGCGGATCAGGATTCTCTCTAAGGAGCCGACCATGCTGAAGAAGATCATGTTGATCGCCGCCGTTCCGGCGTCGTTGAGTGTTGTCGCCCTCGCGATGAACAGCGCGAGCAAGCGCGCCGACCGGGCGGACTGCCCGGGGCGGATCACCTGCCCGCTCACGGGCGAGCTGGTGTGCGAGGACGAGTGCCCGGTTGACGCTGCGGGCGATCAGGCGGCGCAGCCCGTCGCGGCCCTGCCCACCGACCCCGCCCGCGCCGATTGCCCGGGGCTCATCACCTGCCCGCTCACGGGCGAGCTGATCTGCGAGGACGAGTGCGAGGCGAACACGGCGGCAAAGGACGAAGCAAAGCCCGAGGCTGCGCTCCCCGCCGTGCCGAGTTGCTGTTCGAGCGATGGCTGAGCACCTGAGACTCAGTCAACTCATCAAAGGGTGGCGTGCAGACGGCGATAGCCTTCTGCACGGTTTGCGGAGGCAAGAGTGTGATCGTGGAGAAGCCGAAGCGGCGTCTCCACGGCACCCGGCTCGGCGCCCGCTATCAATCTTCCCGCCCCGCAATCCGGGATGTATCGGCTCCACACTCAGGGCAACGGCCTGAATTTAGGCCAACTAAGTGGTAGCCGCACGCAGCGCATCTACCCGGCCCGGAGAGCTGATGTCGACGCCACATCAGCGCAACAAATAAATCGCAAACAATGCCGATCACTACATACTGGATCGCCCCAAGTAGGATGGTTCCGATCCCCTGAAATCCAAGAACATTAGCGAGCAACGACGATGGCAACGACACAATGAAAACCGCTCCTGCTCCCCACCCATGCCCCGCACTGCCGGGCGGCCCCAGAAGCAAGAACAAAGCACTGGCAACAAACACGATCGGTGCGATGGCCCATGCATGCACGTTTGGAGGCCGAGTCTCACTCATACAGAATGCGCCTCTTCTGCTCTCGCTCTTCATCGCTGATCGTTCGCACCAATGCCCACCGGGTAATTCTATGAATCTCTTCAGTTTCTGTGCGGTCTGCGCCTGCTCGCAGCGAAGCCGAAGCGGCGTCTCCACGGCGCCGGGCTGTCTTCAAAACGACCCATGCCAGAGCCAGTGGTCCGGATCGTTCAGCGCACTGCGAAGAGCAAGTGTCTCGTCAAACAACTCTGTCATCACCAGGATAAATGACTCTGTAGAAAATCGACGCCAAAGCATGAGACCCGATTCATCAACAAGGGGGTCTCTAAACTGCCGACGGCTTTCCTCGTAGCCCAGTTCCCGTGCTCTGCTGATTGCCCCGTCGATTGAGGCGGCAACAGCGAACGGGTACCGGTCTAGCACGAAGTGCGCTACGCCGGTGTCTGGTAGAACTATCCAGGCAAAGCTCGGGTTCGATACTCCTGGAGAACCCGTCACCTCGATATCCGAGGTCATGCCCTCTAACCGCTTGATGTTTGCTCGGATCCATCGGTACGCGGCGACTTCATCCGGCGCCGTTGTGCGGTAGAGCTCCTGCTGCAATGGGGGTGGATCGAGCTGCCCGCTCTCTGTATCCATACGCATTGCGTAAGCAACCAGCTCTTCGCCATCAAACCCTCGAATGGCTGCATGCATGTCGATCCAGTGCACAGACCATCCGACAGTCAACACTGGCTCCGAAAGCTCAGCGTGCTGGATGAGAAACTCACGAAGCAGCTTTTTCTGCCGATCAACAAACCGCGCATCGCCGTGTTCGAGTTGAACGATGCTCTCGAGATCTCCGGCACGAAACGCCACTTGCATATCATTCGATACCGCTGAGCACGACACGAGTACGCCGAGGCTCAAGGCCAAGCTCGTCACGGCACAAATCCCGGTTCGAGTCGTCTCTCGGATCGCGATCATGGTCATCGGTCCCCCTTGCGTGGGCCTAGCGGCGCTCATTCCCGAGGCTGAACCGCAGTGTGCAGATGGCGCCGGCTTGCTGCACGGGTTGCGCCTGCTCGCAGCGAAGCCGAAGACGGCGTCTCCACGGCGCCGGGCTGTCTTCAAAACGACCCATGCCAGAGCCAGTGATCTGGATCGTTCAGCGCACTGCGTAAAATGACAGCTCCGTCAAAGAGCCCCGCCGCCAAATAGGCGAATGACTCGGCAGAAAACCGGCTCCAAAGCATGATGCCGGAGTCGTGGGCGATATCGCCTCCAAACTGCCGACGGCTTTCCTCGTAGCCCAGTTCCCGCGCCTTCCCGAGCGCCACGTCGATGGAGGCGGCGATACTGAACGGGTACTGGTTCAGCACAAAATGAGCAATACCAGAGTCCGGCAGAATTATCCAAGTGAAGCTCGGATTGGAGGTCCCTGCAAAATCTGCTACCTCAAGATCCTTGGCTCCGCCTTCAAGCCGCTTAATGTTTGCTCGGATCCATCGGTACGCGGCGACTTCGTCCGGCGCCGCTGTGCGGTAGAGCTCCTGCTGAAAAGGGGGCGCATCGATCTGGCGGGACTCCCTATCCATACGCATTGCGTAGGCGACCAGCTCTTCGCCATCGAACCCCCGTACGGTCGCCTCCAAATAGACCCAATGCACGGTCCAGCGAACATTGAGTACGGGCTCCGTAAGCTCAGCGTGCTCGACAAGAAACTCAAGAAGCAGCTCTTTCTGCCTGTTGTTGAGCTGAATCCCGTCACGCTCTAACTCGACAAGACTCTCGGGATCGCCGGCACGAAACGCCGCTTGCATATTATTTGACACGCCCGAGCACGCCGCGAGTGCGCCGAGGCTCAAGGCCAAGCTCGTCACGGCACAAATCCCGGTTCGAGTCGTCTCTCTGATCGCGATCATGGTCATCGGTCCCCTTCGGGCAGCTCGGAAGCATGGCGGGCGCTGTGCAGACGACGATAGCATTCTGCACGGTTTCCGAAGGCAAGAGTGTGATCGTGGAGAAGCCGAGGACGGCGTCTCCACGGCACCCAGCAAGCTTCTCTGAACCGAGCCGCGAGCGTGAGCTCGCGGCTCGGTGTGAATCAAGACCACTCTCCCGCGTACCGCGTTTGGTATTTCCCCGCGTCGCGCACGCTCAGCTCGAACAGGCGTTTGCTGATCTGGCGGAGGTGCAGGGCGTCGTGGGCGCCCCAGGCGGCGAGGAGATCGGCGGCGCGGATGGGGCCGCTGGGGTGCTGGTAGGAGTTGTCCCACGCGGGGTCGGTGATTGACCTGACCCAGGCGACGCGCTCGGCGCGGCGCTTTGTGAAGAGTTCGATCTGCTCGCCCAGATCCTGCTCGCGGTAGGCGTGCTCGGCTGTCCAGCCCTCGGGGTCGATCGGATCCCACGCGGCGGACGGGTCGTTGAGCGTGGACTCGAGGCGTTTGGGGAAGTCGAGCAGTTCCTCGTCGGCGAGGTGGCAGACGATTTCGAGGATGGACCAGGACTTGCCATCGGCGCGGTGGAGGGCGTCGTCGCGGGTGAGGCTGGCGCAGGCGGTGTCGAGGGTTGCGGGGAAGCGCTCGAGGCGGGCGATGATGGCGGCGTGGTTCACGGATTGGCTTCTTGGTTCTGGTCTGGAGCGAGCCCGTTGTACCGGATGAACTGGGCGGCGTCGTCCGGATGTTTGAACACAAAGATCGCGTGACCGTTCTCAAGCCGTACCTCAGTTGGGGGCGGAAAGACCATGATCCAGAGTACGACCGGGAGCAGCAAGACCAAGACAACGGGCAGCGCCGCGAGCGTGCTCCAGGGGCGACCGAGCGGGAGCGTGATCGTCAGGGCAAGAAATATGGACCCGAGTAACCACGCAAACCCGGCTGTGTGCAAGAGAGCGCCGATGAGACGGCATCTGGTTCGGCACCCTTTGCAATGCGGGATGCGCCAGGAACCCTCACGACCCGCTCGCCCGATCCCGGTCAGGAGGCGGATCGCACTGGGACGAGAGGCGTAGATCGTGACCCAGGAAGATGGATCCTGGCGCCGACATCGCGCGCATACCGGAGGGAAGTAAACCGGATGATCGATCGGAACCCCGACCTCCTGCGGCGAATCGAGGATGTCCAGCATGGATCGCAAGGGGCTAGCTGCTGCCGGAGCGCATGCGGTCGAGGCCTTCTGGGAAGGGGTAGTGCGGGAAGACGGCGGCGGCGCCGAGGGACCACATCTGCGGGCTGGGGTACACATCGCCCCGGAAGCCGGCGTCGTACATGGTGCTCAGCACCTTCTCGAAGCTCGGCTCATCGCCCGTGTCGTTGACGAGGCGGTTGGAGCGGGCGCCGAGGAAGGAGACGGAGCAGACCGGGCGTCGGTCGGCGCGTCCCTGGAGCATTTTGGCGATGGTGGTGAAGCCGCGGGAGAGATCGCTGAGTGTGAGGAAGTCGCGACCCTTGGGCTTGAGCACGCCGAGGATGAGGACGGAGTCGAGGTCGTACTTGAGGATGTAGGGTTCCTTGTCGTGCGCGGCGTGGACGGAGACGGACTCCTGGAACATCTTGGCGTAGCTGGTGAGGGCGCGTTCGGACCACTGGCTGGTGGTGACGAGATGCACGAGCTGGGCGATGATGCCGTGGGAGTTGTCGGCGTCGTTGACGCCGCAGATGATGGTGCGGTAGCGCCCGTCGAGCAGGTCGCGGAGCATGTCCTGGCCCCAGGGGATTCGGATGCGCTGGCCGGCCTGGATTTTGCCCGAGTCGCCCGGCAAGAGCGAGACCCGGTCCGGGAACATTTCCGACGAGAGCAGGGCCTCGGCGTTGTCCTCGTAGAGGCGGACGTCGGAGGCGGGGCGTGTCTGAGTCATGGCTGGCTCCTGCGGCGTCCGAAAGGGCGCCTGAACCATGATAGCGGAGCCTAGATGGGGTTTCATGGACGCCGATTCTGGCCTGGGGGGTTCTCTCTCGGGCGGGTTTGAGGTAGCCTGTGGGTGGTCGGCGTCTGTGCATCGCTCAGGGGTGGAGCGCGGACGCTGTGGGCGGAGATCGGGGCTTTGGCTCCGGAAGGAGAGCGAGAGAGGCGCCCGGCGCCATTCTCGATTTGATGTGGGGACATCGAATGACACGGAACATGACACGGTGCGGGGTGGGGATTGCGCTGGTGCTCGTCGGTGCACCGGCGGCGCTCGGGCAGAACGCCTTTACCGACGAGGCGGTCGCGCGCGGAATTGACTACATCGTCGTCAACGGTGTCTTCCAGCTCGGCGCTGGCGTTGCGATGATTGATCTCGACAACGACGGCGACCCGGACATCGTGGCGCTGGGCGCCACGGGCGGGGCGGTCGGCCTCTGGGAGAACGACGGGACCGGGAACTTTACCGATCGCAGCCCGGGCTCGGGGATCGCGCCTCAGATCGCGGGCTCGGGCGTGTGCGCGGGCGACTACGACGCCGACGGCGACCTGGATATCTTTATCTCCAACTGGCTTGTCGATGACGTGCTGATGCGCAACGACGGGAACTTCACGTTCACGGATGTCACGGCCGCTGCGGGCGTCGGGGGCGGGATCTGCGCCAGCAACAGCGCGGTCTGGGGTGATTACAACGGTGACGGGTGGCTGGACCTGTACGTCACCGCGCGGACCAACACCCAGGGCGCCGACGTGCGGAACTTTTTGTACCGCAACAACCAGGACGGGACGTTCACGAACGTGGCGCCGCTGCTCGGGGTTGACGACGGCGAGGCCCCGAGCCTCGTGGTGACCTTCCTGGATTACGACCGCGACGGCGACGCCGATATTTACCTGGGCAACGACAAGGGCTCCGGCCCGAACTGGCAGAACCAGCTCTACCAGAACCAGGGCGACGGCACGTTCGCCAATGTCACCGCGTTCACCCGGACCGAGGCGAACGTGGATTGCATGGGCATCGCCGTGGGCGATATGAACCGCGACGGGTGGCAGGACCTGTACGTCACCAACATCCCGACGGGCAACGTGCTGCTGACCAGCCACGGGGACGCGACGTTCGACGACAAAACCCTCGCGGCGGACGTCGGCTCCTACGTCGTCGGCTGGGGCGCGATGTTTGTCGATTACGACAACGACCGGTACCAGGACCTCTTCGTCTGCAACCAGCTCGCGCCGAATCGGATGTATGTGCTTGTGGACGGCGTCTGGCCGACCGTTGACCTGGCCCAGACACTGGCCCTGGACGAGTTCGACTCGTCGTACTGCTGCGCCGCGGCGGACGTGGACAACGACGGCGACCTCGACCTGCTCGTCCAGACCAACTCCAAGCGACTCGCCCTGCACATCAACAACGAGGGCGACCGCTTCAGCTGGGTCAAGTTCAACGTCGTCGGGCAGGGCGCCAACCTCTTTGGCATCGGCGCCCAGGTTGACGTCACCAGCGCCGGCGTCACCCAGATGCGCGAGGTCTTCGCCGGGCACAACTACAAATCTCAGAACCACCGCGTCCTGCACTTTGGCCTCAAGGACAACGCCTTCCTCGACGAGATCATCGTCTCCTGGCCCGGCGGCGATTCACGCACCCTCACCGGATACTTCGGGCACTACACCTGGACGCTCTACCCGCCCGAGCGCATGGGCGACGCCAACAACAACGGACGCATCGACGCCCAGGACATCCTCGGCGCGATCCTGTGCATGGACAGCTCCTTCACGCCCGGGTGCGAGATCTACGACATGGACGGCAACGGGTACCTGAGCTTTGACGACATCCTGCTCATGGGCCTGCGCGTCTCCGGCCGGTTCATGGGCGGGATCTAACGCGAGGCCGCGGACGCGCGAGGGGCGCCCTCCGCAGCTACTTGGAAGGCAGGCGCAGCACGCGCCCGCGGATCAGCTCGCACATCACCGGGTTGACGCGGTGGCGGACCAGCCAGCTCACCGCTGGCGGGGCGACGGCATCACCAAAGCCGAACAGCGCGTCGTCCCGCGATACACCCTCGGCGTCCAGGCGGAACTCGCCGCCTTGCTTGTATGACCCGTCTTTTTTCACCTCGTCGGCGCCCATCAGACGCGAGCACTCGCGCGGCGTCAGCAGGCGGACACGCCAGCCGCGCTTGTCCACACGAACGAGGATCTGCTTGGCGCTGCCGCCCTTGGGCGTGCGCAGGCACCCGGCGATCTGGTCGAACCGAAGCTCGGCCATGGAGCGTCCCTTGCGCATGCGCCGGAAGGCCGTTGCGTGGACGACGCCGTCGCGCTCGAGGCCCTGGGCGACCATCTCTCCATGCCGCTCGCTGACCTGTCCCCGGAGCTTGTCTACCCGCTCCTCCGACCACCAGGCGGGGTCGTCGGGCGCGAGGTCTTCGAGGATGTCAACGACGGTGGTTGTGCGCACGGGCAGCGCCGGCATCCGGCGGATGGCCCAGGGCAGGTCCGCGTTGTCGCGCATGAACCGTTGCAGCCGCTCGGGGCGCAGCGCGTCACCATCTTCGAGTTGGTCGGGCGAGATGGTGGGCACGTCGTCGATATCGTTGCGCACCGCGACGACGAACAGGCGCGGGCGACTCTGGGGGACAAAGTGCCTCGCGTCGATCACGACCGAATCCAGGCGGTAGCCAGCGTCCGCAAGGCGATCGAGGCAGATGCGGAAGTCGGCGCCATTGTGGCTGTGGATGAGCGCGACGACGTTTTCGAGGATGACGAAGGGGGGGCGTTTCTTACCCAGTTGATCGAGCAGGTCGGCGAAGACGAGGTAGGCCGAGGATTGGGGGCCGTGCTTGATGCCGCGCCGAGCGCCGGCGAGCGAGAGGTCGGTACACGGGAAGCACGCGGCCATGAGCCCGACCTCCGGCACGCTCTCGGGCTCGATCGCCTGGATCGGGCGGTCGTCAAGCTCGACACGCTCGCTGCGCAGGTTGTGCAGGTAGAGCCTGCGCTTGGTCGCGTCGTAATCGTTTGCCCAGACGGTGCGCCAGCCGGCGCCCTTGAGGCCCAGGCGCATGAGCCCAATGCCGGCGAAGAAGTCGGCGGTGGTCCCCGACGCGGCGGCGCTGAGCCCGCTGGGAGGCTCGCACCCGTCGCGGATTGTGATGATGCGCTCGGCGCACGAGTCCGGGTCCGCCAGGACGTCCGACTCCCAGAGGCGGACGACGGTCCAGCCCAGGGCGAGCAGCTCGGCGGTGGAGCGGATGTCGCGCCGGATGTTGCCATGGATTTTTTCGGTCCAGTAGGCGGGGTCTTTCGCGCCGGCGAACTGGTCTTCGAGGGCGGAGAGCCCGCGCCGGCGCCACTGGACACCGTGCCAGAGCTCGCCGTCGATGAAGCAGGCGAGGCGTTGGCGTTTGAAGGCGAGATCGGGGGTTCCGGGCAGGTCCGAGGCCTGGCGCGTCGGGCGGGCGCCGAGGCGTCGGAGCGCGCCGAGCAGCGCCCGCTCGGGCTCGGTGGCGCTGGCCTTGATGCGGCGCATCAGCTCGCTGCGGTCCTGGGTTGAGAGAAAGTCAGCGCTCACACGGGCTCCTCGGCAGTCGGAGTCTACCGGGGGCGAGCCCCGGAAATGGGTGGGTGGAGAACCTGGCGGCGTTGCCCGCGCGCGCGCCGGGTCGTAGGCTGTCTGCGCTGGGGTCAATCCAAGGTCACGGAAGACAGGAGGCGCCATGGGCGTGCTTGGCAAACTGCTTGGTGGGACGAGGCGTCGGGCCAGGACGGGCGATCTGGCGGGGGGCGGTCCGGTCGCGATCGACGCCCGCGCCGAGGGCGCGGGCGCGGGCGATTCGGTGGTTGTCGCCGGGCGTCTGCTCGGCCGCAACGAGGCGATAGGCGAGCTGCAGCGCAACTACAACGAGGTCATCACGCTCGTCCGCAAGGTCGATTCGCACCTGGACAAGGCGGACATGCGTTCGCAGCGTCTGGTGGATCTGGCCGAGCGGACGGCGGCGTCGCTCGAATCCCTGCCCTCGCTGCGCGACGGGCAGTCCGAACTCAACGAGACCGTCGGGCGTCTGCTCGAGGCGACCCGCGAGAGCCAGAGCCGGTACGAGGCGACGCTGGTGCGCCAGACCGAGGCGTTCGAGGATGTGCGCCGCTTGGCCCAGCACGCCGGCGAGGGGCAGACGCGCCTCTCGGGCGCGCTCGACGATTTTTCCGGGTCGATGAGCTCGATGGGCGACGCGACCGGGCGCCTGGGCGATGCGCTCGCGTCCCTGCGCCAGACCGACATGGACCGCGAGAGCGAGCTGATGCGGATGGTCGCGCGGTCCAACCGCGTGATGATGGCCTGCATGGGCGGCGTCGCGCTCATGGTCATCGTCACCCTCGTGGTCGTCGCCATGGTTGTCACCGGCTCGGCGTCCTAAACGAGTACCTGGGCGTGTTTCTCTTGCTCGGCGGCGCCATTGTGCCGACACTCGGGGCATGACTTTCACCCGAACCCGCGCCGTGCTCGCCCCGCTTCTTGTTTCGCTCATGCTCCTCCCGCTCGGCGCCTGCGCCGAGGCCCCCCCCATCGCCCTCGACGGGAGCGCCCGCGAGTGGCCCGCCGGCGCCGGGGTGATCGTCGAGAGCGAACATGTGTATGTGCGCTTCAGCCCGCCCGGCGAGCCGATCACGCTCCAGGGCGGGCAGCGGACCACGCGCCTGCTCTTCGACACCGACGCCGACACAACGACGGGCGTCGAGCATCGCAGCGGGGACGAGACGCTCGGGGTTGATCTGGAGATCCAGATCTCGCCGGCGGGGCGCGACGGGGCGCCCGGGGTCGGGACGGGCGCCTGGGCGTTCGCCTCGAACGGGCAGAAGGTCGCCTTCTCGCCCAGCGAGATCGGGTTCATGTTCTCGCCGACGTACAGCTCGCGCGAGTACGAGGCCCGGGTCCGGCGGGTGATCCCCGAGGGGCTCAAGCGCCGCCTGGGCTCGATGACGCGCACGCTGGGCTCCACCCAGCGCGTGCGGGTGCGCGTCGTGCAGATCGACCGCGACGGTCGGGAGTTGTGGGCGTCGGGTGTGATGGAAGCGGACGCGCCACCGGCGGGCGCAAAGCCGCCCGCGGGCGTGCTGCCCCCGAAGGCGCCCGCGGGCATCCGCGTCGTGAGCCACAACGTGCTGCGTTCGAGCCCGGAGACGAACCCGGGCGCGTTCGTGCGCCTGTACCGGGCGCTCGAGCCGGATGTCATTCTCGTGCAGGAATGGGACGGGTGGGACAGCGACCGCCTCGCGGCCTGGTTCAACGAGCGTGTGCCGATCGAGGGAACCTGGAGCGCGGTCGCGCACGAGAGCGATCGGGCGGGCGTCGCGGTGGTCAGCCGCCTGCCGATCCGCGAAGCGCTGACGGAAACGGTGTCGGCGCCGGGCGGGAAGTGGCCCGTGCGCTTCGTCGGCGCGATCGTCGAAACGCGCGAAGGCCCCATGCTCGTTGGCAGCATGCACCTCAAGTGCTGCGGCTCGTCGGGCAGCTCTGAGGACGAACGCCGCCTGCACGAAACCAAGGCGATCAATGAGTATGTCGGGCGTGTGATGGACGAGCGGGAGATCGGGCTGTGCGCGCTGGCGGGGGATCTGAACCTGGTGGGGTCGCGCCCGCCGCTGGACACGCTGCGGGGCGGGCTGGACGCGGACGGGTCGGACCTCGAGCCGGCGGACGCGGTGGTGACGGGGGACAGCTCGCGGCACACCTGGACGGACGACCGGTCGCTGTTTAGCCCCGGGCGACTGGACTGGCTGGTGTATTCCGACTCAACGCTCCGAGCTGCCGGCGCCTTTGCGCTCGAGACCGAGCGTCTGAGCGACGACGAGCTGCGCCGGGTGGGGCTCAGGCGGGACGACTCACGGGTGAGCGATCACCTGGCGGTGGTTGTGGATCTGGTCGCCCGGGACTAAAACGGCAAATCGAAGGCTCAGGCGTCGTGGACAATGCGGATATCGCCCTGGTCGTTGTGGCGGACGACGCCCAGCTCGCGCAGGGCGTTGAGTGCCGCAGCCTGCTCGGCCTGCTTCTTGGACTGCCCCCAGCTCGCCTCGTGGCGCCTGGCGTTGAGCTCGACACCGATCTTGAACGCCTTGGCGTGGTCGGGGCCTTTCTCGTCGAGGATGCGGTAGACGGGCGTCTGCCCGAGGGTCTGCTGGGCGTGCTGTTGCAGAACGGACTTGAAGTTCTGCTGGTGCCCGGACCGGGCGGCGCTCTCGATGATCGGATCGAGCAGCGGCGTCAGAAACGCCTGCGTCGCGGACAGACCCGCGTCGAGATAGATCGCGGCGATGACGGCCTCGAGCGCCGCCGCCCCGAGCGAGCTGGGCAGGTCACCGGCCGAGTGCATTCCCTTGCCGACCTGCATGAAACGGCAGAGCCCCAGATCATCGGAGATGTGCGCACACGCGCGGCGCGACACGACCGAAGACTTGATCTTGGTCATCTCCCCTTCGAGCAGGTCCGGGTACTTCTCGTAGATCCGTTGGCACGCGATCAGCCCGAGCACGGAATCACCCAGGAACTCGAGGCGCTCATTGGAGTCGAGGCGTGAGTCCGAGATCGAGGCGTGGCGCATCGCCCGCTCGATCAGCTCACGCTTGTGAAACTCATGCCCGATCGTTTTCTCGAGCTCACGCAGCAGTTGTTCTTCCATCCGCCTCACACAACCCATGACCGACCCGCCGGCGGCAGTCCACCTTGGCGGGCGGACGCGGTCGCTCGGCGATCGGACGGGTGGGGGAGCCGAGACCCTGGATCCCTCAACCGGCCGCCCGTTGAGCGGTCGCGGCCCAGATATTGCCCGGCGGTTCCGATCCGCCAGCACACACGCGAGCCTATCACCCCCCCCAGCCCGCGTCAGAGCCGATCTCAGATTCCAGCCGGTTGAGGAGCGGGCCTTCGCTCGGAGGGGCGTGCTGGCCTCTCGGCGGGGGCGGGCCTAATGTACCGGCCCGCCGGGAAAGGCCCGGCGTTCGATCGCGGAGAAGACTCGGATGCATTACCCAAAGCGGACCAGCAACGTCAAACGCCGTCGCCAGCTCGGCTTCCGGGCTCGCATGAGAACCCGCGCCGGGCGGAAGCTGATCAACGCGCGTCGCAGGCGTGGTCGCAAGATCACGGCCAAGGGCCTCTGACCCCCTCGACCAACCCGAACTACCCGAGCCCGCGTCGCCCGTGCGACGCGGGCTTTGTCGTTGGGCGCGATGCGGAACCCCTGATGCTGAACCGGGGGGCGGACGGGTTGTGCGGGTTGAAGCGTCTGGGCAAGAGTGCGTGCGCCGCCGGGCTGATCGGCGGCGCTCTCGGTGAGCTGCAAGGGGAAGCGGCGCCCGTGCATGCGCGCAGGTATACGCCCTGGCAAGATGTGCCGGTTGTGCGGGCGCATCTGCGCGGGCTGGTGGGGTGAGCGCTGCGCGACCGGCGCGCGCAAGAGCCGAGAAAAACTGAGCGTTGCATCCGTCACCGCTGGCGCGGTCGAAAGAATCGCGCCTCGCGTTGCAAACGTCGTGGGCGCGTGTCTTGTGAAGGTGGCCAGCGGGTTAGGAACCGCCGGCTCCCGACCGGCGCGTGTTGCCCGGCGGGGAGGAGAGATCGCTCGACGGGCCCCGATGGGCAACCCAGAAAGCGTGACACACAGTGATTCGGCCGAGGGGCCGGCGTTCATCGGAACGGCGGGCTCGGAGCCCGGGGCTATCGCCTCGTCAACTGGAGACCAGACATGAAGACGTTCGCCATTACTGCACTCGCCGCCCTGACCATGGTCGCCGGTTCGGCCTCTGCCGATGTCATCCACCCGGCCACCGGCCTCGGTTTCAACGGCGTGGTTGACCGCACCTTTACCGACC
>JAJRXR010000008.1 GCA_024276195.1 Planctomycetota bacterium
CCGAGAAGCTGCGCAAGCAGAAGGAAGAGATCCAGAAGGAGTGGCGCGCCAAGGCCCAGGAGGTGGACGGCGTGGTGGACGAGGAGATCGTCGCGGAGGTCGTCCCCAAGCTGCCGGGCGTCCCGCTGCAGAAGCTCGAGAACGAGGAGGCCCAGCGTCTGCTCAAGCTCGTGGACGAGCTGCACAAGACCGTCATCAGCCAGGACGACGCGATCAAGGCGGTGTCCAAGGCGATCCGCCGGGCCCGGGCCGGGCTCAAGGATCCGAAGCGTCCGATGGGCAGCTTCATCTTCGTCGGGCCTTCGGGCGTGGGCAAGACGCTGCTGAGCAAGGCGTTGGCCGAGTTCATGTTCGGCAACGCCGACGCCATGGTGCACCTGGACATGTCCGAGTACATGGAGAAGCACACCGTCAGCCGCCTCGTCGGCGCGCCCCCCGGGTACGTCGGGTACGAGGAGGGCGGGCAGCTCACCGAGCAGATCCGTCGCCGCCCGTACTCGGTCGTGCTCCTCGACGAGGTTGAGAAGGCGCACCCGGACGTGTTCAACATGCTCCTGCAGATCATGGAAGAGGGGCGCCTGACCGATTCGTTCGGGCGTCACGTGGACTTCCGCAACACCGTGCTCATCATGACGTCGAACATCGGCGCCGATCTGATCAAGGGCGGCGGGGGCTTCGGCTTCCAGCAGCGCGACGGGCAGCGTGACTTCGAGAACATCAAGTCCATCCTGATGAAAGAGATCGAGCGGTTCTTCCGCCCCGAGTTCATCAACCGCCTTGACGAGGTCATCGTCTTCAGGCCGCTGACGAAGGACGATCTGATCCAGATCGTCGAGTACGAGGTTGACAAGGTCTCCGAGCGTCTGCGCGAGCAGGGGTTCATCCTCGACATCGACCAGGCGGGCAAGGACTTCCTGATCGAGAAGGGGTACAACCCGGACTACGGCGCCCGCCCGCTGCGCCGGGCGATCGGCTCGTACATCGAGGATCCCCTCTCCGAGATGCTGCTCTCGGGCGAGTTGCACACCAAGGAGGTCATCAAGGTGACACACCACGGCGAGGAGGACCACCTCACCTTTGACCCGCAGGACAAAGCGCCGTCCTCCGAGGACGACGACTCGGACAAGGCGCCGGTCGAGAGCGCGGCGCCCTCGACGTAAGGCGCCCGCGATATCCGAAAATACACAGAGGCCCGCGCCGGGTGGCGCGGGCCTCTTTCATTGGCGGGCGAGAATCGGTGTGTCAGCGGTCGATGCCGATGCGGGCGAGCAGGAGGCGCCAGTCACGGGCGTTGATGTATCCGTCGCCGTTTATGTCGTTGATCTCGGTCCCGGGCTCGACGGGGCCGAGGCGGGTGAGCATGGCGGTGAGGTCGGACCGGGTGAATCGCCCGTCGAAATCGTTGTCGCCGAGCATGGAGGGCGGGTAGATGCTCCAGGTTTCGCCGGCGTTGTAGCCGGTGATGTCGCGCGTCTGCCCGTCGGTCCACTGCACGCCGACGCTGTCAACGATGCACGCGTTGTCGAGCCCGAAGTGGGCGACGAGTTCGTTCTGGGTGCGGTAGTTGTTGCCTCCGGCGAGGACTTCGGAGATCTGCATGTCGCCCTCGACGAAGCAGCGGACGATGGCGCCGATGGCGTCGCGGTTGGGGTTCTCGCCGACGACGCGGAAGCGGACCCAGTTTCGCCTGCTGCCCTCGTTGTTGATGAAGAGCTTGAGGGGGCCGAAGAGGTCCTGGACGAGCAGGTCGATGTCGCCGTCGCTGTCGATGTCGGCCAGAGAGACGTTGTACGAGAACCCCGTGTGGTCCAGGCCCATCTGGGCGCCGATCTCGGGCACGGGCCAGGTGTCGGACCAGTCGTAGAGGAAGTTCTCGGCGTTGCTGTGGACGACGTAGAGGGCGAGGTCGCCGTCGTTGTCATGGTCGAAAAAGAGGCAGCCCCAGCCGAGCTGGTTCCCGGTGACGCCGACCTGGGCCGCGGCCCAGTCGAAGGTCTGGTCGCCGTTGTTGAGCATCAGGGCATGCCCTGGGGCCTGGGGGGTGTTGGTGCAATAGAGGTCGGGCCAGCCGTTGCCATCGAAATCACCGATGCCGATGCCCATGGTGTCGGTGCAGGATTCGGTGTTGGACGAAGCGGTGATATCGACAAAGGTTCCGCCGACGTTTTCGAAGAGGACATTGGTCCACTGGAGGCAGCCGGAGCCCTTGTCGTTGCCGACGTAGATGTCGGCGTCGCCGTCGAGGTCAAAGTCAACAAACGCGGCGGTGAGTGTTGGCTCCGAGCCGCCGTCCACACCCAGCGCCGGGGCCATGTCAACGAACGTGCCGTCGCCCATGTTCCGGTAGAGGCGGTTGCGCACCGTGGACACTGTCATGTCAGGGAAGAGCGAGCCGGTGCGGTTGGAGACGAAGAGGTCGAGCCAGCCGTCGCCGTCGTAGTCGCCCCAGGCGGCGCCGTCGCCGGCGCCAAGGTTGCCCGCGACACCCGCGGCCGCGGTGACATCGGTGAACGTGAAGTCGCCGTTGTTTCGGAGCAGCACGTCGTCGGCGAGAACCTGGGTGATGAACAGGTCCATGTCGCCGTCGGCGTCGTAGTCGGCGGCGACCACCCCGCCGCCCTTGGGCATCAGAGTGGTGCTCGCGGTCGCGGATCGGTCGATGAAGCTGCCGGTCCCGTCGTTCTCGTAGATGCCGAGCAGGCCCCCGGAGCGTCCGCAGGTGACGATGTCGGGGTCGCCGTCGGAATCGAGGTCGATGAACGAGGCGCCGCCGAAACCGGCGTTGGGCGCGGTGGTCTCGGCGACGATGAAGTCCAGCCCGCGGGCGGCGGCCTCCTCGGTGAACGCGGCGGGCGGTTGCGGCAGCGGGGTCAGACACCGGACGCGCGTGTTCGGGCCGCGGACAGCGCTGGAGAGCTGGGCGTGGACGCCCGCAGCCGCGAGTCCGATCGTCAGGAAAGCACCCAGGCAGGTCGAGGGCGGAATGCGACGGGACATGCTCATCTCCCAGATATGCACAACTCGCGCATCCGTGCGAGCTGTGCGGCTAAAACCCGGAGCCCAGCGAGAAGGCGCCATGAAAAAGACCGGCCCCGGCGTGCAGCCAGGGCCGGTCGGAGTTGAGTCATTGCATCATCGCAGAGCGATTAGCGACGACGGCGTCCGGCGAGCAGGCCGCCCATGCCGAGCAGCGCGAGGGCCGACGGCGCGGGAACCTTGTTGATCGTGATGGTGCCGTTGAGGATGCCATCCTGACCGAAGTCGTCGAACTCGTCGGAGACGGTGATCGTCCAGATGCCGGAGGTGTCGGCGACGCCGGAAGCGGCGATCGTGCCAGCGGAAAGGAAGAAACCGCCCGAGTCGCCCCAGCCGAAGGTGACGTCGTCGGGGCCGAGGTCGGCGAAGTTCGCGTCCGAGCCGTCGAACGAGAAGGTGAAGCCGGAAGCGACGTGAGTCAGAACGATGTTGAGCTCGGAAGCCCAGGAAGCGTTCCCGACACCAGCCTGGTACTCCAGATCCCAGCTGAAGCCGGAGAGGGCGTCGCTGGTGGACTGGTCGATGGTGAAGGTGAACGGGGCGGAGGCTTCAACAGCGACGTTGTTGAAGTTGATGACGGTCTGGCCGGAAGCCAGGCCAGCGATGGCGCCGAGGGCGGCGACGGTGATAGCAGTCTTCATCTCAAATCTCCCATTTCTTTCTCTCGAGCAAACCCGGGAAACACCCCGAGCTCCAATACCCCCACCTGACGAACCAAGGTCATTCAAAGCCTCCCGAGCACTGGTGGGCGTGCTGGAGCGGCTGTCGATTCTTGTGGGCTTTGCAGCACACTCCCCTCGCAGGGCGTCTACGCAGCCCTTCTCAGACAGTGAAATTACCGCACCCGAGGGGCCAATTCAATGCGCATGTTCGGAAATTCTCTCATATCCATGGCTTTTTTGCATGTCGTATTTTGTTCGTAATGCGATAGTTATGTCTGGATTGCCGCCTTCTCACTCGGATCGTGCCTCCACCCTGTCTCAGCCCACATTGTGCCCGCTCACCTGATGAGCTTTCGCAGTCGGCCTCTGCGGCGCGAATAGCATCCCCGCGATGCCCCAGGCCCTCCAATGGCTCCTGAACCTCGGTCCCACGAACCCGATCGCGGTTCGTCTGGTCCAGAACGCCTCCAGGCGGACCAAGCACCTGTATGTCCGGGCCGGGTATCTGGCGGTCCTGATCGTGGTGCTGCTGTGGCTACTGGTGTTCCAGACGAGCCCGGGGGACATGAGCTTCCGCGACCTGGCCGCAGCGGGCGCCACGAGCTTCACGTTCATCGCCTACCTCCAGATCGGGCTGATCTGCATCCTGGCGCCGGTCTTCATGGCCGGGGCGATCGCCCAGGAATCCGACGCCGCGACCTGGGACATCCTGCTCACCACACCCCTCGGCCAACTCCAGATCGTGCTGGGCAACCTGCTCGGGCGGTTGTTCTTTGTGCTGGCCCTACTCGCGGCCAGCCTGCCGCTGTTCGCGCTGACGCAGTATTTCGGGGGCGTGCCCGGGCGCTCGATCTTCACGAGTTATCTCATCGCCGGGTGCGCAGCGCTAATCGTCGGCACGATCGCGATCAGCCTGGCCGTCAGCCGCCTGGTCGGGCGGCGAGCCGTGTTCGCGTTCTACGTCTCGGTCATCACCTACCTGGGCATCACCGCGGCGATCGACTCGTGGCTGACCCAGTCCGGTCGTGGCGCCGGCCCTGCGGGCGAGGGCGTGACGTGGATGACCGGGATCAACCCGTTCCTGGCGCTGCGGGCGCTGCTGAGCCCGTCGTCGTACCCGCGGGCCGAACTCGGATCGCACACCGGGCTGGCGGCGTTTTTCCTCGAACACCCGATCACGACGTTCTGCGCCCTGAGTGCGCTCATCAGCGTCTTCTTGATCGCGGCCAGCACGCTCACGGTCCGCCTGGGCGGGCTGCACACGATCGGGCAGGGACGCTCGGGCATCCCGTGGTACCGGCGCGTTGTTGGACTCGGCGCGAGCGGGTCAGAGTTCCGCCCGCCGCGCAGCGTGTGGACCAACCCGATCGCCTGGCGCGAGGCGGCCAGCCGCAACGCCACGCTCGGACGCACCATCGCCCGCTGGTCGTTCGTAATCCTGGGCCTGCTCTTCGGGCTCGGGCTGGTCGTCGCGTACCACCTCGGCTCGCTCACGGGGACCGAGTTCCGGTTCATCCTCGTCAGCGCGACCTGGACCGAGCTGGCCGTCATCACGCTCGTGGCGATCAACATGGCCGCGACAGCCATCAGCCGCGAACGCGAGGACGGCACGCTCGACCTCATCCTCACCACCCCCATCACCCCCAGCGCCTACCTCACCGGCAAGCTCCGCGGGCTCATCGCCTACCTGCTCCCGCTGCTGGCCGTCCCGATCGGGACGCTCGCGTTCGCCGGGCTGTATGTCCTCGCCGGCGGGCTGGGCAACCCGGCGGGTGTCACGGTCAGCGAGATGATCTCGATCGGGCGCGCCACCCCGGCGATGGTCGATTTCCCGCTGGTTCTGCCCGAGACCGCACTTATCGCGCCGCTGGTGTTCATCCCGTTCGAGGCCTTCTGCGTCATGATCGGCCTGCACTGGTCGCTCAAGAGCAAGGGCGCCATCGCCTCGGTCATCGCGACCGTCGGCGTCGTAGGCGTCGTCGGAGGCATGATCGGCCTGTGCGCCTGGCAGTCCGCCCTGTCCATCCCGATCTTCGGCCCCGCCCTGGGCGCGCTCAGCCCCGCGACGGCGATCTACGCGGGCATCTACCCCGCCGACGCGATGAACGCCGCCGTCAGCGCCTCGCAAAGCGGCTTCACCCAGGCCCGCGTCTCGCTGCTCATCGGCGGCGGAATCAGCGCGTGCATCTACGGCGTGATCGTGTACGCGATGCACGCGGCGCTGGTGCGCAACTTTGATTTCACGGTGCGGAAGCTGGCGGGGACGAAGTAGGGCGGAATGACGACTTGACGTCTAGACGTCTTTTGTTTATGTTCGGGGCATGAACGGAACCCGCACTGCCCCCCCCGGCACGATCCGCGATGCGATTATTGAATATCTTGGCGATCGGAGAGGCTGGGTGAGCCCTGCCCAAGTTGTATCCGGAATTGCCCCAATCCTTGGCGCCAAGCCAGCGCCGAGTTCCGTTCGGTCATATCTATCAAACAACGCCGGGGATCTCTTGGAACGGGGAGGCAGAGGCGAATACCGCCTCCGAGTGAAGCGCCGCGATGTACCAGAGGCTGAACCCACCCGTTGCTTTCCGGAGGCTCGGATCGGCAAGTGCCGCATGGTCCATGCTGATTGCATCGAATGGCTCGCGGATCAACCCGACTGTTCGATACACGCGGTTGTGACGGATCCGCCCTATGGCCCGACGGAGTACTCCGCCAAGCAGCAGAAGAAGCTGCGCAGCCGGTCTGGTGGAGTCTGGAGGATTCCCCCAGCCTTTGATGGGGTTCAACGGGCGCCCGTGCCGAGGTTCACAGTCGCAAAGCCTGAAGAACTGTATGAGTTCCGCCGCTTCACCTCACAATGGGCGGAGGCTCTTCTCCGCGTGCTCGTGCCTGGCGCCAACGTCATCGTTGCTTCAAACCCGTTGCTTTCGTATATCGTCGCGGGCGCCCTTGTAGAAAGCGGCTTTGAACGCCGGGGCGAGATCATCCGGCTTGTGATGACCATGCGCGGTGGCGACCGCCCGAAGGGCGCTCACGACGAGTTTGACGGCGTTTCAGTCATGCCGCGCTCAATGTGGGAGCCCTGGCTTGTGTTCCGAAAGCGGCCCGAGGGGACGATCCGGGACAATCTGCGCAAATGGGGCGCTGGCGGTTTCCGCAGACCCTCAGCGGACAAACCCTTTGGCGACGTAATCCGATGTGCCCCAACTCGAAAGATCGAGCGTGAACTCGCCCCGCACCCGAGCCTGAAACCCCAACGATTCCTGCGTCAAATTGTTCGGGGTGTTCTGCCGCTGGGAGAGGGAGTGATTTACGATCCCTTCGCGGGATCCGGCTCCACTTTGGCGGCAGCGTCCGCCATCGGATACAAGTCTATAGGAACCGAGAAAGACCCCAACTACTACGCTCTTGCAAGAGATTCAATCCCCCGACTCACGAGCTTAGAGACTCAACCCTCGTCCTTATACACCCAGCACTGACGAAACTTTGCGAGCCCATTTCTGTCGAGCGTGGCTGTCCGAGTGCCGAGTTCGCCGCGGTTGTTCTTCCGAAAGTCATCGATAGCGACCTTCCCAAGATACACCTCAGTGAATCGCATCGGCAGCCGATCGCATGCGGGCTCCGAATCTGAATCTACGGTATAGACAAACACGCAGAGCCATTGGGCACGCGCCCCGTGCATATCAACAGCCCCACCCCTCTTCCGCGTGGTTTTGATCTCGACCCCATCTTCGCCAGCCTTCACAGAGTTCTTCGGGTATCGGCCCTGCACAATGAGGTCCGGGTGCCCATTGAAGTACTAGTTCTCGACCAGACTCCTGGCGTGCGACGCGAGACTCGCCGTCATCATGTCAGAAATCAGGCCTGACATCGCGGCGGGACGAAGCATGTCATCAAGTCGCTTTATGCCTCTCTTCACCAATAGCTGGTTTACATCTGCAAAAAAATCGTACACGTCTTGCATGGCGATCCGAATGTCATCGATCCTGAGGTTGAATGGAAGTTCAACCTCTTGATTGAAGAGCTCGAAATCAGGAGTCTGTCTCGTCATTCCAAGCCCCCTCAGAACTGCTTCCGCATCCGCGCGCTCGGCACGTCCATCTGCCCGCGATACTTGGCCACCGTCCGCCTGGCGATGTCGTAGCCGCGGTCTTTGAGCGCCTTGGACAGCGCCTCGTCGGACAGGGGCTTGGACTTGTCCTCGGTGTCGAGGATCTCCTGCAACGCCGCGCGCACGGCGTTGGCGCTGACCTCCTCGCCCGATTCCGTCGCCAGGCCGCCCGTAAAGAACCCACGCAGCGGGACCACGCCCCGGGGCGAGAGCATGTGCTTGTCGGCGACGGCGCGCGAGACCGTCGCGACGTGCACCCCGAGCTGCTCGGCGACCTGCGTCATCGGCAGCGGCTTGAGCGCCTCTGGCCCGAAGTCAAAGAACTCTCGCTGCTCGGCGATCACCACGTTGATCACGCGCATCAGCGTTGATCTCCGCTGCTCGACCGCGTCGAGGAGCCACTGCGCGTTGGACAGGTTCTTCTTGAGGAACTCGCGGTCACGCTTGGGCGCCGCCCGGTCCTTGGCCATGTGCGCGTACTCGCGGTTGATCCGCAGGTTCGACGCGCGCGAGTCGGTCAGGTACGCGACGTACCGGTCGTTCTCCTCGTCGTACTCCACGATCGCGTCGGGGAGGATCGGCTCGGCTCCCTCGTTCGAGAGCGCCCGACCCGGCGCCAGCGAGAGGCGGCGCAGCGTCTCGACGCCACGCTTGATCTGCTCCAGCTCGAGCCCCGTCGTCTGCGCGATCTTGGGCAGACGGTTTTTGGCCAGATCGTCGAGCCCCTTGTCCGCGATCGCCCGCGCCAGGGCCAGATCCTCCGCGTCGGCGATGCGCGACTCCGCCGGGCGGTCGGACTGGGCGTCGATCTGCAAAAGCAGGCACTCGCGCGCGTCGCGGGCCGCGATCCCCGGCGGGTCGAGGAGCAGTTGCACCGCCTCGAGCGCCAGCTCCAGCGCCTCGGGCGCGGGCGGCGAGGCCTCCTCCCGTCCGACCGACGCCAGATCCACCCGCAGATACCCGTCGTCATCGAGCGCCTCGATCACCATCGCCCCGACCGGGCGGAGATGCTCGTCCACATCGACCAGGCGCCACTGGTCGAGCAGCTGCTCGCGCATCGACGCGCTGCGGGCGGAGATGTTGGCCATGGCGTCGGTCTTGGCGTCGCGCTCGCCGCTCGACTGCTGGCGTCGTTCGCCCGGCTCCAGACGCCCGGTATAAAGCGAATCGGAATCGGTCCGCGATTCGCTGAACTCGTTCTCGACCGCCTCCGGGTTCGACTGCCCGTACTCGTCGAGGCGCGCAAAGTCCTCGGTTGTGTCGAGCACCAGCTCCTGCTCCTCGCCCGAGGCGTCGCCCTGCTCGGGCGCGCCGCCGGCGACATCAGCTTGCTCGTCCGTCTCCGGCGCCTGGTCGAGCAGCTCCAGCGTCGGGTTCGTCTCCAGCTCCTGCTCGATCCGCTCCTCCAGCTCGGCAAGCGACATCTGCAGAATCTCCATCGACTGGATCATCCGCGGCGCCAGCTTCATCTGCTGGCCGAGCTTCATGTGCTGGGAGGTTTCGAAGCGCATGGTTATGTGAGAGGCAGAGGCAATGGGCAATAGGCAATAGGCAATGGGAGAGAGACGGCGCAACGGGACATGGCGGGCGAGCTTGGCAACAGACGTGAAGACAATGAGCAACGCGGGCGGCTCTTCTCCGCCCCATTGCCTATTGCCCATTGCCCATTGCCTACTCCCGTCTTCATTCCACCCGCTGCCTTCCCTCGATCGCATCGCCCAGCACGGCTTTGTTCGCGTACTCGAGCTGCCACCCCGTGGGCAGGCCCCGCGCCAGGCGGCTGATCGTCACCGACCTGCCCTTGAGCTCTTCGCCAAGGTGCAGCGCGGTGCCGTCGCCCTCGAGCGTCGGGTTCAGGCCCAGGATGACTTCCGAAATCGCGACACACTCGCCCCCGGGCGGGACGAAGCGGTCGGGCGAGTCGATGCGTTCGAGCAGGCGGTCGATGGTGAGCGAGTCCGGCCCGACGCCGTCGAGCGGGGCGAGGCGCCCCATTAGCACGTGGTACAGCCCCTTGTACATGCCCGTCTGTTCGAGGGCGATCAGGTCTTTGGGCTGCTCGACGATGAGCAGGCGCTGGCGCTCACGCCCCGGATCGGCGCAGATCGGGCACAGATCCCCGTCGCAGAGCGTGAAGCAGTGCTGGCAGTGGCGGACGGTCTTTTTGATGTCCTCGATGGCCCGGGCCAAGCGCATCGCGCTGGGCTCGTCGCCCTTGAGCAGGTGAAACGCCAGACGCTCGGCCGAGCGCCGCCCGATCCCGGGCAGGCGCCCCAGCTCATCCATCAGGCGATCCACGGCTTCCGGGTACGGAGAACCTGGGCGGCGTCGGCTGGACTCGGGCATACTCACAAGCAAATCATATGCCGAACCCGGAGATCCATGGGCGCACATCCCCACAATCCTGACGCCAGAGCCTGGTCCTGGCCCCGCTTCGCCCGCAACGCCCTGCTCATCACAGGCGTCGTCGCTCTGGGCGTCCTCGCCTGGGTCCACGTTGTCGCCCCCAATCTCTCACCCAAAAACTTCGGCGTCGTCGTCGAGGGCCAGCTCTACCGCTCGGGCGAGCTCACCCCGCGCGCCTTCCAACAGATCGCCAATGACCGGGGCGTGCGCACGGTCGTTGACCTCGGCGCCCACCACCTGGGCTCACCCTCCGAGCGACGCGAAGAAAGAACACTTCGCGCGCTCGGCGTCGATCGCGTCAGCCTCCGACTCTTTGGTGACGCACAGGGCGACCCGAACGAGTACGTCCGCGCCCTGCGCGTCATGACCGACCCGCAGCGGGCGCCCGTGCTTGTCCACTGCGCCGCCGGCGCCCAGCGCACCGGGGCGGCGGTCGCGTTCTACCGCATCATCTTTGAAGAAGCCGCCCTCGACGAGGCCATGCAAGACGCCCAGCGCTTCGGGCACGACCCGGCGGACAACCCGCGCCTGCGCGAGATGCTTGAGACCTGGACCGAGCCGATCCGCCAGAGCCTGGCGACGGGCGAGCCCATCGCCTACAACGGGCCGACACCCCCCGCCGCTCCCCCCCACGCCCCCACCGCCCCCGGATCGCCCTGACGGGCTAGGCTCGTCGCTGGATGGCCCGACTGCACGAACGACGCTGGATCCAGGTCTGCCTCGTCCTGCTGGCGTGCGCCGCGGTGCTCTGGCCCATGCTCGGGCGAGGTGGGCTGGCGATGACCGAGGCCCACCGAGTCCTGCCCGCGTGGGAAATGCTCGACACCGGCGACTGGCTCACGCCCCGCATGTTCGGCACGCCCTACCTGCGCAAGCCCCCGGGCATGAGCTGGGCGATCGCTGCCAGCTCCATCGCCTTCGGGCAGACCGAATGGGCGGCCCGGGCCGTCTCCGCGTCGTGCGCCACGATCATGGCGCTCGTCGCCCTCGCGTTCGGTCGGCGGTGGTTCGGGGCGCGCTGGGGGCTTGGCGCGGGCCTCGCCCAGGCGCTGGCGCCCATCATGTGGGAGAGCGCCCGCAGCGCCGAGATCGAGGCGATGCACGCGCTGGGCCTGCAGCTCGGCGCCCTCGCGTGTATCGATCTGCTCCGCCCCAAGCCCGGACGCAAGGGCGCCCAACTGGGCATGTCGCTCGTGCTGGCGCTGGGTGTGATTGTCGCGGGGCTGAGCAAGGGACCGGTCGGGGCGCCGGTGGTGCTGGGCGCGATCGGGGGGGCGCTGATTGTGCGCCGGAGCTGGCGCCCGCTGGCGACGCCCGGGCTCTGGCTGGGGCTGGCGCTGGGCGGGGGGGTTGTCGGCGGCGTTTTCTTTGCGATGGCCCGAGCCCTGGGCGATGAGCCCGCGGTCCGCCCGCTGACCGGGACGCACATGTGGTCGGACGACGTGCTGCCGGTGCTCGCGCTCGGGGCGACGGTCTTTCTGTACGCGATGCCGGCGTCGCTGGCGCTGCTGTTGCCGTGGGGGCCAGACGCGCGCCGGGAAGGGGACGCCAGCGATCAAGAGCAGGAGCGCCTCGCGTGCGCGCGCATGCTCGCCTGGGCGTGGGTGTTGTCGGTGCTGATCTGGACAAGCTTCGGCGTCTCGAACCCGCGCTACGCGATGGCGGGGATTGTGCTGATTACGCCGCTGGCCTCGTACGCGCTTCGCGGGGCGTTCAAGGACGGCGCGTTCAGCGCAACCCGCGCGCGCATCGCGCGCTTCATGTTCCTGGGCAGGCCCGCGGTCTGGGTGTTCGTGCTTGTCGGCGCGGGGTGGGTGTTCATCGGGTCGTACGAGGCGTCTGTTCGCGCTTCGAGCGGGCGCGACGCCGGGCGTCGGATGGGCGAGGCGCTCGTTCGCGCGATCGAAACCGGGGGGGTAATACCACCTGCGCTGCTGATCGCCGATGACGCGATCGAGGCGCGTCCCGAGGTGCTCGGCGAGATCCAGCGGACGGTGCGCAGCGCCGGGCTCGCAGACCAGATCACCTTCCGCTGGACCCCCTGGGACGAGGAGGAGGAGCCCCCGGAACTATGGGATCTGGCCCTGATCCGTGTGGACGAGGGGAGCAAAGAACTGGACAGTTTCCGCCGCGCCATCGGGCAGGACCAGGTGGGGATACTGGACGAGCAAAGCGTGTCTAAATATCGGCTGAGGCTCTATTTGCGGCGTTCTTTCGAGACCGTCTCCCCATAGCTGAGCGTGTCTGTTCGGCGAAATCTGCGCCCGCGAGACGAGGCACGGTTGTGTGGAATCGGACAGGTCGATACGTTGGATGTCGTTCGTGACCGGAGAGAGAGTGGCCCTCGGGCCAACCCCTCGAAAGAGGGGTCTCACGCGGACGCCAAGACCAGCAGCTCCGTGACGACGCTTGGAGAGAGGCGGCGTCGCTGGGCTGCTGGCTCTTTTTTGGGCGTCGCTCAATCCAAGAGTTTCCACCCACACAGAGAGTGTGCGCACAAAGGCGGGGTTCAACGCGTGCGCCCCTTGGGAAGACGCACGCGCGAACCCCTCCCTCCCCCCCCACACTCCCCCTCCTCCGAGGGGACGTGGGCGATCCAGATTCACACGTCAGGAGCAGCCGGCGCCGAACGCGGTGAGGAAGGCGATGATGTCGGAGAAGTCAAAGACACCCATGGGCGGGGCGAGGTCCACGATGGGGTCGCCGGTCGAGAAGGCGGTCAGGAAGGCAATGACGTCGGAGAAGTCGAGCACGTCGTAGGGCGGGGCGAAGTCGCCCGTGCAGGTGTAGACGAGCAGGACGTGGTCCGCCTCGTAGAAGACGCGGTAGACGCGGTTGGGCAGCGTGCTCGGGAAGGTCTCAGAGTCAAACTTCCCGGTGACGGAGGCGCCGTCCACGATCACGAACGAGTCGCCCACGACGGGGATGTACCCGTCGATCTCCGAGACAACGAGCGAGCCAGAAAGCGCGTGGTCGGCGTTGCCGGTGATGCGGTCGTGCGAGGCTCCGTCGGCGGCTGCAAGCTCGATCTCAAGGACGGAGGTCGGGGCGAGGGTGAGCGAGCCGGAGTTGTGGTTGATCTGGCCCGCGCTGGCGCCAGGGGCGATGACGCCGTGCATGGTGATGTCGCCCGTGAGTCGCCCGGAGCCGGTGATGGTCTGGGCGGCGCCGATGGTGGCGCTGCCCGCGAGAACCTGGATGCGGGCGTCTCCGAGGTCCGGGCCGCCCAGGGTGAGGTTGATCTCGCCTGCGCCGGTGATGGACGCACCATCGTCGAGATTGAGCGAGGCGTTGAAGATTTGGACGGTGTGGTTGAGCAGGATGCGTCCGTTGTTGACGATGACGCCCGAGGCGGTGAGCGTGGCGCCGGAGCCGTTGACGCCCAGGTCGCCCGAGTTGGTCAGGTCGGAGATTGTGTTGTCAGCGCCCGAGGCGGCGGTGACGATGCCGCCGGCGGAGGACTCGAGTGTGCCGCCGGTGATAGATCCGTTGACCATCGCGAGCGTGCCCCCCGTGGCGGCGGCGACACCTCCCGAGCCCTGGACCACGCTGCCGCGGATTTCGAGCGGGTTGAGCGCGGAGGTGGCGTCGATGCGAGCGTCGCTCATGAAGTCGCCGATGAGGCGCCCTTCGCCCGAGATGACCTGCCCGGCGCCGAGCATCGCGGTGACGCCTGCGGCGGCTTCGAGGCGGGCGTCGCCGGTGTCCGTGCCGCCGAGGGTCATGTCGATCTGGCCGACGCCGGTGATGCTGGGCGTGCCAGAGAGCAGGAGTGTGGCGTTGAAGATGGTGAGATCGGGGTTGATCTGGATGATGCCGTTGTTGGTGAGGGTGTTATCGATTTCGAGCGTGTGCCCGCTGCCCATGACGGCGAGCGTGCCGGAGTTGGTGGTGGCGCCCGAGAGCAGGCTCGAGCCACTGGTGGTGCGGACGCGCCCGCCGGCGGAGGAATCGAATGCGCCGTTGACGATGGTGGCGGAGCTGAGCCCGAGCTGGCCGCCGGTCGCCTGGATCGTGCCGGCGCCGGTGACGGTGACGGTGTCGAAGATTTCGAGAATCTCACCCGGGCTATCGGCGTCGAGAACGCCTTGCAGCTCAAGCTCGCCGAGCAGGCGTCCGGCACCGTGGATGTTGAGCCCGGACCCGAGCACGCCCGTGAAGCCACCGGCGGCCTGGATCCTGGCGTCGCCGGTGTCCGTGCCACCGAGGCTCATCAGGATCTCGCCCGAGCCGGAGATGGCAGTCGAGTCGGTAAAGAGCAGGGTGGCGTTGAAGATCTGGGCGGTGCTGTTGATGTGGATGAGCCCGTCGAGCGTGACAGGGCCGGCGACTTCGAGGGTGGTCCCGGCGCCGGGGATGGCGACGGTTCCGGTGATGTGGGCGCCCCCAGAAAGAGTTGACGGCGAGGTCGAAACACGGATCACGCCGGCGCCCGACGATGCGAGCGTGCCACCGATGATCTGGGCGGAGCTGAGAACGATGTCGGCGTCGGCGGCGAGGAGCGTGCCGCCCCCAGACTGGTCGAGCGAATCGAGGATGGCCAGGCCGACGGATGCCGGGACGTCGGAGGTGATGGTCCCGTTGTTGATGAACGCGCCGGTGAGCTGGCCAGAGCCGCGGATGGTGTGCCCGCTGGCATGGGTCAGCACGCCCCCGGGGGCGACGGTGATCTGGGCGTCATTGTTCGCGCCCATCGCCACAAGGACAATCTCGCCCGATCCGTCGATGGTGAAGCTGGTCCCCGGGGTGGTGGCGCCGAGGGTGAAGGCGAGGAAGGTGTTGAAGATGGCGCCAAACTCGTTGACGACGATCTGCCCGTCGTTGCTGATCGTGTCGTAGATGCTGGTGGTGAACGAGCCCTGGAGCGTGAGGGTCGCGTCGGGGTTGGTGATGGTGATGGCGGTGACGTCAACGGCCCGGTCGAGGATGGCGGTGTAGGCGCCGGCGAGACCGAACGTCGCGGTATCACCGTCGAGGTCGGGGAAGCCGGTGCTGGGCGACCAGCTCAGTGAGTCGTCCCAGAGACCCCCGGCGGGGGCGCCCCAGGTGTACGCGGTCTGTGCGGAAGCGGATGTGGCCATGCCGGCGAGGGCGACAATGGACGCGAGTCGGACGGTTCGTGCAGGTTTCATCGTATCTCTCCGAGGCGCTTTCGCGCCAAAGCCCAAGTGAGTGTCGAGCGGGTTTTTGTGTGATTCAGTCTGTGAGTCGCGGAGTTCCCCGCTCTCCAGGGGAGAACGAGGAACCCTGCTCGTCACGGGTACGGTGTTTTTCGTCCAGCGCTATAGCGCTATCGCCAGCGATCAGGGGCAGCCGGCTCCGAAGGCGCCGAGGAAGGTAATGACATCGCTGAAGTCGAAGACGCCGAAGGGCGCCGCCAGATCCGCGGCGGGGTCCATGGCGCCGAAGGCGGAGAGGAAGGCGACGATGTCGGTGAAGTCCAGGACGCCGAAGGGTTCGGCCATGTCGGCGGCGTTGCAGCTGGTGGGGTCTTCACCCGGGAACTCGGATGCGCCGAGATCGACGATCGGGTTGACGCCGTCGGGCACGCCGGTATCGGGCGTGCTCGCGTCGTCGATAAAGCGAGGGTCGGCGTAGATATCCGAGAACACGAAGGGGCTGAGCACGAGGTTGTTGCCCCGGTCGATCGCGGGCGAGCCCGACATGAGGCGGGCGTTGTCGTCGGGCGTTCCGGGGGTGTTGTCGTTGCCATTGATATCGACGAACAGCGGGTTGATTGCGATCGCGCCGACGCCGGCGGGCGCGGGGTCGCCGGAACCAAGGAACTGCACGATCGACCGGTTGACGGTCAGCGTGCCCACGAGGTTGGTGAAGATGGAGTTGTCCTGACCGGCCGAGCTGAGATCGTTGTTTCCCCAGATGATGGAGTTGTCGATCCTGGTCACGCCCTGAGCGGCGGCGACCCCACCGCCGCCGTTGGAACTGGTGTTCTCGGCGATGGTGCAGTTGACGATGTGCAGATCACCGAACCCGTCATGGAATATCCCGCCTCCGCCGACCACGGAGGTGTTGCCGGTGACCAGCGAGTTCTCGATGAGCAGGGTGTCGGAGGCGTTGAGCGTGTCGAAGCGGATCGCGCCAGAGTTGGTGCCGGTGGCGTCGTTCCCGAGAAAGCGGGAGCTCCTGATCGTGTGGTCGCCCAAGTTGGTGTAGCTCACGGCGCCGGCAAACGGCGCGGAGTTTGAGCGGAACTCGCACCCGGAGATCACACTGAACGATGAGCCCGCATCATCCATTATGACAAGGATGGCGCCGCCCTGGCTGACAACAGCGTCGTTGAAGCGGAACTCGCTGTCGGCGACGGTGTGGACCCCGCCCCCGCGCAGGGCCAACGCCCCGCCGCTGGAACCCTGGTTCCCCCTGAACTCGCAGCGCTCGATGGTGACGGGAACCTCTACGGAGATGGCGCCGCCGGAGGAGCCCGAGGTGTTGTCTAGAAAGATGCAATCAGAGATGTTGGTGAAGTTTGCGGTCACGCCGTCGAGGTAGATCGCCCCGCCTCTCAGGTCTGCGGAGCACTCGCTGATGAACAGGTTTCGCAGGGTGGGCGAGGAGTCGTCGGCGTAGATGGCGCCGCCGTTCCGACCCGGGCCGTTGCTCGGCCCTGAGCCGTCGGCGATGCCCCCAGTGATGAAGAAACCGTCGAGGACTGTGCTCGATCCGGCGCCGATGAAGGTGACGACGCTGTAGGCCGCGCCGACGCCAGAGATCGAGCCGTCGAGCTTGGACGGCGGATCGAGCGGGTCGCCGCGTTGGGCGAGCGAGTTCTCGTTGCCATCGAACCCACCATAGACCTGGACGCCGCTTGGGATCTGGAACGTCGCGTCGCGTCCTGCGGGCAGCTCGGGGGTGTACTGGCCCCCGGCGACCCAGAGCGAATCGCCCGAAGACGCGGCGGCCAGGGCGTCGGTAAGCGAGTCGAAGGCGCGGGACCACGAGCTGCCATCCCCACCGGGCAGCGCTGTCGCATCGACCCGGAGAATGGCGGCGCCCGCCGACCACGCGAAGGCCCCTGCACACGTTATTGCTGTCAAGATTGCTCGGTTTGAAGTCATGGCTCAGCTCCCTGCTGCTCAGATTGACCGGCGGAACGAGCGAGACCGCCCGGACGCCCCAAGGACGCCGGCGCGCACAGCGCCGACACCCCCAAGCCGAGATCCGGGGGCGGCGCCCGTCAGGGGATCCGAGATTTTGATGTAGAAGGAGGCGCCCGCCGAGCAGACCCGCCAAGGGTCTAGGGGCACCCGGCGGCGAAGGCGGAGAGGAAGGCGACCACGTCCGAGAAATCGAACACGCCCAGGGGCGGGGCGAGGTCGGCGCCTGGCTCCATGGCGGCAAAGGCGGTGAGGAAGGCGACAACGTCGGAGAAGTCGAGGACGCCAAAGGGCAGGGCGAGGTCGGCGGGGGTACACCCCGGGCCGGCCTCGTACGGCCCTATATCCACGACCGGCTCGGGGCCGACGCCTGTGTTGGGGGCGGTCGGCACGTCGATGAAGCGTGCCTTGGTATCAAGATCGGTGACGAGCCACGTGGGAACGCGGAAGGAGGCGCCGTTGTCGATCGCGGGCGAGTCGGGAGCGGGGCGGAGGTTCTCGTCGCCGGAGTAGAGGAGGCCGTCGGGGCCAACAGGGTCGGTGAAACGCGGGTCAACGTCGAAGAGGCGGCTGACATCAAACGCGAAGATGGGGCGAGAGAAGGCGTCTTCAACGATCGTGTCGTAGAGCGCAAAGTTGCCACTCTCGGAGACCATGTTGGGGTTGCGCGCAACTGGGACGCTCGTCCGGTTGCCCCAGACGATGCAGTTGGCGAATGTGTATGTGTCGGCGATCTCAGAGAACTCGTAGACGCCTGCGGCAGTGTCGGTCGAGGTGTTCCCGACGATGGCGCAGTTGTGAAAGGCGACGTTGGCGACGTTGTCACACATGATACCGCCCGCCGTATCGTCCGCGTGGTTCGCAAGGAACACGGAGTTGGCGTAGATGGTATCGGAGAAAATCGTAAACACGGCGCCCCCGCCGCCGAAGCCTGCGGCGGTGTTAGCCATGAACACGCAGGACTCGACGCGAGCGCGCTCCGGGGTCAAAAAATCGGCGCTCGCGTCGGCGATGGCGCCGCCAAAGTTGATATCAGGGAAGCCCTCGCGTCCGATGCGGTTGCCAATAAACCGGCATCGTGTGAAGCGGGCGGGAGAGGCGTAGAGGCCGACGGCCCCGCCGAGCCGGCTGGCCGAGTTGCTCTCGAACACGCAGTCCTCGATCGTGGGCGCCCCGCCCGAGATGAGCATTGCGCCCGCACCAGCCTCGACGCCGACAAACGGGCCGCTCAGGGCGACCCAGACCCAGGCGTTCGCCTCGGCGTGGTTGTCCGTAAAGACACAGTTGCGGAAGACGGCGTCGGAAGAAACGAGCACGGCGCCAGCGCCCGAATCATCGCGCCGCTCGGGCCACCAGCCCTGCTCGAACGGGCGGTTCGCGTACCCGTCCCGGATCACGAAGCCGTCGACGATGCTGGTCTC
Source organism: Planctomycetota bacterium (assembly GCA_024276195.1). GTDB lineage: Bacteria > Planctomycetota > Phycisphaerae > Phycisphaerales > UBA1924 > JAJRXR01. Next base: position 18,749 of record JAJRXR010000008.1, read on the forward strand.
ATTATTGTTCCAGCTCTCGATCACATGGTAGGCGTTGTCGTCGAACGCGGGCGGATCGGTATCGTCGTCGTTCCCGGCGAGGTCGCCCGAGAGGATGGACTTGAACCGCGCGGGATCGCGGTCGTCGGGCTCACCCTGAATCGGATCGAGCGAGCCGAGGCCAAAGAAGCCGCCAAGCATGGTCGTGTTATCAAGGAGTTTGAAGCTCGCCAGTCGCGCGTCGCCCCCCGCTTGCATATCAGCGCCCAGGCCGGGGCGGTAGACACCCTGCGCGACACGGATCTCGGCGCCGTCCGCCGCAGACGCGGCCTCGAGCGCGCTTTGCAAGGAACTGAACGCGGTGTCCCAGCTCGAACCATTCCCGCCCGGAGATGCTGAATCATCCACATACAGAACCGTGTTCTGCGCAATGGCGGCGCAGAGAATGAACTGGGCGGCGAAGTACACGCATGGTTTCAGATTGCGCATGCTAAAGCTCCTCCTGCGCAGTCTACATCGTCGCACCGTCCGTACAAGAAACTTCCGCGCAGATCACGCGTGAATCACCCGTCCCTCGCTCGCCAAGGCCGCCTCGTGGATGCCCTCGTGCATGGTCGGGTGGGCGTGGACGGTGGCGATGAGGTCCTCGCTGGTGGCTTCGAGGCGGCGCGCCAGCGACATCTCGGCGATGAGCTCGGTGGCCTGGTCGCCGATGATGTGCGCGCCGAGGATCTCGCCGTGGGGCAGGCCCCGGATGATCTTGACGAAGCCGTCGGTGTGCATCGCGGCGATGGCCTTGCCCAGCGAGGAGAACGGGAACTTGCCGACCTGATAATCGGTCCCCTTCTTCTTGCCCTTGGCCTTGAGCGCGTCCTCGGTGTAGCCGACCGAGGCGATCTGCGGGTTGCAGTAGGTACACCCGGGGATGACGGAGTAGTCCATCGGGTGCGGCTCGTGGTCGAGCTTCTTGTCACGGTTGGCGATGCGCTCGACGCACAGGATCGCCTCTTCGCTGGCGACGTGCGCGAGCCAGGGTGGGCCGATGACGTCGCCGACCGCGTAGATCCCGGGCAGGTTGGTCTTGTAATCGAGCTTCTTCGGCTCGTCGAGGTCGCCCGGGGCATAGTCGGTTTTGATGTGCCCCTTGATGGTCTCGAGCCCGAGCGAGTCGTCGAAGAGCCCGTCGAAGCGTCCGACGACGCCGATGGCCAGCAGGATGCGGTCACCCTCGATGGTTCTGGCCTTGGACTCGTCTGCTTTGCCATCCTTGAACGGGGCGATGGTCGCCTTGACGGTCTTGCCCTTGACGTCGATCGCGGTGGTGACGTGCCCGAGCTCGAACTTCATTCCGGCCTTTTTGTAGACCTTGAGCAGCTCTTTCGAGACCTCGGAATCCTCGACGGGGACGATGCGGTCGAGCATCTCGATGATGGTGACTTCCGTGCCGAACTGGTGGTAGAAGTATCCGAACTCCATGCCGATGGCGCCGGAGCCGACGATGATGAGGCGCTCGGGCTTCTCCTGGTTGAACATCGCCTCGCGGGCGCCCCAGATTTTCGGATCAGACCCGTACTTGGCGAAGGGCAGGTCGCGCGCGACCGAGCCCGTGGCGACGATGACATGCGGGGCGGTGAGCGTGTCGCGGGCCTTGCCCTTGGGCGTCGCCGGGGCGTCGGTGCGCTCTTCCTGAACGTCGCAGTCGTACACCTCGACAGCTGCGGGCTTGCCGCCCTGGGCGCTGGAGATGATCTTGGCGTGCCCGACGATGTGGTCGATCTTGTTCTTTTTGAAGAGGAAGGCGATGCCGTTGTTGAGCTTGCCCGCGACATCGCGCGAACGCCCGATGACCTTGTCCCACTCGAAGGCGATCTCGCCCTTGATCTTCAGGCCCCAGAGCTCGCGGTGGGCGAGCTTCTCCATCAGCTCGGCGTTGGCCAGGAGCGCCTTGGACGGGATGCACCCCCAGTTGAGGCAGACGCCCCCGAGCTTGGCCCGCTCGACGCACGCGACCTTGTAGCCGAGCTGTGCGGCGCGGATGGCTCCGACGTACCCGGCGGGCCCGCCGCCGATGACGATCATGTCGTACTGCTTGGTTGCCACTGGACGGCCCCGGAATGGTGTGTGGGAATCGGTCTGGAAGTTGGGGATCACTATAGAAGGTGGCCCAGGGCCAAGTCCCTTGCCCAGACGCCTTGCAATTGGGGGCGGGAGCGGGCACGATCCCTCTGGAGCGCGATTCCCCCTGCCCACCGGAGCTTTGTATGCGATCTCACGCGATTATCCCGTCCTGTCTCGCGGCCCTGGCCCTGGCGCCCGCGCTCGCTCTGGGCGCCGGGGCGGACAACAACGTCGAGTGGGGCGGCGTCAGCCACGTCGTCTGGCAGGATCTCCGCCCGCTGGTTCCCATGCTGGGCGACTCGTTTAGCGTCCGCTTCCAGGCGTACCGCGACGACCTGACCTCGGCCCGGGTCATCCGGGATGTCAACGGGAGCGAGACGGCGCACGACGCGGTCGTCGTCGGGCAGCTCGGGCCGTACGACATCTGGGAGGCGGCGCTGCCGCCCAGCGCCATGAACACGCTGACGTACCGCGTCGAGCTTGTCGATGGCGCCGACACGGACTATCTCTCGACGGGGGGCGTGAGCGACGCCGACCCGGGCGCTGGCTCCGGGTTTGCGCTAGACTTTGTCACGCTCGAGCACGCGCCGATCGGGTCCACGCCGGTCGCGGGGGGGACGGTGTTCAAGGTCTGGGCGCCGACGCGCGCGACCTGCCATGTCCGCGGCGAGTTCAACGGGTGGTCCACCGGCGACGCGCTGACCAAGGTGGGCGAGCACTTCATCGGGTTCGTCCCGGGCGCGAGCGCCGGGCAGATGTACAAGTATTTTTTCAACAACTCGGTCTGGAACACGGACCCGCGGGCGAGCCGCCTGAACCCGATCGACAACCAGAACGCGTTTATCACCGACCCGCTGGCGTACACCTGGGTCAACGACGATTTCATCGCCCCCCCGCTCGACGAGCTCGTGATCTATCAGCTTCACGTCGGGACGTTCGCGGGGCGCAACGACCCGTTCGGCGGCGCGCCCACGCCCTCGGGCTACCGCGACGTGGGCGATCGAGTGGCGCACCTGGCCGAGCTGGGCATCAACGCGGTGATGGTCAACCCGATCAACGAGTTCCCGGGCGACCTGTCCGGGGGGTACAACCCCGTCAGCCAGTTCGCCTGGGAGTGGGCGCTGGGGACGCCCGACGACCTGAAGTACATGGTCGATCAGCTCCACGGCGCCGGCATCGCGGTCCTGCTCGACGTCGTCTGGAACCACTTCTCTCCGAGCGACAACTTCCTCTGGAACTACGACGGGACGCAGCTCTACTTCGACACCCCGGCCCAGGACACGCCCTGGGGCGCGCAGGCGGACTTTGACCGCGCAGGCGTGTACCAGTACTTCATCGACTCTGTGCATCATGTCATGGGCGAGTACCGGATGGACGGCTACCGCCAGGACGCCGTGATGGCGATGACCGACTCGGGCTGGACCAGCCAGTGGCCCTCGGGCCAGGCTCTGATGAACGAGATGAACGAGGTCATGACCAACCGCTACAGCGATGCGCACACGATCGCCGAGATCTACATCGACAGCCCGTGGGTGCAGACGGGCCTGCAGTTTGACACGCAGTATCACAACAGTTTCAAGAACTCGATCCGCAGCGCGGTGTTCGCCGCCGCGGGGGGAAACCCCAACGTCTCGGGTGTCGCGGCGGCGATCGACGGCACAGGCGGCGTCTCGGGAACCCAGGTGCTCAACTACTTCGAGCTGCACGACGACGCCTGGCCGCTCAACAACGCCGAGCGGGCCGTCCGAGAGATCGACCCGACCCCGCCCAGCGACGACGCCTTCGCACGCGGGCGCACCACCCTGGCCCACGCGGTCACGCTGCTCTCCAAGGGCGTGCCCGGGATCTTGCAGGGCTCGGAGTGGCTCGAGGACGACGGCTGGGAGGCGAGCAAAATCGACTGGTCGCACAAGACGATCTACAGCGGGATCTTCGCCTACTTCCAGGCGCTCATCGCGCTGCGGACCAGCGAACCGGCCCTGTTCGCCAACGCGAACACCTGGGTTTACCACACGAACGAGGGCGCCGATGTCGTCGCGTTCGAGCGCTGGGTCGATGGCGGCAAGAGCTTTGTCGTTGTCTTCAACCTCTCGAACACGGGCTACGCCGACTACCGCGTCGCCCTGCCCCGCGCCGGGACCTGGGGCGTTGCGGTCAACAACCAGGCGACGGAGTTCGGCGGCCCCGGCGCCGGCCCCTCGGGCACGTTCACCGCCGAGCCGATCGCCTCGAGCCCGCACCCCCAGTCGGTCGCGCTTGATCTGCCCGCGCGCGGGCTGCTGGTGCTCGAGCACGAGCCGGCGGGCGTCGGGTGCAACGACGCGGACCTGGGCGAGCCGTTTGGAACGCTCGATTTTTCCGACGTGATCGCGTTCCTCAGCGCCTTCGGCGCGGGCGAGCCCGAGGCCGATCTGGCGGCGCCGTTCGGCACGCTCGACTTCTCCGACGTCCTCGCCTTCCTGACCGCGTTCGGCGCCGGGTGCCCATAAGCCGCATTCCCGGGCGTGTGAACCCGCCTGATTCGACCACCCCACCTCAATAGATGGGGTCTGTCCGCCATCACCCCGGCGTATACCATGGGTCGTTGCGCTCGCTGTCGAGCCCCGATATGTACCCATCCCGAGGAGACCAGAGATGAAGACCCCGACCATCGCGGGCGCCGCCGCCCTTTCGCTCGCGTCGCTCGCGTTCGCCGCCGAGCGCGACGTCCAGATCCGATCGATCAACTTCGAGACGGGCGTGATCGAGCTGTTCAACTGCGGCGTTGACGACATCGACCTCTCGCAGTGGCGATTCTGCACCCACGACGAGGACCAGGTCCGGCGCTACACCGCGGAGGCCGGGCTGGTAGGCGTCACGATCGCGCAGGCGGGCTCGTTCTTTGTTCACACAAACAACGACGCCCCAGGCGGGAACTCGATCAACGTCTCCTCGTTGGGCGGGAGCTTCGCCGCGCCGTTCGACGCTACGGGCGCTTTCGGGATGAGCATCTATTTCCCAGACGGTGACGGCGTGGTCGGCTTCCCCGACTTCGGCAACCCGGCGCAGATGGGCGACCACATCCAGTGGGCCGAGGGCGGGGTAGATAATGTCTCCGCCGACGAGCGTTCCGACGAGGCCGAACTCGCAGGGCTGTGGGTCAATCAGAGCCAGTGGATCGACGTTCAGAGCGACACCATCTCGATCACGCTGACCGACGCGACCTGCTCGCTGCTGCACAGCCCCAAGAGCTACAGCGTCGAGAACCCGCCCCTCGGGTGCAACGCAGCGGACCTGGCTGCGCCGTTCGGGACACTGGATTTCTCGGATGTGGTCGCCTTCCTCGGCGCGTTCGGCGCGATGGACCCCGCGGCGGACCTGGCGCCCCCGGTCGGCGTGTTTGACTTTACTGATGTGGTCACGTTCCTCGGCGCGTTCGGCGCCGGGTGCCCATAAAGCCGGGCGCCCAGGCGCCTGTTTGAGACCGGTTCCCCACTCAACCGGTCCACTCCATCCGAGTCCCGCAGCGCTGGCGCCCCCCCGCCAGCGCTGCTGGCCGGTTGAGGTGAAGACCCTTGGACACGCCTCGATCCTCCGGTACGCTCACCCCGACGCCCCACGCGTCATATGGAGGAGCCCCGAATGCTGTTGACCCCGAGCGCGCTGTTGCTGACGCTGCCGATCGTTCTGAGCACAAACTCGATCACAGACCCCAGCCCCGACGCCGACGTCCCGGTCATGACCGAAACGCGCAGCGCCCGGGGGCACATGCCCCCGATCCTCAAGCGCACCCGCCCGCTCGGCCCCGTCACCCTGGGCGGCGCTCGCGGCTCGTCGTTCGTCTTCACGGGCAGCACGCCCGAGGGGGACGCGCCCTCCGAGATGGTCTTCACGTCCGACGGCTCGACGATCGTGATCTCGCACCGCGAGAGCCAGAACCTGATCCTCTGGGACGCAGCGACCCGGGCGTTCCTGGGCGAGGCGCCGGTCTCCGGCGCCGCCCAGAGCTTTGCGCTCACACCCGACGATTCGACCGCCGTGGTGTGCAACCTCGACAATGACAGCGTCTCGATCGTTGATATGGGGATGCTGCTGGAAACCGCAAACTTCGCGGTGGGCACGAACCCGGGGGTCGTGCGCGTCAGCCCGGCGGGCGATGTGGCCGCGGTCACGCAGACGTTCGACGCCGAGATGGTGATCATCGACATCACCAGCGCATCGGTTGTGCGCACGATCACGGGGATCGGCTCGTCCGTCCGGCTCTCGGCCTCGTTCGAGGCGCCGGCAATCTCGATCCAGTACTCGGGCTTCGAGTTCATCGACGACGATCGCGCGATCAACCTCGACGCGTTCGCGCAGGAAGCGCAGATCATCAACGTGCGCACGGGCGTCGTGACGCGCATCCCGATCGCCAACAACGGGCGTGACCTGAGCGTCTCGCTCGACGGGACACGGGCCGCGATCAGCCACGGAAGCTTTACCCGACTCGTCACCGTCATCGACCTCACGACCGAGACTGTTCTGACGACCTGGCCCACGGGCGTTGACCTCTTCGGCGAGATCGTCATCAACACCGACGGGACCAAGGGCGTGCTCAGCGTGCTCAACGCGGCCCGCTCGATCGACCTGCTCACCGGCGCTATCGGCCCAAGCCTCAACACCGCGACCATGAACGAGCTGATCGCCACCAGCGACGGGCTCCACGCCCTGGGAGTCGGGTTCCGCGGCGCCCTGATCGACTTCGCCACCGGGTCGCTCGTGGCGCAGCTCAACAACGCCGTCTCCACCGAGTTCGGCGCCGTCTCGCCCACCGCCAACCTCGCCGCGATGTGCTCGACCACCTTCGGCGACGACATGGTCGTCGTCAGCACCAACGGCGCCCTGGGCCAGCTCGAAGCCTTCCAGCTCTCTGGCCCCGCGCCCGAGGGCGACCGGTGCCGAACCGGCGCCATGAGCCCGGACGCCTCGGTCGCCGTTGGCGTCTCGATCCTCTCGGACACGCTCACGATCATCGACACCGCGACCGCCTCGGCGACGGGCTTCGCCCCGCTGGGCATGCGCCCCAGCGGCGTCGCCATCACGCCCGACGGGACCACCGCCGTCGTCGCAAACCTGGACTCGACCTTCGCCAGCGTTGTTGATCTGGCCAGCGCCACGACGACCGAGGTCCCGATCTCACGGCGCGCAGGCGAGGTCGTCATCAGCCCCGACGGGATGTTCGCCTACCTCCCCGTCGTCGCCAGCGGCGACGGCGTCTGGCGCATCGACCTGACCACCAACACCGTCAGCGGCCCCAAAATCCTCACCGGGAACATGGGCGGCGTCGGGTACAGCTTCTCCCAGGTCAGCGGTATCGCCCTGAGCACCGACGGCTCCAAACTCGCGGTCGCGGGCAGCTTCGACGATGTCGTCACCATCATCGACGCGACCACCTGGGCCTTCGAGCGGAACATCACCGTCGGCGACTTCCCGACCTTCGTCGCCTTCAGCCCCGACGGGGCTTCCCTGTACTGCTCGAACAAAAACGCGGACACCGTCAGCGTGATCGACATGACCCTGCCCGTGCCCGTCGTGGTGGACACGATCGCCGTCGGCGACCAGCCCTGGCAGATCATCGACGCGGGCGACGGTCGCCTGTTTGTCAACAACTGGACCGACGGCGCCATCGGCGTGGTCGATCTGGTCACAGGCGTCCAGACCTCGACCATCGCACTGCCCGACCTCTGCACGGGCATCCGCCTCGACGCGGACGCCGGGCTGCTGTACGCGAGCAACGGGTCCGGCGGCATTTCCATCGGGGGCGACTTCGGGTTCTCCAACATCCAGAACGGACGCTTGAGCGTGATCGATCTGTCCACCTTGACCATCACCAGCTCGATCGAGACCGGGTTCTCCCCCTCGGCCCTGTCGATGGACCCGATGGCCCGCGCCGCGATCGTGCCCGCGCCGATGGGCGACGGCGCCTCGATCATCGTCCTCGACCCCGGGTGCAACGAGGCCGACCTGGCCGAGCCCTTCGGCGTGCTCGACTTTACTGATGTCCTCGCCTTCCTCGGCGCCTTCAGCGCCATGGACCCGGCGGCGGATCTGGCGGCGCCGTTCGGGGTGTTTGATTTCAGCGACGTCATCGCCTTCCTGGGCGCCTTTGGATCCGGGTGCCCGTAAGGGCTCGGTTCGCCCGCTTTACGGGCCTATCGGACCCAAATCTGTCCTGATTTGGCTCGGCGCTCGCCCGCCCGCGAGGTATGCTTTCGCAGCTGGCGCCGGGGGTCCGCGCCGGCGTGCGCGACTGTGCGCCAAAAAGAGAGAGTAGAGATGACACACCGATTCGTCACCGTCGCCCTGGTCGCTGCTGCCGCCGGAATCGCCAGCGCCCAGCCCACCACCATCACCGTCGATAGCGCACAGTCCCAGATGGACCTGACGCTGACGCTCAACGTCGCCCTGCTCGGCTCGGACACGGCCACCGACTCGTCGCCCATCTCGGGCACGCTCGAGATCGAGCTCGACGACTACGGCGTTCCCACCTCAATCACGATCCACGATTTCAACCTTGCCCTCTCCAACGACCTCGCGTTCAACTTCAGCTTCTTCCTGTCCAACGTGGACGCGACGACAACCGGGCTCACCGCGTTCTACGCCACGCCCGGCACACCCACCGGCCCCGTCCCGGTTGTCGCGGATCTGTTCGCCTTCCCCGCGGTCCCGACCGCCCAGTCCGGGACCATCACCGCGACGGGCAATATCTTCGGCGTCGGCGACATCAACGAGGTCGTCGATCTCTCGGCCAACCCCCCCTTCCTCGCCCCGACAGACGGCATGATCACCTCAGACGGCGTCACCGTCACACTCGACGGCGGGATGATCACCTTCAGCGGCACGACCGAGATCGTCCCCGGCGTCGCGACCATGGACGTCATGGGGACCGTCACCTTCGTCGCCTCTGGCCCCGTCCCCGCCCCGGCGGGGTGCAACGCCGCCGACCTGGCCGAGCCGTTCGATGTGCTTGATTTCTCCGATGTTGTCGCGTTTCTGACCGCATTTGGCTCGATGGACCCCGCAGCGGACGTGGCGCCGCCGACGGGTGTGTTTGACTTTTCGGATGTTGTCGCATTCCTGGGAGCCTTCGGGGCCGGTTGCCCGTAAGGCTCAGGTGTGAGGCGGGCCGGTTCTGGCCCACGCTCGGGGCGGGTTTGGATGGACCCCCCCAGGCGCACAAGCAGGGAGATTGACCGTGAAAGCTTCTCGCAAAGGTGGTCGGGTGTTCACGCCCGCGTTGATCGGCGGGTGCGCCCTGGGCGTCGTGTGGGTCGGGATCGCGGGGTTTGCGATCGCCGAGCCCCGTGGGGGCTCGCTGCCCGTGCCCACGACACTCAACGACTTTTTCATGCCTGGTTCGCAGCCGGGCGATCTGGTCGCGCCGATGCAGAGTTCGCAGACGTGCATGGGGTGCCACTCTGATTTCAGCCCGGAGTCTGAGCCGTTCCTGTGGGCCGGGAGCATGATGGCCCAGTCGGCGCGTGACCCGCTGTACCACGCGGCGCTGGCGATCGCCAACCAGGACGCGAGTTTCTCGGGCGACATGTGCATCCGGTGCCACTCCCCGATGGGCTGGATCGACGGGCGTTCGACGCCGACGGACGGCTCGGCGCTCGTGCCCCAGGATCTTGAGGGGGTCGCCTGTCACCACTGCCACCGCATGGTCGATCCGTTCGACCCCGACGGGGTCGCCCCGCCCGAGGACGCGATGGTCCTGGCGATGACGGCGGACCTGCCCGTCAACCCGCACTCGGGCCAGTATGTGCTGGACTTCGAGGACCGCCGGCGCGGCCCGTTCGACACGCCGTTTGCGCCGCACGACTGGCTCAACTCGCCCTTCCACCAGTCCTCGTCGATGTGCGCCACGTGCCACGACGTCTCCAACCCCGTGTACGAGCGTCAGCCCGACGGGACCTACGCCCTTGGCGCGCTCGATACGCCCGCCGCATCGCACGACAAGTACGAGCAGTTCCCGATTGAACGCACCTATTCCGAGTGGCTGATGAGCGAGTTTGCGCTCGGGCCGATCGATCTGGGCGGGCGCTTCGGGGGCGCCAATCCGCTGGTTTCGTCGTGCCAGGACTGTCACATGCCCGACATCGACGGGCCGGGGTGCTTCTTCACCGACGACCGCCCGGACATGCCCCGCCACTACTTCAACGGCGGGAACACCTGGGTCCTCCAGGCCGTGCGCAACCTGTACCCGGACATGGAGACCTTCCTCGACGCGACCATCGTCAGCGATTCGATCTCGCGTGCGATCGGGATGCTCCAGAGCGCGTCTGACCTGGAACTGTCGGTCGTCGGGTCGGACCTGAACGTGCGGATCATCAACTTCACGGGTCACAAGCTGCCCACGGGATACCCCGAGGGACGCCGGATGTGGGTCAACACCCGGTTCTTTGACGCAGCGGACACGATGATCGCCGAGCGCGGCGCGTACGACTCCCTCACGGCGGTGCTCAGCACGGGCGACACGAAGGTGTACGAAGCGAAGCTGGGCATCGACGCGGCGGTCTCCGCTGCCACGGGCGAGCCCGTGGGCGAGAGCTTCCACTTTGTGCTCAACAACGTGCGTCTGAAGGACAACCGCATCCCGCCGCGCGGGTTCACGAACGCGGGCTTCGAGCTGGTCCAGTCCGACCCGGTCGCGGCGACCTACGCCGACGGGCAGTACTGGGACGACACCCTGTACGCCATCCCCGCCGGCGCCGTCCGCGCCGAGGTCAGCGTCTGGTACCAGACCATCTCGAAGGAGTACATCGAGTTCCTCCGCGACGAGAACACCACCGACACGACCGGGCAGATCGCCTACGACCAGTGGGCGCTGCTGGGCAAGAGCGCCCCTGTCGAGATGGACTTCGGCACGATCGACATCCCGTGCAACGGCGCAGACCTAGCGCCGCCCGCTGGTGTGCTCGACTTCTCCGACGTCGTCGCCTTCCTGGTGGGCTTCGGGGCGATGGACCCGGTCTCGGACCTGGCGCCCCCGTTCGGCTCGTTCGACTTCTCTGATGTCATCGCCTTCCTGGGCCTGTTCGGGGGTGGGTGCCCCTAGACGCCCGCTACACGCACGCCTCTGCACGGACGCCCCCCACAGGGCGTCTGTTTTTCATACCTCCCCGGCGGGGGGCGGTGTTCTCGGACCTCCGGGCGCCCAAGGTCCGAAATCCGGGATCCGAAGGGGTGATTCGCCCGAATCGGAGGCTGATCATTGCCCCCGGTCGGGGGGCGCCGCTAGATTCCAGTATTCAGGGTCGGGCCGCAGAGGGGCAGGGTGCTCCGAGCGGCTTTCGTGCCCACCAAACCAGTCTGGTCGAAGCTCACCCGAGAGAGGAGCCTTCCGTTGAACCGCTCAGTTATCGCCGCCGTCGTTGTGCCGCTCGCCCTGTCAACCGCCGCGCTGGCCGGGGGCGGGGTCTCGACACAAGTACACATCCCGGGGCTGTCAAGCCCGGTCTCCATCACCAACGCCGACGACGGATCGGGACGCCTGTTCATCGTTGAACAGAACGGGATCATCAAGGTCGCCGACGCCGACGGGAACGTCAACGCCAACAACTTCCTCAACATCAGCAGCATCTCGTCGTGCTGCGGCGAGCGGGGCCTGCTGGGCCTCGCCTTCCACCCGGACTACGACGGCGTCGCGAACCGCAACTTCTACGTCAACTACACCAACAACGCCGGCAACACCGTTATCGCCGAGTACGAGACCTTCGCCATCGACCCCGACGTCGCCGATCCCAGCTCGGCCCGCATCCTCATGACCATCTCCCAGCCCTTCTCCAACCACAACGGCGGCTGGATCGGCTTCGGACCCGACGGCTACCTCTACATCTCCACCGGCGACGGCGGGGCCGGCGGCGACCCTGGCAACCGCGCCCAGGACATCACCAACCAGCTCCTGGGCAAGATGCTCCGCATCGACGTGGACGGCAATAACAGCTCCAACGGGCAGTACGGCAACCCCGCCTCCAACCCCTTCGTCGGCATCACCGGCGACGACGAGATCTGGGCCTACGGCCTGCGCAACGCCTGGCGCAGCAGCTTCGACCGCGAAACCGGCGACCTCTGGATTGCCGACGTCGGACAGAACGCCTTCGAAGAAGTCAGCTTCCAGCCCGCCTCCAGCACTGGTGGCGAGAACTACGGCTGGCGCTGCTACGAGGGCAACGCCCCGTTCAACACCGGCGGGTGCCCGCCCATGAGCTCACTCGTCTTCCCCGTCCACACCTACCCGCTCAACGCCGGTCGGTGCGCGATCACGGGCGGATACGTCTACCGCGGGTGCGCCATGCCCGACATGGTCGGGCAGTACTTCTTCGCTGATTACTGCACCGGGCAGATCTGGACCCGTGACCCCGATACAGGTGTTGTCACCCAGCAGTTCAACCTCCCGTTCGGCCTGACCACCTTCGGCGAGGACGAGGATGGCGAGCTCTATTTCGCACAGGGAAGCACCGTCTCCAAGCTCGTTCCCACCACCTTTGATGACACAAACAACAACGGCATCCCCGACACCTGCGAAACCCTCGGGTGCAACGAGGCCGACCTCGCCCTGCCCTTCGGCTCGCTCGACTTCTCGGATGTCGTCGCGTTCCTGACCGCCTTTGGCGCCATGGAGCCCGCCGCCGACCTGGCCGTCCCCTTCGGGTCCTGGGACTTCTCGGATGTCGTCGCGTTCCTGGGCTCGTTTGGCGCCGGGTGCCCCTGAGTCTGGCTGTATTCACCTGTATATTCAGGTTGTAGTTTGTTTGGATAGATTTTTTGAGTGATTCCCACGCTCGATCTATGTCCGCCGCCTGCGGCGATATAGACTGGCCTCCAACCTTGCCCTTCGTGGCAGTTGCGATCCGTGTGGGGAGCGTCGTGCATGTATACACGACGGCAAGGGTGTTTCGGATCGCATGACCCTCAAACCCTCTGGTGAGTGATGATGATGATGAAGAACAGAACTGTGAGCGCCGCCGCTGTTATGACCGCCTGCGCCGCCGCCTTCGCTGGTGGCGGGAACCCCGGCCCCGACGTGATCGTCGGGCACCTCAATGGCATGAACTACTACGGGCAGGTCGGGGGCATCCACGCCTACTCAATCGGTACCACCGCGTGCAACATCGGCACCACCCCCGCCGACTGGATTGACAACTCCGTCAACCACCCCGTCATCGCCCAGAACATCTACCGTCTCGAAGATGGGCGCCTGATGCAGATCGGCATGGGCTGGCTCAAGCACTCCTTCGCCGCGCTCCAGGGCAGCATCTGCGTGCCCTGTCAGGGCGACGGCAGCTTCCAGAGCCTCGGCACCGGGTGCTCCGATCCGTACGACGCCGGCCTCAATGGCTCGCAGTCGGGCATGGGTCCGCGCTTCCAGGTCAACGCCTCCAACGGCCAGTTCCCCTGGCCCTACGCCAACCCGCAGGGAAACACCGGCAACGCCATCTTCAAGCGCGTCCAGGTTCCTGATTCGTTCCTGACTTCCGGCAACGGCGAACTCTACTTCATGGAAGGGCTCTACGTCACCCTCGACGATTCCAATGCTGGCAATAACTTCAACAACGCTTCCTACCGGCGCGCCAACCTCAACGCCAACAACTCCTTCACCCTGACCGGCGCGACCGTCCGCGAGCGCGCCGCCATCTTCGCCTGGCTCGACCACGGCGGCGGCGTCGGCGTCCCCGACCCCTCCGTCGAGATCGTTTCCGCCACCATCGCCGGCGACGGTATGTTCAACATCGCCGGCAAGGCGACCGACCTCGGCAACGGCACCTGGCGCTACGACTACGCGATCCACAACCAGAACTCGCACCGCAGCGCCAACACCATCAGCGTCCCCAAGGCCGCGGGCGTCACCGTCTCCAACACCTTCTTCCACGCTCCCCAGTCGCACTCTGGCGAGACCTACAACAACAACGACTGGGTCGCCAGTGAGGGCGCAGCTGACGTGTCCTGGAGCATCGACGCATGGACCGTCGCCAACGACGGCATCGTCAACGCCGTCCGCTGGGGCGAGATGCACAACTACTCCTTCATCGCCAACACCGCGCCCACACCCGGCTCGGTCACCATCGGCCTCTTCCGTCCGGGCGCCGGCGTCACGGACTTCTCCGTCTCGCTCCCCGTGCCCTCCGCGGGCGTCGCTGGGTGCAACGAGGCCGACCTCGCCCTGCCCTTCGGCAGCCTCGACTTCTCCGATGTCGCCGCCTTCCTCGGAGCCTTCGGCGCCATGCAGCCCGAGGCCGACCTGGCCGCCCCGTTCGGTCAGTGGGACTTCTCCGATGTCGCCGCCTTCCTCGGAGCCTTCGGCGCTGGCTGCCCGTAATCGGCGCCCCTGAACTCGCCTGACCTTTCAGGCGAAACTCCCTGTCTCAAACGCCGCGCCCACCTCTGTGTGGGCGCGGCTTTTTTACGCGCCCCCCACAACCGAGCACGGTCCTGAAAATCCGACGCCGTCCCCTCGCGGATAGGCCGGAGCGCCACCGTTCCACACCTTCACGGGTGACGTCCTCGGCCCCGGCCCCGGGCGCGGCTTGCAGGCCGACACCGACGGTGACGCCTGCCCCGACCTGCTCGCCTTTGCCGCCAACCGCAACACCGTCTACATCATCCGCGGCGTCAACCCGTGCCCGGCGGATCTCGCCCCGCCCTTCGGCGTGCAAGACTTCTCCGATGTCATCACCTCCTGAGCGCCTTCGCCTTGCAGGAGAGCGCTGCGGACCTCGCCGAACTGACCCGCGTCTTTGATTTCTCCGACGTGGTCGCGTTCCTGAGCGCCTTCGGCGCAGGATGTCCATAAACAAACAGCCCCCGGCACCGAGCGCCGGGGGCTATGTAGATTGAATCAGCTCCGACGCCCACGCGTCAGACGACCTGCAGCATCTCCATCGTTTTCTGGAGCACATGCTCGCTCGTGAGCCCGCAGCTTGCGAGGATCTCCTCGGGCGTGTGCGCGCTCTTGGGGATCTTGCGGACGAACATCTGCTCGAGCGTGAATCCATCACCCGAGCGGGTGAGCGCGTCGGCGATGGCCGAGCCCATGGCCCCGCCGAAGTTGTCCTCGAGCGAGATCACATACCCCGAGTTCGCGCTGACGATGTCCAGCAGCTTGTCCTCGTCGAACGGCAGTGAGTACATATCCAGCAGCGTCGCGCTGATCCCCGCCTTGTCGAGCAGGTCCAGCGCCTTGTTCGCCTCGTGGACCATGTACCCCGAGGCGCAGATCACCAGATCGCGCCCCTCGCTGAGCGTCTCGAACCCGCCCAGGTTGAACACCTGGTCGTCCGAGTACAAGAACTCGGTCTCCGGGCGGAGCGTCCGCATGTAGCACACACCCTCATACTCGCTCATCGCGTTGGTCAGGGCGTAGGCCGCGAACGCGTCGGACGGCTGGAGGATGTACACGCCCGGGTTGCCCCGGTGGTCTCGCATGGTCGTGAAGCTGCGGAACCAGGCGACATCGGGCATCGACATCTGGCTGGGTCCGTCCGCCGCGAGCGTCACGCCCGAGTGCGAGCCGACGATCTTCAGGTTGGCCCCAGAGTAGATCGCCATCTCGATCTGGTCGTACGCCCGCGTGATGAACTTGCTGAAGCTCGAGCAGAACGGGATCTTGCCTCCGGCGCTCAGGCCAACACCGACGGAGAACATGTTCTGCTCGCCGATCTTGCACTCGATGAACCGGTCGCTCAGCGCCGGGTCTTTCTCGAAGGTCTCGCTGAATGTCGAGTTTTTCACGTCCGCGTCGAGCACCACGACATCAGGCGAGGACTCTCCCATCGCCCGCAGCGCGATGCCGTAGGCCTTGCGCGTCGCCAGACGACCGGCGTGCAGCACGCTCTCCATGTCCATCGAGCGCATCGCCTGCGAGAGTGTCGGGGGTTCGCCCACGGGCGCCGCCTTGGGCGCCGCCTCGGTGGGCGGCTCGATTGTGAACTGGTCCGAGCTCGCCAGCGAGGTGGTCATCTCGAGGCGACGGTCGTCCAGCTCCGCCAGAGCCGTTTCGAGCACGTCGCCCGTCGGGGGTTTGCCGTGCCAGCCGTTGCCCTGAATGCTCGGCGCCCCCCAGCCCTTGACCGTTTTGGCGACGATCGCGGAGGGAACCTCGTTGTCGTCGTCGTGCCGCGCGATGAACTTGTCGATCGAGGCCTTGATCTCGGCGGGGTTGTGCCCATCGACCACGTCAACCTCGAAGCCGAACGCCTCGAGCTTGCGGGCCATGACCTCGGGCGACTGCTGCCCGCTGACCCTGTCGGCCTGTCCGAACTCGTTGCAGTTGAAGATCGGCAGCACGTTGTTGAGCCCGTGGTCAACGATGAAGTCGAGCGCCTCGCTGATCTGGCCTTCGCGGGCCTCACCGTCGCCGATGATGCAGAAGACACGCTTGTCGATCCCGTCGATTTTGGCGCTCTTGCCGACGCCCGCCGCGACGCTCAGCCCCTGGCCCAGCGACCCGGTCGCCGCGTCAAAGAACGGGAACCCTTCCATCGGGTTCGGGTGTCCGTCGAGCACACTATCAAGCTGGCGCAGCGTGTCGAGATCTTCGACCGTCAGCTTGCGCCGGTCCGCCTGGTCGCCTCCAACGGCGACCCCGAGTCGCGCCGCCGCAGCGTACACTGCGGGGACCGCGTGCCCCTCGCTGAGCACGAGCCGGTCGCTCGTCGGGTAATCCGGGTAGTCAGGACTCCAGCGCATGGTCGAGAACATCAGCACGGTCACAATGTGAGAAATGCTCATCGCGCTTGTCGGGTGTCCCGACCCTGCGCGTGCGCACATCTCCAGTGAGAGCCGGTCGATCTCGATCGCCTGCGCATGCACCGCCGCCTCGAATGACATGCTCGCCTTCCTTTCTCAACAGGCGCCGCCCGCGCGTCCCTGGCCCCCGCCCGCTTGGGCGCCCGGGACGCGGTTCGTTGGCGTCTGGGTGTAGTTCAGAATCAGATCACGATAGCCGGAGTCATCGACCCTGGCGGGCTCTTCTGGGCGGTTTCCGCCCCAGATCCGTTTCGGCCCGAGATTTGCACAGGCTCTCCACGCTGCCGACACCCCATCAGGCGCCCCCAAACCCCACAGGCCGGGGCCTGGATACACTCCATCCACGATATCTGGAGTCCACCCTATGAAAGTCATCTGCGATCGGGCAGCCCTGCTCGAGGCCATCGGTCTCGTCTCGAGCGTCGCCGCCTCCCGAACCCCCAAACCCCAGCTCACCTGCGTTCGCCTCACGGCGACCAAGGACGGTGGCGCGGGCGAACTCACGCTCTCGGCAACCGACGCCGAGATCTCCCTGACCCTCCGCCTGGGCTCGGTTGACGTCTCCGAACCGGGCGAAACCCTTGTCCCCGCCCAGAAACTCAGCCAGATCATCTCCGCTGAGGACAACGACCCCACCCTCACGATCACCTCCGATGGCGACCTGACCACCATCAAGGGCTCCGACGCGGAGTTCAAACTCCACGGCTACCCCTCCTCCGATTTCCCCCCTATCCCCGACTTCCAGCAGAGCATCGCCTCGGGCTCGCGCGGCGCCTTCACCCTGCCCGCTGGCTCCCTCTCGACCGTCGTCGCGCGCACCATCTTCGCCGCCGCCCGCGAGAACTCCCGGTACGCCATCAACGGCGTGCTCTTCAAGAAAGCGGGCAAGCGCCTCGAACTCGTCGCGACCGACGGGCGACGCCTGGCCCAGTGCGGCGCGAACCTCCCCGCCGCTGGCGCAGGCGACGAGCCCGTCGCCTGCATCGTCCCCGCCAAGGCCCTGGGCGTTCTCCAGAAGCTCATCGCCGACGACAACGAGCCGATCAATGTCGCCGTGACGGACAACCAGATCGTCTTCGGCTTCGGCGAGGACACCAGCGACCTGCGGGCGGTTCTCTCGTCCAACCTCGTCGAGGGCGCCTTCCCGCCCTACGAGGACGTGATCCCCAAGGACCAGGACATCCGCGTCGGCTTCGACCGCGACGTGCTCTTCTCCGCCGTCCGGCGCGCGGCGCTGCTGACCAACGAGGAATCCCGCGGCGTGCGCATGGCCTTCACCGCCGACGACAAAAAGCTCCAGCTCTCGAGCCGCTCGCCCGAGATGGGCGAGGCCCGCGTCGAGGTGGACCTCGTCAGCTACGAGGGCGGCGACATCGAGATCGGCTTCAACCCCGGCTTCATCAACGAGGCCCTCAAGGTCATCGACGACCCCCAGGTCATCATCGAACTCAAGGCGACCAACAAGCCCGGGCTCCTCCGCTCCGGCCCCGACTTCGTCTACGTCGTGATGCCCGTCAACCTGCAGTAGCCCAGCGAGAACCGAGCCGGAGCCTCTCATCCCGCAGTGACACGGGGTCCGGGTCGGGTGTGACGCTTGCTCGCGACGCGCCGGACCTCGCCATCGTGAAGAATCCGCGCGATCACGGGCGAGATTTCTTCGACGAGCTCCTCTTCCTCTGGCGCCAGCTCGGGTTCGACCGGGGAATGCTCCTGGCACTCGCCCGACAGATCGCGGACCACAACATCCTCCGCGGCGTTGAGCTTGGCCTCGATCACCAGTTCGATCCGGTCTCGGCGGGCGACGCGTCGATCCAGGCGGAGGGCGCCCAGGGCCATGCAGGGCGCCAGCAGCGCCCAGGCGACGCCCGCGAGCTCCGCCGTCCCGACGCTCTGGATGACCCCGGGGCGGATCAACGCCCACACGAGCACAATGCCCAGGGCAATCGTGCCCAGCGCGCAGACAACCATCGAGAATCTTCGTAAGCACACAACAGCGAGTCGCACCGATCGACTCCTCTCCGGTCCTCGCCGATCCGAAGAGGATCAGCATCCTTGCCGAGTCGCCCGGATCCCCTGTGATGCGGGGAGATCGGGCTGCGGGAGGGCGTCCATTGCCCGTCCCGGCCCCGGCGCACATGTGCGCTCGGGACGGCGTACCCTACCCCCGCTCCGCATGTGCGGCAAGCTGGCCCCCTGCCCACCGACGAGAAGATGGCCCATTGAGCTTCTACCGTACCGGTCCCGTCACGCCCTTCCGATTGTGTCCCGGGTTTCTGCGAGGTATCGTCCCCTGCTCGTGTATGGACGCTCACGCCTGACTGCTCCCCCGCCCGGCTCGCACAGACCGCGCGCCGCCCGGGGGCTCGCCGCGATCGCCGGCGCACTGGTTCTGGCCGCCTCGCCGGCCCAGCTTGGCGCCATCGCCCTCGCCGCCCCAGCAGCCCCGGCTCCCAACGAAGACAAGACCGAGCCCGCCCAGCCCGAGGATCTGACCATCTACGAGGGTCGCCTCGTCGCCGACGTGATCCTCCGCGCCCCGCCCCCTGCCCAAGACCCGGACAACCCCGACGCCCAGGCCCGCCCACTCGACAACGCGGCCCGCCAGAAAGCGCTCAACAACATCCGCGTCTACCGCGGCGCCCCGTTCCGACTCGAAACGCTCAACGACGACATCCGCCGCCTCAACCGTCTCTCGCTGTTCTCGCGCGTCGAGACCTACGTCCAGTTGCTCGACGACGGCTCTATCGATGTCATCTTCGAGCTGGCCGAACGCCCGATCATTCTCGACGTGCAGATCTCGGGCAACCGGCGCCTGAGCGATCAGGAGATCGCCCAAGCCGTGGACCTGCTCGTGGGCACGCCCGTGGACCGCTTCCAGGTTGACCGCGCCGCGCGCCGCATCGAGGATCTGTACCGCGAGAAGGGGTACTACTTCGCGCAGGTGACCGTCAACGAGGACGAACTCAACGAGAGCGGCATCGTGCTCTTCCAGATCCGCGAGGGCGACCGCCTCAAAATCACCGCCATCCGCTTCGAGGGCGCCAAGGCATTCTCGAACAGAGAACTCCGGCGCGAGATCAGCACACGCACCTCAGGCCTGTTCCGCAAGGGCCAACTCGATGACGGGCTGCTCGACGCCGACATCGCGGCTCTGATCCAGTTCTACCGCAACAATGGCTATCTCGACATCCGCGCCGACACGATGCTCCAGCCGTCGCCCAACGGCAAAGAAGCCATCATCACCTACCTCATCGACGAGGGTCCGCTCTACACCCTCCGATCTGTACTCATCGAGGGCGGAACCGAGGACGCCCCGCTCGTCTTCACGCCCGAGCAACTCGCTGGCCTGATCGACCTCAAGCCGGGCGATGTCTACGGCGTCCGCTCGCTCCAGGAATCGATCACAACCGTGCAAGACGCCTTCGGCATCCTCGGGTACGCCGACGTCCGCGTCTCCAATGTCGAGCAGCGCGACCCCGATCTCCCGCTCGTTGACCTTGTCATCATCATCGACCAGGGCGACCGCTTCCTCACGGGCGAGGTCTTCATCTCCGGCAACCCGATCACCAAGCACAACGTCATCCGCCGCCTGATCGAGGTCAGGCCCGACCGCCCCCTGGACACCACCGCGATCCGCAAGTCCGAGACCGCGCTGCGCCAGTCGCGCTACTTCAACAACCGCGGCATCAAGATCACGCTTCAGCCCCCGGACCCAACCGAGCCCGAGTACCGCGATGTGCTCGTCGAGGTCGAAGAAACCAACACGGGCAGCTTCAACATCGGCGCCGCCGTCAGCTCCGACGCGGGCCTCATCGGCACCCTCTCGCTCACCCAGCGAAACTTCGACGTCACCGACACACCCGATTCCGTCGGCGAGATGTTCTCCGGGCGCGCCTTCCGCGGCGCGGGCCAGACCTTCAGCATCAACATCCTCCCGGGCAACCAGGTCCAGAGCTACAGCGTCTCACTCTCTGACCCATACCTCTTTGATACCGACTATTCCGGTTCCGTCCAGCTCTTCTACCGCGACCGCGACTTCAACGAGTTCGACGAGCGGCGCTTCGGCACGCGCTTCGGCGTCGGACGACGCTTCGGAACTCGCTGGGTCGGCGGCGTCAACTTCCGCCTCGAACAGATCGAACTCTCCGACATCAACGCCAGCCGCCCCGTCGATGTCTTCGCCGCCTCTGGCCCCGACGTCCTCACCGGCGTCTCCTTCACCCTCTCACGCAACACCACCGACAACCGCTTCCGCCCCACCAGCGGCTCCGTCTCCTCCATCGGCGTCGAACAGACCGGCGTCCTCGGCGGCGACTACACCTTCACACGCTTCGACGCCTCACACACCGTCTTCCTCGCGATCCGCGAGGACTACCTCGGACGCTCCACCATCCTCGAACTCAGCGGACGACTCGGCTACATCCCCCAGGGCCAGTCCGAAGTCCCCACCTACGAACGCTACTACCTCGGCGGCCAGACCATGCGCGGGCTCGAGTTCCGCACCGTCTCGCCCAAGGGCATCCGCAACGACACCCTAACCCAAGGGAGAGACCCCGTCGGCGGCTCCTTCCTCTTCTTCGCTGGCGCCCAGATCACCCAACCCGTCTTCGAGGAAATGCTCTCCGTCGTCGCCTTCATCGACACAGGCACCGTCACCGAAGACCCCGGCTTTGAGGATTACCGAGTCACCGTCGGCCTGGGTATCCGCTTCTACGTCCCCCAGCTCTCTCCAGCCCCCCTCGCCTTCGACTTCGGCATCCCCCTTCTCAAGGCCGACCTCGACGAGACCCGCGTCTTTACCTTCTCCATCGATCTGCCCTTCTAGACACTTCTCGACGGGAACCGCCCCGCGTACCATCCTCACGGGGTGTGGACACAACCGCACCAGAGAGACTCCACACACAGGACCACGCCATGCGAACCCACCGACCCGCACGCGCTCTGACCGCGATGACCGCAGCTCTGGCCGCCATCGCCATCGCCGCCACCTCCTTCGCCTGGGCCAGCGCCGCCAGCGCGACCACCGCCCGACCCCCGGCCCAGCCGACCGCCGTCGCGGTCGTTGACCTGCCCGGGATCCTCGAGGGCCTCGAAGAAAAAGGACGCCACGAGGCCAACCTCCAGGCGGTCATCCAGGAGAGCCAGGCCAAGCTCGACGACCTGACCAAGCGCCTCGGAATCATCAGGGACGATCTCGAACTTCTTCCTCCGGACACCGCCGAGTGGCGCGCCAAGTTCGGCGAGGGACTCGAGCTCCAGCAGCAGGCCGAGGTACGTTCAAAGGTTCTGACGCAGACCATCTCCCTCCAGCGGGGCGACTCGCTCCGGACGCTGTTCCTGAAGATCGAGGCGGGCATCGCCAAGATCGCCGAGCGTGATGGGTACGACATTGTCCTGCTCGACGACTCGACCTTCCCGCTGCCCCAGCAGGCGCCGGACACGAACATGGAGCGGGCGATCCTCTCCAAGACCGTGCTGTACGCGCACGAATCGGTTGACATCACACAGGCCGTGATCAACCTGCTCAACAACGAGTACCGCGCCCCGTAAGCCCACCCGTAAGCCCAGGAGTTCGGGCCGATGCGTGAACCCGGCGCACAACCCACGTTTCGGACCGGGCAGCTCGCCGAGATGCTCGGCGCCTCGCTCGATGGTCCTGCCGACCTCGTGCTGACCTCCATCGACCCGCTCGACCGCGCAACCACGGGCTCGCTCTCGTTCATCCGCTCGGACCGCTACGCCCGGCGCTGGGGCGCCTCGAGCGCCTCAGCCGCCCTCGTCACCAGGGGCATCAGCGTCCCCGGGCACGACCCAAATACCCGTGCCCTGCTCGTCGTTGACGACGCCGACCTGGCCATGGTCGCCATCCTCGCCGCCATCACCCCCGAGCCTGACCTGCCCCCTGTCGGCGTCCACCCCTCCGCCGTCGTTGAAGACAGCGCAACGATCGACCCGAGCGCCCGCGTCGGCCCGCTCTGCATCGTCGCCGCCCACGCCCAGGTCGGCCCCGACACCTCGCTGGTCGCGCGCGTCACGCTCGGGCGCCGAGCGAGCGTCGGCGCCGGCAGCATCATCCACCCGGGCGTCGTCATCCAGCCCGACTGCATCGTCGGCGACCGGTGCATCTTCCACCCGGGCGTCATGATCGGCGCCGACGGCTTCGGGTACATCCCCGGCAAGGACGGCGCCGTCATCAAAGTCCCGCACCTCGGCAACGTCGTCATCGGCAACGACGTCGAGATCGGCGCCAACGCCTGCGTTGACCGCGCCAAGTTCGGCTCCACCACCATCGACGACCACGCCAAGATCGACAACCTCGTCCAGATCGGGCACAACTGCTCGATCGGGCGCGCCGCCATCATCTGCGGCTTAGCCGCGCTCGGCGGCTCCGTCAGCATCGGAGACCACGCCCTCATCGGGGGCAGCACCGCCCTGGCCGAACAAACCTCCGTCGGCGCCCGCGCCCGACTCGGAGGCGGGGCCGACCTCATGGCCAATATCCCCGACGGCGAAACCTACGTCGGCTCGCCCGCTGGCCCCGCCAAAGAGACCATGGCCAACTACGCCGCCTTCCGCCGACTCGCCCAGACCATCCGCGAGCTGCGCTCCGCCATCCGCGACAAAGCCTGAGCCCCCATGGCGCTCCCACGACGCACGCTCCAGTCCCCCGCTCGCCTCTCAGGCGTCGCCCTCTTCTCCGCAGCGCCCTGCAACATCACGCTCAACCCCGCCCCCGCCGCCTCGGGCATCCGCTTTCGCCTGGACGATGACGAGGTCCTGGCCCACATCGCCTCGCTCTCGACCGATCCCATCCATCCCGCGTTCGCCTCCATGGCGCCCCGGTGCTCGTGCCTGCGCACGCCCACGAGCCAGATCGGCACGGTCGAGCACGTCCTCTCCGCCCTGACCGGGCTGGGCGTCACCGACGCCCTCATCGAGCTCACCGCCCCGGAAGTCCCCATCCTCGACGGTTCGGCCCTGCCCTTCGTCCGCGCCATCCTCAAACGTGGCATTCAGACGCTTGCCGGCACACTCGACCCCATCGCCCCCGCCCGCCCGATCCGCGTCGAGTCCGACGACGCCTCCGCCTTCATCGAGATCGAGCCCAGCGACGCCCCCCACTTCTCCTACGAACTCGACTTCGGCGCCCAGTCCCCGATCCCACCCGGCGCCGCACACTGGCGCGCCGACCCCGACGACTACGCCAAGAACATCGCTCCCGCCCGCACCTTCTGCCTCGACTCAGAGGCCCAGGGCATGCGCCGCCTGGGCTTGTTCAGGCGCCTCTCGACCCGCGACATGCTCGTGTTCGGCTCCGAAGGCCCGATCAACAACACGCTGCGCTTCCCCGACGAGCCGGCGCGCCACAAGCTGCTCGATCTCATCGGCGACCTCTCGCTCGTCGGGCGCCCGATCTGCGCCCGCGTCCGTGCGGTCCGGTCCGGGCACGCGCTCAACCACGCCGCCGCCCGGGCGCTGCTCGAATCCACGCGATAACTAGAAAAAACCCATGTACCGACCCGCCGCGCGCGCTCGATTCGCGCCCTGCTCCGCGCAGCCCGCGCCGGCGCCCCGCGGGGCGATACGATCCTCAACCCCCCGTCCCGACGATGAGTTTGCGTGATCCCCGCTGCGCGCCCGGCGGGCTCGGTCGCGCCGTTTCAGGTCTGGGCGCCGGGGAGTGAGCGATGCGACTGAATCTGAAACTGATGTGTCTCGGGACGCTGGTGTGCGTGATGCCCGCGTGCGCCGATCTTGGTGCGATCGAGGCGCTGCGCGACGACGCGCAGCAAGCCCGGGTCGCGATGGTCCAGCGGGCTGAGCAGCTCGAACGCCTGCGCGAGTCATTCCCGGAAACCGATCCGGCGCGCGCCGAGATCGACGCAACGCTCGCGCAGACACGAGCCGCGATCGGACTGGTGGACGCGGGCATGATGCGGATCAACCAGGTGCTCGACGAAGCCGCCGACCCGAGCGACGGGCTGACGCGAACCGCTCAACAGCTCGGGCCTTTCCTGCCCGAGCCGGTCCGCCTGCCCCTGGTGCTCGCCGCCGCCCTTGGGGCGACGCTGCTCCGATCCGGGCAGATCAAGAAGGGCGCCATCTCGATCGCCCTGAGCATCGACAAGGCGATGGAGGGCGACGAGGCGTTCCGCGACGCCCTGGCCCGGAACGCGAACACGCTCCGAGCCCTCCAGACGCCCACAGGACGCAAAATCGTCGATCAGGCGGGATCAAGAAACTTCCTCGCCTCGTTGCCGATATGAATACATGAGAAGCATGGGTCTCCAACGCTCCATCCCCCCGAACCGCCGCCGACGAGCGTTTACGCTCATCGAGCTGCTGGTCGTCATCGCGGTCATCGCGACGCTGATCGGGATCCTGCTGCCTGCGCTCGGCGGCGCCCGCGAAAGCGCCAAACGCATCGAGTGCCTCAACAACCTCCGCCAGCTCGGGATCTCCGTCACGATGTATATGGACGCCGAGTCCGGTGGGGTTCTGCCTGAGATCTTGCCGCTGATCGACCCAGGCGATCTGGGCAACCAGAACGACGCGTCGCTGCTGGATATTCTCGACACCTACGCCGACGCCGCCCGCCCGATCCGCGAAGACCCGAACGACGACACCTCAAGTTGGATCGTCGGATCCCCGTACCGATGCCCGTCAGACAGGGACTCTGACGACGCGGACTCCAACTTCCGCGCCATTCACGAGGTCTACGGCACGTCCTACGCCTACCTCCCTGGCTTCGTATATCTCGCGCTCGAGAACATCCTCAACATCGACCCCCCGTGGGCCAGGGGCGTGACAACCGCGTGGGGCCAGCGGACCGATCGCGGGCGAGAGCCCGCGCTGTTGCACGACGCCGACGAGTGGCACCCTCGCTCGGGCGGACCCGGGCAGAACGCGCTGTTTATCTCGGACGGGCACGCAGACTGGATGGACGCCGAGGATGGGACGGACGCCCTGCCCGAGCTGATCGAGGCTTCGGCCCGGGCGCTGGGAGCCCCCTGATGACCGACACGCCCGACAACCAGGACTCCCCGATGGGCGCCCCGATGGGCTCGTTGATCGACGACGAGATTCTCAGCGCTCCGGCGCGCGCGCCAAGGCGAACGCCGAGAGTGATCGCGACGATCAAGGCCGGCGCAGGCGGGGCTTGGGCCAGGCCCGTGGTCCGGCGCGTGCTCACGGCGGTGTGCGGGGTCTCGCTCGGCCTGGGCGCGGTCGGCGCCTACCTCGTGTTCCGCCCGGTCCCCCAGCCAGATTACGACGCCGACGCGCTCGACAGACTGTTCGACTACACACTGCTCACGGACGAGTTCAACCGCCTTTCTGTGGATGAGCGCCTGGTGCTGCTGGGGCAGCTGCGCGAGCGCCTCGAGGGCATGGGCGGGAACGATTCGGTGCTGCTGGCCGCGTTCGCCGCACGGATCAAGGGCGAGTTGCGCGAGCAGCTCATGGAGAACATGTCGCGCCTCGGGATCGATCTGGCGGACAAGTACGCTGCCAGCTACAACCCCCGGGCGTCGGTCGATGAGCGCGAAGCGTTCTTGCAGGCGTCGTTCATTGATCTGCACAAACGCATGGACACCCTGGGCGGCTCAACCCGTGATATGTCCGACGAGGACCGCCTGGCCGACGGGTTCAAGCAGGCCGAGCGCGACCTGGAAGTCATCGACTCGGGCGCCATCTCGGGCGAGCAGGCCGGTGAGATTTTCGGGTTCATGAACGACGTCGTCGGGAAGCACGCCAGCCCGCACGAGCGCGCGCGGACCAGCGTGTTCATGCGCGACATGTCACGCATGCTCCGCGGCAACCCCGTCGGTCCCTAGGGGCGCGGCGCACTCGGTCGCAGCTCGGTCTGGCAGGTGATCTTTACCCACCCCTTGTCCGCCTCGAGCCTGAGCAGGCGCACCTGGCGCCGGTCGGGCAACTTGACCACCGGACGCTCCGCCACCGGCTCGATCCCCGCCATCACCCGGAAAAACGACCGGGCCTCCGGCAGGTTTCGCAGTTCTTCGGGGATGATGTCGTCTATCCGCGCCTCGGCCTCGCCCAGCACCCACGACGCCGGGATCGGCAGGCGCCCGAGGTGGACCCAGTCCGCCTTGACCCAGAGCGACCCGTCGTCGCGCAGCTCGGGCGTGAGTGTGGCGCTGACAAACTGGTCCTTGCCGCGCACGCGCACCTTCGCGCCCAGGCGAACATACGGCGCGTCGAACTGGACTTGGAGATCGCTGACCTCCTCGGGCCAGACAAAGTTCTCATTCTCACCCGCGAGCCAGACGGGCAGGCGGACGTTGAGCCACGCGTTGGCGTCCTCGCTCTTGAGCGCGACGCTCCACGGGTCGGTCATCCAGACGCCGGGCGCCTCGTCCTGCGAATCGCCGCTGCCCTCGGCGCGGACCTTGGTGACGTGGCGGCTGATCGCGGCCTCGAGGTTGTTCGCCCGCGTGATGGTGCTCGGGTCGCTCGCGTCGGTGTGGCGCCACCAGGTCGGGGCACTGCTGGTCATGGAACCGATGACCATCCATCCGATCACGCCCAGCACGCTCAGCACAATCGCGCCCCAGAACACGACAAGCACGATCCGGCGTGTCCAGCGCCCGCGCCCGGGCGACGGCGAGAGCGCTAGGCGCGGGTCCGGACTGGACCCACGGCGGGCGCCTGGGGCGCCATCACGCTGCCCATACTCCACCGGCACCCTGGGCGCACGCCCGATCACGGGCGCCTCTGACGGGCTGGATTGAGCGCTTCCGACCATCCGCATCTCCACCCACACAATACCCCAAAAACAACGCACGCCCCGGCGTCGGGGCGTGCGTGAGAAAGTTGATGCGTCCAGAACGCGTGACCCTCGCGGATCAACGCTTGGAGAACTGGTAGCGCTTGCGGGCGCCGGGCTGCCCGTACTTCTTGCGTTCGACCTTGCGGGCGTCGCGGGTGAGGTACCCGGCGTCACGCAGGGCGGGCTCGAAGTTCGGGTCGTAGGCGACCAGGGCTCGGGCGATGCCGAGTCGCAGGGCCTGGGCCTGGCCCATGTAGCCCCCGCCGTGGAGGCGGACAAAGACCTCGAGCTTGTCGAGGGTGTCGGTGAGGCTCAGGGCCGATCGGGCGTCCTTGCGGTCGCGAAGCTCGGAGAAATACTCGTCGATGTCCTTGAACTTCTTGCGGGTCGATTGGACCTTGATCCCGGCCTTGCCCTGGGCCGGGCGGAGGCGGACGCGGGCCACGGCGGTCTTGCGACGCCCGGTGCCCCACCACCACCCGTGCCGATCGGCGGGCTTGGGATCAGGGATGACGCGCTGCGCCTGCTCGGCCGGGGCCTCGTCGCGGACAATCTCGCCCACCAGGTCAGGGTTCGTGATCGTCGTCTGGTAGCCTTGCTCTGCCATTCGCTTCTCGCTTGCTTGCCTGCGACCCGGTCGTTCGGGCGCCTGCTCGGGGTCTTACATCTCGATCGGGATCGGCTGCTGCGGGGCGTGCGGGTGCTCGCTGCCCGGGAATACCTTGAGCTTCTTGAGCATCACGCGCCCGAGGCGGTTCTTCGGGAGCATGCGCCGGACGGCGTCCTCAATCAGACGCTCGGGGCGACGCTCGCGGACCGAGCCGTACGTCTCGGCCTTGAGCCCACCCGGGTAGCCCGAGTATCGCATCTTGAGCTTCTGGGTGGCTTTGTTGCCCGTCAGACCAACCTTGCTGGCGTTGGTGACGATGACAAAGTCGCCCGTGTCCACATGCGGGGTGTACTCGGGGCGGTGCTTACCCATGAGCACGACCGCGATCTCTGAGGCCAAGCGTCCCAGGGAGATGTCGGTCGCGTCGATCTGGCGCCACTGACGGGGCACATCGCCCCGCTTGGCCATCCACGTTTGTCGTCGCAGGTGCGTCGCCATTGCAGCGCTCCTGAATCTGCTCCGTCGGGGGCGTTCGACGCAAAGACGCCGAGAGACCCGTCAGGATCGGTTTGCTCGCCGCCTACCGGGCGGGGCGGGGCGCCGGGTGTCCACAGGGGACGCCGGGAGCCATGATTTCAACTCGTTCGCCGCCCATCGCGCGCCTCCCAGCGCGGTCCAGACAGCGAGGACAAGGGTAGAGCGCCCCCCCGCCGAGTCAAGACAGGTGTTCCAGGCGGGAGCAAGATCACCCCGGCGAGCCCACAGGCGACGCCGCGTTGGCGTCGGCGGGCCGGCGGGACGATGATCTGGGCGATGGACCACCCCCAAGCCGATCCCAGCCGCAGCTCGCCTCCCGCAAACCAGCGCCCAGGCGCCCTGGAAAGCCATGACGCCGACCAGGGCTCACGCCCTGGGCGTGGGCTGGTCCGCGATCCGGGTTCGCCTCGAATCGCAACATGGTGCTGGGTTGGGATCGTCCTGGTTTTTGCGGGCATGTTCGCGCTCAGCGCTATTTTGACACCCTCGCCCGAAGAAGCCCACGACCAAGCAGTCTCAGAGATTTCGGCGCCTTCCCCGATGTTCGAGGCCTCAGCCAAGCTCGCGGTCGCATCGAACACTCCCAAGGAACGAGAAAAGGTTTTGTCGATGCTCGGGTGGTTCGTCCAGACCCCTGCGGATCGAGCGCGCCTCGCCCTGGTGCTGGCGGACCAAGATTCCGTCGAAGCCGGGCTCGCACAACTGGACAAGGTCGCTGCGGAGGCGGAGGGCGACCTCGCCCGGGACATCCGGGCGATGCGGACCCTGCTCACCGATGGGCCCGGCGCCATCCCCAATGCCCAGCAAGAAGCCCTGCGCGATCGGCACGGCTACGCCATGCGCCTTGCGCTCACAACCAGTCTTGATATCGATGATCCCGCCAGAGAGAGTGTCGTCAAGGAAGCGGAACGCAGCTACACGGTTCAGGCTGCGTTCACCGTTGTTCTCATCGGGCTCGGCGCGCTCGCGGTTATTCTTACAATCCTCGCGGTCATCTTGCTCGCGACCAAGTCGATCAAGCGGTCGTACACGCCCGCCGCCGCGGGGGGGTCGGTCTTCTTAGAAGCTTTTCTGATTTTCCTCATCGCGCTGCCGCTCTCGGACGTTCTTATGATCGCCATCGAACCGTTCATCGGTTCGTTCTCGCTGCTCTCGCGCTGGGTGCTTCTGGCGCCTGCGCTGTGGCCCATGGTCCGGGGAACACCCTGGAGAAACACCCGGTACGCGCTCGGGTGGCACACGGGCAAGGGCGTGTTCCGGGAGATGTTCGCTGGCGCCGCGGGCTATCTCGCGATGCTTCCGATCATCGTCGCGGGCATCGCTGCGACCCTGGCGCTCGTCGCCCTCGCGGGGCTCTTCGCGGACCCGAACGCCGACGGCTCTCCCGTGCCCGTCCACCCGCTCGGAGACATGCTGGGCCAGGCCAACACGGTCGAGCTTATTTTGCTCATCCAGCTCGCGGTTCTCTGGGCGCCGATCGTCGAAGAGACCCTCTTTCGCGGGGCTTTCTACCACCACCTCCGGTCTCGTCTGAACCCCATCACTGCGGGGCTGCTTGTGAGCGTGCTGTTTGCGGGGCTGCACCCGCAGGGCCTGCTTGCGATCCCCGCCCTGGCGAGCATCGGGCTGGTTTTCTGCCTGCTGCGTGAGTGGCGAGGCTCGATCATCGCATCCATCACCGCGCACGCGCTCAACAATGGCCTCATCACACTGATGATTGTTCTGCTGGTTTCACTCTAAGAGCGCCCGATCATCGCGTGCATGACCGCCCACTTCATCCACAACGTCTCAATCTTCTGTATCGCCGGGACACTGATCTGGCTGCTGGCGTAGGGCGGATCTGGGCGGCGGCATGTGCGTATCGGGGTGGATGAAGGCCTGGGGAGATACGCCGAAGTGGTTGGGGTGGACACAGCATCGCGCGGTGATGGCCAGCCTCATTCTCGCGCTCGCGGTTGAGTTCTTTGCGGTAGGCCCTGGCAGCGTGCTCGGTAGAGTTGGATGCCGCTGGCCCCAATACATGGGCCATATTCTGAATGGACCCGGTGGTGTTGTCGTTCACGACTCTCGCAAGTGCACGCAATGCCGTCACGGAATCCCGGACTCACACGAAGAGATCGGTCAAGCATCTATCTGGCACATCGACGCGTCCATTGGATTCTGGTTCGGCACGACTCGCTTTCGTGGGTCGCAGCTCAATGTGACTCACTACGGATCAGATTTTTCTCAACAGGAAGCTGAGGACCTGGTCGTTCGTTCCGCGCTCCGAGACCCCTCGTACGCGTGGCTTGCCCAACTCCCGCCCAACCAACCGATTCAGCGCTCAATCATCTGGTCGGGCCTCTTGCTGAACGCAGTCGCGTTGCTCATGGTTGCCGCCCTTGGATATGGCTTCTTCACCAGAGCCCAGCGAACCATTCGCCTCGAACGCCTCGCGTCCGGTCGATGTCCCGTCTGCAAGTACAGCATCGAGGGCCTGCCGACGGACCGATGCCCCGAGTGCGGCTCGATCATCCCGGCGCCCCCGGAATAGTCTTGGCGCCCCAGCCGGTTTCCCCTCTGTCTATGCCCGACACACAACCCCCATCCCGACGGCGCCCCTGGCTCGCGACGCCCCTGGCCAGCCTGGTTCTGGGCGCTGTGCTGCTGGCGGACGTGCTGACGCTCCCGGCGGAAACCGCGGTGGGCGGTTTTATCGCCGAGAAGCTGCGTCCCGAGGTCCACTGCGACGCGCCGCGGGCGCCGATGGCGTATTTGGTTCGTGAGGATGGCGCCCTGCGCCTGGCGGAGTTTGATGACCCGATAGCCCAGGCCTATCGCGCGGGCGAGAGCGACCCGGAGGTCTACCGGGCGATTCTCAACTGCGAGCCGGATATCACCCGCTCAGGATTCTGGGCGATCACCCGCGCGTCGTTTGACCATTCGATCCGGGTCCGCCGCCGGGTCGATGAGGCGTTGCCCAAGGCGGAACTGGCGACGGCCCGGGCGATGTTTGCGCCGTACGCCGTGGAGCGGGGCCTCAGCCCGGAGATGGGGCGCTACATGGCCCAGGGCGACGGGCGGGCGAGCCTGATCCGCTGGGACGGGTACCTGCGCAACATCGGGAGCTTGCTCGTCGCGATCGGGTTTGTGCTCTCACTGCGCTGGATCATCAACTGAGGCGTCGTCTGAGGCGTCGCCCGCCGGGACGCTGATTCTGGCCATGGCCCGGTTGGCGACCTGCGCGACGATGACCGCGACGACGATCATGCTCCCGATCCCTGCGGGCAGATACCACCAGGGCTTGTCGAACTTGTCCCAGCTCACCATGCCCGCGCCCATGAACGCATAGACCAATGTCCGCGGCGCCATCCCCACCACCGTCCCCACCATGTACGCGCTCAGGGGTGTCTTCGTCGCGCACAGCGTCAGGTTCATGATGCTAAACGGCGAGTTGAACGGCGCCCGCACCAGCGCCACGATCCCTGTTGTCCGAACCCAGCCCGCCCCGACCAGGGCGTCTCGAACCGCCCGGGCCTTGGCGTGGGACTCGATCTCGCGCTCGACGCGCTCGCCGGCGACGAGCTTGGTAATGGCGAACCCGATCAGGGCGGCGCCCGTGAACCCCGCCCAGGCCGCCCCAAACCCCCCCCACAGCCCGAAGGCGTACCCGCCGATGACCGCCTGCACCCAGGTGGGCAGCAGGCCCAGGCCCGCAGCGAGCATGAACGCCCCGATATAGATCGCCATGCCCTCGGGTGAGCCCTGGGCCGCGAGCCAGTCGGAAACCTCCTGGCGGAACACGACGAACAGAGTGACGCCCAGCACGCCCGGGAGGATCGCCCAGAGCACCCCAAGCACGGCTGCGGGGCCGAGGCGCTTCAGGACTGCACTGGTGCTCGTGTCGAGTGCTGGGCCTGTTGCGGTTGCGTCGTCGCTCATGGGGCCAGCGTAGCCGCCGGGAGGCGGAGCGGCGGGGCCTACGATTCGCCCGTCCTGGCGCGTGCCCAGGGCGCATTTGGTTCCCGCCCGCGCGACAGCGCGGGTTGACGGAGATTCTCGCGATGATCCCAAAGCCACCCCCGCGCGAAGGTTCGCTCGGATTTTTGCTGCTGCCCCCGTACCGCGTCCAAGGCTTCTCGGTCGCCGGCGAGGCGACCTCGATTCATATTCCTGAGCTCGACATCGTCTTCGACATGGGCCTGTGCCCGCGTCCGGCACTGGCCGCGAAGTTCTGCGCCGTCACCCACGGTCACATGGACCACATCGGCGCGCTGGCGTACTGGTGCTCGCAGCGCAACTTCCAGGGCATGGGTCCGGGCACGATCATCTGCGACGCGCGCATCGAGGACGACATCCGAAACATGATGAGCGGGTTTGTCGATCTCGAACGCCAGAAAACGCCGTACGAGCTGCTCACCATCGAGCCCGACCAAGAGATCGAGATCAAGAACAACACGGTTCTGCGCGCGTACAACACCGAGCACACCTGCCCGTCGCTCGGGTACTCGATCATCGAGAAGCGGACCAAGCTGCGCGACGAGTTCAACGGGTTTCCGCAGGAAAAACTGCGTGAGATCAAGGAACGGGGCGAGGAGATCACGCGCTCGTTCGAGGTGCCACTGGTCACGTTCACGGGCGACACGCTGCCCGGGGCGCACCTGCTGCGTGACGACGTGCGCACCGCCAAGATCATCATCGGCGAGTGTACGTTTTTCGAGCCGGAGCACCGCTCGCGCGCCAAGATCGGCAAGCACCTGCACATCGACGACATCGCCGAGTGGTTGCGTGTGGTCGAGTGCGAGCACATGGTTCTTGTGCACGTGTCGCGGCGCACGCACGTCGGGTTTGCCCACAAGCAGCTCAGCGAGCTTGTGGGCGAAAAGCTCGCGTCCAAGGTGCATCTGCTGATGGACCACCGGGCCAACCGCCAGCGGTACGAGCGCCAGGCCGAGGAGGCCGAGCGCCGCGAGCGCGAGTTGGCGCAGCGTTGATGAGCGCCGTGCCGACAGGTGTTTGCGCGTGCCCTGCGCCGCAATTGATTTTCGGTAGTTGACACCGACCCCAAGGACGATTACGTTTGCACGGTTGCTGTCCGAATCTCGCGATCGCCTTGGGAGGCTCTCGCGGGGGGAAAGGCGGCATGGCAGTGAGTGGTTGGGTTGTGTGAACCGGCAGGGGCGATCCGCACGCGGCGTCGCCCCATCAGACAATGAGGCTGTGTTGCTATGGGCGACCCCGATCGCAAGATCTGGGATGATGTTCTTGCGTACCTGCGGTCGAGCCACCCGGTGGTTTGCAGGCAGTGGTTTCGCGAGCTTGAACCCCTGGGCATTGCGTCCGGGGCCTTTGGTGTCCGCGCCCACTCCGCATTGCACCAGAACTACCTGCGCCGCGAGTGCTTAGCCGCGTTCAACGATGCCGTTCGCTCGGCGACCGGGCAGCTCATCGGCGTCCGCTTCCTTGGCCCCGAGGACGACGCCTCCGTGTTCGAGCGGAGCCGGGCCAAGCCCTCAAAATCACGCTCAAAGTCCAAACTCAAGACGCCGGCCCCGACCCCACCCCCCACCCGTGGGGAGGGTGAAACCACGGTGTTCAGCGAGTCGATCCCGTCCGACTTTCCCGACACGCTGCCGATCAACCCTGATTTCGGGTTCGAGACGTTCGTGATCGGTCCCAACAACGAGTTTGCCCAGGCGGCCGCGGTTGCCGTCAGCGCCAGCCCGGGTCGCTCGTACAACCCGCTGTTCGTCCACGGCGACGTAGGGATGGGCAAGACGCACCTGATTCAGGCGGTCTGCCTGCGTGTCAAGCAGGCCCGTCCGGACGCGACGGTCGTTTATATCTCGTGCGACGGGTTCATGAGCCAGTTCATGGGCGCGGTCAAAGACGGCTCGATGAGCGAATTCCGAAACCGTTTCCGCAACGTCGATCTGCTCGTCATCGACGACATCCAGTTCCTGGCCAAGCGCGACAGGACGCAGGAAGAGTTCTTCCACACGTTCAACAGCCTGTACCAGAACAACCGCCAGATCATCCTCAGCTCGGACGCGCCGCCCGAGGAGATCGCGCATCTCGAGCAGCGCCTCGTCAGCCGCTTCAAGTGGGGCCTGGTCGCGAACATCCAGGCGCCCTCGTACGAGACGCGCGTCGAGATCATGCGCTCCAAGGCGGAGCTGCGCGGCATCAAGCTCGACGAGCAGGTCGCCTGCTACGTCGCCCAGCACGTGGACACCAACATCCGCGAGCTCGAGGGCGCCATCACGATGATGCAGATGCAGGCGAGCGTCAGCGGGCGCGAGATCAACCTCGAACTCGCCCAGGACGTGCTCGCCGGGCTCGGCGCCGCCCCGGCCGCCGACGGACCCACCATCGAATCCATCATCCACACCGTCAGCGAGTTCTACTCCGTGCGCAAGGCCGACCTGCTGGGCAAACGCCGGCACAAGTCCATCTCCCTGCCCAGGCAGGTCTCGATGTACCTCGCGCGTGAGCACACGCGCCACTCGCTCGAGGAGATCGGCGCCCACTTCGGCGGCCGCGATCACACCACGGTCATGCACGCCGTGCGCACCGTCAAGGCCCGCAAAACCGGCGACACCGACTTCGACGCGGTGGTCCGCACGCTCGAGCAGAAGGTCCGCCGACGCCGACCCGGGCGCGACTGAACCCGCCTGCACCGACTCTCCCAGCCCCAATCTCCCCAGCACAAAGAGGCGCCCGCGCCATGCGCCGAAGTTGCGCTGACTCCCGGGCATTCTGTGCCGCACCGCCGTGTGGATAACTCGTGCAGAAGCGCTCGGTGTTCGGCGCTTGGACGCCGCAGGTTCGTACCCGAGAAACAGCGCACGATCTCGCCAGGATCGGGCCGCTCATCCGCAGACGCTTGAGCGCTCTGAGCGACAGAGAACTGACAGGTTTGGTGGCGCCGCTGGTTGGTCTAACACCTTGCGGCACAGCGACTACCCGCAGCAGTGGGGTGCGTATCCACAAGCGACAGGCTCAATTCCTATGGAAGAAGAGTCTTCTCTCTCTATCAGGAGAAAGAGAAAGACAACAGACGCCTCTGTCGCTTCGTTCTGGAGGGTGTTCGGGCGACGGCGGAGCATTGTGGATGAACCCGTGGACAAAGGGCGTTCGGGCGGGGGTCGCTGGCTACCGCTGGCAGGCCGGGCAAGAGACGGTGGTGCGCTGGGCGAGCTGCTCGCTGATGAGCAGGGCGTGGCATCGGGGGCAGGGCTGACCAGCCCGCCCGTAGACCTTGTGGGCGAGCTGAAAGGAGCCCGGGTCGCCGTCGGGGGTGCGGTGGTCGCGCAGGCTCGAGCCGCCGGCCTTGATCGCTCGCCTGAGAATCGACCGGATCTCGCGTGCGAGTGCCGTCGCCTCGGCGTTGGTGACCGCGTCGCAGGGGCGCCCCGGGGATATGCCCGCAGCAAAGAGGGCTTCATCGGCGTAGATGTTGCCCACGCCCGCGATCCGGGCTTGGTCGAGCAGGGCGCCCTTCACGGGGCGCCTGACGCCCGCGAGGGCCTCGCGGAGCTGACGGGCGCTCAGCGAGAGCCCGTCAGGCCCGAGGGCGTTCCAGCGGGCGCTGAGCAGGGCCTGGACGCTTGGGAAGGACCAGAGCCCGCCGAAGCGCCGTGGGTCTCGGAAGATGAGGCGGACCCCGTCGTCAAACGTCCAATCGGCGTGGGTGTGCGTGAGGCTCTGGGAACGCGGTTTCGGGCTCGTGAGCAGGAGCTGGCCGCTCATCCCGAGATGGATGCACAGAACCCTGGCGTTGTCGGCGACGATCGCGAGCTGCTTGCCATGCCTGAGTGTGCGCACAACGACAGCTCCCTCGAGCAGGTCGGCACGCCGGACGCGCTTGGGCGTGCTCTCGCCGCACGATCGGGAGAAGCCGCCCGGCGGGTCGCCCGGCATCACGAGCATGTCGCGCCGATGCAGACGGGCGCGGGTGATGGTCCGCCCGACAAGGCGCCCGTCAAGGGCGAGGCGGATCGTCTCGACCTCGGGCAGCTCGGGCATCAGGCGGACCCCGGACCGTCGCCAGCGCTCGCGCGGAGCGAACGAAAGAACACGCGCAGGCGCTCGGCGGATTCCTGCGCCATCACACCCGGGATCACCTCGCACCGGTGGTTTAGGCGGTCGTCTTCGAGGATGGTGAACAGCGTTCGGACGGCGCCCGCCTTCGGATCGGCGGCGCCGAACACGACGCGCCCGAGGCGCGCGTTGACGATCAACCCCGCGCACATCGGGCACGGCTCGAGCGTGACGCACAGCGTGCAGCTGTTCAGGCGCCAGTCGCCGATTGCGCGGGCTGCGGTGCAGACGGCGATGTGCTCGGCGTGGGCGCTCGGGTCCCGGTCGGTCTGACGCCGGTTGTGCCCCTCGCCCAGGACGGCGCCGGTTGCGGTCTCATACACCACAGCGCCGACGGGGGTTTCGCTCATCGCGCTGGCCTTGTCGGCAAGCTCGAGCGCCCGGCGCATCATCGTCAGGTCGGTTTCGCTGGCGGGATCGTCGGTCATGACGCGCTCTCGTCGGGCGCGGCGACGGGCGGTTCGCCCGCGGGCCAGACCCGCAGCAGCAGCATGCCCAGCTCGAAGAGCAGGTACAGCGGGATCGCGAGCAGGACCATGCTCAGCGGATCGGCGGGGGTGAGCAGAGCCCCGGCCAGCGCGCACGCGCCGATGGCGTGGCGGCGGTACTTGGCGAGCGTCTGGCGTGTGACAATGCCCGCCCAGCCGAGCAGCAGGACCACCACGGGCATCTGGAACCCGATGCCGAACGCCAAGCCCATGTTCAGCAGCATGCGGATGTACTCGGAGATTTTGTACTGCTGGCTGATGCCGGCGCCGCGGGTCATCTCGGTCCCGAGGATGGTGGGCACGCCGTCGGCGCCGATGTCGAGGCAGACGCGCAGCTGGAGCAGCTCTGAGTTGATCCACATGGCGCCAGCTTCAATCTCGCTCGCGGGTGGGTCGCTCGCAAGGATGGGGATGGAGTTGAGGGTGACGCCCTCTGGCAGGGGGGCGGTGTGGATGTCGGGGGCGCCGATCTTGGAGCCAAAGCCGATGAAGAAGGCGAGGATGACGGGCAGGATGACCCAGTAGAGGAACGCGATGCTGGAGGCGGTGAGCATCGTCGAGAGCGGGCCGAGGCGGTAGAAGAACTTGCGTTCGGAGGCGTAGAGCCCGGGCGAGACGAAGAGCCAGAGCTGGTAGAGGATCCAGGGGCTGCCGACGAGGACGGTGAGGATGACGGCGACGTGAACGACGGAGCCGAAGGTCTCGAACGGGGCGGTTGCAAGGAGCGTGGTGGACTGGCCCCCGGCGCGGAGCTGCGCGCGGGCGGGCTCGATGAGAATGTTGATGATCGGGCGCCCGAAGGAGAAGGCGACGATGAAGAGCGGGACGATGCCGACGATGGACCAGATGAGTCGTCGGCGGAGCTCTTCGAGATGATCGCCGAAGGACATCAGCGCAAAGTCATCTGGGAGTTCGCGTCCCGGGAGCGAGGGCGCCTTGGGCGGGGCTGGGGGCGGGGTCGGGATGTGATCGGGGTCGGCGGTCACGTCGTGGTGGTCTCTGGGCCAAGCCGGCGCGAGAGCATAGGGGTTCCGGGCGTGGGTCAGGGGCGGCTGTGTGTGTGTTCTGGGACGATCTGGGGCAGAGATTTGGACTAGAGATCCGGGCGTATCTGGGAGAATGTGACGGGCGGGCGCCCGGGGCGCATCGGAGTGTGCGGGAGGGTCTGTTGGACGAAGCGGAACACGCCTCGGACGAGCACGACGTGACCAGCGCGATTGCTGGCGATCGTGATGCGCTGCGCCGCCTCTGGCAGGAGCACCGACGATGGGTCGCTGCGATTCTCATCGCGTACAAGCCCCGCGAGAGCGAGGTCGAGGATCTGCTCCAGACGGTGGCGCTGCAGGTGGTCCGCAAGATCAGCGGGCTGCGCGAATCGGCGGCGTTCCGCCCCTGGCTGCGGACCATCGCGATCAACACGGCCCGGGGCGAGGGGCGGAAGGTGACGCGGCGCGGGCCGATGCTCCGCCTCACGGGCGAGACAGAGGGCGCCCCGAGCGGTCCTGGCGTGGACGGGCGCGACGAGGCGAGCCGGGTGATGGAGCTGGCGCGCGAGCTGCCCGAGGGCTACCGCGAGCCGCTGCTGATGCGCTGCGCCCGAGGCATGAGCTACCGACAGATCGGCGCGATCCTGGACCTGCCCGAGACAACGGTAGAGACACGGATCGCGCGCGGGCGGCGGATGCTGCGCGAGCTGGTGGGCGAGTCAGCCCCTGCGGAGGGGGCGGGGGCTGGCCCGCGCAAGGCAGGACGGCGCCCGGGGCGCTGGTCCGTGGTGGTGTAGAGGCGGTGCTGTGGTGGTGATCTTTACGACGGAGGCGCTCCGATGAGCGATGAGACAAACAACCCCGAGACCCGCGCGATCGAGGGCGGGGCGATCGACGACAGCGAGATGCGGCGCGAGATCCTCATCGGGCGCGCGATCGACGGCGAGGCCTCGCCCGACGACTGGGACGCGCTGCGCGCCCTCGCCGAGCAGGACCCGGCGATCTGGAACGATCTGAACGCGGCCCAGCGTCAGCAGGAGCTGCTGTGCGCGGGCGTGAGCCGGGCGTGCGCGATTGCTGACGAGATCGAGATTGACGACGCGCTCGTGAACCCGGAGCCGATGGTCAGGCGCCTGCGCCTGGTCGGGGCCTGGGGCGGGTGGGCCGCGGCGGCGGGGCTGGCGCTGTTCTGGGCGCTGGGGATCAACCCGCTGGAGGCGAACACGGGCGGGCCGGTCGCCAGTGCGATCCCCGTGGGCGGCGGTGTGATCGAACCCGACGACGCCCTGCGCCAATATATCCAGAGCGGGCAGGAAGCCGGGCGGGTGATCCGCGAGGTACCCAACTGGGTGGTGGTCCGCGCCGAGCCGATCGACGGCGGGCGCCAGGTCGAGGTGCTGTACCTCCGTCAGATCCTTGAACGCCGGATCGTTGACCAGGTCTACCGCGAGAGCATGGACGAGTTCGGCAACCCGCTGGCCGAGCCCGTGCGCCTCGAGGCGGACACAGACGCCGGCTCGATCTGGTGACGGGCGGGCGGCGCCGGCGCATCCTGGTGATGAACCCCGCCCGGGCGGGGAGCGAAAATCGACACAGAACGAACGGACACACAGCCAACAGGCTCCCACAGGAGAAGTTCCGATGAGCAGCACGATGAAACTCAGGGTCGCCGCAGGCGTAGTTACTGCGGTCGGCTCCCTCGCCCAGGTCTCTCTGGCCTCGAACGAGGTTGAGAGAGAGGTTGAGATTGTCGTCGAGAGCGCCGGGGCGGAGGGCGTGAACCTTTCGGGCGCCGCCTGCCCGCAGGATGAGTCGGAGAAGGCGCACAAGGCGCACTCAACGAAGGTTCGGACCACCAGTCGCACCAACGTGGTCATCAAGCAGGACAACGGCGAAGGCGAGGTCTACGAGCTGAAGATGGGCGACAAGGACTTCATCGTTCTTCGCAACGGGAATCGTGTTCACGACAAGCATGTCAAGCGGTTCCCGGGCAAGGTGATGCTGCTCAATGACAGCGGCGAAGAGCTCACCACCTTCGAGCTCGAAGGCATGGGAAAGGCTCCCGAGAGCGG
This sequence comes from Planctomycetota bacterium, assembly GCA_024276195.1. Classification (GTDB taxonomy): domain Bacteria; phylum Planctomycetota; class Phycisphaerae; order Phycisphaerales; family UBA1924; genus JAJRXR01. The sequence goes on from JAJRXR010000008.1 coordinate 59,179, forward strand.
CAAAGTTCGGGGGCTCTGGGTCGGCAAGGGCGGGCAGCACGGGCGTGCCAACGCCAACATCAAAGCGGACTTTGTTGTCAACACACAGACTGAAAACGCCTTCACACCCCTCGGCGGCGCCAACCCGCCCGTGATGCTCGGCATTATGGTCGGCGAGCCCGGCCCGGCGTTGCGATATCACCTGGGCCTGGGCGAGCACGGGGCCATTCTGGTCGAGGGCGTCACCGACGGGCTCGCGGCCGACGAGGCGGGGCTGCGGATGTACGACGTGATCGTCTCGCTCGACGGCTCGGGCGAGGCGGACGGCAGGGTGCTGCGCAAGATCCTGTCCCAGAAAGGCCCGGGCGACGAGCTGCGCATGATCGTGATGCGCGGGTGCGACAAGATCCGTTTGACCGCCGACCTCGACGCGTACAACGCCGACAAGCTCAACACCAGGGGCTGGCAGTCTTTCGGGGGCGCCCCGGACAAGGAGGAGAACGTGCTCAAGTTCCGCACGGCGCCGAGGGTCATCGGCGGGCGCCCGTTCGTCTGGAGCGACGACCAGGGCGAGCTTCTTGAGCTGCTCCATGACAAGCTCAAGGGGCGCCTGACCGGCGAGCAGCTCGAGCAGACACACAAGGCGCTCCAGGAGGCGCTCAGCGGGATGGACTTTGACTTTGAGTTCGGACCCGATTCGGGCGGCATGGGCGTGATGGAGTTCAAGTGGGACGGCAAGGACCGCAAGCTCGTGTTCCCGAAGATGAAGGACCAGGAGGCCGGCTATCTGCTGGAGTTGATGCCGCAGATCGAGCGCAAGATCGAGCGTCACACCGAGCACGCCGAGCGGAAGGCGGAGGAGATTCAGGAGCGTCTGAGCGAGCGTCTCGAGCGTCTGAGCGAGGAGATCGAGCGTTTGCGTGAGGCTCTGGACGATCTTGACTGATTGACTCCGGAAAGGTGAAACCCCTCGCGTGGGTTCCCATATACCGAGTATCTGGCCCCTGATCCCCACGGGGCCATCGCGGCCGCGTGACGAGACCCCACGCGGCCGCATTTCATTTTTCGATCTTTGGGCGTCATTGTGCAGACGCTTTCGTGGGGCGAGTCGGGGTGGTGGGCGCCGGTAAGATCGGGTGTCGGGCCAGGAGATGGCCCCGGGGCTGAGAAGTCGAAGTCAGGGAGGACGATCCGTGAGCGAGAACGAGCCAGCAGCGACCAACCCGGACGAGGCCCTGGAGGTGCGTGAGGCGTACCAGCGTCTGCGTGAGCAGATCAGCCGGGTGATCGTGGGGCAGGACGAGGTGGTGGACCAGATCCTGATGTGCGTGTTCAGCCGGGGGCACGCGCTGCTGGTTGGTGTGCCCGGGCTAGCCAAGACATTGTTGATCTCGACGGTGGCGCGGACACTGAACCTGGAGTTCAGCCGGATCCAGTTCACGCCGGACCTGATGCCCAGTGACATCACGGGCACGGAGGTGATCGAGGAGGACAAGGCGACGGGTCGGCGGGAGCTGCGGTTCGTGCGCGGGCCGATCTTCGCGAACATGATTCTGGCCGACGAGATCAACCGGACGCCTCCGAAAACGCAGGCGGCGCTGCTCGAGTCGATGCAGGAGCGACAGGTGACGATCGGGGGCGTTCGCCACGAGCTGCCCGAGCCGTTCTTTGTGCTGGCGACGCAGAACCCGCTCGAGCAGGAGGGGACATATCCGCTGCCCGAGGCGCAGCTGGACAGGTTCATGTTCCAGGTGCTCATCACCTACCCGAAGGCGGACGAGGAGCTGGAGGTGATGCGGCGCAGCGCGCACAAGGGTGAGGAAGAGATCAACGCGATCATGGGCGGCGAGGACATCGTGCGCATCCAGCAGATCGTCAAGCACGCGCCGGTCGCGGATCATGTGCTGCGGTACGCGCTGCGATTGGTGCGGGCGACGCGCGTGCGTGAGGCGGCGGACCCGGCCAACCCACGCCCACAGATCGTCGATGATTATGTTTCCTGGGGCGCCGGCCCTCGGGCGAGCGAGAACCTGGTGCTCGGGGCCAAGGCCCGGGCGGTTCTCGACGGCGCCAGCCATGTCACGCCCGAGCACGTCCGCTCGGTCGCCCGCCCGATCCTCCGGCACCGGATCCTGACCAACTTCAACGCCGAGGCGGACCAGATCACGCCGGACGCGATCATCGACGGGCTGCTCGAATCAATCGCGGTTGATGGGGCGAGCCCGCAGGATGAGGGGCGGATGGACCGGGTTCTGCGCGCGTAATGCACACTTGAAGCGGACAAACGGGTACACTGATTGCGGACGTGGCAGGGCTGATCCGAACGGGGTTCGTTCGGGAGTCGAAGGCGGGGAACCAGAATGCTCTCACAGACGGTGGAGTACGCGTTGCGTGCGATGGTGTGCCTGGCGCAATCTCCGGACGAGTTGACGCCGACGCCAGCGCTGGCGAGCATCACGAAGGTGCCGCCGAACTATCTGGCCAAGGTGCTCCAGGTGCTGGCCCAGGCGGACCTGATCAAGGGCAGGCGTGGCGTCGGCGGGGGCTACAAGCTCACCCGCCCGGCGAACCAGATTTCGATGTTCGACGTCGTTGACGCGATCGACACGCTCAAGCCGATCCAGACGTGCCCGCTCGGCATCGAGGACCACGGCGAAAGCCTCTGCTCGCTGCACAAGCGTCTTGATTCGGCGGTACGGATGCTGATCGACCAGTTCGAGGGTGTGACGCTCGAGGACCTGATCAGCGAGGCGAACCCGAGCGCCCCGCTCTGTCGATCAGACAAGCGCGTCGCCCTGGGTCTTCCGGGGAAGAAGTCCGGTTGATCCTGGCGGGTTCGGCGCTGGGCGCTGGCGGGTAGGATTCCCGCGTGAGCGACCAACCAGATCAAAAGAACGCGCCCCCAGTCCCTGTTCCGGGTGATGACATCCACCACCTCGAGGCCCAGCGGCGCACCAACCGTCAGAAGGTCTGCGAGCTTGGGCTTGATCCCTACGGCGGGCGGACCGACGGGCTGCTCTCGCTGCGCGACGCGGCGGAGCGGTACGACGCGGACGCGGACGCCGAGCACCAGTCCGGGAGCAAGGAGGACGGGTACGTCGATCGGCGCCTGGCAGTGAAGGTCGCCGGGCGGGTGGTGCTGCACCGGGACAACGGGAAGCTGGTGTGGATGAATCTGCGCGACCAGAGCCGCGACTCGCTGCAGGTGGCCGTCTCGAAGCGTGACGCGACCGAGGCGGGGTTCGGGCTGAGCAAGGCCGCGGACATCGGCGACATCCTTGTCGTCGAAGGCCCCGTGATGAAGACCCGGGCCGGCGAGACCACGGTCTGGGCGAGCGACGTGCAGAGTGCGAGCAAGTGCCTTGTGCCGCCTCCAGAGAAGCACAGCGGTTTGGCGGACGCCGAGACACGCGCCCGCCAGCGGTATCTGGACATGTGGGTCAACCCGGAGACGACGCGGGTGCTGGCGCTGCGATCAAAGCTCATCTCGCACACACGCCGGTTCATGGAGGGGCGGGCGTTCTTGGAGGTCGAGACGCCCGTGCTCCAGGCGCAGGCGGGCGGGGCTGCGGCCAGGCCGTTTATCACGCACATGAACGCGCTGGATATGCAGCTGTACATGCGCATCGCGACCGAGCTGCACCTCAAACGCCTCGTGGTCGGCGGCATGGGGCGCGTCTTCGAGATCGGGCGCATCTTCCGCAACGAGGGCGTGGACAAGCGACACAACCCCGAGTTCACGTCCATGGAGGCGTACCAGGCGTTCGGCGACTACGAGACTATGGCAGAGCTGACCGAAACGCTTATCCGCGAGCTGGCGACGCTCAGCGCCGGGTTCTGGCGGGACGCGGGCGAGGACCGGGCGGAGGGCTCGCTCACGCTCCCGTTCGCCGATCTCTCGATCGACTACGCCCGCCCGTTCGACCGTGTGACATACAACGAGCTGTTCGAGCGGGCGCTGGGCTTTGCATCGAGCGACACAGACCGCGTCTGGGCGGAGGCGCAGAAGCGTGGGCTGATCGGCAAGTACGCGCGCCACCTCAAGGACGAGGATCGCGAGATCGGGTCTGCCGGCGCGAGCGATCTGCGCGGGAAGATTGACGACGCGCTGATTGTCAACGAGTTGTTTGAGGAGGTCGCCGAGGCGAGCCTGGACCCGGCGCGCCCGACGTTTGTGTTTGATTACCCGTCGGCGTTGTCGCCGCTGACGCGCCCGAAGCGCGATGAGCCGCAGATCGCCGAGCGCTGGGATCTGTTCATCGCGGGCATGGAAATCGGGCCTGCGTACACCGAGTTGAACGACCCGGACATTCAGGAAGCCAAGTTCCGCGAGCAGCTCTCGGGCCTGGACGACGAGGAGTCCACGTTCAGGAATCTCGACGAGGACTTTCTGCGGGCGCTGAAGGTCGGCATGCCCCCGGCGGGCGGGCTCGGGCTCGGGATCGATCGCCTTGTGATGCTGATGTGCGACCGCCCGTCGATACGCGATGTGATCGCGTTCCCGTTCATGCGACCGGAGTGATAGCGCAAGCGAAAGGCGCCCCGGTCACGAGGACCGGGGCGCCGCTGTGCGATCACGGTGTGCTTTGCGGTCGATCAGCCGCCGGAGGGGGCTTCTTCCTCGTCGCCGTCTTTGATGATGGCGCCGGGCTTGATCTCGACGCCGCCGTCGGGACGGATTGTGCGTACCGATTCGGTCATTGTCTGGTCGGTCTTGCCTTCGCCGAAGTCAATGGGAACGACCGGGGGGATGGTCGGGTTCTCGCGCATAGCGATGATGGCCCGGAGAACCCCCTGGTGCTCTTCAAAGGAGAGGCTCTTGAGGGCTTCGCGGAGCGAGGCCGCGTCGGTGACGCCGGCGATGGCGCTGGCCGCGTTGGGAGACAGAGACTGGCCCCGGAGTTCGTTGATCTTGCTTGCGCCCTCGTTGAGCATGAGCTGGTACGCGAGGCGGGCTTCCTTGATCGACTCGTTCATGATGAAGCGCATGAAGTAGTCGAGGTTGTCGTCGGGGTAGCGCTCTTTGAGCTCGTCGTTGACAGCGATCTGGTACTGGCGGACGATGTTGTTGTTGCCCTCGGCCTGGATCCGGGTCAGGGCGCCGCGCTGCTTGAGCTCGTGCGTCAGTGACGGGTCGGCGATGAGCGGCTGGATGGTCCGGGCGACCTGTTGCATCCCTTCGATATCCGCGAGGCGGATCTGATCGATGATGCCGGTCTCGAGGTCCATCAGCAGATCGATGTTCTCGATGATCTGGCGTTCCATGCGGGCCTGGCGCTCGATGCGCAGGTCGTTGATCACTTTACTTTTGCTGGGGCCGATGTACGGGTTGCGAACCAGCGCGACCTCGTCGGGCAGGCGCTTCAGGGGCCTGATGAACCCGTCCTCGCCAAGCTCGGCGAGCGGGCGGTGGCGCGGTGTGGGGGCGGTGCCGACGGTTCTGTCCCGTGGTGATCGAGCGCTGGGCGCGGCTTGCGCCGCCTGCTTGGGCGGGGGGGTGTAGGCCTCGCCGGCATCCGCCTTGGGCGGGGGGGTCGTGACCTGGGCGATGGCGGGGGCGCCGATCAGCCCGATGGCTGCCAGCACGCCGAGTCGTTGTGTTGTTTGACGGATCATCCGTTGTGTCCTCCGATTTGATGCCCGGGGAGGGGGTTGCCTGCCCGGGGTCTTGCATCTTGGGTTGAGTTCCTGCCTCGCAGAGTAATTATGCCCGCCGGGAGAGCCCCGGCGTTCTTTCTCGTGTTTTTCTCTCTGGTTCTACGTCTGAGTGGGCAGAAAGATCCGGCGTATCGGCCTGTCCCTGGGCGTCTATTGCGTCTGGGCGCCCTAGGCTGGGCGATGCCTGACCCGGACGTGACCCGACCGATCGACACACAATCGCTCGCCCGGCAGATCGCCGAGGCCAGCCTGCTGCGTGGGACGTTCACCCTCCGGTCCGGGCGGACCAGCTCGTATTACCTCGACAAATACCGATTTTCGACGAGGCCCGAGGTGCTCGCCCCGCTGGCCGCGATGTTCGCCCAGCGGATCGGGCTGGTCGAGGGTGAGTTGGGCGCGCGGGCTGACCGTCTGGCGGGCGCCGAGCTGGGCGGGATCCCGCTCGTCACCGCGACGGCCCTCGAGACCGGGCGCCCCTGCGTGTTTATCCGCAACGCCAAAAAGGACTACGGCACAGCCAAGCAGCTCGAGGGCGCGCTCGAACCGGGCGACAGCGTCATCATGCTCGAAGACGTCGCGACCACCGGGGGCCAGGCCCTCGAGGCGGTCGAGTCCATCCAGGGCGAGGGGGGGCGGGTGCTGGCGATCATCGCCGCGATCGACCGCCAGGAGGGCGCCCGCGAGAACATCGAGCGCGCCGGGCTCCGGTTTGAGGCGCTGTTCACGAAGCGTGATCTGGGCGTGGACGAGTAGGTCGACAAGCTCTCAGAACACGAACATCATCAGGAACGCGGCAAGCACCAAAAACAGCGTGATCCAGGCCCACATAGGCAGGGGCGGCGAGCCGTCGCGGGGTGGCTCATCGAGGTTCTCGCCGCAGACGTGGCAGTCCTTGGCCTGGTCCCAGACCTCGGACCCGCAGTGTGGGCAGGTGCGGGTCTCGGCGCCGAAGCGGTCAAGGTCTTCGGCGGACGGGCCGTCGGGGTGGAGGCCCTCGCTGAGTTCGTAGTCGTCCATCTGGCGAAGGGTAGTGCGCGTGGTGGATGCGAAGACGGTGTTTACCACAGAGGCACAGAGAGGACAGAGGAAAATTGCATCAGACTTAGATCAGAATCCGAGTCTCTGCGTCTCTGCGTCTCTGCGTCTCTGCGTCTCTGTGGTGAATCTTTCTTTTGTGGCTTCAGAGACGCGCCCGCATCACAACGGCAAAGGCCCCGTCCACGATGGACGGGGCCTTGTTCAATCATGTCGCGACGGGTGATTACTTGGCGTTGGTCGCCCAGTTGATCAGGATGTCGGCGACCTCGGGGCGGGTGAACTCGCCGGGGGGGCGCTTGCCCTCGTCGAGCATCGCGCGGACCTTGGTGCCGGACAGGAAGATCTGGTCGCCCTCGAGCTTGGGGAAGGTCTTGCCCGAGACCATGCCCTGGGCCTTCTTGCTGAACGCGGCGTGCTCAAACTTGAGCGGCTCGATCTCCAGGTTGCTCTCGTCAAGATCGTTGAAGATGTTCTGCGCGTCGTAGGTGCCGTAGTAGCTGCCCACGCCCGCGTGGTCGCGCCCGACGATGAAGTGGGTGACGCCGTAGTTCTTGCGGACGAGGGCGTGGAGGATGGCCTCGCGCGGGCCGGCGTATCGCATGGCCGCGGGCATGACGCTGAGCATCGTCCGCTCGGGGACGAAGTACTCTTTGATGAGGGCCTGGTAGCAGTCCATGCGGACGTCGGCGGGGATATCGCCGGGCTTGGTCTCGCCCACAAGGGGGTGGATGAGCAGGCCGTCGGTGATTTCCTGGGTGCACTTGCACAGGTACTCGTGTGCGCGGTGAATCGGGTTGCGGGTCTGGAAGGCGCCGACGGTTTTCCAGCCGCGGTTCGCGAACTCCGCCCGGGTCTGGGCGGGGGTCAGGCGGAAGTCGAGGAAGGCCTCTGGCCCGTCGGGATCGACGCAGGTCTCGACGGCTTCGATCGGGCCGCCCAGGCAGACAGCGCCTTCCTTCTTGACCGCCTCAGCGCCGGGGTGGTTCCCGTCGTCGTCTGAGGCCTTGTTGAAGAAGATGGTCGCTTCGAGCGCGGTGTCGTGGGGGTAGACCTCTTCGACGGTCATGACCGCCTGGAGCGTGCCGTTGGGGGCGTAGAGCGCGACGCGTTCGCCCGCCTTGGCCTTGCCCTCGTCTGTGCTGAGTGTGATGGGGATGGGCCAGATATCGCCGCTGGCGAGCTTCATGCCCTTGCACACACCCTCGAAGTCACCCTTGCCCATGAAGCCCGTCAGCGGGCTGAAGGCGCCGATGGCGATCATCTCGACGTCGCACGACTGCTTGGGCGAGAGATCGATGCGGGTCAGGCCCGCGGCTTCCTTGATGAGCTCGTCGCGCCGGGCGCCATCGCTGACCTGGTTGACGAGGGTTCCGCCGTGCGGGGGGATCAGGCCGTGGCTCATGAGCGAGTCTCCATGGGGATTGGGTTGCGGGACGCACGCTCGTCGCGCAACCCACAAATCGATTGGTTTATGTACGGGCTCGCCCGCGTCCATGCGGCGGGCGTCGAGGAGGGGACCATAGGGAGCGGCAAGGGCGCTTTCCAAGCGGAAGGAACAGGATCGGGCGTCTTCCGGGAGATTTTCAGCTTCCGTGAGGCGCGCGGCGCCTGGGCGTCGCCTTGGAGTGTGAACCAGCCGCTTTGCGGCTCATACCCACGGAGGCACGCATCATGATCCGCACAACCATCCTTTCGATCGCCGTCTGCACACTCCTGGCCCCATCAGCCGGGGCGGAGATCATCACCGTCGGACCTGGGCTTGGGGTATTCGACCACATCACCATCACCGCTGCGGTTGCGGCGTCGGTCAGCGGCGACGAGATCGTCGTCGAGCCCGGGCTCTACCCGGAGAACCTCGTTATCGGCGCCAAGACCATCACCATCCGCAGGTCCGCGACGCCGGGCGAGGTCACTATCTTCGGCCAGTCGCTCGGCTCGGTCATCGACGCCAGCAGTGCGAACCTGACCCTGCGCGACCTGACTCTTTCCGGCGGCGCAGCGCCAGTGGGCGCCGGCGTCTACGCGCCGAGCAACTCAACACTCGTCGTCGAGAACTGCGTCATCGAAAGCAACCACGCGTCGGGCGGGTCTGAGCTTGCTGGAGCGATCTACGCCTCCAAGAGCCTGGTGATGCGCGACTCCGTCGTGCGCAACAACTCCGCGACCGGGCGGGCGGGCGGGGTCGAGCTCCGGGGCGCCGGCCCACACCTGATCGAGGACTGCCTCTTCGAGAACAACGCCGCCGGAACAACCAACACCACGAACGAATCGGGCGGCGCCATCGTCGTGAGCGTTTTTGCCAACGAGGTGCGGGTGACACGGACAACCTTCCGCAACAACTCCTCTACCGGGCGGGGCGGGGCGGTGGCGATCTTTGATTTCAGCACACGCTTTGACGACTGCACCTTCGAGACCAACACCTCTCCCCGCGGCGGAGCGTTATGGATCTCCGACGGCGACCTCGTCCGAGCCAACAACTGCTTGTTCGTTGGGAACGACGCCAGCGCCTTCGGCGGCGTGACCTACAACGAGGAAATCTTCGAGGCGGTCAACTGCACCTTCGTCGGCAACACCGACTCCAGCGACACCGACTCCTTCTGGGACACACGGGTCGACTCACAAACCCTCCTGCTCAACTGCGTTGTCACCAACCCCGGCGCGGGATCGTACGGCGGGATCGGGATCTTCCTGCCCGCGTTCTCGCTGATCCCTGAGGCGCCCTCCGCCACGCCCGACATCGACGGCAACTTCAACGCGGACCCGATGTTTGTTGACGCTGCGGGCGGGGACTACCGCCTGTTCGCCGGCTCTCCCGCGATCGACGCGGGCGACTCGCTCGGTGGGATCAGCGTCTCGGTCCTCTCGCTTGCGACCGATCTCGACGGCAACGTTCGCAACCTCGACGACCTGGACACCCCCAACACGGGCGTGCCCGCCTGGGAGCTGAACATCGACCTCGGCGCCTACGAGTTCCAGCCCGCGGGCGCCCCCGGGCTGCCCGGGTGCAGCATCGCGGATGTCGCAGAGCCCTATAACACGCTCGACTTCAGCGACGTGCTCGGCTTCCTGACCGCCTTCGGCGCCGGGTGCCCCTAAACAGGTTTCAACCCAAGAATCAGGCGGGCGGGGCCAGCGGGCCTCGCCCGCTTTTTTGCGGCCAATCAGGCCCGATCAGAGCGGTCGGGCCTAGCATGACCCCAGCAAAGAACTGGTACGAAACACGTTGTCGAGGAGGCGATCAATGTCCGAGATCAAGAGCACCAACATCACCTGGCACGAGGGCGACCTGCCCCGCGACGAGCGCTACAAGGCCCTCGAGTGCACCGGCGCCACCCTCTGGTTCACGGGCCTGTCCGCCTCGGGCAAGAGCACCATCGCCAGCGCTCTGGAACAAGTTCTCGTGGCCAACGGCGTCAACAGCTACCGCCTCGACGGCGACAACGTCCGCTTCGGGCTCAACAAAAACCTGGGCTTCAGCGCCGAGGACCGGGCCGAGAACATCCGTCGCATCGGCGAGGTCGCCAAGCTCTTCGCCGACTCGGGGTGCGTCTCGCTGACGAGCTTCATCAGCCCGTACCGGGGCGACCGCGACCAGTGCCGCGAGTTGCACGTCGAGGGCAAGCTGCCGTTCGTCGAGATCTATGTGGACACGCCGCTGGACGTGTGCGAGGGTCGCGACCCCAAGGGCCTGTACAAGAAGGCCCGCGCCGGCGAGATCAAGGGCTTCACGGGCATCGACGATCCGTACGAGGAGCCCAACAACCCGGAGCTGGTCCTCAAGACCGCCGAGTGCTCGGTCGAGCAGTGCGTCCAGCAGTGCCTCGAGCTGCTCTCAAGCATGAACATCGTCCACGTCACGTCGGGCTCGTCGGCCTGAGCCGGTTCCGACAACCGGGATAGCATCACGGGCGGGGCCGCTGGGCCTCGCCCGTTTCTATTGGAAGGAGCCAAACCATGGCGGACTACGCGAAACTCTTGGAAGTCGGGCGCGAGGCGGTCTGCGCCGCTGCGATCGTGACCAACCAGGTCCAGAACGCCCTGGACGAGGTCCGGTCTCTGACCAAGGACGACAAGAGCCCCGTCACCGTCGCCGACTACGCGGCCCAGGCCATCGTCGGCAAGATCCTGCGCGACCGCCTGGGCGAGGTCATCCTCGTCGGCGAGGAGGACAGCGCCTTCCTGCGCGACGAGGACAACACGCTCTTTCTCGACGCCACGCTCGCGGCCGTCCGCGAGGTCTGGCCCGAGGCGGACCGCGATTCGCTGCTCGAAGCCGTTGACGTCGGCTCGGGCGACACGAACCACCGGAACTTCTGGACGCTCGACCCGATCGACGGGACCAAGGGCTTCCTGCGCGACCAGCAGTACGCGATCGCGCTGGGCTACATCGAGGGCGACACCCCCACCGTCGGCGTGATGGGCTGCCCCAACCTGCCCGTGAATATGTCCGAGCCGCTGGATGTCCCGAGCGAGCACGGGTGCTTGTACGCCGCGATCAAGGGCGTCGGGGTGTATGAGGCGCCGTGCGATGATCCGAGTGGCGAGATGATCCGCATCACGCGCCTGGACCACATCGAGGGCGACCCGATCGTCGTGTGCGCATCGGTCGAGAAGGCGCACTCGAACGTGAGCGACACGGATCGCGTCCTCGAATACATCACCAAGACTCATGGCATCGAGATCGGCGAGCCCGTGCGACTTGATTCACAGGCCAAGTACGCGGTGGTCGCGCGCGGGCAGGCGGACGCGTACCTGCGCCTGCCGACGAGGCCCGGGTACGTCGAGCGGATCTGGGACCACGCCGCGGGGTGCTGCATCGCGTGCGAGGCCGGGGCGTTTGTGACCGACATCTTCGGGCGGAACCTGGATTTCTCGCACGGGCGGGGTCTCGATAAAAACAAGGGCGTGATCTGCGCCCCCCCCCGCGTCCACGGGCGCGTGATCGAGGCGATCGAGGCGCTGGGGATCCAGCCGGCGGAGTGAATATGAGCGAGCCGCATTCATTTCTCCGGTTTGCCTGATTCAGCTTGGTGATCGGATTCTCCCCGGATTACACTCGGGCAACCCTTTCACTCCGGGAGATCCTCGCCATGCGCTCACGCTCGATCCAAGTTGCTGCTCCGCTCGCGTTTCTGCTGGTCCAGAGCGGGGCGGCGCTCGGAGCCGGGCCGGACCTGATCGTCGGCTCGATCACCGCGACGAACAACTACGGACAGGTCGGCGGGATCCATGCCTACTCGCTCGGCGTCATCGCCTGCAACCTGGGCGACGCCAACTCGGCCTGGATCGACTCGACCGCGGACCACCCGCTGCTCGCCCAGAGCCTCTACCGCCTGCGCGACGGGCGCCTCGAACAGATCGGCATCTCGTTCGCCTTGCACACCTCCTCGGTCCTGGAGTCCAACTTCTGTTCCACCTGTCAGCCGGGCGGGAACTTTCAGTTCCTGGCGCCGGGGTGCTCGACCGCATCAAGCCCGAGTTTATCTGGTCTGCAATCAACGCTCGGCCCACGCTTTGAGGTCAACGCATCCACCGGCGTCTTCGCGTTCCCGTTCACCGGCGCCGGTCAGGCCGGCAACGCGATCTTCAAACGCATCCAGGCGCCAGCGTCTTCGCTGACGATGGGCGATGAGTACTTCGTCGAGGCCCAGTTGCTCGCGCCCGACGACACCGTCGCCGGCGCCGGCGACAACAACGCCTCCTACCGCCGGGCCAACCTGCTGCTCAGCGGCTCCCTCGCCCTGACCGGACCAACCCTCACCGAGACGCCAGCGATCTTCGCCTGGGGCGCGTCCGATCCGGGCGTCGCAATCAGCACGGTCGATATCCCGGGCGACGGGCGCATGCACGTCGGGGCCAACGCGACGGAGATCGCCCCGGGCCAGTGGCGCTACGACTACGCGATCCACAACCTCACCTCGCACCGGTCCGCCGGGTCGATCAGCGTGCCGGGCGTGGGGGCGGTGTCGGGCGACACGTTCCAGGCGCCGAGCTATCACTCGGGCGAGCCGGTGGACAACGCGCCGTGGTCGTTCGCGCTCGCCTCTGGCTTTGCGACGTGGAGCATCCCGGCGCACACGCCAGGGACGGATCAATCAGCCAACGCGGTCCGCTGGGGGACGATGTACACGTTCTCGCTGGTCAGCGACGCCCCGCCGGTGGACGGACCGATCGAGGTGGGTCTGTTCCGCCCGGGCGCCCAGGGCTCGTTCGTCGTCACCGGCCCCGTCCCGGGGATCGCGTGCGTCGCGGATCTGGCGCCGCCCGCGGGCGTGCTGGATTTCTCGGATGTTGCGGCGTTCCTGAGCGCGTTCGGAACCATGTCGCCCGAGGCTGACCTGAGCGAACCCTTCGGCTCGTTCGACTTCTCCGACGTCGCCGCGTTCCTCACGGCGTTCGGGGCGGGGTGTCCGTAAGGAACACGGCGCGGCCTAGTCCGTCGTCTTGAACAGGTCGAGGAAGCGGTTTTCGTACTCGCCGAAGACGCCGTGCTCGTCGAGCAGGCGCTTGAGGTTGACCGCGAGCGACCGGTCCCGGGCGGCGCTCTCGAACAGATCCTCGATCCGGCGGCGTGTTCTGGTGTCGAGCGCGTGCTCGGCGTTTGTGTCGGTCTCCGCGTCGTCCTCGGTCGAGGCACTCCAGGGCTCGTCGTCGTTGTCAGCTCGTTGCCCGGAGATCTGCTCCTGCATGCTCAGCAGCCTCGGCTCGGCGGCCTCGCTGGCGCTCTCGAGCACCGACGTGTCCATCTCGATCCCGCTGAGCTTTCCGAACAGACGCACCACCGCGAGCGAGGCCTGCGGGTTGGGCACGCCCACCGCGTAGAACGGGATCTCGCCCAGCAGGCACGCGCCCTCGAGCCCGCGCTGGGCTGCGGCTCCGATGAGCGCGCCGTTGAGCCCGCTGATCTGCCCTTCAAGCAGCACCTCGGCGCCGAGCTTGGTCAGGGTGTCGAGCAGCGCCTCGCTTGTCGCGGCGGCGTAGACCGTGGGCTCGTCCTTCGGGCTCACCTGCGACCCGAGCGACGCGAACGTGAACACCCGCGTGACGCCCATCTCCTGGGCTCGGTCGAGGATGGTGTCGCACAGGTCGCGCCCGCCGGTCTGCGGCTGGGCCTCGCCGACGAAAATCACCAGGTCGCGCTTGCCGGCGGGGTCTTCCCAGATGAAAAACATGTTGCGGGGCAGGCGCCCGGGGCGGGCGATGCCGTCCTTGATCTCGATGTGATCGACCTTGAAGTAGGGCTCCTCGGGGATCGTCCCGGCGGGGGTCGCCCCGAGCGACTCGACCAGCGAGCCGCCCCCGAGCATCGCGACATTGCCCATCCCGGGCCAGACAGCCACGAGCCAGGGGTCATTGAGCTTCTTTTCGGTCATCACACATCTCCGTCGATCTCAGGGCTCTGGTGCAATCCAAGGGCCAGCGCCCCGGGGGCGTCAAGCGGGCGTCCAGGCTTCTCGCGGAGCCAAACAGGGGATTTGGGGGTGTGCCCCCTGTCAATCTGGCGGGTCCAAACATAGACTTGACAGCGAGTTATCAGAGATAGCTGGCCACACGCCCCGGATTCGGCAATAGTAGGGGCAGCGAGCTTTCACGAGCGATCGCTGTCGATTCGACGACCTCTCAGAGCGAGACCCCCGCCCCTTTCGAGGACACGACCATGCTCCGTCACGCCGGCGCCATTCTCACCCTCACAGTCCTGACGTGCTCGGGCGCGAGCGCTCAGATTCTCTCGTTCTCCGACCAGACCGCCGCGAGCCAGATCGACGCGAGGTACGAGACGCTCTCGGGCGTGATCTCGCTCCCGCAGTTCATGTTCGCGGGGGGAGCCGCCGGCGACTTCGACCGCGACGGCGACCCGGATATCTTCATCCTCTCGGGCGGGCACGCGCCCGACCGGCTCTACATCAACAACGGCGACGGCACGTTCACCGACCGGGCCAGCGCCTGGGGTGTTGACTTTGAGCACGTCGGGTGCGGCGTATCGGTCGCCGATTACGACAACGACGGCGACCTCGATATGTACGTCACCAGCTACGGACCCGCCAGCGGGTTTCTTGAGAACGATGTCCACATCCTCTACCGCAACAACGGCCCGGACGAGAACGGGCAGTTCTCGTTCACCGATGTCGCCCTCGAGAGCGGCGTCCGCATGACCAGCCCCGTCGATCCCGACGGGTTCAGCTCCACCTGGGGCGACTACGACATGGACGGCGATCTCGACCTCTTTGTCGCCGGCTGGATGGACGAGAATAACGGCGACCGCCTCTTCCGCAACAACGGCGCGAACGCCGAAGGACTCGTCACCTTCACCGATGTCACCGATGCGCTCACCGATCTCGCGTCCATCCCGGTGTACGGCTTCAGCCCCACCTTCCAGGATATGAACGGCGATGGCTACCCGGAGCTCGTGATCGCCGCGGACTTTGCCACGTCTCAGTACCTGCGCAACGACGCGGGGGCTGGCTTTACAACCATCACCGCCGCCGCGGGCGTCGGGCTCGACGAGAACGGCATGGGCGCCACCACGGGCGACTTCAACAACGACGGCCTCGTGGACTGGTACGTCACCGCCATCATGCTCGTTGGCGGCAACAAGCTCTACATCAACCAGGGCGACCACTCGTACGAGGAGGTCAGCGTCGAGGCGGGCGCGAACCAGGGCGGCTGGGGCTGGGGCGCCGCCGCCGTCGATATCGACAACGACGCCGACCTCGATATCCTCGAAACCAACGGCTGGAATCTTTTCGATGATCCGTCGATGCTCTACCTCAACAACAACGACGGCACGTTCACCGAGTCCGCCGTGAGCCTGGGCATGAACCACGTCACACAGGGGCGCGGCATCATCCTGCTCGATCACGACATGGACGGCGACGTGGACGTGCTCTTCCTCTCGCACATCGACCCCGTGTACCTGTTCCGCAACGACCTCACCAAAGACACCGGCGCCGGCTGGCTCCGCGTCCGCCTGGACAACTGCGGCCTGTCCAGCCTCACGCCCGACGGCGTGGGCGCACACCTTGAGCTGACCAGCGCCGGGCTCACGCAGCACCGCTGGATCACCGCGGCCCCGTCGTACCTCGGGCAGGGCGAGATGGTCGCGCACTTCGGCATCGACGACGCAACCTCGATCGACGAACTCCGCGTCACATGGCCCAACGGGTTCTCGCGCGTCTTCATCGGCCCAGACACGAACCAGACGGTCATCGTCAGCGCCAACCCGGCGGACACGGCATCGCCCTGGGGTGTGCTCGACTTGACCGATGTGCTCGTCTTCTTCGACGACTGGGTCCACGCCCGCGCCAGCGCCGATCTCGAGGTCCCGTTCGGGGCGTTCGATTTCTCCGACGTCATGGCCTATCTCCGGGCGTTCGAGCGGGGCTGCCGCTAAGCGGCGAGCAAAGAATCCCATTCGCCGAGACGGTTCTTGCGAGAGCGAGGGCGGCGCGGTAGATTCCAATAATCCTCGTCAGGGATGACGCCCAGGCGCATTGTGTGCCCGGGGGCTCGTGGGGGCACGAGCCACATCCAGAGATTCGCGCTGGCGTTTGTGCCCGCGTGTTGTTGTGTGTCTGCGCGTGGGGGTCACGATGCTGTCAAACAGAACGGTCTGGGGTTTGGGCGCGGCGGCGATCGTGCTGTTCTCCTTTCATAACTCCACCCTCGCACAAAGCGGTCCCCAGGCGGACCCGGCGTGGACCGACGTCACCACCGACAGGGGGATCACACATGTGATCAGGCCCGGGTCGGTCTTCCCGGGCAACAACTTCGACTTCCAGTTGATGCAGCGCATCATGGGGCACGGCGGCGCGTGCGGCGACTACGACAACGACGGCGATCTCGACCTCTACCTCGTCAACACCTACGGGAACTCCAACTCGCTGCTGCGAAACAACCTCGACCAGGGCGTCCCAACCTTTACCGATGTCACCCAAGAGGCCAACGCGGACAGCCTCGATCTGGGACGCATGGCGCTGTTTGTCGATCTCGACAACGACGGCTGGCTCGACCTGCTCATCGTCAACGACGATCACTGGTCGCTCGAGTGGGGACGCTCTCGAATCCTGCGCAACAACACCGACGGCACATTCACCGACGTCACCGAGGGCTCTGGGTTCCGGGCGATCGGGCGCATCCGCGCCGGGTGCTCGCTGGCGGATTTCGATAACGACGGCGACCTGGATATCTACATCACCGACTGGGCCGCCGAACTCAACCACGGGTTCCCGTTCTTCGCCGGCGAGAACCGCTTCTTCGAGAACCTGGGAGATTTCAAGTTCCAGGATATCTCGGAGACCTCGGGCCTGGGCCTGATCGAGCGGGACAGCTTCACGACGCTGTTTACCGACTTCAACGGGGACCACCGGCCGGACATCTTTATCGCGATCGATCACACCACCGACGAGTTTTTCCTGAATACACCGGGCGGGTTCGTGCGCATGACCGAGCAGGTCGGCGCGACCCACCTGGCCAACGACATGGGCGCCGCCCTGGCGGACTTCGACGACGATGGCGACCTCGATATTTTCACGACCAACATCGCCGACCCCACCAACAACTACGGCGGCGGCGCCCGCAACGCGCTGTACGTCAACACCCCTACGCCCGATGGCCTGCCCTCGTTCACCGACCTGGCGACCGAGCACGGCGTCGAATCCACCATGTGGGGCTGGGGTGTTGACTTTATTGACCCGGACCAGGACGGCGATCTCGATCTGATCACCGTCAACGGGTTTGAAGCCTTCCTCTACGAGGGCTCCCCGCTCTCCATGCAGCCGCCGGTCTTCCTGCTCAACGACGGCTCAGGCCAGTACACCCAGAACAACGCCCCGGGCATGGACTGGATCGGGGACTCACGCTGCCTCATCGCCTTCGACTATGACCGTGACGGCGACGACGACCTGCTCGTCACCAACCTCTTCGACGCCTCCATCCTTCTCGAAAACGTCTCGCCCAACACCGGGCACTGGCTCCGCGTCCAGGTCCGCCAGTCCAACGGCGCCAACCACTTCGGCATCGGCGTCACCGTCCGCGCGACCATCACGACCAAAGCCGGCCCCGTCACCAAGCGGCGCGAGATCATCGCCGCCCGCTCGTACCTCGCCGGCGTCCCCGCCGAGGTTCACTTCGGGCTCGGCGCTGTCCAGACCATCGACGAGCTTTCCATCGAATGGACCGACGGCACGACCACCACGCTCGCCGACATCCCCGCGGACCAGCTGCTCACCATCACCCAGCCCGTCCGGGCGTGCGCCGCGGACCTGGACGCGGACGGGGGGCTCACCCTCGGGGATGTGCTCGCGTTCCTGAATCTGTACATCGACGCCGCCCCGGCCGCCGACATGGCCCCGCCAGCGGGCGTTTTTGACTTTGACGATGTGCTCGGGTTCCTCGGCGCGTTCGCGTCGGGCTGCCCGTGATCTCCCTCTGATTCAGGGGAGAAATCGCCCTGGAAGGCAGGATCTGCGCCCCGCCCGGGCCGATAGACGCCCGGAGGGGGCGATCGGCGCGAACACCCCGGGGACGTAGAGTTCGGCGCGCCAGCCCGCGCAGGAGCCGCCGAGCCGTGACCGTTGCGATCGCACTGACACTTGTCATTCTCGCCCTGCTCGTCGTCGCCCTTGTTTCCGGCAAGGTCGGAGCCGACACAGCGATGGTCTCGGCGCTGACGCTGCTCATCGTCGTTGGCGCCATCGACGCCAAGATCGCCATCGCCGGCTTCGCCGACAGCGCCGTGCTCATGATCGCGGTGCTCTTTGTCGTCGCGACCGGCCTCTCCGAGACGGGCGCCATCCAGATGCTCTCCGAGAAACTCCTGGGCAAGCCCAAGACCCTCCGCGCCGCGCTCGTGCGCATGATGGTCCCCGTCGCGGCTCTCTCGGCGTTCATGAACAACACGCCCATCGTCGCGATGTACCTGCCCGTGATCGACGACTGGTCACGCAAGCTCCGCCTGAGCCCGTCGCGACTGATGATGCCGCTCTCGTTCGCCGCGATTCTCGGCGGCGCCTGCACGCTCATCGGAACCAGCACCAACATCGCCGTCAACGGGCTCTATGTCGAGTACTTCCTCGCTAACGAGGCGGACCTGATCGCCCGAGGCGTCACCCTGCCCTCGACCGCCAAGCAGTTCTGGTGGGTCGGCGTCGTCGGAGCGCCCGCGGCGGTCATCGGTATCATCATGATCGTCCTCAGCGCCCGCTGGCTCTTGCCCGAGCGCCGCCCGCCCACGACCGAGGGCGACGAGGCCCGCAAGTTCACGACCGAGGTCGAGGTCGAGCCCGCCTGCCCGCTGATCGGCAAGAGCATCGAGCAGGCCGGCCTGCGTCAGCTCCCGGGGCTGTTCCTCACCGAGATCGAACGCGATGGCGACACCATCCCCGCGGTCGCCCCCGAAGAAATCCTCCACGAGGGTGACCGCCTGATCTTCGTCGGCGTCGTCGAATCCGTCGTGGACCTGCTCAAAATCCGGGGTCTCAAGCCCGCGACCAACCAGATCGACAAGATCGATGCCGACCGGCGCAACCGGACCATCGTCGAGGCCGTCGTCAGCCACAACTCCCCGCTCGTGCGCCGGACCGTCCGGGGCAGCCAGTTCCGCACGCGCTACAACGCCGCGATCATCGCGGTCCACCGCGGGGGCATGCGCATCCAGAAAAAGATCGGCGACATCGTCCTGCTCCCGGGCGACACGCTGCTGCTCTCGACCCACGCGGGCTTTGTCCCCGCGTTCCGAAACTCGGACCATTTTTATCTTGTCTCGAACATCGACAACACGCGCGAGGTCCGCCACGAACGCGCCTGGCTCTCGATGGCGATCATGGGCGCTCTGGTTGTTCTCCTGACCGTCCCCATCCCGGGATTCAAAATAGAACCCGTCGCCGCGGGCCTGCTCGCCGCGGTCGCCATGGTTCTGACGCGCTGCTGCACCGGGACCGTCGCCCGATCGAGCATCAACTGGCAGGTGCTCATCGTCATCGCCAGCGCCATCGGCATCGGGCGCGCCATGGACCAAACCGGGACCGCGCAGTGGATCGCCCACGGGATCTTCTCGATTGTCGGCCCCCTCGGCCCCCACGCCGCCCTCGCCGGGCTCTTCATCGCAACCACCATCTTCGCCCAGCTCGTCACCAATAAGGCCGCCGCCGTGCTCATGTTCCCCATCACCATGGCCCTGGCCAAGGACCTGGGCGTCAGCCCCGAGCCCTTCGTCATCGCCCTCATGCTCGCGAGCGCCTGCTCGTTCCTCTCGCCCGTCGGCTTTGTCACCAATCTCATGGTCTATGGACCAGGGGGCTATCGGTACAGTGATTACCTCCGCCTGGGCACGCCCCTGACGATCATGGTCCTGATCCTCACCCTGATCCTGGCGCCCATGGCCTTCCCCTTCACGCCCTGAACCCGGGCGCCCCAGGCGGGGTACTGACCCTCAAGGCGAGCCCCCTGTTGGTCGATTCTGGGACCGCGGGGAGTTTGCCCGCATAGATTCTCCGTGCGCGTGCGGAGCGGACACCCCGAGGAGCCCATGCCCCCCAGCCGACGGACCATCCTGATCATCAGCCAGGTCTACCCGCCAGATGCGGCGGCGGTCGGGCAGCACTTCCACGATGTGGCTGCTGCCCTGGTCAAGCGCGGGCGCCCAGTCCGCGTCATCACCAGCGCCCGCGGCTACGACGACCCGACCAAGGTCTACCCCGCCCGCGAGACCCGCGACGGCGTCGAGATCCGACGCCTCCCCTTGTCCAGCTTCGGAAAGGTCTCCATTCCGATGCGCCTGCTCGCGCAGATGCTCTTCCTTGTTCAGGCGATCCTGCACGGGCTCTTCACGCCCAACCTCGGCGCCCTCTTCGTCAGCACATCGCCGCCCATGTGCGCCGCCGGCGCCCTGGTCATCCGCGCCCTGCGCCGCGTCCCGCTGACCTACTGGGTCATGGACGTCAACCCCGACCAGGTCATCGAACTCGGCAAGATGAAGTCCAACGCCCTGCCCTGCCGCGTGATGCGGGCATTCCAGCGCGCCGTGCTCAAGCGGGCCAAGGACGTCGTCGTGCTCGACCGCTTCATGGGCGAGCGCATCAACCGAATGCGCGACGTCACCGAAAATCTCTCGATCATCCCGCCCTGGGCGCACGACGACGTGCTCGAGTCCATCGAGCACGACGCCAACCCGTTCCGCGCCGAGCACGGGCTGGCCGGCAAGTTCGTCGTCATGTACTCGGGCAACCACGGGTTCTCGACGCCCGTGACAACGGTCCTTGACGCTGCGGTCCGCATGCAGGACCGCGACGACCTCGTCTTCGCCTTCATCGGCGGCGGCGTCGGCAAGGATGATGTCCGGCGCACGATCAGCGAGCTCGACCCGGGCAACATCCTCGATCTGCCCTACCAGCCGCTCGAATCAATCAAGTTCTCACTCTCCGCTGCGGACCTGCACGTCGTCACCGTCGGCCCAGATGTCGTCGGCGTGGTCCACCCATGCAAGATCTACGGCGCCATGGCCGTGGCGCGCCCGATCCTGCTCGTCGCGCCCAATCCCTGCCACGTCTCGGACCTGATCGAGACCCACGATATCGGCTGGCATGTCAACCACGACGACGTAGACGCCTGCGTCAAGGCGATCGAGGCTGCGATCGAGGTTGGCGAAACGCGCCGGAGCCAGATGGGCGCCAGCGCCAAGGCCGCCGTGGACGCCGACCTGCACTCGACCCGCTCGATCGACCGCGTGTGCGATGTCATCGAGCGGGGCCTGCCCGATTCGCCCCCCGCCACCGAGCGTCAGCGCCCGGAGCCAGCCCAAGAGCACGCCGCCTGAGCGAGAGGACGCCCCCGATGCCCGATGCAACCACCGCTCCCGTCCCGGCGCCAACCCCAGAGCCCAGCGCTCCCGCGGCGCCGATGACCAAGGTGACCAAGTACGTCTTCATCCAGAACGAGCCGTTCTTCCTGCCCAAGGTCCTCGACAAGTATCTCCGCGAGTTTGCGGACACCACCGCCGGCATCAACGTCCAGTCCGTCGCCCAGGGCAAGCGCACCATCGCCCAGACCGCGTTCGACCTGCTCAAGATGTACGGCCCCTGGTACTTCCAGTGGAAGCTCCGCAACTTCATCTGGCGCAAGCTCAAGGGCAAGCTCATCAACGACGTGCTCGGCTCGACGAAGACCTGCTACTCCGTCGGCGCCGTCGCCAAAAAATATGGCGTTCCCCTCCACGACATGCCCGACGTCAACTCCGACGAGTTCCGCCTGATGCTCCGTGATAACGAGGTTGATTTTATCGTCTCCATCTCGGGGACTCAGTTGTATCGCAAGGCCCTGCGCGAGCAGACGCCCCTGGGCATCGTCAACTGCCACGGCGCCCTGCTCCCGAAATACCGCGGCCTCATGCCCAGCTTCTGGACACTCGCCAACGACGAGCCCGTCGGGGGTGTCAGCGTTCACTACGTCGATGCCAAGCTCGACAACGGGCCGATCGTTGTGCAGAAGACGTACAAGATCCACAGCCACGACACGCTCGAAGATGTCATGGCCCGGTCCAAGGACCTGGCCGCCGAGGCGATTATCGAGTGTGTCCGCAAGGTCGAGTCCGCGGCCCTCGCGGGCGAACCCGTCGAGACCATCCCCAACTGCGCCGAAGAGCAGAGCCACTTCTCGATGCCGACCAAGGACGATGTGAAGCGGTTCAAGGGCGCGGGGCATCGGTTCTTCTAGAGTTCACATTGACGAATAGCCCAGAACAACTCGTCCATGCGCTCAGCTTCGACATCGAGGACTGGTTCCACATCGTCGATGTCGCGGCCGTCGAAGACCCCGAGACCTGGCCCGGGCTCCACGCGCAGTCGTCGATTGTCGAGCGGTACACCGACCACATCCTGAGCCTGTGCGACAAGCACAGCGCCAAGGCGACGTTCTTCGTTCTTGGCTGGATCGCCGAGCGCCACCCGGAGCTGGTCCGGCGCATCGCCGACGCGGGGCACGAGATCGGGACGCACTCGTTCTGGCACCGGCGTGTCTACGACCTCACGCCCGAAATCTTCAGCAAGGACATCGAGGATTCAATCTCCGCCATCCGCGCCGCCCCGGGACAGAGCCAGATCCCGATCACCGGCTTCCGCGCCCCCTCGTTCTCGATCACACCCGGAACCGAGTGGGCCTTCGACGTCCTGCTTGATCTCGGCATCGAGTACGACGCCTCGCTCTTCCCCGCCTCCCGAGGGCACGGCGGCTACGCCTGCCCCCAGGGCGCCCACGTCATCACCGCGCCCTCCGGACGCACCATCCCCGAGCTGCCCATGTCCATCGCCAGCTACGGCCCCAAACGCCTGTGCTACTCCGGCGGCGGGTACATGCGCCTGCTCCCCCAGGGCCTGATCCGGCGCGGGCTCGAGCAGGAAGCCGCCGCCGGTCGCCCGACCGTGATCTACCTGCACCCCCGCGATTTCGCCCCAGACTGCCCACGCGTCCCCATGCCCCCCCACCGTCGCTTCAAGTGCTACATCGGGCTCAAGGGCACGACCGCCAAGCTCGAGTCGCTCCTCGCGAGCTACCGATGGGACACCTGCCAGCGCGTCATCGGGCAAGCGATGGTGGAGACCAAAGACAACCGTGCGGCCCCCAGGGCCGACGCGCCCGCTGCCTGACTATGCCCTGCACCGATCCAATCATCCTCATCGGAACGCACCGCTCGGGCACGACCTGGCTGGGCGATGTCTTCAGCCGACACCCGGCCCTGGCGTACTTCGAGGAGCCGCGCCACGTCTGGACCTGGGGCAACGCGTACACGCGCGACGATGTCCTGACCGAGCATCACGCCCGCCCACGGGTCAAGGCGCACATCCGGAAGACGTTCGATTCGTTTGTGCGGGCCAGTGCCAAAGACCGCCTCGTCGAGAAGACGCCGAGCAACACGCTCCGCCTCCGGTTTATCCGTGAGGTGTACCCGGAAGCGCGCATCGTCATGGTTGTGCGCGACGGGCGATCGGTTCTCCGATCGACGGACGAGATCATGTCAGGTGGTGTGCCCATGTCCAAGGTCATCGGGCGCGCCCGCCAGACGCCCCTGCTCGAGTGGCCCGCGTTTGCGGGGCAGGCCGGGGGAGCTGTCCTGCGCAGGCTCACGGGCAAGAAGCTCGCCTACTGGGGCCCGCGCCCCGCGGGCTGGCGGTCGTGGATCGGCGCGGACCACCCGGACGTGATCCTGGCCAGGCAGTGGGCCGGGTGTATGACGCGGGCGCTTGATGACGCCGAGGCGCTCGAGCGCGAGGGGCGCCCGCCGATCCTCCGGTTCCGGTACGAAGACGTGCTCAGCAACCCGCGCCGGGTGCTGGGCCAGATCTGTGCGCACTGCGAGATCGACAGCCCGGAGAGCATTCTCAACTACGCCAGCGAGTCGGCGGACCCGACCCGCGCGGACAAGTGGCGTGCAGAGCTCGACGGGCAGACACTCGCGCGAGCCCGCCCCCACATGGAGCCGGTGCTCGAACGCCTCGGGTACCGCTGGGACGAGCGGGCGCCGGGTTCGGAGGGCGAGGCGCTCGGCGCCGTCGAGGGCGAATCAGAACGGTTGTGCTCGTAAAGGTGGGCTGTGCAATGACACAACGATTCTTCGTCGCTGCAACACTGGCGATCCTGGCGCTTGTTCTCGGTGGGGCGGCTTCTGCCGAGCGCGAGCGCAGCGCCGGCGCCTTGACATTCCAGCCAGCGCCCCAGATCGCACCCGAGGACATCGCCATCTTCTGGCCCCTCGGTTCGTCCAGCGGGGGCAAGAGTGACAACCCGCTCAACCAGGGCTTCGGCGTCAACACCCGCGGCGGGTTCGACGCCTGGCTTACTCAATGGATCAAGCCGCTCTATAACAAGGGCTTCCGACGCCTCATCATCCACAACCCGCTGGGCAACGATCCCGCGACCAACAGCATGGACCTCGACCAGGTCTACGACGCCTACGAGCACGGGCGGGGCTGGAACGTGGCCGAGTTCGACGCGATGCTCGAGCGCATCGGGCGCGAGATGCCCGGGATGGAGATCATTGTCTACATCGGCACGCGAACCGAGGACATCGCCGCGGCCTCCAACGAAGGGCGCCAGCGGGACCACCTGATCCGGTCTGCGAGCATGTTCCTGTTCACGAAGATCCTGGATCACGAGCACGTCACCATCGCGTTCGACGCCGCGATGAACTACGAGGACGACAGCCCGGAGCGATACCTCGTGGACATGGTCCGCGCGTACAAGCGCCGCCAGGGGCACGAGGTGTACGTTGAGCCGCTGCCCTCGCGCGCGTGGGAGCGAGACTACTCGTGGATCGCCCTCGAGCGCTACTACGCGAGAAAGTTGGCCATGGTCGCCCGGTCCGCCGCCCCCGAGGGCATCCGGATCTTCAACACCCCGGGCGACTTCAAGGCCTGGAACAACGACGCCTGGGCCTGGCTGAGCGATTGCGTGCGCAAGGGGCACACCCCGGCCCTGGGCTGGGATCTGGGCGCCCGGGGCAAATCGCCCTGGGCGGGGATGTCCGCCGCCCAGATCGCGCGCCGGGCCAGCGCCGAGGCCTCCAGACCCGCCTCTCGCCCCTAGGGACGCTGTTGGGGCTCTCCGGGCGCCCGTTCTCTCCTACCATCGCTCATTCCGCCCCCTCCCTGCGCCGATCTACGGACACCGATGACCGACACCGCCTCCACATCACCGCCGCCCCCTTCCGGGGTCCACACCCCCACCCACGGCCCGACGACCAGCATCGGGCCTGCGGAGTCGGCCACCGCCCGGGCTACCAACCTGAGCCGCAAGACCCCGTGGACGCTCAAGGAGAACATCGCCCGGGTCATGTGGATGACCTTCGGGGCGATCGCCTGGAAGCTCCTGCCCCCCGCCCGTCCGATGCTGATCCGTCTGTTCGGGGGCAGGGTCGGGCGGGCGTGCCGGTTCGGGTCGCGCGTCGAGGTGACGATCCCGTGGAACGTGACGATCGGCGACAACGTCCGGGTGCGCGAGGGCGCGATCATCTACTCGCTCGGCCCGATCACGATCGGCGACAACTCCGTGCTCGACAGCCGGGCGCACCTGTGCGCCGGCACGCACGACATGACCGACCCGACCTTCCCGCTGGTCAAGCCCCCGATCACGCTGGGCAAGCGTTGCTTTGTGGGGATTGATGCGTACATCGCGCCGGACATCGAGCTGGGCGACGATTGCCGCGTCTGGCCCCGAACCAGTGTCTACAAGAGCGCCCCGAGGGGGACCTGCCTCAAGGGCAACCCGGGGCGCACGATCGACCCCGACGAAGAGTTGCTCAGCGAGGCGGAGCTGGCCCAGATCGACCGGGCGGGCGCAGGCGGGGCGGGCGCTGGCGAGGGCGACCCCGCGTGAAGCTGATCCGCCCGAACGACGCCTCCCGCCACCCGCGGGCACAGCTCCCCGGGCACCGCTCGGGCGACCCGTTTATCCGCGGCGCCCTCTGGCGCGTCCTCGGGAGGCACGTCTGCCGCTTCTCGTTCCACAACTGGTACGCGCTGCGACGCCTCGTGCTCGCCGTCTTCGGCGCCAAGATCCACCCGAGCGCCAAGATCCGGCGCACCGCCACCATCGACTGCCCCTGGAACCTGACGATGGGCGAGCTGAGCGCGCTCGGCGACCACGCCATGATCAACGCCCGCGCCCCCGTCTGGGTCGGCGCCAGCTGCACGCTCAGCCAGTACACCAAAATCCTCACCCGCGCTCACGACCCGCTCGACCCGGACTACCAGGTCTACACCGCTCCGGTCGTCATCAACAACGACGCCTGGATCGCGGCCGACGTTGTTGTCATGCCCGGGGTGACAATCGGCGAGGGCGTTGTGATCGGCGCCCGCTCGTTCGTGGACCGCTCGATCGAGCCCTGGAAGATCGCTGCGGGTGAGCCGGCGATCCCGCGCCGGGCTCGCCCGTTCCTCGGGCGCGCCGGCGCCGAGCACGAACCCGCCGCCGCGTAATGGGGGATCCCGCGATGCCCGCTGCGCCCAGCGACACGCCGCAACAGCTCTCGACCGAGACCAAGCCCCACCCGCACACCCTGGGCAACCGCGCCGCGCGCATCGCCTGGGGGCTTGTCCAGGTGACGGTGTTCCGCTTCAGCCCGCGCCCGCTCTATCCCTGGCGGGCGATGCTCGTCCGCCTCTTCGGCGCCGACGTCCCCATGAGCGCCCGGATCGGTCCCCGGGCCACCATCTGGGGGCCTTGGAACCTGACGATGGGCGAGCGGGCCACCATCGCCGACCATGTGGACTGCTACTGCGTCGCCCGAGTCATCATCGGCGCCCGCACCACCATCAGCCAGTACACCTACCTCTGCGCCGCGACCCACGACTTTGAAGACCCCGCCTTCCTCCTTCAGCCTCAGCCGATCGCGATCGGCTCTGACTGCTGGGTCGCGGCGGACGTTTTCGTCGGTCCGGGCGTGACGATCGGCGACGGCGCCGTCGTCGGGGCGCGCAGCTCGGTCTTCAATGACCTGCCAGAATGGAAGGTTTGCGCCGGTTCACCCGCCAAGCCCGTCCGTGACCGCGTGCTCAGAGGTACGCAAAGTGCGCAGAATGACGCGGAGAGCGCTGAGAAAGAGCATCAGACAGGATAAGAATCAACTGAATCACTCCGCGTCCTCCGCTCCCCTCCGCGTACGCCCTTTCTGAGACACGATGCGAGTCAACCACCTCCAACCCCGCCTCGCCTCGCCCCGCGACGATTGGCACACCTGGTTCGGGTACTACGACACCTGCCCCTGGTCGCGTGACAGCTTGCGCCTGCTGGCCCACCGCGCCCGATTTTGCGACCGGTTCCCCTCGCCGACGGACCCGTGCGAGATCGGGTTCATTGAAGAGTGGAACACCGACGCGCCCCGGTTTGTCACGCTCAGCGAGAGCACCGCGTGGAACTGGCAGCAGGGCGCCCGCCTGCAGTGGGCGATGATCGACGGGGCTGAGCGAATCGTCTTCAACGACCGTCGAGGCGGACGACCCTCGTGCGTGATCCTCAATCCTGATGGGTCAGAGCACCGCGTCCTGCCCGAGCCGGTGTACGCGATCTCGCCGGACGGGGCGAACGCCGTCACGCTCGACTTCGCCCGCCTCTCGCGCCTTCGCCCGGAGTATGGCTTGCCCGGGCTCACCGACCCGCACGCCGATGATCCAGCGCCCGCGGGCAGCGGGATCGACTCGCTGGATCTCGACTCGGGCGAGCGACGGCTGATCGTGGACATCGCCTCGCTCGACGCCCGCGTCGCGCCGGGAGAAACGGCGCCATCGGGCGGCGCCCTCCACCAGCACGTCAACCACCTCATGTTCAACCCCTCGGGCACGCGCTTCTGCTTCATGCACCGCTTCGAGCGCACCGATGGCATCCTCCACTCACGCCTGTTCACGTCCGACATCAACGGGCGCGATGTCCGCCTGCTCTTCGAGGGCATGGTCAGCCACTACGCCTGGCGCGACGACGAGACCATTCTCGCCTGGGCGGGGCGGCGCTCATTGCTCGGCGGGGCGACGAGTACCCGGTCGCCGGCTCAGAGCGCGATGTCGCTGGCCCGGCGCACGCTCAAGCCCGTGTACTACGCGCTGGGCAAACCCCGGATCCTGATGAACAAGATCCTCAAGGATTCGTACCTGCTGATCGGGGACACCGAGGGGGCGCCGGTCGAGGCGTTCGCCCGGGGCGAGCTGATGACCGACGGGCACTGCACATTCTCGCCGGGCGGGGGCGGGGGTGATCCGGGGCGTTGGGTGCTGACGGACGGGTACCCGGATATGAAGGGTCGTCAGCCGCTGTTTGTGTGGGATACGAGCGAGGGGGCGGGCGTGGAGATCGCCCGCCTGGAGACGCCCAGGTCGCTCGACGGGGACGTCCGGGTGGATCTGCACCCCCGATTCAGCCGCGACGGCGGGCTCGTGTGCGTGGATTCGGCCATGGACGGGGGCAGGCGGATGTATGTGTTTGACGTTTCCTCTATCACGGGCTGATAATCGCCGACCTTTGGCGCTCGGAGAGACGCGGTTTGCAGAACAGGACACACACCTAACACAATGTCGGTTTCCATCTTCATCCAGACGCTCAACGAGGAGCAGAACCTGCCGAGCTGTCTCGACTCGGTGGCGTGGTCGGACGACATCGTCGTGCTCGACTCGCTCTCGACGGACACGACCGAGCGCGTCTGCCGCGAGCGCGGGGTGCGGTTTTACGCGCGCGAGTACGACGGGCGCGGCGCCCACCAGAACTGGGCCATGAACAACATCGAGTTCAAGCACCCGTGGGTGTTCTATCTCGACGCCGACGAGCACATGACCCCCGAGCTCCGCGCCGAGATCGAGAGGATCGCCGCCGACCCGAGCGAGGAGCGGGTCGCGTTTTTCTGCGGGCGCAAGAACATGTTCCGCGGTCGGTGGCTGCGGTTCAGCATGCCGCCCGGGTTCATCATGCGGTTCTTCATGCCCGAGCACATCTCGTTCGAGCGCATGGTCAACCCGACGCCGCACATCGACGGCCCGCACGGGTACCTGAAAAACCACTTCATCCACTTCAACTTCTCCAAGGGCATCACCGAGTGGCTCGAACGCCACAACCGGTACTCGACCTATGAGGCGATCGAGCAGAGCCGCGCCATGAAAGAGCGCGGCGTCACCTGGTCCAACCTGCTCTCGTCCGACGCGAACACGCGCCGTCTGGAGCTGAAAAACCTATCGTTCCGCCTGCCGTTCCGCCCATCGCTCAAGTTCATCATGCTGTATATATTCAAGCTCGGGTTCCTCGACGGGCGGGCGGGGTACACCTACTGCCGCCTGCAGTCGATGTACGAGCAGCAGATCTGTCTGAAGATGAAGGAGATGGCCCGGGCCGAGCGCGGCCTGGCGCCAAGCTGATACACCGTGCACATTGTCCACTATCTCCAGCGGATCGATCTGGAAGAGGGCGGCGTTGTCCGCGCCGTGCTCGACATGGGCGCGCTCCAGGCCAGCGGATCGCGCACGGTCACGCTGCTGACTCACGATGCGCCTGACGCGCCCGAGCTTTGGAAGCGGGGCGAGCCCGGCGCGCCGAAGCTGGAGATCGTCCAGCCGCCGTCGCGCCCGCTGGGCTTGTTCTCGTCCGCCCAGCTCCGCGCCATCGAGCCGATACTCAAGCGAGCCGACGTGCTGCACCTGCACGCGTGCTGGACCAACGCGAACAACCAGCTCGCGAGCATGGCCCGCCGGCTTGGCGTGCCGTACGTTCTGTCCATGCACGGCATGCTCGACGACTGGTGTATGTCCCAAAAAACACTGAAAAAGAAGCTATATCTGGCGATGACCGGTCGCAAGACGCTCGAGCGCGCCGCGTTTGTGCATTCCACCGCCGAGGCGGAACTGGAGCAGTCAAAGAAGTGGTTCCCGAAAGGGCGCGGACGGATCGTGCCGCTGGTGTTTGATCTGGACCCGTACCGCGACCTGCCCGGGCCCGGCGCCGCCGATGCGCACTTTGGTCCCGCTGGCACTGGCGACATCGACTCGGACCAGCCGGTTGTGCTCTTTCTCTCGCGCATCCACCCCAAGAAGGGGCTCGAGCATCTCATCGGCGCGACGGCGCTCCTGCGCGAGCGCGGCGTCCCGTGCCGCACGCTCATCGCGGGGACCGGGGACGATGAATACCTCGCGCGCATGCGATTGCTTGCAAAGGAGCGCGGCGTTGAGAACGACGTCCGGTTCCTCGGTATGGTGACGGGCGAGCTCAAGACATCGCTGTTCGAGCGGGCGGACGTGTTCGCGCTGCCCACGAGCCAGGAGAACTGGGGCTTTGTGTTGACCGAGGCGCTGGCGTGCCGGACGCCCGTGGTGACGACAAAGGCCGTCGATATCTGGCCCGAGCTCGAGCAGAGCGGGGGTTCGGTGCTTGCGGAGCAGAGCGAGGGCGCGTTCGCCGACGCGATCAAAGCGCTGATCGACGACGATGTTCGCCGGGCGAGCATGGGCGCCTCGGGGCGGGAGTGGATCCTTGAAAACCTCGATCCTGCGGCCGTCGCGGATCGGTACGAGAGCATGTACGCCGACGCCATCGCGAAGGGGGCCAAGGCGTGAGTGAGCACGACTCCAAGCCGCGCCTGGCCATCGTCGCCAACGCGCCCAGTCCCTACCGCGTCCACCAGCACACGCGCATCGCGCGTGAGCTGAACGAGGTCAAGCTCTTCAGCGTCTTTAAGCACGAACGCAACAACCAGGATTACACGCTCGACCTGCCCGACGAGATCGGCCCGGTTGTCTTCGGTAAGGGCGAGCCGATGATCGGCAAAAACTCGCCCGGGCGCGCGCTCAAGCAGTGGTCCCGCGGCGGCGAGATCATCCGCTGGCTCACCGCCAACTCGATCGACGCGGTCATCATCACAGGCTACAACGACCTGGGCCTCCTGCGCATCATCCGCTGGTGTCAAGCGCACTCGATCCCGTGCTACCTATTCACGGATTCAAACATCCACGGCGACAAGGCAACGGGTCTCGCTCGGGCATTCAAGAACTGGTACGTGCCGTACGTTCTGCGCAAACTGACCGGGCTGATGCCCTGCGGCTCAAAGGGTCAAGCCTTCTACGACCGCTACGGCGGGAAGCAAAAACCCGTCTTTTTTATGCCCCACGAGCCGGATTACCGCGCGATCGAATCAATCACTGATGAGCAGATCGCGGCGATGCGCTCCGAGTACTCGCTCGACCCGGCCCGCCGCTATATCAACTTCACCGCGCGACTCGCCCATGTCAAGCGCCCGGACCTGCTCATCGACGCCTTCGCGCGGATCGCCGACGCGAGGCCCGAGTGGGATCTGCTCATGGTCGGGGGCGGCCCCCTGGAGGACGAGCTGCGCCGGCGCGTGCCCGAGGCGCTCGCGGGGCGCGTCGTGTGGGCCGGCTTCCAGGACGGGATCGGGCGCCTCGCGTCGCTGTACCGGTGCTCGGATGTGTACGTTCTTCCTTCGAGCTACGAGCCCTGGGCTGTCACGGTGCTCGAAGCGTGCGCCTGCGATCTGGCGATGGTCAGTTCTGATGTGGTTGGCGCCGCGGCGGAGGTCGTGATCGACGGCGTCAACGGGCGCCAGTTCCGGTCGGGCGATCTCGATTCGCTCACCGACGCCCTGCTCGATGTCACGGACCAGGCCAACATCGAGCGCTACAAACAAGCCAGCGCCGGCGTGCTCGCCGACTGGCGCGATCGGGGCGATCCCGTCGAGGGTGTCCGAAATGCCCTGCGATTTGCAGGTATTTTGCCGCCCTTGACTGCGCAGACCGGCCCGGGGCATAGTGAACCGATCGAGGCGGGCGCCGCATGAGCCTGCCGAGCTTTCTCATCATCGGCGCCATGAAGTGCGGCTCGACCTCGCTCTACCGCGATCTCGACACGCACCCGCGCGTCTTCTTCCCGATCGACAAGGAGCCGTGCAATCTCTGCTCCGACCATGTCCTGACCGATGAGGGCCAGCGCGAGTACGAGGCGATCTTCAAGCGGGCGGCGCCGGACCAGCTCTGCGCCGAGGCGTCCACCGATTACACCAAGCTGCCCGACCGCCCGGGCGTGCCCGAGCGCGCGCTCAGAGTCCTCGGACTCGAGCTGCGCGTGATCTACCTCGTCCGCGACCCGGTCAAGCGCATCATCTCGCACCATTACCACGAGTACTCGCGCGGCGCGATGCCCGCGGACATCAGCGACGCCGTCGAGCGGTTTCCTGAGTTGGTCAACTACTCGCGCTACGCCATGCAGCTCGAGCCCTGGATCGAAACGCTCGGGGCGGACCGCGTCAGGGTGGTTCGGTTCGAGGATTTTATCGCCGACCGCGCCGGCGTGGTCGGATCGGTTCAGGCGTTTCTCGGGCTCGACCCGCGCCCGGACCTCATCGAGGTGGACACGATCCATAACAAGAGCGAGGCGAAGCCCATCGCGCGCGGGCCGGTGGGGCGTCTGATCCACACGCGGGCGTACCGGAGCCTGATCCGTCCGCTGGCGCCTGCGGGGCTCAAGGGGAGGCTCCGCCGGGCGATGCTGCCTGCGGCTCCGCCTCGCCCGGATCCGCCCGGGGAGGAGTTGGTCAAGAGAATCAGAAGCGTTCTTGAGGTGGACTGGCAGCGTTTCGAACCGCATATTCATACGAAGAGTGGCGGGAGACAGGAGGGGGCGTTTGAAGCGGATGTGCTTGGTGTGCCGCCGGGGCAAGAATGAGGGACACGCCGGGTTGTAGGGGTGGAACGGGCGCCGCGGGCGCGTTCGGGCGAGTTTCGATGTACCAGCAGTTGCAAGATCGGCAAACACTCCCGATTGTTCATCTTGGACCGGATGGACCCCGCTCGATGGAGAATCACAATGAGTATCTGGCGCAGTATGAAGACGAATATCCTTCTAACAGCCGTGATTGTGGCTTCGGCAGGGTCTGCGGCATCGGCCCAATCGCGAGATTCGGGCGACGCTCCGGCCAAGCCTATCTTTGACGCGACCAGATCCATCAACGGATCCCGCGCAGGCCAGGGCGAACGAGTCGCGATCCCCGGATCCCACCGCGTCCGGTTCGTTGATGGATTCCGCCTGCACTTCGGGCGGAATGTCTACTGGGTCTCACGCAACGCGATTCGGCAGAGCGTCCAGGAGTGGGCCAACGAGCCTGCGGCCCTGACCGTCATTGACATCGAGCACATCCCTGTCGAAAACGTCAGGCGTGGACGCGGAAAGTCGGATAGACAAGTCCAGGTCGGTCAGGACGTGCTCTCGCACGTCGTCGATAGCATCCGTGAAGAAGCCCCAGGGCTTCGCATCGGCTTTTTCGATCTTCTTCCTCCCCAGCACATGTACGCCTGGAAAGAGGGAAACCGCAACAACGAAGTCTGGAAGCGGAGCTTTGAGCGAGCCTTCTACCGCATCGACCCGAACACCGGCGAACGCACGGAATACGGCTTCGTTGATCGTCTCGACTTCCTCGCCCCGGCGGTCTACCTCAATGACGGGCGCGTCAAGCGATATCTCAAGGACAAGCAGGCTGGGAAACCCCTCGAGCGAAACGTCGGGGCCCGGCTGATCCGCGAATGGATCAGGGACACCGTCGCTGCGGCGCGTACGGCCAACAAACCCGTCTACCCCGTGGTTTGGCATCGCATGCACGGCGGGAGAAACCCGGACTCACGAGGGTTCGAGACCCGTGAGTACATCGGCGACGAACTTCTCCGCATCGTTCTCGAAGCGACGCTTGAGTACGCCGATGGCGTCATCCTCTGGAGCGATACCGAGCAGTACGACGCGGAAGACCCCTGGCACGCCGTGATCGCAGAGTTTGTTCAGCAGCCCGTCGCGACCACATCGTTCGATGAGAATGGCTTCGAACAGGATGACGACGGCAACAACCGCGATGATGGCTCGGGCGCCAGCAATGCCGTCTCCAGCACTCCGCCCGCGAATCGCAAGAAGGGCTCCAGGCCCTAAGATCGCCTCGCGCGGTGAAGATATCTGGCGTGTGCCCGTTCGCGGGCACACGCGCAATTGAGATCCGCACGCCAGCCGTGCGACATGAGAAGAGCAACGCTTGGACCGAATTGACGCCTACCTTGAGATTGTCCCGCTGCCGGTCCTCATGGCAATTGCTGTGGTGGCCGCCTTCTCGATTCTGCTGATCCCCGGGCGAGTCCGCCTGCCCGCCGCGCTCATGTTCATGCCGGTGTGGCTTACCCTCGGGCGCCTTCCGGACCTCGGCCCCGTCCAGGCGCTCTCAAAGACAACCGGGTTTCTGCTCTTTGCGTTCGTCGCGTTCGCCGCGATCGTAGATCCCAACCCGAAACGCCGCATCCCCGGCATCCTCTGGCTCTACCCCGCCGTCACCTTCTTCTCCCCGATGTGGGCCTTCGGTTCCGAAGAGGTGGCTCTCAACTTCATCCTCAACCTTCAGTGGGGCATGCTCAGCCTCGCGGCGGTCCTTGTCGCCAGAACCTTCACCAGCCCCGAGTCGCTCCGCCGAGTGATTTTCAGCCTTGCCTTCGGATCCGCGATCGCGATGCTCATCCTGTTCGCGAGCATCATCAAATCGCCCGGCTCCATCTTCCGTGCCGGGCTGGGAAGGTTCGAGCCCTGGGGCGCCCTGTCGAACCACATCGGACCACTCTTTATCTTCGGCGTCCCTCTTCTTTCGTACTACGGCCTTCGCGGCCGCATCGTCATCCTCCGCCCGGTTGCGATCGGCTGTGCAAGCATTGGCGCCCTGATGGCCCTGCTTACGGCCAGCCGCTCGGCCGTCTTCCCGCTCGTCATTATGATGGGCGTCCTCGGCTGGGAGTTCCGGAAGAAACCGGTCACGATGATTGTCGGCGCCATCGCCATTGTTGGCGCCCTCGTGGTTGGCTCCAGCCTCGTGTCCGAGGCCAACCTCGGCAGGCTGGAAAACCTTGACTCTGGCAGGTATGCCATCTTCGCCGAGTACATCGAAGCCATCGCGCAAAGCCCACTTTTTGGGCGCCTGGTTGTTGAAAATGCGGAAGCGCCCGGGGGCACACACGCCCACAACGGCTACCTCGAAGTGCTGTACCAGTTCGGGTTTGTGATCGGCCTGCCCCTGTTCCTCCTCGCCGCGTGGAGCATGGTTGGGGTGCTTCGGGTCTGGCGCAAACGCCGTCTTATCCCTCTCGACCCGATCGAGATCACCCTTTTGTGCGCTTTGATGGGCGTGATCTACCTCCATGGCGCCACCACGCTCGCGATCTATTACCCGACCTACTCATGGGCGTTCATCCAGGTGCTCCTCGCCTCGTTCTTCATCTCCGCCGCTTCGAGCCCCGAGACAGCCCTCGGCGCTCTCTCAACCGACGAGTACCACGATCCTGGCGATTACCACGCCTACGAGTACGAACAGCACGACGAAGACCAGGGCGCCCACCACGAGCACGAGGGCGACCAACGCCCGGACCAGTTCTCGGACGCTCACCCACACCCGCACTGACCAAAACTCTCGTCGCCCTGGCGCCACCCTCGCCCAACTCGAACCCCTGAACGGCCGATAGAACGGGCGATGGAATCCGCGCTCGCCGGCTATTTCTACGTCCTGGCTCTGGTCACGCTCGGGTGGGTGCTCCGCCAGTACCTGCGCGCGACGCACGACCTGCTCTCGATGCGCAACGTCGCGCTGCTGGGCTTTATCGTCTTCCAGCTCGTCTCCGCCGCCCGCGTGGTCCGCTCGCCCGTCTCGGGTGACTTCCGCCTCTACACCCCGATCGAGACCGCGACGACCTACGCCGCATGGTCCACGGTGTTTCTCATCGTGTTCATGGGCGCGTACGCCTGGGGCTGGCCTTCAAGAAAGCTCGCCTCCCGCGCCCGGCGCATCCGAGCCGTCCCCGACGAGCGAACACTCTGGACCTTCATCGTCGTCTGCCTTGTCTGCGGCGCCATCTTCATGCGCCTGCCCATCCCCCTCGTCGGACTCGTCACCAGCAAGGTCGGCCTCGCGCTCGTCGCCATCAGCGCCGGGCTCGTCGGCTGGATCTGGGCGACGCGCCCGAGAGATCTCCGCACACTCATCGGCGCCGGCGTTGTGCTCGGCTCTGGCCTGCTGCTCGCCCTCGTGGGCGAGTTCGGGCGACGCCCGCTCATCGCGGTCTCGGTCTGTTTCATCTTCGGGGCGTACTACTCGCAGTGGCGCTACCTCCGCCCGCGGATGGTGCTCAAGCGGATCGCGCTCGTCGCGATCCCCGCGCTGGTCGTCGTCGGCATGTTCACCGCCGCCCGGGGCGGGCTGCGCGAAGCCATCCACACCGGCCCCGTCGCACAGCTCAAGGCCGTCGCCCGGGCCAACCCGATCGAGGGCATCGCCCTGCTCGCCGATGGACAGGGCGCCGCGTCCAAGTCCATGTGGATCATGGAACGCTTCCCCGAACGCTACGCCTACCGACCGCTCTCGACGCTTGTCTACAGCGCGTACTTCCCCGTGCCCCGCAACTGGTGGCGCGCCAAGCCCGATACGCTCTCCATGGACCTGCCCCACCTGGCCAAGATGGAGAAGGTCAACCGCGATTCGCTGACACTCGGCCCCGGCGCCATCGGACACGCCGCCGCCGACGGCGGGCTCCCCGTCCTCTTCCTCTACGCCATCATCGCCGGCTTCGCAATCCGCTACATCGACGAGCTGATCCTGCTCAGCGCCGACCAGCCGCTGATGCTCCTCCCGCTCGTCGCCGCGACCGGGCAGATCCTGGGCCTGGCCCGCGGTGAGGCCGGCGTCTTCGCCTCCATCTACGCCATCAGCGCCATCGGCGCCTACGCCTTCATGCTCATCAGCGCCCGCGCGCTCGGCGCCATGCGCCTGATCACGGTCGAGAGCGCGTGCCGCCCCGTCACGCTCGACGATGACGCTCACGAACTCGACTTCGAACCCTACGGCTGGCCCGAACGCGACCCCGACCCCCCCGCGCCCCTCCCGCTCGAAGTCCAGCGCATCCTCCGCGGCGAGAACGACACAGAGATCGCGCGCAGGCGCGCCGCCTGATCGCTCTGAGTCACCCGGTTTGCTCTGTGCTTGTGCGCCGCCCGCGCCTGCTCGAACCCGAACATCCGAGGGGCGTCAGGCCTCTGGCGGGGGCGAACGCGACACAAAAAAGCAGGGCGCCATGGTCAGACGGCACCCCGCTGGAGGAGAGAGAGATCAACGTTACTCTACGCCAACATCGGTTCTGATGAGGGCTATCGGGCCACAATCCACCACTTGAAATTGCCTAAACCAACATTGTTCGGCAAAAAACCGCCTATGCGGTATGCTTTTGTTCGGGAAAACGACACCACAGAGCGCAGGTCGCTTTCCCACTTTCATGCAAAATGTCACGGCACGCCGTGTGTCAGCGCGAGGCCAACCCGGGATGGGCGAAGGCTCAATCGTCCTTCTTAGGAGCGTTCGCCTTGCCGTCCTTCGGGCGGACGGGCGCGTCCGATCCCGACGAGCTGCGCTTCTGGCGCCGGCGCTCGATCGCCTCACGCCGCTGCTCGGGCGTCATCGCTTCGAGGCGCTGGCGAGCGCGCGTGGGCGCCCGATCGGCGCCGTCGCCCTCATCGGTCCCGCCAGCGCCCCGGCGCTGCGCGATCTTCCGCTGCCCACGCTTACGCATGGTGTCCTCGCGGATCTGCTCGAAGCGCGACTGAAGGCGCCCGCGCTGCGTCTCGTTGAGCACGCCCCAAATCTTGGAGATCACAACACTCTCCTGAGGCCCCTTCGCCCGCAGCGCCTTCATCTTCTCTCTCGCCTCCGGGCTCATCGCGCCTTGGCCAGCGCGGCGCGACGCGCCCCGCCGCCGGGCCTGCCCGGTCTTCTTGTCGCTCTGGCCAGCATCTGAACCGGCGTTCCGATCGGTGCTCCGCCCGGTGTTCTGATCCCCGCGCCGATCCGTTGTTTGGTCTGTATTTTGCCTGTTATTCGCCCCTTGCCGATCTCCCCGCCGAGCCCCGAGGCGCGTCGAGTCTCGTGTCGCGGGGCTGATCGCATCGCTCGGGCGGTCGCCGCCGCGGATGGCCGCGATCTCGTCGCGGTGTTGCTGGTAGAACGCGCGCATCGCGCTGCGGTGCTCGCCGATGATCTTCTTGATCGCCGCCTCTTGTTCGGCGCTCAGGCGAACGTCGTCGCCCGCCTTCTCGCCCGAGAGCTTGCGCAGCTCTTTCTCGTACACGCCCAGCGGGATGGGGCGCTCGCTCTCGCGGCTGCGCTCCATGCCCATGCTGAATCGCGAGTCCGTCCCCGGGGCTCGCTCGTCGCTGACCTTTGGCCCCTGCAGCACCGGCGCGTCCGCCGCCGAACCCGGCTTGACGTCGTCCTGCGCCAGCGCGGGCGCTCCAATGAGAAGCCCGCAGGCCGCGACCAGGAAAGCCGCTCGGGTCTTTGCTCTGGCCATCGCGCGGTTCGTCGTGCAGTTCATTGAGTTTCGTCGCATGGCGCCGTCTCCTTGTGGGATCCCGGGGTTCACAGAGCCCAACGCCCGTCCCCCGCCCCCATTGCCGCCCAACCGGGCCAGCCGCCCGCCCGGGCCTAGCATCCAATATCGCCCGATTCTCGCCCAGGACATGGGCGAAACCGCCCTCGGAGGCCCCTTATGCCCCTCTCCAAGCAGTTCATTCAGGACACCCTGCACCAGGTCGAGCTGCCCAGCGGGGGCGACCTCGTCTCCTCCGGCGCCCTGGCCTGGGTCGCCGCCAGCGACACCGCCGCCAACCTCCGCATCCACCTTCCGGGCGAGCCCGACGAGCGCGCGATGAAAAACCTCGCGGCCCTGATCGACACCACCATCCGCGCCGAAGCTGGCGCACAGAACATCCCCATCGACCACCTCGGTGTTCAGTTCGTCTCCCACGCCGGCGACATCCTCGCTTCCTTCGGCGACGCCCATGCCCCCGCCCCCCCCGCCAACGCCGACCAGGGCTCGGGCATCCCGGGTGTCAAGCGCATCATCGCCGTCGGCGCTGGCAAGGGCGGCGTCGGCAAGTCCACCGTCGCCGTCAACCTCGCCGCCGCCCTCGCGCGCGCAGGCCAGAGCGTCGGCCTGCTCGACGCAGACATCTACGGCCCCTCCCTGCCCACCCTCCTCGGGCTCGATTCGCTCGAACAAACCATCCTCGACGGACAGCTCCAGCCCTTCCTGGTCCACGGCTTCAAAGCCGTCACCCTCGGCAAAATGGTCGACCCCGACAAGCCGCTCATCTGGCGCGGCCCCATGGCCCACGGCGCCTTCAAGCAGCTCTACGAACGCACACGCTGGGGCGAGCTCGACACCCTCATCATCGACCTCCCCCCGGGCACGGGCGACGTCCCGCTGACCATGTCCCAGTCGCTCCGCCTCACCGGCGCCGTGATCGTCTGCACACCCCAGAAGGTCGCCCAGGACGACGCCGTCCGCGCCGTCAAGATGTTCGAGCAGCTCGGCGTCGAGGTCCTGGGCGTTGTCGAGAATATGTCCTGCTTTGTCGGTGACGACGGCAAAACCTACGACATCTTCGGGCGTGGCGGCGCCGAGCAGATGGCCCAGCGACTCGCCCTCCCCTTCCTCGGCGCGATCCCCATCAACACCACCCTCCGCGCCAACTCCGACGCGGGCGATCCGACCCGCAACTTCGACCCCGCAACCGCCGGCGGCGACGCCCTCCCCGCAGCGCTGAACACAGTCGCCCGCAACACCGAGAGCCAGATCGCCCTCGCCTCGCTGCGCCACTCGGGCGCGACACCGACGCTGTCGATCAACTGAAATCAGAAGCGAAGCGTGATGCCCGCGAACACCCGCACGTCCTCGGCGCTCGGGTTGTCCAGACCGATTACCACGCCGAAGTCCAGCTGTGTGTCCTCGTTGACGCCATAGGTCAGCCCGGCGCTGAGCGATGGCATGTACTCGCCCATGTCGAGGTTCGCCTCGCCGATGTACTCGATGTACCCAGCCAGATCGCCCGCGATGTCATGCCCCAGCACCGCCGTGTGCGCGAGCACGGTGTCGTACCCGCTCCCGTCGTTCACGAGGGCAATCTCCGCTTGGAACCCAAGATCCCAGCCATGCTCAAGCGAGAACGCGACGGGGACGACCAGCCCGCTCTCGATTCGCGAACTCGAGACATCGCTGTCCCCGGTGGGGAACACGATGTACGGCAGCAACGCGCCTGCAGACGAGCCGCCATCGATGCCCCACAGGTTGATCTTGGTGCGAACACCAAACGATCCCACACCATCGGCGTCCGGGGTTCCGCCACCTTCTTGGCGTTCGTACGGATTGAACAACAGCTGCAAATCCACCCGCTCGGTCAGCCCCAGCTTCACGTTCACCGGCGCAAAGGAGAGCGACCGGCGCGTCTCCCCGTCCTCGCTCTGAATGCCCAACTCGATAAAGCTCAGCTCGATCTGCACAGCCCCGGCGTCCACCGGGTACGGGCTCTCGGTCGCGTCGGGACGATCGGCGCTCAGTGGTCGGCGAAGCTCACGCGGCGTCGGGTTCAGCAGCGAGTACCGCCCCGTCGCTGCCAGAGCCCCGTCGCCGCCGGGCTCGTCAGCCCGGGGCGCCCCGGGCTGGCCAGCCATCGCCGTTGTGAGCAGCATCGTGTGGATCAGGGTCGGAAAGCCCATCAGTTCGCCCCCTTTGGATATGTAGCACTGGCTACGGACCGCACAAAAGTAGCCCCAGCTACAAACAAAGGCAAGGCGTCAAACGCCCATCCAGCAGGTTTTCTTCTGATTCAGGCTCGACCTGATCGTGAGCGACGCCGCTTACCGGCGGGCGAGACGAACCGTGCGGACAGCGTCGATCGCCTCGCCGATCGCCCGCTCCAGGCCGTCGTTGACGACAAACGCGTCGTACGCCCCGACTACCCCCCCCGCACAACGTCGAGCACCTGATCGGGCGCAACGTCCTCGACGATCGTCACGCCGCCGTCGGGCCACTCGACGATCACGCGGTCGATCAGCGTCTCGCGGCCAAGCCCGAAGTGCGCTTCGGCCGGCTCCTGCCCCATCATGCTCGTGCCGCAGGTGATCGGGCGTGAGAGCGTGCGCGCCCCGATCACGACGCGCACGACCGCCCCGATCCCGCGCGTGTTTGCACCCGATGACCTCGGGCGCACCACCAGCCAGTGCCGCCCGCGCGCCTCCAGCGCCTCATTCTCGAACAGGAAGATGCGCCCGATGTTCGTGGTCACCGCCACGTCGAGGTCGCCGTCGCGGTCCATATCGAACGTGATCGCGCAGCTGCCGTACTCGAGCCGGTCGAAGCCGACCGCCCGCTCGACACTCCGGAACGAGGGCGTCCCCACGCGCGTCAGATCGTTGAGAAACAGGCGCCACGGCATCGTGTTGATCGGCTCCGTCCCGTTGACGGCGAGCAGGTCCAGGTCCGAGTCGTTGTCGGCGTCGAAGAACGACGCCCCCCACCCGCCCCCGCCGTTGTCCACGCCGAGGGCGACCGCCGACTCGACGAACGCAAGCCCACCCTTGGTGCTCTGGTTGACGAACAGCACGTTGTGCTCGTCCACGCCCTGCACTGTGCCGAAGATATTGGTCACGTAGATCTCGAAGTCGCCGTCCTCGTCGATATCGCCGAGCGCGGCGCCCATCTCGTTGAACGACGTGTCCACGCCTGCGCTCGCCGCTACGTCAACCATCATGCCCACCGGGGCGCCCAACAGCAGGCGATTCGGCAGGAAGTCGTGCGCCATGAACAGGTCGCAGGCGCCGTCCCCGTTCAGATCGTGCGCCAGCGGCTGCCAGTAGAACCCATACCCGGCCCCGAGCATCGCCGAATCGTCCACAAACACCCCGCCACCCTGGTTGCGCAGCAGCCTCGGCTCGCCCTCCCAACGCGCGGCGCACACGTCGAGGTCGCCGTCCGCGTCGAAGTCCCCCGCGCACAGCCCGCCCTGGTGGACGGAGGAGTCTCCCGAAGGCGTGCCGAACAGTCCCGAGGCGAGCGTGACGTCGTCGAACGTGCCGCCCGCGTTCTGGAGGTACAGACGCAGCACCGTGTCGAGCGTCCCATCGCCCAGGAAGTCGTCCTGGGTGACGATCAGATCGAGGCGCCCGTCGGCGTCAACATCGACGAACAGCCCCCCTCGCGCCGGCGACATCGACGCAAGACCCAGTTGCAGCGCCGACTCCTGGAAGAAGCCGTTGCCGTCGTTGAGGTACATCCGGTTCGGGGTTCCCCCGCCGGTCGGAACAAACAGATCGATGTCACCGTCGTTGTCGATGTCCGCGCTCGCGAGTCCGAACACGATCCCCACCGGGACCGAGTAGGACGTCAGCCCGCGTTCGCCATCGACCCGCACAAACCGGAAGCCGGGGTGATCCTGCCCAGGTCCAGCTCCCGGAGCCTGGACCTGCGCCGTCGCCGCGCTCGCCAGAGCGAGCCCCACCGCTACTACAAGACATCGCTCTCCGAGCCCGACCATGGCGCCCCCTTGACCGATCCCCAGTATCGCCGATGACCCCCCGCGCAGGAAGCGCGATTCCCCGCAATAAGCGTAAAGATTCGGCGAACAAGGCCCGCCACCGGGCTCAGACCCGCCGCGCCCGCCGGGCGCCCCGGACCGTCTCGACGGCCTCGCTGATCGCACGGTCCAGGTCGTCGTTGACGACGAACGCGTCGTACGCCCCGCACTCGCGGGCCTCGCGGATCTCTCGCTTGGCCTCGCGGAACCGGCGCTGGATCAGCTCCTCGCTCTCGCGCCGGCGCGAGCGCAGGCGCCCGAGCAGCACGTCCTCGCTCGGCGGCAGCACGAACAGCCCGAACGCCTCTGGCATCTTCGCCTTGACCTGCCTGGCGCCCTCGACGTCGATCTCCAGAATAACCAACCGCCCGCGCGAGAGCTGCTCGTCCACCCACGCCGCGGGCGTGCCGTAGCGCTTGCCGAACACCTCCGCCCACTCAAGCAGCGCATCGCTGTCGATCATCGCCCGGAACTGCTCATCGCTGACAAAGCGGTAGTCCACGCCCTCGACATCGGCCTCGGTTTTGTCGCGTGTGG
The DNA here is from genome assembly GCA_024276195.1 of Planctomycetota bacterium. GTDB lineage: Bacteria > Planctomycetota > Phycisphaerae > Phycisphaerales > UBA1924 > JAJRXR01. Next base: position 102,331 of record JAJRXR010000008.1, read on the forward strand.
TGGCGCTGACGCTGAAGACGGAATCCGGGATGGCGCGCTCGACGCCGCGCGTGATGGTCGTTTTGCCCACCCCGCTCGGGCCAGAGATCATCAGCAGCATCCCGTCGTCGGTGTCGGTATGAAGTCGGCGCTCGGGCGTCATGGCCTGAGCGTAGCCCCGCCCGCGGGCGCCCGTGTTCGCTCACGCCTGACGACAGCCCCGGGCGCACGAGACCAACGCCGCCATGCGAACGCTGACCCCCGCGCTCACCTGGCGGAGGACCAGCGAGCGTTCCCCGTCGCTGACCCCGGAATCTATCTCCAGCCCGCGATTCATCGGCCCCGGGTGCATCACCCACGCGCCCGGGCGCATCCGCCCGCCCCGCTCGTCCGTCAGCCCGTAGCGTTGTCGGTACTCCCGCTCCGAGCCGATCCCACCGCCGCCCGACCCAATCCGCTCAAACTGGATCCTCAGCGTCATCACCGCGTCAACCTCGGGGATCAGCCCGTCCAGATCGTGCGTCACAGCGCACCCCAGGCTCGTCAGCGAGCCCGGCGCCATCGCCGGCGAACCGCAACACACCACCTCCGCCCCCAGCGCCGTCAGGCACGCGATGTTCGACCGCGCCACACGCGACGCCACGCAGTCGCCCACGATCGCCACGCGCACCCCGCTCAGGTCAAAGTCCGCCTCCCGCCCCAGCGCCCGGCTCAGCGTCAGCGCGTCAATCAACCCCTGCGTCGGGTGCTCGTGCCTCCCGTCGCCCGCGTTGATCACGGCGCACTCGGTCGAATCGGCGACCGCTTTCGCCCCCCCGCTCTGGCGGCAGCGGACCACGATCACCCCCGCCCCCCCCGCCCCCATCATGGCCTCGATCGTCCGGGCCGTGTCGCGCAGCGTTTCGCCCTTGCTCACGCTCGAGCCCTTGCCCGAGACATCCACAACGCTCGCCCCGAGGCGCTGGGCCGCGAGGGTAAAGCTCACGCGCGTCCGCGTGGAATCCTCGAAAAACAGGTTGGCGATGGTCACACCGTCGAGTTCATCCGCCCGGAAGGCGGACGAGTCGCGCGACGACGCGAGCAGCCGCCGGATGTGTTCCGGGTGAAGCCCGCGGAGCTGGAGCAGAAGCCTCGGAGAGCCGCTCATTGCGTTGAGTCTAGGGACCGCCCGATTGGTCAACGACCCGCCCTACGGGTTGATCTCAATCACATCTGGCGAGTCCGTCGGCGCGCTCGCCTCCGGACGCCCCTCATCGGGCAACGCCTCGTCATCAAACGCCCACTCGTCGCCCCCCTTGGAGGACCAGCCAGAGGACCGCTCAGACGACCAGCGTTCATCGTTCGAGACGCTCCGCTCATCGCTCGCGCCGCCCGCGTCCGTTTCGCCGACGAACCGGTCATCACCGCCCTCGGCCAGGGCGTCGCCCCCTTCGCCGGGGAAAGCCGCCTCGTCGATGAAGTTGGGAGGCGCGTCCGCCAGCGTCCCGATCGCCCACGGCCGGTACCGGACCACACGCCACGGCTCAAGCCCGCCCTCAAGCTCGATCGTGATCCCCTGCGTCGGGTACCGCCCGTCCGGGTTCTTCCCGAGCACGAGCACGGGGCGCACAACATCAACCTTCGCCTGCCCGGAGCGCACCCAAACGCGGGTGACCGAGTACCTGGGCAGATCCGTGTTCGACGAGCTGAGCGCCTCGCCCCCGACCGCCGACGCGATCGCTGCGTACGCATCCGCGTTGATCCCCTCGGGCAGGTTGATCGCAAACCGCTCGGGCGTTCCCGAGGTTCTGCTGGTGGTCCAGCGGAGCGACTCGCGCATCACCGCGACCGCCGAGCGTGTGCTGGTGGTGCTGCGCGTCAGCGAGCCCGAGGCGTTGGGGTACGAGCTGTACCCGGTACACCCGGGCGCCGTCGCCAGGGCGAGCGCCCCGAGCGTAAATCCGAGCGTGATACGTTGAGCGTTCCGGGCGTGTGCCATCGAGCCGATCCTCCCTGATCCCGTGGGCGTGGTGTTCATCTGGGCAGGTATGCCACCCAGAAACGCACTGTATCCGGGCGGATCGGCGCCTGCCCGCCGGGCGCGCCTGTGGACGCCCCGCCCCTACCATCCGCCGCCCATGACGACACCACCCAGCCAACCCGGGCGCCCCAGGCGCATCGTCGTCGGAATCACCGGCGCCTCGGGCGCCCTCTACGCCCGTCGCCTGCTCGAGCTCCTGCTCGCCTCCGGCGCCGAGGTCCACCTCGTCATCAGCGAGTACGGACACCGCCTGCTGTTCGATGAGCTCGAGATCCGCAAGGCCGAGTTCGCCCAGCTCGTACCCAGCCTGGCCCAAGGCTCCGACGCGGACGACTACCGGCGCCGCCTGGTCATCCACCCGAACAAAGACGTCGGCGCCGTCATCGCCTCGGGCGGGTTCCTGCACGACGGCATGGCCATCCTCCCGTGCACCTCAACCACGCTCGGCGCCGTCGCCTCCGGCTCCGGCTCGAACCTGCTCACCCGCGCCGCCATGGTGACGCTCAAAGAACGCCGCCCGCTCATCCTCTGCCACCGCGAATCTCCCCTGAGCCTGATCGACATCGAGAACATGCGCACGCTTGCCCTGAGCGGCGCGACCATCTGCCCGACCAACCCCGGCTTCTACCTGCGCCCAAAGAGCATCGACGACATCATCGACTTCACCGTCGGCAAAGTTCTCGACCTGCTGGGCATTGAACACGGGCTCGAGACGAGGTGGAGAGGCTGACGCAGATCGTCGCTTGTTTCGTGTTATTCCGAGCCCGACGTTTCGATAATGGCCAGCACCTCGGGCGCATACCAGACCTTGCCGTAGCTGACCTCATCAGTGGGACGCAAGAGCCCGACGCGTTCCATGAGCGAGATGTCTTTCCTCGCCGTCGGGTCTGTCACACCGAGCATGGTCGAGACGCTCTTTGCGGTCACGACGGGCCAGGTGAGCACATGATCCAAGAGATCAAGGAGCCGTGTCGGCGCCCGCTGCTCTCGAAGCGCCTCAGCGTATCTCTGGCGAAGAAGCACCACCCGCTCGGCAAGGGAGCGTGTTATTGCCGCCTCGGCTGCGACCGCTTGAGCAAAGAACCTGATCCATCCGATCCAGTCGCCGTCCGCGCTCACAGCGAACATCCGATCGACATACTCCTGCCGATGACTCTGGAAGTAGCCGCTCACGGATGTGACAGGCAGATCCAGGAGTTCTCGTTTGGCGAGTTGATGGAGAATCAACGCTCGACCGATTCTGCCGTTGCCGTCTCGAAATGGGTGGATCGTCTCGAACTGATAGTGCATGATCGCCACACACGCCAGCGCAGGAATATCGCTCCACTGAGCATTGACAAACTGCTCCAGCCTGGTCATGCACTCAACAACCTGCCCGGGCAGTTCCCCGGGCGGAGGTGGCACGAACCTCGCCTCTTCGGGCTTATTCTTTGGCCCGATGTAAACCGGAATATCTCGATACTCGCCCGGACGCTGGTCCTCTCCCCGGACGCCCGAGAGGAGTTCCCGGTGCATCTCTCGGATGAGCCTCCCAGAGAACGGCAGATCAGACTCGAGCGCAACCTGCACTGCCTTCATCGCGTTCCACGCCTCTCGACCCGCGTTGCTTTCGGTGCGTTGTTCTCCCGACCCCGCCAGCACCATGTCCAGCGCCGTGGTGTGTATGTTCTCGATCTCAGACGAGAACTTGGCCTCTCGAAGCCAGAGCGATTGAATGAGGATCCGAGTGTTGGGCACGATCGTGCTCAGCCCATTCACATGCGCGAGTGCCGCAGAAGCTGCGGTGAGATCATCGAATAGATCGGCTTTGATCGCGCGCCAATCGATTTGGGGCGGGAGCGGGTCCGGGACGAACGAGAAAGCCGAGACTGGATCAATCTCGACTTTCCCAGAGGCGCCAACCCGCTTGCGATGGAGCGTTATCGGGACCAAGCCCCCCGGGCTCTCGCCAGTGAACCGCTCCCGTCTCATCAAACATGGCTTTGAATGATGGGGCATGAATTAAAGCAAATCGCCAAATGCTTTAAATGTCAAGTGGAGACCCCAAATCCCTCTTCAAACGCCAAAATAGATGATTTTGGTGCGATGTCTACATTGGGTGGGGTATAAAATTGCAGGCCATACAAGGTGTAGGCATAGTGTCAATGGCCAAACTGAACCGGGTGGCTCCAAGTCGGGCTCCCCCCGCTACAGCCACAACAACTTCCCCCCAACCTCCGCCGGCATCGGCTCCACGCTGATGTCCTTCCCCCCCACATCGAACCCGCCCAGCCCGTTCCGCGTCCACCGGTAGTGCCCCGTCACCGTCTCACTCGCGGCCCCTGACTGTGTCGGAGGCTCCCACGCCGGGTTCGGCGTGTACGCGAACCGCGTCGGCGACACGCTCTCCGGATCGTTCGGGCGGAACCCCAGGCCCGTCTCCCCCGTCGCGTACCGCCGCACCGATCCGTCGAAGAACAACAGCGGCACACGCGAATCCTTGTACGCGTAATACTGCGACTGGGTCCCCGAATGCCGGTCCTGCCAGTCGTACAGCCACACCTTGCTCGACGGCATCCGCGCCTCCGTCACCCGACGCCCGCCCAGCGGCGTCTCGGGCGCCACCACCCACGAAAAATGCCCAGGCCCGCTCTCGACCGTCGCGATGTTCCCCCGCCGACGGTCGGGCGTGTACGCGCACACCACCATCTGGTACGAACTGTTGAGCGCGATCGCGCGCGAGAACGGCCCCCGATCGCCCGCCAGCGGGCGGTTGTTCAGATCCAAAAACGCCTCACCAGAAGGGTCTTGCGTCAGCGCCCGGAACCAGTCCTGCAAAGGCCCATCGTTCGGACAAGCGTTCGTCGAATCGAACAACGGAACATCGGTGTAGTCGCGCAGCAGCAGGTAGTACCCCGCCGGGAACGGGAACACGAACCCCGGCAAACGTCCGATCTTCCACCCCGTCAACTCCTCGATCATCGTCGCGGCCTGATCGACCACCGCCTGCTGGCGCGTGTCCGCAACCCCGAACGCCTGGTTGTACACCCGCCCGGGCCTCCAGCTGAACGCCGCGATTCGGTCGCTGTTGTCAGTCGCGTACAGCGCAAGCGCCGTCGCGCGCTGGCTCATGTTGTTCTGGCACACACTCAATCGCGCCGACTGGCGCGCCGCGCCCAGCGCCGGCAGCAAGATCGAAATCAACACCGCGATGATCGCGATCACCACCAGCAACTCGATCAGCGTGAACGCCGACCGCCGCCCGCCCCGAGCCGAAGTATCACAGCGCATGCGCATCGCAACGCCCCCCTTGCCCCATCCTTCGCGGCCGATAACCAGTGGTTCCACGGGCGCCCCGCCCGAGGGGCCGCGAAGACACGCGCAAGTCGTTGTCAGGCCGTGCCTTGCGGCCTTCGTCGCCGCTCGTCCCGCTTGTTCAGCTCGATCGAAACCCCACCCATCAGGCGGACCGCGCCCTGCCCGAGCGCCTCGCTGAGCGAACGCACCACCTCGGGCGTGAGCGCGATGCGCCGGTCCTCGCTCGGGCGCATCTCGATCCACGAATTTTCGGTTTCGACAAGCACATCCAGCGGCACGCGCTCGATGTCGTCCGTCGCCGCGCGCCCCGGATCCGTTAGCTCACGCAGCCGCTCGAGCGCGCCCCGCCCGCTCCCGTTGAGGCGCTCGCTCCGCACGATCACGCGCAGGCGCCCCTTCTCCAGCGGCGCCCCGTCCACGGGCGTCATCTTGTCAACGATAATCTGCGGATCGCCCCGCGAATGATCGATCCGCCCCAGAATAAACTTGGGCGCGTCGGACTCGAGCAGGTGCCCGAACTTCGCGTAGCAATCCGTAAACATCACCGCCTCGGCGCTCGCGCCCGTGTCCTCAACGGTCAGGATCGCCATCCGCTGCCCGGCGCTGCGCCCGTTGCGCACCACGATCGCTCGCTGCGACTGCACCAGCGCCGCCACGATCACCCGCTTGTCCTGGGCCAGCCCCTTGAGTCGCTCGACCGTCGTCGTCGGGAACGCGCCCGTCCACGCCCGCCACTCCTCGAGCGGGTGGCTCGACACATAAAAACCCAGTGTTTCCTTCTCCTGCGACAGCGTCTCAGACTCGCTCCAGGGCTCGACCCGCGTCAGCGGCGTCGCCGTATCCGCGGAGGGGGGGGCTTCCAGTCCCCCCGCGTCGTCACCACCAAACCCGAACAACTGGTTCTGCCCCGCGGCCTTGTCGCGCGCGATCTTCTGCCCCGCGCTGACCGCCTGCTCGATCGACGCCGACATCGACGCACGCTCGTCGCGGGAATGCACCGCGTCGAACGCGCCCGATTTAATCAACGCCTCGATCGTCGCCTTGTTCACCGTCCCGCTCGGGACACGCTCGCAGAAGTCAAACAACGATGTGTACGGACGCCGCGCATTGCCGGCGATAGACGAAGAGACGGAGCTCCGAAGAGACGAAGCCTCGCCGCTTTCCGCTTCGTCTCTTCGTCTCTCCGCCACTCCGTCTCTTTCCCGAATAATCGCCTCGATCGCCTTGACGCCCGCCCCCTTGAGCGCCTTGAGCCCGAACCGGATGTGCCCGCCCGCAGCCTTGGGTGTCTCTTCCGGGTCGAACACCACGGAAAAATCAGCCTCAGAAAGGTTCACGTCCGGCGGGCGCACCTCCACGCCCGCGCGCACAACCTCTCCCGTTTTAGGGTCGATCGCCCTTGTTTTTCGGCAATCCTCCAGGTACGGCGTCCAGTCCGCGATCTTCTGCGCCTGGCTCTCGAAGCTCAAAAACGCGGCCATGTACTGCGCCGGGAAAAACGTCTTGAGGTACGCCGTCTGGTACGCCACGATCGCGTACCCCGTCGAGTGGCTCTTGTTGAACCCGTACCCCGCGAACTTGAGGATCAACTCAAACAGCTCGTCGGCGCCCTTCTTCCCCAGCCCGCGCTCGCCCGCGCCCTCGATGAACTTCGGGCGGTTCGCGTCGATCACGCTCGCCTTCTTCTTGCTGATCGCCTTGATCAGCGTGTACGCCGAGCGCAGCGGGATCCCGCCAAGCTCGTGCACAATCTGCATCACCTGTTCCTGATACACCATCACGCCGTACGTCTCGGCGGTGAACCGATCCACAATCTCATGCACCTTGGGCACACTGTCCTGCCCGTGCTTGCGCCGGTTGTAATCCGGGATCAGGTCCATCGGCCCGGGGCGGAACAGCGCGTTGGCCGCGATGAGGTCTTCAAGCCGGTCGGGCTTCATCTCGACAAGCAGCCGGCGCATCCCGCCCGATTCAAACTGGAACACACCCGTCGTGTCGCCGCGCCGGAACATGTCAAACACGCGCTGGTCGTCGCAGTTGATCCGGTCCAGATCTAGAGGGTGAGGCCCGCCGTCGCCCGCCTCGCGCCCGACCCCGTCCCAGATCGCAGGGTCGTCTAAGGTCTTTCGTATCAAGAGCTTGGCTCGCTCGATCACCGAGAGCGTCCGCAGCCCGAGGAAGTCCATCTTGAGCAGGCCCATGCTCTCGCACGTCGGCCCGTCCCACTGCGTGACAACCTCGTTCTCGCCCGCGCCCGCCTGCTTATACAGCGGCACAACCTCGCACAGCGGGCGCGTCGCGACGATCACGCCCGCGGCGTGAACGCTCGAGTGCCGCGCCTGCCCCTCGATCACGCGCCCGGTATCGATCACCCGGCGCGCCAGCTCGTCGGTGTCGTACGCCTTCTTGAACTCCGGCTCCTGCTCGAGCGCATCGTCGAGCGTGATGTTGAGCTGCTCGGGCACGAGTTTGGCCAGCTTGTCCGCCTCGCTCAGCGGCATCTCCAGCACCCGCGCCACATCCCGGATCGCCGCCCGCGCTTTCAATGTCCCGAACGTGATGATCTGCGCCACATGCCCGTACTTCTGGCGCACATAGTCGATGACGCGCGCACGCCCGTCCTGACACAGATCAATATCGATATCCGGATACTCGCTCCGGTCCGGGTCCGTGAACCGCTCGAACAGCAGCCCGTAGCGCACCGGGCACGCGTTGGACAACCCCAGCACATACCCGACCATCGTGCCCACGCCCGAGCCGCGCGCGATCGCCGGGATCCCCTGCTGGCGCCCCCAGTTCACAAAGTCCCACACGATCAGGAAGTACGCGCTGATCACTTTGTCCGACAGGATCTTCAGCTCCCGGTTGAGCCGCGCCCACTTCCTCCACTCCTCGGTGGTATGGGCGTCCCGCCCGTCTTTTTCTCCTCCGCCCTCCCCCTCAACCACATCATGCCGATGCTCCAGAATCCCCGCCCCGTACCGCCAGACCATCCCCGCCTCGCTCAGCAACCGCAGCGCTCGGTCGCAGTCCTTGACCAACTCCTCTTGCTTGAGGTCCGGATCGGTCGCCGGCTCGAGCTCGAACGCGGCGCAGTACGCCTTGTACCACGCGGTCAGATCACCCCCGAAAGCCTGGTCGCCGTGCTTGGGCAGCGACCTGATCGGGGGCGCCTTGACCACCACCACCGGCGCATGGTTCGCCCCGATCGGCAGCTCGACGTTGCACCTGCCCGCGATCTTGACCGTGTTGTCGAGCGCCTCGACGCCGGCGCTGCCCATCGACTCGTTGTTGTACGTCTCGCTCTCGAAGATCGCGCGCATCTCCTCCGGGCCTTTGACGTACAGCTCCTCGGGATAGCGCATCCGCGACGGGTCGCTCTTGACCTTGCCCGTCGAGATGCAGATCAGCGTGTCGTGCGCGTCGTGGTCGTCCTCGAGCAAAAAGTGGCTGTCGTTGTCGCACACCAGCGGCAACTCCAGCTCCCGCGCCAACCGGATCAGGTGCGGGTTGATCGAGTTCTGCAGCCCGATGTGGTGCTGCAACTCGACGTAAAACCCCGGCCCCGCGTCCGAGCCGCGGAATGTCTCCGCGTGCCATCGCGCCGCCTCGACCGCCTTGTCCCACGCCGCCCGGTCCTTGCTTTGCTCGTACTCCACCAACGGAACGGCCAGCTCGCTGCTCAAATGCCCGGAGATCGCGATCAGCCCCTCGCTGTGCGCCTCAAGAATCTCCCGGTCCATCCGCGGCTTGAAATAGAACCCCGTCAGGTACGCCTCCGAACACAGGTACAGCAGGTTCTGCCACCCGGTCTCGTTCTCGGCCAGCAGCACCAGGTGGTACCCGCCGTCGTGGGCGCCCGTGAACGTTCGGTCCCGCCGGTCGCCGTGGGCGACGTACGCCTCGACCCCCAGAATCGGCTTGATCCCCGCCTTGCGAGCCTTGGTATAGAACGAAACCGCCGCGTGGACGTTGCCGTGGTCCGTCACCGCGACCGAGTCCATCCCGAGCTCTTTGACGCGGGCCACGAGCTTGTCGAGGCGGTTGCCCCCGTCCAGCAGCGAGTACTCGCTGTGCAGGTGCAGATGGACAAACCCCCCGCCCGCCGGGGCGGTTTCGGGCGCATCGCCGCCCGCCGAGGTTGTCGCTCCATCGGTCTTGCTCATCGTCCCCATCCTGCTCCAGAGGCGAGCCCAAGTCTACCAGACCTGCGCCCCGCCCCCGCCGCCTGACAGCTTCCCCACGCCCCGCGCAGGCCCACCAGCCGAAATCGGACCCGCCCGCAGCCCCGCGCACCCCGCACGCCCGGCGCCCCCCGCGCCATGACCCCCCCCGCCCGCGCCACCCCTCCCCCAAACGCGCGTCCGCACTTGCACACGCCCCGCGGGGCTGCATCTTACACGCGGGGGGATCACCCCTCGACAGCACAACCGAGAGACGACACACAGGAGAGAAGCCATGACCAGCACACTTCGTGCACTCGCTATCGGAGCGCTCGCGATGAGCGCCTCCGCCGCCGCCGCCCAGAACGTTGACATGCGGTTCCTCGACACCGGCGCTGGCAAGGGCGTCAAAATCTGGTCCGACGGCTACGACGGCAACGTCTTCGCCGGGCAGCTCATCCACGAGATCGACGCCGGCGATTCTGACCTCACCGGCATCTACACCACCTACTGCATCGACGTCCACGACTTCGTCACCAGCCGCTTCAAGACCTACCAGGTCTCCAACCTCGCCGACGCCCCCGACGCCCACACCATGGGCGAAGACACCGCCCAGGCCCTCCGCGACCTCTACGCCTACGCCGACGGCGCCCAGCTCGCCGCCGACGCCTCCAACACCTTCGCCGCCGCCTTCCAGATCGCCGTCTGGGAAATCGTCGAGGACTACGACGCGAGCGTCGGCATCGCCAGCCTCGACATCACCTCCGGCTCGTTCAAAGCCTCCAAAACCAACGGGCGACGCCTCCGCGGCTCCTTCACCAACTACCTCAGCGACCTGTTCGGATCCATCGGCTCCGGCGCCCGCAACCCCGGCCTCATCGCCCTCACCAGCGACCGCTACCAGGACCAGATCATCCAGACCACCATCCCCGCCCCGACAACCCTCGCCGCCTTCAGCCTGCTCGGCGCCGGCGCTATGCGTCGTCGACGCCGCGCCTGACCCCGTACGCCCCCATCTTCAAAGCACACCCACGCTTACCACGCCCCGCTCCCGCGCTTCACGCCCGGAGCGGGGCGTTTGGCGCAACCCGACGCCCCGCCCGCCCAACTACCATCTGGATGATGAGCCCCACCCTCTGGATCAGCTCCGCAGGCGATGACCCCGCATCGCCCAACCAAGGCCCGCGCGTCCGGCGCGTCGGCCCCGTCGGGCGCATCCTCATCGCGCTCACGGCCCTCGCCCTGATCGCTCTGGGCCTGCTCGTGGCCATCCCCCTGCTGCTCATCGGATCCGTCGCGGTCTTCATCCTGCTCCTCATCACCCGCGTCCGCAGATCAATCCGTCTGCGCACCGAGACGACCGCAGGACGCAAGAACGTCCGCGTGATCCGCCGGGACAACCATTCGTCCTCCCGGTAGCACCCAAGAGCAACTCGCTCGCCCGGTTGCCCACCCTTTCCCGGCTCAGTCGCCTTCGCCTTCGCCCTCGCCCCCAACCCCAACCCACGCCTCACGCAGGCTCCGCGTCAGCTCCCCCACCGCACCGTCCCCGATCGCCTCCGCCTCGACGCGCACCGCCGGCAGCACCCCCCACGAGCTGTTCGTCAAAAACACCTCGTCCGCGTCGAGCACATCGTCAATCGTCAGCATCCGCCGGGCGCACCCGACGCCCTGGCCCGAGGCGATCTCGATCACCTCAGCTCGCGTGATCCCGGGCAGCACCGGGCTGGGCATCGCGACCTTGCCGTCCTCGCTCGCCTCTTCGCCTCGCGCAATCGGCGTGACGAGTGTCCCGTCCTTGACCGCGAACAGGTTGCTCACGCACCCCCCGCAGACGTGGTTGGTCACCTGAAACATCAGCGCCTCGCCCGCGCCCTTGCCCGCCGCCCGCTGCAGCTCGCGCAGGCGCTGCCAGTAGTTGAGCGTCTTGTGACCCGCAGTCGGGTCCAGCGGGTTCGCCCGGGCGTCGGCGATGGTCACCCCCACGCCCCGCTCGAACATCTCATCCGGGTACGCCGTCGCCGGCTGGACCTGAATCAGCACCGTCGGCGTGTGCCCGCTCCGCCCCGTCGTCTGCAGCAGGTTCAGATCCCCGCCCGTGAGCGTCAGACGCACCCGCGCCCTCGCAAGCCCGGGCCGCGCGACAACCAGCCGCACCGCCTCGCCCAGCGGTCCTGACCGCAGATCATCGCTCAGCCCCAACTCCGCCGCGGACGAGCACAGACGCTCGAGGTGCTCATCAAGACGCCGAACACGCACCATCCCGGGGTCACACCCCGGATCCCCGGGTCCGGTCGCGTCCATGGTCTCGAACAGCCCGACGCCGTGCTGGAGCCCCGCGTCGAACGCGGAGACCCGGGCGTCGTCGCGGTCGAGCAGCTCGCCGTTGAGAAAGACACTGGTCATGCCCGAGCGTAGGGAAGCGCCCCCCACCCCCGCCCCCACCGCCGCTCACGCCCCAGGTTTTTCTCCCCGGGCGGAGAGATCCGACCCCGGCGCGCAGAGACCAGTTGATCGGTCACTCCCCGCTGACCAGCCCAGGCCCGTGGGGCTCGGGACACGCAGTTCTAGATGGAGAAGAAGATCATGTTCACCAGCACACACAAGCGTCTGTATGTCCTCACCGCCCTCGTCGGCTCCGCGATGTCCTCCACCGCCTCGGCCCAGCTCTACGAGCGCGCCATCGGCGACGCCAACGAGCAACGCTCCGACTGGGTCATCTCTGTCAACGACGCCGCCAGCCCCGGCTCGGCCCACGCCGGCACGACACGCGACAACGCGGACATCGACATGTACATTGCCCGCCTCAAGGTCGCCGGCGACACGCTCTGGGACACCCGCATCGGCACGCCCAACTCCACCGACACCGCCAACCGCATCGAACACTCGCAGACCCCCGATGACGGCTACCTCGTCGCCGGCGAGACCGACGTGTTTGCTATTCCCGGAATCGCCCCCTTCGCCATCTCCCTCACCCGCCTCGACAACGCCGGGAACATGCTCTGGAGCCAGCTCTACCAGGGCACGCCCTTCGCCGGCGGCTCCTTCGGCGCGACCGGCCTCGACGTGTACGCTGGCGGACGCTCGCTTCTGTGCGGACGCATCCAGATCCAGCAGTTCGCCGACCAGGGCGCCGTCGTCCACA
>JAJRXR010000009.1 GCA_024276195.1 Planctomycetota bacterium
CGTGGGCGCGTGGGCGCGTGGGCGTGTGGGCATGCGGGGCTCCTGGAGCCCATGGCATCGGCGAAGATGTGCGGCGGGCGTGAGCGGGACCGCTCAAACGCCCAGCACCAGCCCGTCGTGGGCCAGGGCGACGCCCTCGGGCAGCTGCGCATTCGTCTCGGCGTGCCCCAGATCGTGGCTCATGTGGACAAAGTACGTCTGGCCAGCGCCGACGCGTTCGGCGATGTCCACCGCCCGGTCGATCGTAAGGTGCGTCGGGTGGTGTCGGCGGCGCAGCGCGTCGAGCACCAGCGTGCGCAGGCCCGTGAGCCCGGGCCAGGTCTCGGGCGGGATCGCCGAGACATCGGTGCAGTAGGCGAGCGGGAGGATGCCCGCCGGGTCAAGCTCGGGCGGGGCGTCGATGCGAAAGCCCAGGATCGGCAGGCGCCCGTGGAGCAGGCGCAGGGGCGTGACGCGGACGCCGAAGAGGTCAAGCACGCCGCCCGGCTCGAGGCGGTGGGCGATGAGCGTGGCGATGAACGAATCCTGCACGTTTGAACGCTTGTCAAAGATGTGCTTGTAGACCCGGCGCAGGTGCTCGAGGGTGTGGTCCTCGGCGTAAATATCAACCGGGGCGTTCATCGTGATGTTGAACCGGCGCACCTCGTCAAGACCAAACGTGTGATCGACGTGGTTGTGCGTGAACAGGATCGCGTCGGCCCGGTCGAGGCGGGCGTGCAGGGCCTGCTGGCGCAGGTCAGGCCCGGCGTCAAGCAGGATGACCCGTTCCTGGCCCGAGGGGTCTGTAAACCGGAGCGCGGCGCTGGTGCGCAGGCGCGTGTCGCGCGGGTCGTCCGAGGCGCAGACATCGCAGGCGCACCCGATGGTGGGGATGCCCGCGCTGGTGCCGGTGCCGAGGAACTCAAAACGCACGTGCAAGGCTAGGCCCGTGCTGGCTACTTGCACCCGAACCCGAAGCTGGTGAGGAAGGCGATGACGTCGAGGCTGTCGAACGAGCCGAACGGCGCCGACAGATCCGCGATCGGGTCCATCCCGCCAAACGCGACAAGGAACGCGAGCACATCCGAGATATCCAGAACCCCGAAGGGGACTTCAAGATCGGCCTCGGTGCAGGCGACGTTGCAGACCGCCTCGAAGATCTGGAACTGGTCGATCGCGCCTTCGAGCACCGAGTTGTTGGGCTGGTCGGCGATGGAGAACCGGACGCGGAACTGGGTGTTGATCGCGATGAACTCGTCGAGGTTGGCCTGGTGCTCTTCCCAGGCGCCCCCGGTGGACAGGACGCTTTCGAGCGTGGTCCAGCTTGCGCCCGCGTCGTCGGAAACTTCGACGAGCAGCGCGTCGGAGTCGCCCGAGTTGTTGGTGACCCAGCGGGCGTAGGCGATGATCGGGCTGGTGGTCGCGGAAAGATCGAACACGGGCGAGAGGAGGCGGGTGGGTCCGCCGTCCACGTCGGCGTTGCCCCCGGCGTTCTCGGTGAGCCAGCACTGCCCGGAGAGGTCGAAGTCGCCCTGGGGGGCGCCGTTGGCGCCGACGACGGGCACGCCGCGTTGCCAGGCGCCGGTGACAAGGCTCGCGTCGTTCTCGACGGTCCAGCCCGGCGCGGTCTCGAAGTCCAGGTTGGCCGCGAAGACGATGGCGTGCCCGACGAGAACGGTGTAGGGAGATCCCGGGGCGGCGCGCGGGTCGAAGTAGACGCCGCCATCGGTGTCCTGGGCGGTGATGAAGTACGCGATCGACCCGCCGCAGAGAACGGGCGGGAAGACGCCTTCGAACGTGGACGGGGCGACCTCGGTCATCATGACGATCTGCTCGCCCGTGCCGTCATCGACGTGGAGGCGGACGGTGTTGGGCTGGAGAACGATGCCCGAGTCGGCGCCGATGACGACGCGCATGGTGTCGATCCCGTCGGGCGAGATGGAGTCGGGCCTGCCGAACGGGTAGCTGAAGGTGAGGCTGGGGGGGATGCAGACGCCCAGCGGGTTGTTGATGGCGTTCTGGAGCGCGGGCAGACCGATGGAGGTGCCCTGGTTTCCGCCCGAGTTGCACCCGGCGTGCGTGTGGATGCCGATGGCCATCCCGGTGGATTCGTCGATCACGGGCGAGCCGGAGTTTCCCCCGGTGGTGTCCGCGGCGTACCGGATCACGGTGGTGCTGGAAAGCACGAACGGGCCGGCGTGGGTTTTCTGGGCGGCGTCCCAGGTCGCGGGGACGGGCGAAGAGGTCGAGCCGAAGCCGGTGACGCGGATGGACTGGCCATCGACGGGCGGGGCGCTGGCGGTGAGCTGGAACGAGGCGCCCTGAGCATCGAGCGGGGAGAGGTCGGTGTTCGAGTTGTTGAACACGCCGAAGGTCGCCCAGTCGCCCCCGACGCCCGCGTTGCCGGTGGACTGGATCGAGGCGGGGTCGATCGGGTACTGGTCCTCGGGCGGGGGCGCGACGGGGTTGCCCGCCGCGTCGGAGAGGGGCACGTTGAACTGGACAACCTGGCTGCTCGACGGGCCGCAATGCCCGGCGGTGAGCAGGCAGTTGGACCGGTCGTTGAAGAGCCACGCGGTACACCCGATGGGCATGATGCGCGCCACGCGCGCGTCCATCGAGAGCTCGCGGTCATCGTCAGGGCCGCATATTGATCTCGGTCCGGCCCGCCACTCGCCGGCGATCACGCCCGAGACGCTGACACGGGCCGGGGCCGTCTCGGGCGAGACGAACAGCTCGACGCGGACCGACGAGCCGTTGAAGTAGGCGCTCATGCCCCGCCACCGCGCCGCGCCGAGGGCGTCGAGGTACTGCGCCGCGCCGTCCTGGAGCGATGTGATGGCGATGTACGAACTCTGGGACGAGCCGGGCTCGCCCGGGAGCGAGAGCTCGCCGAAGACAAGGCGGATGTACGGGGCGCCGTCGGCGCCGACCTCGGCGCTGTACACCAGCTGCATGTCGCCCGCGCCGGGCACACCAGTCCGATCGCCTGAGTCGAGCGAGACCTCGACGAGATGCTCGGGATAGTTCAGCGGCGCGATCTCGTCGGGCAGCGGGGGCGCCTGGGCGCGCTCGCGGGCGCCATCGACGGGGGCGAACAGCGCCAGGATCAAGCCAGCAGCGAGCGTTGTCAGCATCGTGTCGTCCTTGCCCGGATTCACGGGCCGAGGCGGAGGGGGTGCAGGGGAGCGCAGGATTGGGAGCCGGGAGCGGGGGTCGGGGCGCCCAGATCATCAATCGGCCCGATCACGCCCGGTGGACCACAGACGCTACCGGACCCGGCGGGGGCAGGCAAGGCGAAAAACGCCCGCACTGCGGGCGGATTCTCTCGTCAAGAACCAATGGCGGGCCCGGCAAGGCGCCATCTGGCCAGCTGCGGGCTGCCAGGTCCGAGAAGTCGATCGGGCAGGCGGTCCCGATCAAGAGGCTACGGGCACCCGGCCCCGAACGCCCCAAGGAACGCAAGCACATCGGAGAAGTCGAACGTCCCGATGGGCAGGGCGAAGTCCGCTGCGGGTTCCATGGCGCCGAACGCGGTCAGGAAGGCGAGGACATCGGAGAAGTCCAGAACCCCGAACGGAGCCGCCAGATCCGCCGGGCAGTCGTCGCAGTCGGAGCCCTGACAATCGGTCCCGGCCCCGGCCCAGCTGCCGCCGGCGATCGTGCAGTCGGCGTGGATGAGCAGGAGGCACCCGCCCCCATCGAAGCAGCACGCGCCGACCGGATCGGGACAGACCACGGTGGCGCAGTCGGTCCCGTCGCCCTGGAACTGGCCGTTGAGCGCGGCGCACTCGTCGGGCGTGAGCCCGTCGGCGCACGAGCCGTCGGGCAGGCAGCACGAGCCGACCGGGAAGCAGACGTGGGTGGCGCAGGTGGTCCCCGGGCCGGCGGGCGCGCCGCCGGCGAGTGTGCAGTCTTCGGGCGCGAGGTCGAGGCACCCGCCGGTGTTCTCGAAGCAGCAAGCCTCGGTGGGGGTGTCGCAGACGATGCCGGCGCAGGTGGTGCCATCGCCGGCGTAGTCACCGGCGCAGGCGGCGCCGACGGTCAAGGTGCAGTCGCCGGTGTCGCAGCAGGCGCCGACATCGGGGGCGCAGTTGAAGCTCGACCAGAAGGCCTCGAGGCCCCAGTCGCCCGAGGGCTGGAAGATGCCGAGCTGGCTGAAGCGGTTCCACCCGCCGAGGAACCCGCAATCAACAGCGAAAAGCCAGTTGTTGGTGGGCGAGGAGAGCCCGTCGGTGTCGGTGGTGGGGAAGGCGTTGGAGTTGGCCGGCGGCGCGATGAGGCAGGGGTTCTGGGTCTGGTTGTTGTGCTTGTCGATGCGGAAGCCGACGGAGAACGAGTTGGTCCCCGAGGCGTTGGTGATGATGATCTGCTCCGGGTCGCCCGGATCGACCGAGACCTGGATCTCGGTGCCGTTGTTGCCCGGGGGCATGACCAGGTGAGGCAGGATCAGCCCATCCGATGAGAACTCGGCGACGAGGATGCCCGTGTTGGGCGGGCCATCCCAGACGAGGATGGACCACTCGGTGGTGGTGGGGACGGTGGCGCCGACGGTCGCGAAAAGACCGTTGATCTGCTCGATCTTGATCGGGAACTCGGACGCGGGGAGGAAGTACTGGGCCGCCATGATCTCGGTCTCGGCGAAGCCCCCCTGCGCGTTGTACGCCCCGGGGTCGAGGCTGGCGACATAGGCGGAGCGATCGACGCACCCGCGGGCGCCGAACCCGCCGTCGAAGTCGTCGTCGTGGACGCGCAGCCCGATGCTCGTGGTGCTGACGGTCTCGACGTGGTCGAGCTGGACGGTCTCGGGGCGGAGACGCGGGCCTTGCTCGATCTGGACAGCGGTGATGCGTCCGCCGCTCTCGGTGCTGAAGGCGGCGCGCCTGATATCAACCTGGGCGTTGGCGTGCATGGCGGGCAGCAAGCTCGCGCCGAGCGCGAGCATCGTGATGGGGCGGAACAAACGCGTCATGAAGAATCCCTCTCTTGGGCGGGCCTCCGGGGCACGCGCCACCATCATGCCCGAAACCGAGCCCGGCGTACAGGGCGATTCGCCCACGGGGGCGATCAGTTCCCGATCGGGCGCCCCACGGGGATGCTCTGGCGTCCGAAAACGCCGGTCTGGCGGGCTGCTCTTCTGGACCGGCTTGCTCAGCCCATCGCCTCGCCCTTGAGCTCGCGGCTCATCAGCATCGAGATCGCACGCAGCGGGTCGAGCTTCTCAAACAACACCGCGTGGACCGCCTGCGTGATCGGCATCTCAACCCGGTACTTGCTCGACAGATCGTTCACCGACCTGCTCGTGGCGACCCCCTCGACCACGAACGGGATCGAGTCGAGGTACGCCCGGAGCCCGACGCCCTTGCCCAGCGCCTCGCCGCAGGAGCGGTTGCGCCCCTCGGGGCAGAAGCAGGTGGTCGCCAGGTCGCCCACGCCGGCGACACCGAAGAACGTCTCACGGCTCGCGCCCATCGCCGAGCCGAGGCGCGCGATCTCCGCCAGGCCCCGCGCCAGCAGCGCGCTCTTGGCGTTGTACCCCGCGTTGAGCCCGTCGATGATGCCCGCAGCGATCGCGATAACATTCTTCGTCGCCCCGGCCAGCTCGACGCCCAGCAGATCCGGGTTTGTGTACACCCGCATCCAGCTCGAGCTGAACAACGTCTGCACTCGCCTGGCGAACTCGGCGTCATCCGACGCGCCCGTCATCGTCGCGGGCAACTGGCGCACCAGCTCCGTGGCGATGGTCGGGCCAGACAGGCACGCCAGCGGGCGGGGCGGGCCGTCAGGATCGTCCCCGCCCGGGCCTTGCATCACGTCCGCGATGATCTGGGTCGGGCGCAGCAGCGTCGTGTTCTCGATGCCCTTGGACACGCTGATCACCCCGGCGCCCGCGGGGACATGCTCGCGCAGGCGCGTCCATGTCTCGCGCAGGAACTGGACCGGGATGGCCGAGACGATGATCTGGGCGCCCTCGAGCGCCTGGGCATCGTTCAGCGCCACCCGGACCGACCCGTCGAGCGAGAGCTCGGGCAGGCGTTGGCTCCGCCTGGTCTGGGCCAGCTCGCCCGATTCGTCCTCGTCGTGCCCCCAGCAGACCACGTCCGCCCGGCGGTCGCCCTCGTCCGAGAGCATCGCGGCGCACACCAGGCCCATCTGCCCGATGCCCAGCACGCTGACCCTGGGAAGTGGGCTTGGCCCCTCCGAACTGCCCTTGGATGCGTTGGTTGGGGGTGTCATCGGGAGGTTTCTCGGGGTCGGGGGCGATGGTTTTACATGGTCGGGGTTCGGACGGGATGAACCGGGGCTCGAACCGATGCGTAAGCGTAGCGGCGCGGGCGTTTACGCGCGGCGCTAGAGTTTCCGCCGCCCATCCGGGCGATGGCTGTGTATCGAGTTGAGGGGCGAGCGCCCCACGGAGCGAAGATCCATGACCCAGGCCGCGACCCAGACGCCCGAGCTCGAACTCGAGCACACCAACGACGGGGACGGCGCCTTCGAGTGCTGCTCGCACCACGAGATGGAGTTTGACCGGTACATCATCCTGTACCTCGTCGGCGGCGTCCTCGCGATGGTCAGCTGGGTCGCCTCCCAGATGGGCGTGACGGACCAGATCGCGGTCCTGCCGGCCGTCGTTGGCGCGCTCATGCTCGCGACGCCCCTGTTCATCGCTGCGGGCGGCGAGCTGCTCAAGCGGCGCATCTCGAGTTCCTCTCTCGCGGCCCTGGCCATCCTCGCGGCCATGGCGATCGGTGAGTTCATCACCGCCGCCTTCCTCGCCTTCGTCCTGCTCGTCGCCGACCAGATTGTCCGGCGCACCGCCTTCGGCGCCCAGCAAGCCATCGAAGCGCTCATCGGACTCACGCCCGATGTCGCCCGCCTCGTCACCGACGACGGCTCCGAGTCCGAGGTCCCTCTCTCCTCGATCGCCGTAGGCCAGCTCGTGCGTGTCCGTGCGGGCGAGAACCTGCCCGTCGATGGCAAGATCGTCTCGGGTCGCTCGACGATCAACCAGGCCTCGCTGACCGGCGAGGCCATGCCCGTCGAGGTCGAGGAGGGCGCCGACGTCTACGCCGGCACCACCAACCTCACCGGCGCCATCGACCTGCGCGTCACCCAGATCGGCGAAGACACGACCATCGGCAAGGTCACCACGCTCATCCGCGAGGCGGAGAACTCCAAAACCCCGCGCCAGATGCTCATCGAGCAGGTCGCCCGGTTCTACGTCCCCGTCGCGCTCACACTCGCGGCTCTCGTCTACTTCCTCTTCAGCCAGAGCGCCGAAGAGAGCACCCGTGACATCGCGGCCCTGACCGCCGTCACCGTCCTCGTCGTCACCTGCCCCACGGCCCTGCTGCTCTCGAGCCCCACGGCGATGGTCGCGGCCTTCGCCGCCTCCGCACGCCTGGGTGTGATGATCAAAAAGACGAGCTACCTCGAATCCGCCGCGACCATCGACACCGTCGTGATGGACAAGACCGGCACGCTCACGACCGGACACTTTGAGGTGTCGCGACTGGCCCCGGTCGATGGGGTCGAGGGCGCCGACCTGCTCAAGGCCGCCGCTGCGGGCGAGGCCCACTCCAACCACCCGCTGGCGCAGTCGATCGTGCAGACGGCCAAGGCCGCGCGCGTCTCGATCGTCGATGCGAGCACCTCCGAAGAGATCCACGGGCGGGGTGTCAAGGCGACAACGACGCTGGGCGAGCTGTACGTCGGTCGGGCCGCCTGGATCCGCGAGATCGCCCCGGCGACCGCCCCGCAGATCGCCGACGTTGAACAGCGCATCGAGGGCATGTCGGGCGTGCACGTGCTTCTCAACGGCGCCTACCTGGGCGCCGTCGGTCTGGAAGACAAGGTCCGGGCCTCGTCCAAGTCCGTGATCGAGCGCCTGCGTTCGCTGGGCGTGCGTTCGGTGATCATCATGACCGGCGACCGCCTGAGCGTGGCCAAACGTGTGGGCATCAGCGTCGGCGCTGACGAGATCGAGGCCGAGTGCCTGCCCGAAGAGAAGCACGAGCTCGTGCGCCAGATGGGCCAGGCGGGGCAGCGCGTGATGATGGTCGGCGACGGGATCAACGACGGCCCGGCCCTGGCCGAGGCCGAGGTCGGCATCGCGATGGGCCTCTCCGGCTCGGACATCGCCGCCAACAGCGCGGGCGTCGCGCTCATGACCGACGAGCTCAACCGCCTCCCGTTCCTGATCGAGCTGGCGCGCCGCACCCGCGGCATCGTCATGCAGAACATCGCCGTCTCGATCCTCATGGCGATCATCGGCCTCACCCTCGCGGCCACGGGCTCCTTCGCCGAACTCGGCGGCATCGGTGTCGGCTTCGCCGCCCTTTTCCACTTCGCGCCCGATGTCTTCGTCGTGGGCAACAGCTTCCGCCTCTTCCGCTTCGGCGAGAACTTCCACCAGGCCGAATCCGCCGCGAAGCAAGCCGCCAACACGCCGCGCCGCCAGCAGCGTGAGGGCTCCGTCAGACGCCTCAGCCCGGCCCAGGCCTGACCGCCAGCCCGCACTCCGGACACATCTCAAGCCCCGCCAGCGGATAGCCGCAGGCGGGGCATTGTCCTGCGCGCGGGCGAGGGTCGCGCCGGCTCAGCCACGCGAAGGCGATCCAGGCGAGCGCAAACGGGAGCGTGTGCGCGAAGATCCAAGGCCCGTGCAAATACAGCGCGTTGAACAGCCCCGCCCAGTACCCGCCGATGAACGGGCCGTTCTCCGGCGCAAAGATGACTCCGAATATGACGTACTCACATCCCGCAGCTTTGCCAGCGCGAAAGATCAGCGCCGCCGTGATGCCCTCGAAGAGCGGTTCAAAGAACGCGAGCATGAGCGTCGCCAAACCGGCGACGATCGCCAGTCGTGCTCCTGTACGCAATCGCCGTGCGCCCATCGGCGGCGAGATCCGGACCCAGTACCACACCAGCAAGCACGCGGCGCACAACGGCGCAAAGACCAGCATCCCCGCGAGCGTGCGCACAAGTAAGTGGAACGCCTCGGAGTGCATCGGGATGTTCAGCCCATAGATCTGGCCCCAGAAGCTCCCGGTCGGTGGGAGCAGGCCCAGGCTCATCGCCAGGCGGAACAGCTCGCGCATCGCCAGCTGCTCGCCGAGCACGATCGGGCGCAGCAGGAGGACGAACAACGCCAGGGGCAGCGTGATCCCGAGCAGGCGTCTGCGACGCGGGGGCATGAATGAAGCGTACACAGGATGAAGCGATCGGCGCCCGTTTCTTTCCGAGCCGCGAGCGTGAGCTCGCGAATCCCGGTGGGTTCAAGCGCGAGCTCACGCTCGCGGCTCGGCTCAGAAAGAAAAACGCCCCAACGCGAGCCGCCTACAGCAGCGTCCCCCGCAGCACCAGCAACGCCACAACGAAGTAGATCGTCAGCCCCGACGCGTCCATCAGCGTCGCGACCAGCGGCGCGCTCGACGTTGCCGGGTCGATCCCGAGGCGGTGCAGGATGATCGGCAGCAGCGATCCGATGAGCGTGCCCCAGATCACGATCGCGACGACGGCAACCCCGACGACCAGCGCCAATCGCAGCGCGTACTCCGTCGGGACCACCCCCGTGATGTCCAGCGTCAGCACGGTCAGCAGCCCGAGCCCGCCCAGGACCGACCCGAGCACGAGGCCCGTGAGCAGCTCCTTGCGCGCCACCCTCCACCAGTCCTTGAACACGACCTCTTCGAGCGCCAGCGCACGCACGAGCAGCGACGCCGCCTGGGTGCCCGTGTTGCCGCCGGACGAGATAATCAGCGGCACAAACATCGCCAGCACGACGGCTTTTTTCAGGTGCTCGTCGAAAAACGTCATCACCCCGATGGTCGCAAGCTGCAGGATAAACAGCCCGGCGAGCCACCCGCCGCGCTTTTTGATCATCTCGCGGAAGCTCGCGCTCATGTAGGGCGAGTCGAGCGCTTCCATGCCGCCGAGCTTCTGGATGTCCTCGGTGAACTCCTCTTCCGCGACGTCGGCCACGTCGTCGGCGGTGACAATCCCCACCAGCATCCCGCGCCCATCCACCACCGGCAGCGCCGTCCGGTCGTACCGCGCCATCACCCGGACGGCCTCCTCCCGGTCGTCCGTCGCCGTCAGCGCGATGAACTCGCTGTCCATCAGCGACTCGATCGTCCGCCCCGGGTCGGCCAGCAGGATCTGGCGGATGTGGATGTCGTCGATGAGCGTCTTGCCCTCGTCGATGACGTAGACCCAGTGCACCGTCTCGGCGTCCTTGCCATAGCGCCGGATGTGCTCGAGCGCGTGCGCCACGGTCCATTCCGGGCGAACGCGCACAAAGTCGGGCGTCATCAAGCGCCCGACCGATTCCTCGTCGTAGCCCAAGATCGCCTGGGTCGCGCGCCGGTCCGCCGGGCTCAGGGATCGAATAATCCGCTCGGCCACCTCGACGGGCAGCTCATCGAGCAGCCTTGCCCGGTCGTCCGGGTCGAGCGATTCGATCACTCGCTGGGCTCGCTTGTCGCCCAGCTCGCCGATGAGGCGTTCCTGCTCGTCCGAGGAGAAGTTCGCAAAGACCTCGCTCGCCTCGTCCCGGGGCAAGACCCGGAACGCGACGGCCGCGTCGGGCAGGTCCAGCGCCTCGAGGATCTCGGCTGCGTCCGCGGGCTCGAGCTTGGCCAGCGATTCGCGCAGCTCACCGAACGCGCGCCCCTCGACCAGCTCGCGGACCATCGGTTCGATTAGCTGGGCGGTCGGGCTGAGCACAGCCTGAGCGTACGCGCCGTTGCGCCCGCGCGCAGGGCGGGAGGCGCCGGGCGGAGATCCCGGGCGTTAGAGGCTCAGCCCGTCGAGCGACCCGAGCCCCACCGGCTCCTTCGTGAAGAACGGCTCACCCGCCCCGACCCCGATCCGCGAGCCGAAGTACGTCGCCGACGCCTCGACCCACTCGACGACCCGCCGGTTCTTTTCTGGCAGCACAAACTGCGTGTGGTACGCCTTGATCGCCGCGATCTTGGTCTCGAGCTGCCCCGTGATGTCGAGCACAAAGCTCGGGTCCGCCACCCAGCGCAGGTGCGTCGCGTAATAGTAAAACAACCACTTCGGGTAGATCGGATCGCCCAGGGGCATGGCCTCGCCCGTCCACCCGTCAACCGGCGTCGGCATGTCGATCTTCGTGAGCTTGGCGTCAAACCGCGCGTCCTCGACGATCCGCGTCACCGCCCGGTGGTCCGGGTGCGCGTCCTCGAAGTACGGCGTAAAAACAATCTCCGCCTGGTGCGCCCGGATCGCACCCGCGATCGCGTGCCTCGCCTCGAGCGTGTGCTCGACGAACCGGTTGGGCAGGCCCAGCAGCAGGCGCTGGACCGGCTTGGCGTTCGGATACTTTGAAAGATCCGGCGAGAGGATCGCGGTCGCTGCGGCGGTCTCCTTCGCCCGGATCTCCGGGCTGCCCAGCGGCGTGGGCTCGCCGTTGGTGACATCGAGCAGCAGGATCTCGTGCCCCTGCTGCGCCAGGCGCGCGATCGCCCCGCCCATGCCGAGCTCTTGATCGTCCGGGTGCGGACCGACAACGAGGATGCGTGCCATAAGCGTTCCTAGAGACGGAGAGACGAAGAGAAGAGAGACGAAGGCAGGAATCAACGCGTCGAGACACTCCGTCTCTGGTCTCTGCGCCGCTCCGTCTCTTGAGTCAGTTGATCTCGTTCGAGACCACGACAAACCCGATGAGTTCTTGCGCGCCGTCCTCCGCGCCCGTCTCGAGCTGCACCAGCACCACCGGGTCCGGGTCGCGCGTCGCGAAGAACCCGCCAGCGCGGAACTGGTCCTGGTACTGGTCGCGGAACTCGTACAGGTCCAGCTTGAGCGTCTGGCCCGACGCGAAGGCGTCGATCGGGCGGCTGAACCGCTCGTTGACCCACAGCGTCGATGGGCCGAACGAGCGCGACGTTGAGTTGGTCATCGTCAGCATCGTGTCGGCACGGAAGACCTGCACGTCGAGCACGTCGCCCCGGGGCGCCGCGCGCGGGTAGGCCCGGGCATAGTCCACGTCCGGGGCGCCCATGAGCGCACGGCACCCGCCCGTCGAGCCCAGGGCCATTCCGCCAAGAAGGACGCACGCGCCCACGCTTCGGGTTGTCATTGATCGCTTCGTCACACCCCTATCCTTCCCCCTATGGGCTGCGACGGCAACAACGCCACCCCGCCCAGCCCCGCGATTGCCCCCGGGGCGGGCGAAATCGACCCTCGCCGGGTCGCTGAGAGACTCGTCAATCGCTTCGGCGAGGGCGGGATGGACCCCCGTGTCCGCGCTGTCACCCCCGATTTCAACGCCCCGTTCTTCCAGGCGGGCCTGGCCGGGTACTCCGACGCGGCCATGCGGATCATCGCCCGCAGGCACGGGTGCCCCTTCTGTGTCACCGAGGCCCTGCTCGACCGGACCCTGCTCGCCGGGGGGCGCGGCTTCGCCAAGGCCGACCTGGGCGAGATCGAGAGCAACATCCCCGGCGGCGCCGAGGACCGCCCCCTCGCCGGTCAGATCATGGGCTCCGAGCCCAGCGAGATGGCCGCCGCCGCGATCAAAATGATCGAGCAGGGCGCCCGGCGCGAGAAGGAATACCGGGCCATGGCCTCCTCCCCCGCTCCAGGCGAGGGAGGTGTCGAGCGCAGCGAGACGGAGGGGGTCCGCCCGGCTTCGCACGCTTTCGCCGCCATCGACGTCAACCTTGCCTGCCCGGTCAAGAAGGTCGCCAAGAAATCCCGCGGCGGGCACTGGCTGACAGAACCAACCGGCGCGATTAAGATTCTCGAAGCGGTCCGCGAGGCGGCGCCCTCGGGCATCGCCGTCACGGTCAAGATGCGCCGCGCCTACGACGAGACCGACGAGATGCGCGCCAACTTCCTGCGCATCTTCGACGCCGCCTACGACATCGGGTGCGCCTGGGTGACGGTCCACGGGCGCACCGTCACCCAGAAATACATCGGCCCGAGCCGCTGGGATCCGATCCGCGAGCTCGTCCAGCGCAACCCCGACCGACTCATCTTCGGCTCGGGCGACATCTGGACCGTCGCCGACATCTTCCGCATGCTCGACTACTGCTCGACTCCCTCCTCTTCCTCCTCATCCTCGTGGCACGGGCGTCCCGCCCGTGTCTCTTCTTTCTCTTCTTCTTCTCCCACCCTCGCTGGCGTCTCCGTCGCCCGCGGGTGCATCGGCAACCCCTGGGTCTTCCGCCAGGCCCGCGACATCCTTGCTGGGCGCGAGCCCAAGGCCCCCACGCTGCAAGAGCAGCGCGCCGTCCTTCTCCAGCACTTCGAGCTGGCGATGGACGTCAACCGCCTCTTCACCCGGGGCCATGGCGAGGCGAAGGAAGAACGGGCCGAGCACCACACCGCCAGAACCATGCGTAAGTTCGCCATCCGCTTCGCCGAGCATCACCCGGATTCACACGCGGTCCGCAAGCGGTTCATCGCGTGCAAGACGATGGAGGAGTGGCGGGGGGGGCTCTCTGAGCACTATGTGGATACCAGAGAGGGAGGTATCGATGCGAACAGTTGAAGTTGGATACAACGTGGATGATATCTGGCCAGATGTCTGCAAGTTCTACGAAGCAATCTTGACGGAGCTAGGAGAATGCCGATCAGGCGATGCGTGTTGTATTGACCTGACGGATTGCCGCTATCTAGGCCCCGACGCCGCAGTCTTGCTGTACGCATTCTGGGCCAAATACAGACAGGCAGGCGTTGATGTTCAAGTGAAGTTGCCGAGTGACCCACCCGCGCTTGCGGGCTTCTGTAGGTTCTCGGGATTGGAGCACTACCTTTGCGGAGGGTCTAGCCCAACCTTTGATCACGCGAAAAGCGAGACAGTGCCGCTCACTCAGGTCTATACCGCTCACTGGAATGTTGGTGAACCCCTTGTTCGTCTGGTGCGGGACCATCTAGATGAGCTGAGTCTGGATAGTGCCGATTATCTGAAACTGTCACTGTCGGAGGTCATCCAGAACATCGACGATCACGCGCAGTCGATGATCGGCGGGATCTGGTGCGGGAGGTATTTTTCAGGGAAGAAGAGTGTTCGGATAGCGGTTGCTGACATGGGGAAAGGCATCCAGGAAACGCTCTCGAGACGCTTCGAGGTCGAGAGTGCCGTTGCCGCGTTACGCATGGTGACCGAAGGAGGGCATTCCAGTTTGTCCCGTATGAACAATATGGGGCTTGGTATCTCGAACTTGGTGACTTGGATCAAGCACTGCCGAGGCGTATTATCGCTTGTCTCCGGGGAGGCTGTCGCACTGATCACGGAATCAGGCGCGGATCTGGAGATCCGTCCATTGCGAATAGCTTTCCCGGGTACAGCAGTGTTCTTTACGTTGCCGGTTGAGGAGGCCGATATTGCTCACGATGAGCCAGATTGACGCAAAAAGAGTAATCGGTGATGCCGCCACCGTGGTAGATGCTGCCAAACGAGTTGGGAAGGCGTCTATCGCTGCGCTTGAGCAAGGTGGAGAGGTCAATGTGAGTCTTCAAGAGCTCAACGGCCTTTCTTCAAGCTTCTTCAACGTACTGTTTTTGCTTGTCTTGAACAATCTGGGCGCCGATGCTCTTCGCGGTCGTTTGCATCTGACGTTTTCGTCTGCGATTCAACGAGACACGGCGGATCGATCACTGAAAGCCGTCTTGGCATCCGCAGGGATGTAGTTATTTTGATTCGATCTTTGGGCCTCCGTGGAGTTGGTGTGCCAAGTTTGCACCGCTACGAATCTGGTCTCCCCTCCGATCTCCTCTCCACCTGGCGAGCCATCTTCGAGCGCCAACGCGCCTTCGCCGAGCACGCCTTTGACCAGCTCGACGACGCCCGGTTCTTCACGCCGCCCTCCGAACCGAGCCGCGAGCGTGAGCTCGCGCACGCTGGCGCCACGACAGGCGGGACGCCTGCCCCACCACAATCAGGCATGCCTGTCCCACCAAAATCAGCCATGAACTCCGTCGGTGTCATCACCCGCCACATGGGCGCCAACATGCTCAGCCGCTGGACCGACTTCCTGACTGCCGACGGCGAGAAGCCCTCCCGCGACCGCGACGCCGAGCTTGCGCCCTTCCCCGAGCCCATGACGCCCGACCAGCAGCGCGAGGCGCGCGCACAGGTCATGGAGACCTGGGGTGCTGGCTGGAGCACGCTCTTTGCCGCCCTCGACGGGCTCAGCGAGGACGACCTCTCGCGCACCGTCACGATCCGCTCGGCCCCGCACACCGTCCACGGCGCCATCGCCCGCCAGCTCGACCATTACGCCTTCCACGTCGGGCAGATCAACCTCATCGCCCGCCAACTCGTCGGGACCGACCGGTGGCGGTGGTTCACGCTCCCCCCGGGCGGCACGCGCGAGTTCAACGAGCGAATGCGCCGCCAGTACTCGGGAACCGAGCCCTGAGCGCCAGCGACGGGTTTCCTTTCGCGCCGCCTTGCGCTGGACGCGCCGCCCCGTTTCGATCACAATGGGTCGGCGCCCGATCCCCGGGCGCCGAAAGGAGGCAGCGTGAATCTGACGATGATTCTCGTGATCGGGGCGGTGGTGCTGGTGGTGTTGTTCCTGATTCTCGCCGGCGCCACGCTGCTCGGCCTGGGCCAGAAGCACGAAACCGGACACCTCTCCACCGACAAACGCCCGAGTGCTTCGCGCAAGGGTGGGGGCGGGCAGGGCGCGCCCAAGAAAAAGCGCAAACACTAGAGAGCAACCCATTGACGAGACGCCGAGACCGGGGTCCACCGTAAGGCTCGGGCTTTATGCGCTGCGCTCGCTGCGCTTGGGTCCGTCCTCGGGCTTGTCTTCCACCTTGCCCGCGGGTTTGTCCTCGCGTTTCTCTTCGGTGTACGAGATCCGCCCGTGGTAGATCGCCGCGACGGTCTTGCTGATCGACTCGACAATCGCCCGCAGATCCGCCAGCGTCAGGTCGCACTCGTCGAACTGCCCGTCCATCAGGCGCCGGTTGGCCAGCTCGCGCACGAGCGAGTCGATCCGCGCCGGCGTCGGCTCGGCCAGTGTCCGCGTTGCGCTCTCGACCGCGTCCGAGAGCATCACGATCGCGACCTCCTTCGTCTGCGGCTTCGGCCCCGGGTAGCGGTAATCGACCTCCTCGGGCAGACGCTCGCCCTCGATCTCGACCACCGGCTCGCCCGTGCTGGCGCGCTCGTGCCCCTGGTCATCGACGCCGACCGCCTGCTTGCGCGCCCGCCTGTAGAAGTACTCGACAAGCGTGGTCCCGTGGTGGGCCTCGATAAAGTGCTGGAGCGACTTGGGCAGCCCGTGCTGGCGGGCCATCGCCATCCCATCCTTGACGTGCCCGACGATCACGAGCAGGCTCATCGCCGGCGAGAGCTTGTCGTGCTTGTTCGCCCCGCCCGCCTGGTTCTCGACGAAATATTCGGGCTTGTTGATCTTGCCGATGTCGTGGTACAAACACCCGACGTACGTCAGCAGCGAGTCGGCGCCGATCGCGTCGGCCGCGTTCTCCGCGATCGAGGCCACATTGAGCGAGTGGTTGTACGTGCCCGGCGCCCGCTGCTGCATCTCACGCAAGAGCGCCTGCTTCGGATCGCGCAGCTCGATGAGCGTCATGCCCGTCGTGATATCAAACACGCGTTCAACGATCGGCAGGATAAACAGCGTCACCCCGCCGACGAGCAGCCCTCCAAAGCCGATCAACGCCGCGTCCTTGAGCGCCTGCACGCCCCACAGCGTCCAGTCCGGGCGCGTCACGGGGCGGTCAACCGCGCTGATGAGCAGCGAGGCGATCGCCAGCGCCGCGCCCAGCGTGACGCTCATCGAGACCAGCGCCCGACGATCGCGCAGCTCCTTGAGCCTCCACACCGTCACGCCCACGCCCACGAGCACCAGCACCAGCATCTCGATCGGCTGGCCCAGCCCGATCCCCGCCAGCAGCGCCAGACACCCAGAGACCGCCAGCGCGACGCGCTGGTTGTACGCGATCGTCACCAGGGCCGCGACCAGCAGCGTCGGCGCCACGCCCGTGAGCATCATGAACCGCGGCTCGAGCACGCTTCCCACCAGCGAGACCGCCAGCGCCGAGCCCACCAGCCCGCTCAGCCACGCCATCCGCGCCGGGCGCGACGCGATGCGCGAGCAGAACGACACGATGTACCCCACCAGCATCAGCGTGACCAGCGCGACGCTGCCCATCGTCCCGGCCCGGCGCGTCCAGCGCACCCACACCGGCCCCTGGGCCGCGAACTCGCGCGCCTCGGCCATCGCCAGCTCGTGCTGCGACGCCGACAGCGTGTCGCCTCGCTCGAATATCTTCTGCCCCTGCGCGATGTTCCGCCTCGCGTCAGCCACGCGGGCCGCGGCCTCGTCCTGCGACTCACCCGTCGCCTCGGCGTCGAACGTGAACGTGGGGCGCGCCCCGCGCGTCAGGCGGGCCTGCGCGACCTCCGCCGCCGGTCCCTTGAACCGGGCCGCCCGGACCATGTTGTGCGCCTCGGTATCGAGGCTCTGGGCGTCGCCGATGTTCACGACATCGCGCAGCGAAACAAGATCCCGAGTCCCGTCGGAGTAGCGCAGCTCGATCTGCGTGCTCAGCGTCTGCTGCGTCGCCCGCTGCCAGGACTGCGCGTCGAGCATCGGGCGCCGACGCAGCACCTGGCGCAGATCCTCGACCAGCCCGCTCCAGACCGCGCTCGCCTGGTCGTCGGTCGCAAAGTCCTGCAGCGCGCGCACCCGCTCGTCGGTCAGGTCGAACTGCTCGCGGATCGTGCTCTCGACCTGCTCAACACCCTCAACCCCCGCCAGCGTGCGCGGCAGGTTCCCCAGCGATGTCAGGATCTCATCGAGCACCGCGCTGTCCGCCTGATACACCCGGGCGGTGCGCTGACGCGCCGACTCGCGGTTGTTGGTCGTCTGCTGCTCGTCGATGGTCGTGAACGCGACGCGCACCGTCCGGGTCGTAGGCATCACGCGCCCGACCGAGAGCTTGGGCTGTTCTCGCGCCCACGAGACGAGCACGCCGCACGCGAGCGCGAAGATCAGCGATGTCGTCAGACCCCACCCGAACGAGGGCGAATCCATCAGGCGGCTGATGCGCTGGCGCACCGTCTGCTCGCGCACACGGACCACGCTCCGGCGCGACGCGGACTTGCGAGACGTGACCTTTGAGCTCTTCGGCGCGTCCTTGCCCATCTCAGGCGCCCTCCCCGTTCGCCTCTTCGATTACCCCCGGGGCGCTCTCGCGCAGCGCCTGGCGCAGCTCGCGGCTGGCCTCGTCCCGCCCGTCCTCGTGCCCGTACGCCTCGACGATCCGCTGCACCAGCTCGTGCCGGACCACGTCCCGCGACGTCAGCGTGCAGAACGAAACGCCCCGCACGCGCATCAGCCGCCGGGCCGCGTCCACCAGCCCGCTCTGGCGCGGGTCCGGCAGGTCGATCTGTGTTGTGTCGCCCGTGACAATCATTTTCGACCCGTGCCCCATGCGCGTCAGGAACATCTGCATCTGTCCGCGCGTCGTGTTCTGCGCCTCGTCGAGAATAATCACCGCGTTGTTGAGCGTCCGTCCGCGCATAAACGCCAGCGGCGCCACCTCGATCACGTCCGACTCGATCAGCCTGCGGATCGAGTTGTAGTCCATCATGTCGTGCAGCGCGTCGAGCAGCGGGCGCAGGTACGGGTTGACCTTCGCCTCGATATCGCCGGGCAGGAACCCGAGCTTCTCGCCCGCCTCCACCGCCGGGCGAACCAGCATCAGCCGCTGTGCCCGCCCCTCGCGCAGCATGTGAACCGCCGCGGCCACCGCTAGGTACGTCTTGCCCGTGCCCGCCGGGCCGATCCCGAAGACCAGGTCCTTGGTCCGGATCGCCTCGACATACTCCTCCTGGTTCGCGGTCTTGGGGCGGACGGCCCGACCCCCGGCGTACACCTCCAGCGACCCCTCCCACGCGCCCGAGCCCGGTCCCGAGCTCGGTCTCGCCGTTCCCTGGTCCGGTCTCGCGCCCGATCTCGCCCGGCTCGCGCCCTCGCCGATCATGTCGAGCACCTCCTGACGCGACGGGGACCGCCCCTTGCTGGCCAGCTCCGCGAGCTGTTCGAGCACGCTCCGGGCCGCGACCACCGCCAAGGCTTCGCCCCGGACACGCACTTGCCCGTCACGGCTGTGTACGTCCACACCCAGAGCCTCGCGGATCATCTTGAGATTACGTTGTGCAGAGCCGAGCATCTGGATTTGCTCGTGCCCTTCGGGCACACTGATGGTGACATCCAAGTTGGATCGGCTCCTCGACTGGGAACCCGCGCCGGCACGCCCGGCCCGGCAGAACCCGGGGCCTCTATCGACCGATCAATCCTATGGTGCAAGCCCACCCCCAAGAGTTCGTCCCTCCCAACACCCGGTCCCGGGTTGCAACCGCACTCCGGGCGCATGTGTTCGTACTATATACGGCGTTTGCCGCCTGCGCCCTCTCGTGCACCTCCTCCCAGCCAGCAACGCCCGCCTTGCAGGCGGGCGCCGGACAATCGCGTCAGATCGAAACCGAGTGGGACGGTCTGGGCGATCGCCTCGAAGAGACGCTCTCCGGGCTGGATCTCTGGGTTTCCGATGTCACCCACCCCGCGCCCGACTGGATCGTGACCCACCTGCTCGACGGACGTTCTCGCCCGGTCACGCTGCGTCTGCACCGCCTCGGTCCCGTGGGTGAGCGCGTTTCGCGGGTCGAGGCGCGGTGCGTCGCCGGGCGGTTTGGTGATGAAGCGATTGAACGCGCCGTACTCGACGCGCTGGCGCTCTCAATCGTCAACGACTGACTCATCGCCCAGCGCGCCGGGCAGCTCGACGATCATGCTCGTGCCCTCCTGCCAGACGCTGACGACGCGGACGCTCCCGCCCAGGCGTTTGGCCGCGTGCTTGACGATCGCCAGTCCCAGGCCCGTGCCGCGTCGTTCGCTCCCGCCGGCGCGGGCCTCGTCAACCTGGTAGAAGCGTTCGAACACGCGCTGCTGGCGCCCGATGGGGATGCCGACGCCCCGGTCGACGACGCTCAGCGTGATCCCAGCGTGCGCCCCGCCCTCGACCGGGGGCAGGCGGCGCGAGCGCACGATGATGGATGTCCCCTCGAACGCGAACTTTGTCGCGTTATCCACTAGGTTGCGCACGATCAGCTCCAGCAGCTTCGCGTCGCGCTCAACAAGGCGCGCATCCGCCGCCAGATCGATCTCCAGGCGAAGGCGCCGCTCCTCGCACACCCGCTCGAACGCGCGGGCCAGGCGGGCGATGATCTCGCCCAGGTCAACGCGCTCGTGCTTGGTTTCAAGCTCGGGCGCTTCGAGGCGCGAGAGGTCCAGCAGATCGCTGACGAGCTCTTCGAGGCGCACGACGTTGTTCTGGATCATGGAGCGCAGGCGCTGGTGCAGGGCCTCGTCCTCATCGCCAGCTCGGGACATGGTCTCGATCGCGGCTCGGATCGAGGCGATGGGGGTGCGCAGCTCGTGCGAGGCGTTGGCCGCGAAGTCGGCTTTGAGCTGCACCGCCGTCGCCAACTCCGTCACATCCCGCAGGCACAGCAGCGCCCCGCGCGACTGGGGCTCACCTGGGTCCGGGGCGGGACCCGGCGTGGGCAGTGGCGCTGCGGAAGCGTCGTACCAGCGCGTCGCCCCATCAAGCACGAGGCGGACGCGGGCTCGCCCGGATCGCCCCGCGACGCCGGCGCTGTGCAGCGCGAGCAGCTCGGGGTGCGCCAGCAGATCATCAAGACGCCGCCCGATCGCCCCCTCCCGCCCCTCAGCCAGGATCGCCAGGGCCGCATCGTTGCACCGGACCACGAGCCCGCGCCCGTCGGTGACGATCACGGGCTCGCCGATTGCGCCGAGCATGTCGCCCAGCGAGCCCGCAGCCCGACCGAGCGACTCGATCTCCGCCCCGACCACGCGGGCGCGCTCGTCGATGCGCCCGAGCGCCTCGCCCAGGCCCGAGGGCGCCCCGCGCGGGTCGGGGGCGACCGCGGGCGCGCCGATCTCCAGCGCCCGCTTGGTCAGGGTGTGCAGCTCGCTGAGCCTGCGCCCGTCGGCGCGTTCGAGCAGGAACCAGAGCAGAACCGCCCCGACGACGACGACCAGCAGCGGCGCCGCCCACCCCCACGCCGTCAGCCCAATCGCCGCAGCACCGCCCGCGACAACAATGCCCCCGAGCGCGATGAGCAGCCCACGGGGAAGCATCCCCAGCGCCGTGTGGTGTTCGTGTCCCTGGGTCATGGGCGGGTTGGTTCCGTCGTGTCGATCTCGCCATCGCCGTCGCCCGGACCCAGTGACATGAGGTACCCCACCCCGCGGATGGTTTGGACCATCGGGGCGTGCCTGCCGAGTTTTTTGCGGATCGAGGTCATGTGGACGTCGATGGTTCGGTGCGTCACCGTGACGCCCAGGCCCATCGCGCTGGAGATCAGCGCCCGGCGTGAGAGCACCTTCCCGCCCGCGCCGACCAGGGCCGCGAGCAGGCGGAACTCTGTGAGCGTGAGCTTCATCGCCTCGCCCTCGAGCGTCGCCAGGTGGATCTGCTCGTCGATGCTCAGCGGGCCGAGGGTCAGGGGCTTGCTCTCCGCCCCCTTGCCTGCGCGGCGCAGCACCGCCCCCACACGCGCCAGCACCACGCTCATCGAGAACGGCTTGGTGATGTAGTCGTCCGCCCCGAGCTCCAGCCCCTTGAGCTCGTCAAGCTCGTCGGACATCGCGGTGAGCATGATGATCGGGATCGTGCTCGTGCTCGGCGTCTGCTTGAGACGCTCGGCCACCTGCTGGCCCGATAATCTCGGCATCATCAGATCCAGCAAAATCAGGTCCGGACGCTCCCGCTCGACCGCCTGCAACGCCTCGCCCCCGTCGCGGGCCTGCTCAACCTCGTACCCCTCGCCCCGGAGGTTGATCGCGAGCAGCTCGGACAGGTCCGGCTCGTCCTCAACCACAAGAACTCGGTTCGCCTCTGGCATCCGCCGTCGCTCCATGTCCGCGTGCCTCACTCGGGCTGCGGATGCTCAAAGGCTAGAGAGGACTCGCCCTCAGATGGCGGGGCACGACGTGAATTGACGGAATCCAAACAGTGAGCCCAAAATCCTGTATAGGGAGCAGGAAGAGGGAATACCGATCAAATAGCAAACGAGCTTGTGCGTCTCAGGATCGCCCGGGCCAGATTGGCGGAGACGCGCAAAACTGGCGCTTGAACAACCGGAAAAGTTTGCCCATCTCCACAAGAAGTGAGGGCACGTCCTGAAAAGATGGGCGTTTGATCTGGATCTGGTCGAAACGGAGTTGGCACTTGCTAATGAGCGGGACTATACTCCCGCCCATGCGAGACCCGGCAAAGACGGGTGCAGCAAGGCCGGCAGTTCAGGAGCCCCTCGGGGTTCTCGGTCGAAGGGGCGTCGCGAGAGCGGCGCGAGTGAGTTGAAGTCAGGCGTCGGGTGTCCTGCCCGGCGAGAATCGAAAGCCACGCGGAGCGGGGCGACAACGAGTCGAATCGTCGGGTGACCCGGTGCGGGAAGCCCGGGCGCCGGGGGCGTGGGAGTATGCCCCGGACGCGAGAGTGAACGGAACCGCCCAGTAACGGGCAACACGGCACAGGGGCATGAACGTCCCGTGCAAGCGAAGGAGTCTTGAAGATGAGTCGGAAGACAAACGTTCTGCTGTTTGCCGGCGCTGTGTTGGGCATGGGCTCAGCCGCGGTTGCCAGCGATCTTGATCTCGATCGTGCCTACGCCGCCGAGCTTCGTGCTGACGCGGACGGTCGCACCAGCCTGCTCCAGGCCGGCGGCGGCGCGGGTCACGACGGGATGTTCCACATCGGTGACGCCTCCGGCGCCAACCGCCTGAACATCCGTGGCGTCATGCAGTTCCGCTACATGGCGAACTTCCGTGATTCCAGCCCCACCATCGGCACAGACAACGAGACCACCATCGGATTCCAGATGGCCAGCGCCAAGCTGATCTTCGATGGCAACGTCATCAGCGAGAACCTCGAGTTCCGCATCGATGGCGACTTCGGTCAGCCCGCCAACGGCGGCAACACCGCCGGCGGCGGCCCCGCTGGTCGCGACAACTTCGGTGTCTTCACCCTCCAGAACGCCTACGCCAAGTACCACTTCGAGGGTCAGGGCTCCGGCTGGAACATCTCCTGGGGCCAGATGAAGGTTCCCCTTCTCTACGAAGAGTTCGGCAACGAAGACTGGACCGGTCTCGCCGTCGAGCGCTCGCTCGTCAACGAGCTCTTCACCGGCGGCTTCACCCAGGGCATGATGTTTGGGTACACCTCCGATCAGATCGCCTTCACGGCGGGTATCTCTGACGGCGCCGGCACCGCCAACAGCCCCTACAACTTCCAGGCCGTCGGCAACCCCGAGGCCGACTTCGCCATCACCGCCCGTCTCGACTGGAAGATCCAGGGCGACTGGGCTCAGTTTGCTGACATGACCAGCTTCCGCGGCTCCAACCTCGGCGCTCGTCTCGGCGGCGCCATCCACTACCAGAGCAACGGCGACACCAACCCCTCCTTCGCCTCCACCGGCGTTCCGCTGACCGAAAGCGTCCTCCTCTACACCATCGACGGCGCCGTCGAGGGCGATGGCTGGAACCTCTTTGCCGCGTTCGTCGGCAACAACAACCAGTTCCAGGGCGGCACCGGCCTCTCCGACACCGATAACTTCGGCGTCGTGCTCCAGGGCGGCGTCTTCCTGACCCACGACTTCGAGATCTTCGCCCGCTACGACGGCCTCTTCCTCGACAGCGCCTCCCCCGGCTTCACCGCTGGTGCTGACGACAGCTTCAACTTCCTGACCGTCGGCGGCAACTACTACTTTGTCCCCGAGTCACACGCCGCCAAGTTCACCGGTGACGTCGTCTTCTCCTTCAACGACACCCTGCCCAACGGCGGCGCTGTCCTCCCGGACAACACCACCGGCCTGCTCGGTGACATCACCGACGGCGAGGTCCTCCTCCGCCTCCAGATGCAGCTCGTCTTCTGATCGAGCCGCACCTGCCTCATCAACTCCTGCCGGGCGCCCCCATCGGGGGCGCCCGGTTTTCTTTCGCCAACCCCCCGACGCCCCGCTCGGTCAAGATTGCGCAAAGCCGCACATCGTCGCCCACTTTCCGGGCGTCGAGGGCGCCGTTGCCCGGTAAGGTTCGGGCATGATGAGGCGACGAACACACACGTTCCTGCTGATCGCTCTTGCCAGCTCTGCAGCACTCGCAGAGCCCCCGCCCCCGAACCCGCCCCCGAACCCGACCACACCCAACGCGGGCCACGACAAAAAATTCTTCCTGAGCGATACGCCGCGCGACAACCGCCTGAACATCTCCGGGCAGCTCCAGTTCCGCTACAAGGCGACCTTCCAGGACGACGACCCGGGCGTCATCGGCGCGGGCAACGACGCGACCGTCGGCTTCTCGATGCGCCGCGCCAAGATCAAGTTCGATGGCTCCGTCGTCTCCGAGCGCCTCAAGTTCAAGGTCATCGGCGCGTTCTCGCGCAGCTCGGGCGCCCTGATCCTCGAAGATGCGCTCATGAGCTACGAGATCAACACCGACTGGACCGTCCGGGCCGGGCAGTTCAAGGCGCCCTTCCTGCGCGAAGAGCTCGTGTCGAGCACCTCCCAGCTCTTCGTCGAACGCTCCGTCGTCAACGAGACCTTCAACCAGGACTTCTCGCAGGGCATCGAGCTCTCGTACTCGAACTCTCGCTTCCGCACGACCGCGATGGTTTCCGACGGATTAGCTAGCAGGAACACGCCCTACAACACGCCCGGCGAGGCCGACATCGCCCTGACCGCGCGGGCCGAGGCGCTCATCATCAAAGCAGACGACTGGAAGCGGTTCAAGGATCTCACCTCGTGGCGCGGGGGCGAGACCAACGCGCTGCTCGGCGGCGCGATCCACTGGCAGACGATGGGACGCACCAACCCCGCAGGCCCGGACATCGACATGCTCGCCCTGACCGCAGACGCCAGCGTCGAGGGCGACGGCTGGAACACCTTCGCCTCGGTCGTCTGGCGGCGCATGGACACCGCTGCGGGCATGGAGTTTGACGACCTCGGCGCAAGCGTCCAGGGCGGCGTCTTCGTGACCGACAGCACAGAACTCATCGCCCGCTGGGACGCGGTCTTCGCCGATTCAAACCGGGGGGGCGCCGGCGACGTGTTCAACACCATCTCCGTCGGCTTCAACCACTACTTCGTCCCCGAATCGCACGCGGCCAAGCTCACGGGCTCGGTGCGCTACTCGCTCGACGCCGTCAACGATCTCGCCGGCGTAGTCCGCCCCAGCGATTCGATCTCCCTCCGCCCCGACGCCAACGAGGGACAGATCGGACTCATGATCCAGATGCAGCTGCTTTTCTAGGGGTTCCCGGAGGCGAGGGCTTCCAGCCCTCGCGCCGTTGGTGTCGGATGCGCAAGGTTTCGCTAATCGCCGGGTGGGCTGGAAGCCCACCCCTCCGCTTGCTTTACATCCGCTCAAGCACGGGCAACCCCAGCGTGCGCAGCCCATCGCTGAGCACACGCCCCGTCAAGTCGCACAGACGCAGGCGCGAGGCGCGGACCGCCTCGTCGTCGCCCCGGAGCACAGGGCAGTTCTCGTAGAACGAGCTGTACGCCGTCGCCAAGTCGTAAAGGTATGCGCACAAGCGGTGCGGCTCGAGATGCTCGCCGACGGCGCGCACAACGCCCGGGTAGCGCAGCAGCGTCAGTGCGAGCGCCTTCTCCTGCGCCTCGCCGATGGTCAGCCCGGACGATTCCCAGCCCGTGACCCCGCCCTCGCGCGCCTTGCGCACCACGCCCTGCGTGCGCACAAACGCGTACAGCAGGTACGGCCCCGTGTTGCCCTCGAACGCGAGCATCCGGTCGAAGCTGAACACATAGTCCTTCGCCCGCTCGCCCGAGAGGTCGGTGTACTTGATCGCCGCGATCCCGACCGCCTCGGCGATCTTGGCGCGCTCCTCCGCCGCCAGATCCGGGTTTTTCTCCGCGACCGTCACGCCCGCGCGCTGCACGGCCTCATCGAGCAGGTCCGTCAGCTTGACGTTCTCGCCCGAGCGTGTCTTTAGCGGCGTGTTGTCCTCGCCCATGACCATCCCGAACGCCGCGTGCGCCAGCCTCGCCTCGGTCCCGTTGGCTTTGGTCGTGTACCCCGCCCGACGGGCGGCGCCGAACACCTGGCGGAAGTGCAGCCCCTGGCGCGCATCGACGCAGTACACCAGCACGTCGCCGCCGAGGTTCTGAACGCGCCGGCGCACGCCCGCGATGTCGGTGGTCGCGTACAGAAACCCGCCGTCGCTCTTGCGGATCAGCGTCGGCGCCTTGATCCCCTCGACCCGAACCACCAGCGCCCCGTCGGACTCCTCGGCGATCCCCCGGTCAACCAGATCCTGCACCAGCGCCGCAAGCTCGCCTCGGTACGTGCTCTCGCCGGCAGAGTGCTCGTCGGTCACGTTCGCGTGCAGGCGCGCGCACGTTTGCAGGCATGCGCGCATCGTCACGTCGTAGATGCGCTTCCAGACGCCGGCGGTCCGCTCGTCGCCCGACTGCAGCGACACCAGCCTCGCCTTGGCCCGATCGAGCGCTTCGCTCGCGGACTCGACCCGAAGCTCCGCCTCGATCTCGGCCTTCGGTCCCGTGTTGAACGTTCTGATCGTCTCGAGCGCCTTGGTCTCGCCCTTGCACTCGCCCTGGGCGGCCCGGTAGATCCGGTTGAGGTCATCGAGCCCGATCGAGGAGAGGTCCTCGCCCGCGTCCTCAAGCTCGATGAGCTTCTGGACGACCATCGCGATCGGCAGGCCCCAGTCGCCCACGTGGCTCTGGCGGACGACGTTCCAGCCGAGGCGCTCGAAGACGCGGGCGATGGCGTCGCCGATGACGGTGGCGCGCAGGTGCCCGACGTGCATCTGCTTGGCGAGGTTCACGCCGCACAGATCAACGACGATGGTCCTGGGCGACGCGGGCGGTTCGATGCCCAGCTCGGGGGTGTCCAGGCGCCCAAGCAGTTCGCTCAGCAGCTCCGCCTTCAGGCGGATGTTGATGAACCCCGGGCCGGCGATCGACGCCTCGGTCGGCGCCTCCGCGATCCCGCTCAGATCGAGCTTCTCGATGATCTTGAGCGCCACGTCGCGCGGCTTCATCCCCGCCCGCTTGCCCAGCGCCATCGCCGCGTTGGACTGGAAGTCGCCGTGCTCGCTCTGGCGGCTGGGCGTCACCATCGCGCTGACGGAGCCTTGGAGGTCGGGGAAAGCCGCGCGGATCGCCCGCTCGAAGCGCTCGCTGAGGAGCGCGCCGGGGTCGATGGTCGCGGCGCCGGTCGGAGAAGGCTCGGTCATGGCCCAGAGTCTAGGGGGCGACTAGGGGGCGTCCGCACTGCGCTGGGCGGTCCACTGTTCAAGGATGCCCGCCAGATCGTTGGCGAACGAGCTCATCGACGAGCCCGCCGGGATCTGGCAGTGCTCCGAGTCGATCAGCGCAACACGCCGGTTCTTGATTGCGGGGATGTCCAGCCGCCCGACCGCGCCGAGGCGCTCGATGAGTTTGCTCGCGCTGACCCGCCTGGGCTCAACAAACCGGTCATCATCCGTCGGATCGCGCGGCATGACAATCACAATCCCGTCCGGGCTCAGGCGAACCACGTCCTCCGCGTCGAGCTCTTGCCACAGCCCGCCGCTCTCGAGCGCGTTCTCGCCCCCGATCCGCCCGAGCACCTGGGCATGGAACGAGCCCGGACCGAGCGCCCCGGGCGGAGAGACGGCGCCCAGCAGCAAGATCCGCCCCGCCCCGCCGACGATCGGCCCGCGATCAGCGATCGAACGCGCGAACGCCTCGCTCGGCATCGCCTTGTCGAACCGGTCCGCCGGATCAGAGAACCCGATCGCGTTCGCCTCGCCATCCTCGGGCGGCGAGACATACGTCAGGTACAGATCGTCCATCACGCGCGCGATGTCGTCAAGGGTATCGATGGATCCGAACCGCTGGACGATCCACCCGCGTTCTTTCGAGAGCGATTCGAGGCGTGCTGGCAGGGGCTTGTCCTTGTTGAGCTCGATGAGCACGTGGGTCGGGCGGGCCAGGAGCAGGGCCTCGTAGTCGATGCCGTCGAAGCTCCCGACGCGCGGGATCGAGGCGCTCAGGGCGGTGTCAAAGTCGTGCGTGCCGACGATGCGGTCCTCGAGCCCGAGGTCCTGGAGGATCAGCGCCACAGCCGGGCTCAGCGCGACCAGGCGCACCGACGCTGGATCACCATCCCAGCGTGCGCTCTCCGCGCCGGGCGGGGCGTTCGGGGACGGGGGTGCCGGGCGCTCGCACGAGACGAGGAGCGAGACGAGCACAAGCGCGATGAGGCTCAGCAGCGTTCGGTACATGGCGAGGGGTCATCCTTGAGCCCGAACGCGCCGCGCACCATCGAGCGCAGCGCGAGCAGGTCGCGTTGGGGGTACAGCGGGAAGGCCAGCGTCCGGTCGCGGGCGAGCTGGGCGTCTTTCCGGGCGGACGCCGCCCGGGCGCGGGCCTGGGCCGCGTCCGCATCGAGGGCCGCCAGCGCTGCGCGATGCTCATCGCGGACGCGGGCGAGCAGGGCATGCAACTGCCTGTAGAGTTCGGCGCGCCGCTCGGGCGGGGCGGAGCGCAGCTCATCGAGCAGGCGGGCTTTCTCATGAGCGGCTTGCTCATCGCCGAGCAGGGCCGGGTTGTGCCGGGCCGCGTGCGCGCGCCAGGCGAGGGCGTCGGCCTCGTCAACGTCGGTCAGGTCAACCTCGCCGCCGGGGCGCAGGGTGGCGCTGACCACGACGCTTGGCGCCGGCGATCGTTCGCCAATCCAGCGGGCAAGCCAGGCGTCGGTGACCCTGTCGTACACGCCCCCGCCGAGCCCGTGGATGAACAGGTCGCACCCCGCCATGCGCACAAGGCCGGTCATCATCAGCCCGCGCGGCGCCAGCTCTTCGGGCGCGAGGGTGTCGAGGTCGGACGCGCTGGCCGGGCGGCGCACGCCCCCTCGGATCGACCACAGCGGCAGCTCTGCGCCCGAACGTTCATCGCCCGGGCGAAGCGGGCGCACCCCCGAGCGCGGGACGGACGCCACACCCAGGTTGTACGCCTCTTGGCATGCGCCCGGGTCGGCGCGCATCCGCTCGACCAGCTCGCTGAATAAATCTGTCCGCGAGATCGAGAGCGCGCTCACCGACTGGATCGGGCCAGCGATCGGCGCAAGCAGATCCTGGACCGATGCGTGGATCTGGGCGCTGAGGGCGCCCGCGTCCTGGTGCGCCGTCAGTGCCGAGGCGATGGTGTGCAGGGGCGTCGGGACATTGAGCGCGATGGGCGTCGCGGGGCGGAGACCGGTGGGGGCGTTGGAACGGGCGCCGGTGTCGGGATTCGGACTTGCCGAGAGATCGCACGCGCCGCCCCGTCGCCCGCCGTCCTCGCCCTCGATCGCGTACCGGAACTGTGTCGGCTCGCCCGTGTCCTGGTCCACGACGAGCCAGACGGGGTGGGCAGCGAGGGCCTGGGCGCCAGCGGAGGCGGCGAGGTACTTGCTCAGGATCCCCGGGTGCCACACCTGGGCCTGGTGCCCGCTCATGATGATCGGTCGATCAGTCGGCAGACCCAACTGCCCGCGGAAGCGCGCCGCCCGAGGGCTTGTGTTGCGCTTGAGCAACGCCGCCCATTGCTCGGCGGGCGGGTCGATGCTCAGGATGGGGGTGGGCGCGGAGAAGGGGGAGGCGGGATGCTCCGCGTGTGTGGGCACAGGGCAGTTTACTGCGGAGCGCGATGGGCAGTCTATTGGCATCGGCACCCCGCCGAAACGCCGTCGAGCGCCTGGGCGGGGAGGCGATCGGCGCAGCGCTCGAGTTCGCAATGCATGATCTGGCGGTAGTGGCTCAGGCGGACCTCGGGCACATCGAGCCCGCCGCCGAACGAGCGGCTCGCGTCGTTGTAGATCAACCGGACGGGGATCTCGCCGATGCGCAGCCCCGCAGCGACGGACTGCACCCACAGCTGCATCGGGAAGGCGTAGCCCGTTTCGGTCAGGCGGATCTCGGACAGCGACGAGACGCGGTGGGCCTTGAACCCGCAGAACCCGTCGGTGAGCGTCAGGCCCAGGCGTTCGTTGATCTCGGCGGTGATCCGGTGGTTGATCGCGCGCCGGTCCGGGGGCGGGCTGTCGGCGTCCTCGTCGAGCGTGAGGTACCGAGAGCCGGAGATCAGGTCCAGATCGTTGCGGGCGGCGTCCTCGAGAAAGCGCGGGATCGCCGCCGGCTCGTGCTGCTCGTCGCAGTCCATCGTGATGATCCAGTCAAACCCCCGCCCCTGGGCGAAGGCGAAGGCGTCGAGCAGCGAGCGTCCGTACCCGTGGTTGGTCGGGTGGCGGATCAGGTCGAAATCGAGCGGGCGCTGGAGGTGCGTCAGCACGTCGCCTGTGTTGTCGGTGGAGCCGTCGTCGATGACGAGGATGTGCTGGGCGAACTCGCGGACGCGCTCGAGAACGCCCCGGACGTAGCCCTGCTCGTTGAAGACCGGGATCGCGACAAGTGTGCGCATCTGCTGCTCCCTCCTGTGCTTCGGACGCGGCGCGTCCGAGCCCTCGGTAAACCGGGCATGGGGGCGGAGTATTTCCGCCTGCCCGCTCCGGTTTGGCGGGCACACTGTAGACCTGTCAGCCCGCCAATCAGTTGCAGCCAGCGAGGGCGGTTGGTGTATGTTCGCCCGCCTGGGCGTTGTCAGGCATCGTCTGCGGTCTCGGACTCTTCGAGCTCGCTTTCGAGCGAGGTGAAGGCGCCGAAGCCGAAGGGCTGCCCGGCGGACCCATCGCCCGAGATCGCCTCGGCCCGCTCCTCAAGGGTCCGGACCAACTCTTCCGAGAGCGAATGGAACGCCCGGATCTCGGAGATGGGCAGGGTGTAAATCTCGCCCGCGGGCGTGCGCACCTGGTAGACGGTGCACTGCACCTCGCTCGAGATGCACCGTTTCTCGGTTGAAGAGGGGACCGAGCACGCGAAGACCGGGATGATGTCGGCGATCGGGATGCGCTGCCCAAAGTTGG
Source organism: Planctomycetota bacterium (assembly GCA_024276195.1). Classification (GTDB taxonomy): domain Bacteria; phylum Planctomycetota; class Phycisphaerae; order Phycisphaerales; family UBA1924; genus JAJRXR01. Next base: position 31,005 of record JAJRXR010000009.1, read on the forward strand.
TAATCAGCGCCAGACGCCCGTCGAACATGTCGTCGATCGGTCCTGGTGAGTATGCGGCGCCCTTGGGCGTGGGGGTCAGACGCCCGCCGGAGCCCGCGGCGGCGGCCAGCGCGGAGAGAATTTCCCGCATGACATTCTGCCAGAACAGGTCACGCCGAACGACGACGCGCTGCGGGTCTGGCGCTCGAGCCGCCCGCTGGGAGGGCGTGGGCGTGGGTTTCGGCGTGGGCTTGGGTGAGGGATTGGGGTGCGTCATGGGGGAGGAATCCTGGTGGGGCGTGCCGGCGAAGGGGTGGTTCCGTGGTCCTCGGGCGGTGCGGGGCCTCGGCGATCCGCGCCAGCCCGCACAGATGCTACGGCTTTCGGCGCTCTTGGGTCCGCATTGGACGCGAGACGAAGGCGCGACGGGCGGGGGCCGATAGCGCTGTCGAGGAGGCGTGCCATGGCTTCAACAGGAAAGTCGTTCGATCAGATCAAGGCGATCCTGGGCAAGCTCGACCGCCAGGTCGATGAGGCCCGGATCAAGCGTCTGGGCATCACGCCCGCGCCCGCCGGGGCGGCGGCAGCGCCGCCCGCTGCGACCCGCCTGGGGCAGGCGTTTGAGGCGCCCGCGAGCCCGCCGAGCGAACGGCGCTCGAAGTACGGGCGGGCCAAGCCGCTGAACCGATCGGAGGAGGACTCCAACGGCTCGAGCAACGGCAACGGCAGCGGCGCCAGCAACGGCAGCGCCTGGACCAACGGGTCCGCCCCGCAGGGCGACCTGGACGAGACCATCGGCTGACTCGCCCGGCTCAACCTCGGCGCGTGCCGACGGTAGAGCGGGCATGCGACACACACCACTGATTGTCCTGATCGCGCTCGCCCTAGCGGGCGTGCTTTCGTTGGGCGCTGCGCCGGACCAAGAGCCGGAAAAGGCGACGACGTACATCATCGTGCGCCACGCGGAGAAGGCGCCCGGCGGAGAACGAGACCCGGACCTGACAGCCGCGGGTCGCGAGCGGGCGGCTCGCCTGGCGGGCATGGTGCGCTCGATGGACATCGGCGCGGTGCGTTCGACGGACTATGCCCGGACGCGCAAGACCGCGGCGCCGATCGCGGCGCAGGCGGGTGTTGAGGTCGAGCTGTATGATCCGCGCAAAGCGGGCGAGATGCTCGAAGCGTTGGGAGATCGGTTTGGCGGGCGGAGTGTGCTGATCGTGGGGCATTCCAACACGATTCTGGATATTGTGCGCCGCCTAGGCGGGCGGGCGCCGACGGGGGATCTGGAGGATCACGAGTACGACAATGTGTTCATCGTCACGGTGTTGGTGGATGGGCGGGTGATTACGCACCGTCTGCACGGGTAGATTTTGTTGCTTACTTTGCGTCGGGCGTTGAGAGATTCGTACGGGCTGGAAGCCCATACCACCGATCGGCACGCCTACCGCTGCGCTTCGATCCACCGATCAATCTTCTTCTCAAGCACCGGCAAAGGCAGGGCGCCGGAGTCGAGCAGGGCGTCGTGGAAGGCGCGGACGTCGAACCGCTCACCCAAGGCGCTCTCCGCGCGTTTGCGCAGTTCGAGGATTTTGAGCTGCCCGATCTTGTACGCGGTGGCCTGCCCGGGCCAGCCGATGTAGCGGTCTACCTCGTTGCGCACGTTGGTCTCGGTCAGGGCGGCGTTGGCGAGCATGTAGTCGATCGCCTTTTGGCGCGACCAGCCCTTGGTGTGCAGGCCCGTGTCCACGACGAGGCGCATGGCGCGCCACATCTCGAAGTTGAGCCTGCCGAAGTCGTCGTACGGGTCGGCGTAGAGCCCGCGATCGACGCCGTCGTCAACGCGATCCTTGCCCATCTCCAGGCCCAGGCGCTCGGCGTACAGGCCCCAGCCCTCGCTGAACGCGGTGTACCGCCCCAGGCGGCGCAGCGGGTGGACGGTGTCGAGTTCGAGGGCGAGCGCGATCTGGTGGTGGTGCCCGGGGACGCCCTCGTGCAGCGTCAGGGCGATGATGTCGTACGTAGGGCGCTGGTCGAGGGCGTGGGTGTTGGCCATGAAGTAGCCGGGCACGCCGCTCTTGATCGAGCCGGGGTAGTAGTACGCGGTGGGGGAGGCGCCGGCGGCGAAGTCCGGGATGGCGCGCACGCCGTAGGGCAGTCGCGGGAGCATGCCAAAGAGCCTGGGCATCTCGGCGTCGATGATCTTGGCAGCGTCGCGGTAGGCGCGGAGCAGCTCGTCGGGCGTGTCGAAGTAGAAGCGCGGCTCGATGCGCAGGAACCCGATGAACTCTGCGAACTTTTTGTCGTCGGAGGCCCAGCGGGCGCGGTTGCCGCTCCAGTCTGAGCGGGCGATGACGCCCATCATCTCCGCCTTGATGCGCGCGACCTCGCGCAGGCCCAGCTCGTGAACCTGGTTCGCGGTGAGGTCGAGTGTGGTGTGCTGCTTGAGGGCGAGGTCGTAGGCGAGCTCGCCGTCGATGGAATCGCTGATCGCGGTGGTGTCGCGGCAGGCGGGCAGGTACTCGTTCTGGAGGAAGAGCGCCAGCTCGAGATACGCCGGGACGATGCGATCGCGGATGATCGCCTGGGCCTGGGCCGCGAGTTCATCGCCCGGTTCGAGCGAGCGCAGGGGCGAGTAGAACGGGCTCTGGGTCGGGTCGGCGCGGATGGAACTGGACGCCTGGGCCATCGCCTGGGCGATGGTCGGCTCGACGACCACCCTCGGCGGAACCCGCCCGGCCTCGATGCCGGCCCGCATCTGGTCGATCGCGTCGCCGATGGCCAGCGGGACGAGCTCGAGTCGGCGGACCCAGTCCTTGGTGTGCCCGGGCTTGGTCATGGGGACACGATCGCCGAGCTGGGGGAGCCAGACCTGCGGGCCGCCCATGGTGTTGACTGGCATCTGTTCGCGGTGCAGTGGGGCGAGCTGCTGGGCGAGGTCGAGCTGGTAGATGAGCAGATCGCGGTTGAGGTGGTCGGCGTCGCTGGCCCCGTCCATGTCCAGGGCGCGGGCTCGGGCGAGCCAGGCGCTCTGGCGCTGGCGCCAGGCCTTGAAGGCGGCGGGGGAGTTGTCGGTGAGGCGGTCGTTGTAGGTGTCGTCGCCCAGGGCGGGGCCGACGGATTCGGGGAAGCGTTCGAGCGTGGCCGCGAGGATCTCGTCCATGAGGGCGAGCAGCTCTGGGTGTCTGTCGGCGGGCAGGTCGGGCGAGGCGTTGGCCGTTCGGGCGAGGGCGGGTATGGCCGGCAGGCCCGGGGGCAGGGGCAGGGCGAAGGCGAGGGTCAACGCGGCGGCGGGGATGATTCTGGAGGTTCGGCTCATGCCCGAAGGGTACCGGCGCGGGGGGCGGCGGTTGAGCCCTGATCGGTGAGGCGAGGCTCTCTGCTTGCCCGGGCGGGGCGTCCGGGTAGGATTGGGCTGTCTGGGGATTGGTGTAATCGGTAGCACGAGGGATTCTGATTCCCTTAGTCTGAGTTCGAGTCTCAGATCCCCAATTTTTCGCCCCCGCCCGCGCGGGGGCGGCTGTGATCCCGCCCGTGCGGGGCAGGGACGGCATGGACGACAAGCTCACGATCGCCAAGAACTGGCTCCCCCGGTACACGGGGATGAGCGTTGACGCCTTCGGCGACTCGATCCTGCTGACCAACTTCGCCAACTACGTCGAGTCGTTCTGCGACCGGTTCAGCTGCGATCTGCACGGCGAGGGGCGCCCGATGCAGGCGGCGACGAACACCGACGGCGTGACGATTATCAACTTCGGGATCGGCTCGCCCAACGCGGCGACGGTGATGGACCTGCTCAGCGCACGCGACCCGCGGGGCGTGCTGTTTCTGGGCAAGTGCGGGGGGCTGAAGTCGTCGAGTGAGATCGGGCACTTCATCCTGCCGATCGCGGCGATCCGGGGCGAGGGCACGAGCGACGACTATTTCCCGCCGGAGGTTCCGGCGCTGCCGAGCTTTAAGCTGCACAAGTTTGTTTCCGAGAAGATGATCGACCGGGGCATCGAGTACCGCACGGGCGTGGTCTATACGACCAACCGGCGCGTCTGGGAGCACGACAAGAAGTTCCTCGGTCGCCTGAGGCGTCTGACGTGCATCGGGATCGACATGGAGACGGCGACGCTGTTCATCGTCGGGCACCACAACCGGATCGCGCGCGGGGCGCTGCTGCTGGTGTCGGACGTGCCCACGACGCCCGAGGGCGTCAAGACGGACGAGTCGGATCTCGCGGTGACGCGTCGGTGGACGCGCGAGCACCTGGAGATCGGGATCGAGGCGATGACCGAGATCGGCGCCAAGGGCGAGCAGATCAAGCACTTTCAGTACTGAGCGTCCGGGCTTTAGCCGTCCTCGCCGATGGGGACTTCGGCGGGCTCGGTGGCCAGCGGGTACGCCTCGGGCGCCTCGCCCCCGTTCATGTTGAGAAAGCCGCGCTGCGATGGGCTGATGACGCTCCCGACGGCGTCGGGGGTGTCGAGCGTGTTGGCGACGCGCCGCGCTTCGAGCCTGGCGCGGGTGTGCTCGGCCCTGGCGCGGCGTTCGATCTCGCGCAGGCGGCGTTGCTGCTCGGTGTCCTGCGCACCGAGCAACGAGCGGACCACGCCGCGGGCGCCGCGGAACTGCACGGTTCCGATGCTGATATCCGGGGGCGTGCCCGTGACGCGCGTGGTCACAAGCTCGTCGCGGATGCCCTCGATCAGGTCGGAGAGGAACGGGATCGGGCGGACGGCCTGCGATCGGAAGACGAGGTCAAGGTCCGACGCGGGCCAGCGCATGTGCCCGAAGCCGAAGATCTCGATGGAGGGCGAGAAGACGGAGATGTTCTCGAAGGTGATGGTGTCGCCCTCGACGAAGAAGTCGGTGTGGGCGAGGTCGAGCTTCTGGGCGACGGGCGCTTGGAGGTTGGAGAACTCGATGAGCTGGAGGATGAGGGGGAGCTCGACGACCTCGCCTCCCGAGACGATGACCGAGCCGCGCCCGACGCGCGAGGCGGTGTCGCCCATGTCGGCGTTGATCGAGACACTCGCGTCGAGCACACCCCGGGCCAGGTCGTCGCCCTCGGACCACGGGGCGTTGTCGGTTTTTTTGCCGAAGCCCAGGTCCGCGAGCAGCGGGGCGGTGCGGACGCGCGAGAGCTGGGCCTCGCCCCAGTACGAGCGCCGGGGCTTGCCCGCGGAATCAGAGGAATCGGCGGGGTCGCGGGTGAGGATCTGGGCATTGCCCGCGAGGCGCCCGCCGTGGATCGAGCCGGTGATGGTGGGCACAAGCACGGAGCCCGGCTCGTCGCCAGCGCGGAAGCGGGCGTGGGCGTTGCTGACGCGCACGCCCGCGGCTCGGAGGCGGTCGGCGCTGGCGTCGATGGTGTACTCGGGCTTGCGCCCGGTGAGGGTGCGGATGTCGAGGTCGAGGCGTCCGTCGATCTCGGTGAGTTCGACGCCGACCTGGGCGCTGGTGTTGTTGGCGTAGACCACGCCGGTGAAGTCCATCGCGAGGCGTTCATCGCCCGGCGCCCGCTCGACCGAGAGCTGCAGCTCGCGACCACGGACAGAGCCATCAACCGCAACTTCGAGGTCGTCTAGGACAGAACGCGCGCTCTCGGGCAGCAGCGCGACCAGATCATCGGGCAGGCCTTGGGCGTCGAGCGTCGCGTCGAGCTGGAGCGCGAAGGCGTCGTCGCCCGGGCGCTGCCAGAAGCCGCGGATGAGCGCGTCCCAGCCCGAGCCGCGGACGCGGAGGTTATTGATGCGTCCGTCGTCGCCGTCGATGCCGATGCGCCCGGACTCGATGCCCAGCTCGATGCGCCCGGAATCGGTGAGGAACGAGATCGATTCGGGCGCGATCGCGCCCTCGACGCGCAGGGGCGGAAGGTGGAGCGAGCCGGGGGCGCTGGCGGTCTTGGTCTTGGTCTCGGCCTCGGTCTGGGGCTGGCGCTCGGTGTCGGGGAAGACGTCGATGATCGCGGAGTACGAGCCCCGTGGCTGGTGCTTGTCGTAGAGGGAGGCGAGGGTGTCGCCGAAGGTGTCGCCGAGGAGGCTGCGGGTGATCGCGGACTCGATGCGTGAATCAACGCGGAGGGTGAGGGCGCCCTCGAGGGGTCGGTCGGGGGCGTCGTCGCCTGTGAGCAGGGGGAGGCGTCCGTCGATGTAGAGTGTGCCGCCTTCGAAACCGTCGAGCTCGATGGAGGCGGCGAATGCGTCGGCGAGCAGGGCGGGTTCGTCGCCGGCGTCGATCCTGGCGCGCCCGGTCCCGTTGCGCAGTCGCAGGGGGCGCCCGAGAACGGTGAGGGTGAGCTCGTCGAGGTTTTCGAGTGTCAGCTCCGGGCGGATACGCCGCCCGAGCTCGCCCACGACGCGGGCGCTGACATCGACCGTGCCCCGGGGGTGGTGCGTGGCGTTGAGCCTGGCGAGCGCGCCCGCGGCGTCCTTCGAGAAGACCGCGACGAAGTTCTCGAGCGGCACGTCAGGGTCGAGGCGGTTCACCTTCGCCTCGGCGTAGATCGGCGCACCGTGGTCGCCCGCGTCGGCGTCCCCCCAGCGGGCGCCCGCTGGCGCGTCGATCTGGAGGAAGAGCTCGACGGGGATGCTGGGGCGGTCGCCGGGCGAGGCGCCATCGGGGACCGCGTTGGCTTCGATGCCGACGACGATGATGTCTTCGCGGACGTAGATCGCGCCGCGGAGGTCTTCGAGCGCGAGGGCGGCGATCGAATCGTCGAAGGGGATGGGGACGGCCCGCACGCCGTAGACGGATGTTTCGACGTCGTAGCCCAGGCGCCCGTCTCCGCGGATTGTCAGGTCAACGCGGCTATCGACGCGCCCTTCGAGGCGGAGGCGGTTGAGCAGGTCGCGGAGCGAGCCGGCTTGGTCGCCGAGCGCGCCGAGCTGGTCTTCGCTCGCCCGGTATCCCGGGATGGCGTTGAGCAGGAGGTCGTCGATGGGGACGCCCTCGCTCTCGATGACGAGCATGGGTTGGGCGCCGGCGTCGTCGTCAAAGACGATCTCGCCCTCGATGGTGGCCCATCCGCCGCGCAGCGGGCGGTAGCGCCCGCCCGTGAGCAGGGCGCGTTCGTCGGTGATTTCGAGGCGGACATCCTCGGCGATGAGCGGGAGCGGGAACTGCTTGGGGATCATGCCCGCGCGGGGCAGCTCGATGTTGATGCGTCTGGTCCACTCGCCTCCGTCGCCGGCGCTGCGGCCCAGCTGGACCGAGACATCGCACATCCCGCCGAACTCGAACTCGGGCGGGTCGTCCGAGAGCGCGATGGTCCCGGGTGGGCTGAGCAGGCCCGAGTCGAGCAGCTCGGCATGGCGTTGCTCGCTGAAAAGCGTATCGAGGAGCAGGCGTTGGTCCTCGTTGAGCGCTTCGCGCAGGGTTGAATCGACGGGGACGCCTGTCGCTGTGATATCGATCTTGACCCGGCGCTCGTCCGAGGGGTCCAGCGGGATCATGCCCGAGGCGCTCAGGCGTGCGCCCGAGGGCGCCTGTCCCAGGATCGAGACGAGCTCGAGTGTTTCGCGGTCGAACACGACGCGCCCGGAGAGCTGCTCGAAGCGGTAGGGGAAGCCGGCGAAGGCGGCGACGCCGTTGCTGATGTCAACCTCGCCCCAGATTTCGAGCGGCATCGGGCCGGCGCCATCGGGCTCGTTGCGGGTGACGTTGATGACAGCGGACACATCGGCCGTCGGACGTGAGAACATGTCGAGCTTGTCGATCACCTCGTCGGGCGCGAGGATGAGCACGTCCATGTCCTCTTCGAGGCGAAACTCTGTTTCGAGCACGCAGACAAACGCGCTGTCGAGGCTCGAGCCGAGATAGTTGAGGCGGACGCGGTATTCCAGGGTGTCGAGCACGCCCCGCAGCTCGCTGGTGATGGTGTCGTTCTCGAAGATGATCGAGCCCGAGGTGTTGGTCATGCGCACGAGCGGTCCGTCGGGCGTGAAGTTGCCGTTGTTGTCGAAGGGCAGGTTGAGCCCGACGCCCTCGAGCGAGAGCATGACGCGGAGCGAGCCGTCGTTGGTCATGCGGAAGGTCGTGGGGCGGACGCGCCCTTCGAGGTTGGCACGCCGGTAGATATCGCGGTATCTGGTGGGGATGACGTCGGCGGACCAGTCTTTGAGGTCCACACCTTCGAGGCGGAGGACGATGCCGTCCTCGTCGATGCGCCCGGAGAGCGCGATCGGCCTGCGCACGTTCCCGGTGGTGTGCGAGACCTGGCGGATCTGGAACGAGTAGCCCGGGCGCCCCTCCTCGATGCGCGGCTCGAGCAGGCCCGCGAAGGGCACGGCGGTGAGTGTGGAGTATCCGCCCGCGTCGTGCTCACCCACCTCGATGGTTCCCCCGCGCGCGACCAGCGTGGGCAGGGCGAACGAGGCGTCGGACTCGTCGCCGCCGAGCCCGAGCAGGGAGACGTCGGCGATGTTCAGGCGCCCGGTCTCGACGGACTGGCTCACGCGCAGGTGAGGCCCGTCGAGCTCGATCCGGTTGATACGCCCGTCGCCCCCGATCGACCCGAGCCAGTCCACCCAGATCCGGGCCTTCTCGACCCGGAAGAAGGTGGATTCGACGCCCGTGCCGCCCGGGACGCGGAACTGGGCTCGGCGCAGGATCACGCTGCCGTCGGCGGCGATGACGACGCGCTCGGCATCCACCTCCGCGTTGATCATCGCCGAGATCTGGGGCAGCACGAGATGGCGGGCGGCGCCCGAGCGGGCGAAGATGATCAGCACGATCGCGCCCAGCCCAAGCACGAGCGCGACAGCGCGCACCACAGTGGCTCGACGGAGGCGTCGGCGTTTCTGTCGGCTGGGATTGGGCGTGGGTTGGCCGGTCGCCATAATCTGTCAGACGTTGTTCGGCGGTCCGAGTCGGGTCATGATGATATCCGCACGGGGCGGCGCGGGACGCCCCGCGCGTCAAGCCCAGTCAAGCATGGATGCGCTCGCAGGCGTTGTCAGTCAGCACACACTTACTCCAACGGATTACCCGGTGTTCACATGGCCAAGCTCAGAGCCCTTTTCGTATGCCGTTCGTGCGGCTCCTCGCAACAGCGCTGGTTCGGGAAATGCCCTGACTGCGGGGCCTGGGACGCCCTGGAAGAGCAGGCCCACGACGCGGGCGCCCGCGAATCGGCTCGGCGTGATCCCCAGCGCGGGCTCGTCGAGGGGTGGTCGGGTGGGGCGCCCGGGAGCGACTCGGGCCTGGGCGGGTCCGGGTCTGGTTCGGGTTCGCCCGGGGCCGTTCCGATCGCGTCGATCGGGGGCGGGGCGTCGGCCGAGCGTCTCGCAACGGGCATCGGCGAGTTCGACCGTGTGCTCGGCGCTACGCAGGACAGCTCGGGTCGGTTGCGTCGGGGGATCGTGCCGGGCTCGGCGGTGCTCGTCGGGGGTGAGCCGGGGATCGGCAAGAGCACGCTGCTGTTGCAGGCCGCGGGCGCCTGGAGCGAGACAATCCGTCCCGACGGGGCCAGCGAGAGCTGGACCGGGCGCGTGCTGTATGTCTCGAGCGAGGAGTCGGGCGAGCAGGTGCGCTCGCGCGCGCGCCGGTTGGGTGTCGCGCAGAGCGAACGATTGTTTGTGCTCGCGGATACGAACCTGGCGCGGATTCTTGAGCAGACGCGCAAGGTCATGCCGGACGTGCTCATCATCGACTCGGTGCAGATGATTTACAAGGCGGACCTGGACGCGTCGCCCGGGAGCATCTCGCAGCTTCGGCGCTGCTGCGCCGAGCTTGTATATCTAGCAAAGGCGAGCGGGATCGCGGTGGTGCTGGTGGGGCATGTGACCAAGGACGGGCAGCTCGCGGGGCCGAGGCTGCTCGAGCATCTGGTGGACGCGGTGCTGTACTTCGAGGGCGACCGGTTCCACTCCGGGCGGATCGTGCGCGCGATCAAGAACCGCTTCGGCACGACGCAGGAGCTGGGCATCTTCGAGATGACGGGCGAGGGGCTGGTCGAGGCGCCCGAGGGCGCGAGCGTCGCGGCCCTGCGCGAGAGCGAGCCCAGGCCCGGCGCCGTGGTCTGCCCGGTGATGCACGGGTCGCGGTGTGTGCTGGTGGAGCTTCAGGCCCTGACCGCGACGGGTTTTGTGGGCAACGCCAAGCGCAAGAGCAGCGGGCTGGACACGAGCCGCCTGTCGATGCTCATCGCGGTCCTGGAACAGCACGCGGGGCTGCGCCTGGCGGACCGGGACGTGTTTACCAGCTCGGTCGGGGGGATCCGCGTGGTCGAGCCGGCGTCGGACCTGGCGCTGCTGCTGGCGATCGCGGGGGCGCACTACAACCGGGCGCTCGCGCCCACGACATGCGCCGTGGGCGAGGTCGGGCTCGGGGGCGAGGTGCGCCCGGTGGCACAGCTCGAGAACCGCCTGCGCGAGGCGGCACGCCTGGGGTACACCCACGCGATCACGCCCGCGATGAGCAAGGGCCCTGCGGTGAAGGTGGACGGGATCGAGCTGATCCCGGTGAAGAACGTGGGATTGGCGATCGAGCAGATGCACTGATTGGGATGTACCGGCGTGACTGCTGTCTTCAGAAGTAAAAAAACCTGAGCAGCCCCATCAGAACGAATAGGTGAGTGATGGCGCAGACGCCATTCACAAGGATGAATAGGTTCAGGCTCACCCCAGGTGCTGAGAGCATCACGTCCGGCGGGGGCGGCGCTCGGCGATCATGAAGCCTGAGCAGGATCCACAGTGAGCAGAACGGCGCCGCGACAATAACCGCAGATATCGGAAAGATGACAACAAGGGCGCCGATGGTGGTCATGAATGGGGACAGCAGGATGGCGTTGAATACGGTTGCGACGAACCAGGGGAAGGCGAGCCAGAGAGTGAGCCGGCCAGGGCTCGGGAATGGCAAGCCTTCGCGAAGTGTTTGATTGGAGACGGTCTCGCCGCATTCCGGGCAAGTCGTCGTTGCATCGCTGCGATCAGAGATTTGTGTGAGCGGGTAGCTGCAGGACGGACAAGATCCTCGTTTGTACCGCTGAGCCATCACACCCTCATCTATCGGTCACCTGCAAGCCACTCCGGCAGCGCCTGCGGGCGACCGGTCTGATCGACGCAGGCAAGCTCTGTGGTCGCGACAGCGCAGACGCCGTCGGTGGGGGTCGCGGGGTCGGTCGGGTCCGGGGCTTCGCCCAGGCGCTGGATCAGGGCGATGTCGTACTCGTGCTGGATTTTGATTCTGGACCCGCCGACGACGCGCGAGCGGATCTCGATGAGGTCGTCGTAGCGGACGGGGCGGCGGTACTTGAGGCTGAGCCTGGTGATGACGAGGAAGACGCCGGCGCGTTCGAGGTGGGCGTAGGTGACGCCCGTGGCGCGGAGGAGTTCGGTGCGACCCTCTTCGAGCCAGGGGACGTAGGAGGAGTGGTGGGCGACGCCGAAGGGGTCGCACTCGGCGTAGCGGACGCGCAGGCGCAGGGCGCCGGCGGTCGGGACGGGGTGTGTGGGTTCTGGCTGCACGCCCGACTGTATCTGGCCCGGGGCGTTTGTGTCGGTGGGCCTGATGGGGCGGCGGGCGATGGATATACGGATACTGATCGGTATCGCTATGAACGCGAGATTTGAGTCTGCGAGCCATGGTCTTTGATATGAAATGCTCTCCCGCCTCGGTCGGGCAGCAGCGGCGCCCAGGCGAATGCCGGGGGGGTCAAGACGTGGGCGGGGGTTGAGCCGAACAATGGGCATGAGCGAGACCCGCCCGAAAAAGCCGATCGCCTGGATCCGCCGACGCGGGCTGTCCGTGCTGGCGCGCGTGAGCGCGCTGTGCGGGATCGCGCTGGTGCTCGCGTGGGGTGTTGGTCGGTGGTTCAACGATGACCACCTCTGGAGCCAGATGCTGTTCTGGATCCCGACGATCGTGGTGGTGGTGCTGGCCTGGATCGCGCTCCTGTTCTCGGCGGTCTACTCGAAGCTCTCGCTGCGGATGGGTGGGGTCAAGCTCAGGCCGTTCCTGTTGGTCGGGGCTCTGGTCGTCACGGGCTGGCTGATCGCAGAGTGGCGCCCGATGAACATCCTCAACGCGATCGCTCCGAGGTCTGAGCGCAGTGTGCGCGTCGCGTACTGGAATCTCTCGGTCGAGCGACGGGCGGTGGGCGCGGGCGGGGTTGTTCTCGATCAAGAGCCCGACATTGCGATCGTCGCCAACATCCGCTCGAACGAGCACCGCGAGCCGCTGCTCAAGGCGATGCGCACGCTCGCGCCCAGCCAGAGCGAGGGCGGCGCGGTTCATGTGCTCCAGCGCAACGCGGTCTCGGTCAGCGGGCGGTTCCCGATCCGGCGCTGGGGCGTGACGACGCTCGAGCGCGTCACGACACGCCTTGTCGATTGGCGCAGCGAGTGGGACACCGGGCGGATTACGTTTATCGAGTTTGACACGGGCGGGGAGCTGGTTGACGACGTGTTTGTGGTGTGGGTTGTGGACCTGCCGTCGGACCCGACGATGAGCCGGGCGGGTGTGATGCGCGCGGGCGCCAACGCGGTCGCGGCGTGGCAAGGCCCGGCGTTTGTCCCCGACGAGATCGGGCGCTGGGCGCGTCAGGGCGCGGGCGACGGGGCGGGCGCGTTGGTGGCGGGGTTCCCGGAGGCGGACTTGATTATTGGCGATTTCAACACGCCGCGCGGGTCGAGGTCGGTGCGCGAGCTTGTCGGCGAGCGCCGGAGCACGCATGCGCAGGCGGGGGTCGGTTCTGGGGGCACATGGGTGCGCCGGGCGGCGCTGTGGGCGATCGACCAGGCGTTCACGGGCGAGCGCGTGCGCGCGACCCGCTCGCGCACCATCAACCCCGGGATGTCCGAGCACCGGATGCTCGTGGTCGATCTTGAGCGGCGTTAGAGCGTGGGGACATTGCGCGGGTGTGCTGATTTTGCCCAGTTGAGCGCAAGAATATGGACTTGGGCGCTCTGATCCCGTACTACAGAGCATCGCGCGAGCGAGCCGGGGTCGTTCCGGTTTGCTTTCCCCTGCGCGCGATCACCTGAAGGAGTTGAGCTATGCGCCTGATCTCGAACGTTGCCGGAGTTATTCTTGCTCTTGGGATCGGGTCGGGGGGCGCGTTCGCGGGCGATACCCTCATCACCTTTGACGCGGGCGCCGAGGGTTTTTCACTCAACGGGTGGGACACGACCAGCCCCGCCGGCGGCAACCCCGGGGCCAACCTGCACTGGCAGAACTTCGTTGACAACTTCGGCATGTCGTTGCGGACGGATACCAACGCTGCCTTCCTGGGCGATATCTCGCGCTACGGGCAGACCGAGATCGGCGTGGACGTGCTGGTGAACTTTATCGCGTTCTTCGGCACGCCCGTGAGCAGAGAATGGGTTGTCGAGTTTCGAGATTTCGACAACGTCACGACGGAGGCTCCCTACGTCTCGGTCTGGTACAACCTGGGGACGCTGCCGACGATGACCGAGGACGGGTGGGTGACGTTCAGCATCGAGTTTGACCCGACGCAGGTCGCGCTGCCCGCGGGCTGGGGCGGGACGGGCGACGAAGACCCGGAAACGTTCGAGCCGATTCTCCCCGCCGACCGCACCTTCGCGGACGTGCTCGCGGGCGTGGACCAGATGGTGTTCACGACGTTCGTGCCCGGGTTTTTCTACGGGTTTACAAACTTTGACCTGCAGGTGGACAACGTGTTTATCCGGTCGGCCAGCCCCGGGTGCAACGAGGCGGATCTGGCGGAGCCGTTCGGGTCGCTGGATTTTTCGGATGTGATCGCATTCCTGGGGGCGTTCGGCGCGGGCGAGCCCGAGGCGGATCTGGCCGAGCCGTTCGGGGTGTTTGATTTCTCCGATGTCGTCGCGTTCCTGGGCGCTTTCGGGGCTGGGTGCCCCTGATTCTGCGGACGTGACTACGCCGAGACGACCTCACCGCGGACATCCGCGACGGTGCGCATCTTTCCGCGAGTATCGACGATCAGGCGCGCGTGGGCCGCGACCATGTCCCAGTCGAAGGCGTCGTGGTCGGTGGCGATGATGACCGCGTCGGCGCGTGCGAGGCGCTCGGGCGTGAGTTCGACGGATTGCATGGCAAGGTCGGTGCGACGCCCGGGGTGGGTCTTGGCGATGTGCGGGTCGGAATAGGCGACGCGGGCGTTGGCGCCCTTGAGCAGGCGGATGATCTCGGCGCTGGGGCTCTCGCGGACGTCGTCGATGTTCTTTTTGTAGGCGAGACCGAGGACGAGCACGTCGGCGTTGTCGATGGTCGAGGCGCGCTGGCGCAGGGCCTCTTCGAGTCGGGCGACGACGTGGGCGGGCATGGCGCAGTTGATCTCGCCCGCGAGCTCGATGAAGCGGGCGTCGATGCCGGCCTGGCGCGCGCGCCAGGCGAGGTAGTACGGGTCGATGGGGATGCAGTGTCCGCCCAGGCCCGGTCCGGGGTCGAAGCGTTGGAAGCCGAAGGGCTTGGTCGCGGCGGCGTCGATGACCTCGAGCGGGTCGATCCCGAGCTTTTCGAGGATGAGCTTCATCTCGTTGACGAGGGCGATGTTGACGGATCGGTACACGTTTTCGAGCAGCTTGGCCGCCTCGGCGACCTCGGCGCAGGACACGGGCACGACCGTCTCGATCGCGGTCCGGTAGAGGGCGGTCGCGAGTTGGGTCGAGGCGTCGTCGATGCCGCCGACGAGCTTGGGGATGGATCGCGTCGAGCGCCCGGGCGAGCCCGGGTCCTCGCGCTCGGGGCTGAAGGCGACGAACACATCACGCCCGCACCGGAGGTTGGCGCGCTCGAGGCGAGGGAGAACGATGTCGCGTGTCGTGCCCGGGTAGGTCGTTGATTCGAGTATGACCAAGCGCCCGGGCGTGAGGACGCTTGCGATGGTGTCGATGGTGCGTTCGACGTAGGACAGGTCGGGCTCTCGGTTGTCGTCTAGGGGCGTGGGTACGCAGACGAGCAGGGCGTCGGCGTGGGTGAGATCCTTGGGGTCGCTGGTGGCGCCGAAGCGCCCGGAGCAGAGCAGCTCTTTGGCAAGACCCGGCGCCGGGTGCTGGAGGTAGTCGCGACCGGCGTTGAGGGCGTCGATCTTGTTCTGGTCGATGTCGAAGCCGATGGTGGGCAGGCCCGCGCGGGCGAAGGCGCGCACCAGCGGGAGCCCGACGTAGCCCAAGCCCAGCACCGCGACGCACGCCTCGCGCCGATCGATCTTGCCCAGAAGCTCGGCGTGGTGGTCCATAGACGGATTATTGCGCGCGCCGGGGGTCCGTGTGCTCACGCGGCCAGACGGCGCGTGACGATCCGCTCGTACCGGGAGGTCATGGACTCGAGGCTGAAGCGTTCCAGGGCGTCGGCTCGGGCGTTCTCGCCCATCTCGCCCCAGCTGGCGCGGTCGTCGAGGGCGCGCTTGATGCCCTGGGCGAAGGCCTCGGGGGTGGCGCTCTGGACGTGCCAGCCGGTGACGCCATCGGTGACGGTTTCGGCTGGCCCGCCCGAGGCGTGGACGAGCGCAGGGGTGCGCATCATCATCGCCTCGACCACGGAGAGGCCGAACGGCTCGGGGTCGATGCGGGCGTTGATGGCGATATCCACGATCGAGTAGTAGCGTTCCGGGTCGGGGACCTGCCCGAGCAGGTGGAGGCGGTGGGGGAGCCCGGCCTGCTCGGCCATCTCGTTGAGGCGCGTGACATCCGGGCCGGCGGTGGGGCCGCCCAGGAGCGCCAGGTGCAGCTCGGTCGAGTCGCCCAGCTCGCGCTGGAGCCTGAGCATGGCGTCGAGGACGACGCGCTGGCCCTTGGAATCGCAGATCCGGGCGAAGATGCCCAGGACGACGGCGTTGTCGTCGATGCCGATCTCGGCGCGCGTGAACGGGATCACGCGCCCCGGGTCGAAGCGCTGCTCGTCCACGCCCAGGTGGAAGACGATGGGGCTGACGCGCCCCTCGCCCAGGGTGGACGCGGTGAAGGCGCTGTTGGACAGCGGCTGGATGTTGTAGTGGGCGCACATCCAGCGGAGGAGGCGCTTGTTGATGTCCATGGGGTAGCCGTCGCCGACGTAGTTTGGCATCTCCCAGAAGCAGGGCCTGCGCAGTGTCTTGGCCAGCAGCCCGGCGACAGGCACAAGGTTGGGCATCAGGAAGTGGACCGCGTCGGGCTTCTCGCGCCCGAGTGCGCGGGTAATCTCTTTGACGGCCTTCTTGCGGTAGCGCAGCAGTTCAAGCCCCGTGAGCGCGCGGTCGAGCATCCCGCCCGAGAGCTTGGGCGGGGGTTCGAGGCCGATGGTGATGTTCTCGAAACCGAGTTCGTCGCACTCGTCGGCGAAGGGGCCGTGGGCGAGGGTGATGAGCTTGGGCTTCCAGCCTCGGGCCTTGAGCCCGGAGGCGAGGTTGAGCACGGCCTGGCGGATGCCGTAGACCTCGACGCCCGTGCAGACCCACGCGATCCGGCGTGTCGTGTTGAACGCGTCCATCCGACCCCTCCCGGACGCCGAACCCGTGGGCGCCCCGGGGTTCGGTCGGCGGTTCCGGGCGGGCGGTGCAGGGGTCAGGGGCAGGGGCCGGCGATTGGGGCTCGGTGCGGACGCACAAACGGGGGAGGGGAGCGGGAAGGACCGATATCTGTTTCGGTCTTGCGATCCGGGATCGGGTTGAGGTTGTGCTCTGTGCTTTCCGGGAGACGATTTGGTTGTGAGGAAGTGGAAAGAGCCGCGTCCCGGGTGAGGGGGCGCGGCTCGAAGAGTGGAAACTGGTTCTGTTCGTTTACGGGCAGCCAGCGCCGAAGGCGGTCAGGAAGGCGACGACGTCGGTGAAGTCAAACATCCCGAAGGGTGGCGCCAGGTCCGCCTGAGGTTCCATGTTGGCGAAGGCGGTGAGGAAGGCGATGACGTCGGAGAAGTCGAGCACGCCCAGGGGCGCGGCCAGATCCGCGGCGTTGCACCCGCCGCCCCCGACGCCGGCCCAGAAGCCGCCGGTCAGTTCGAGCGCGCCGCCGGTGAGCGCTGAGCCCGCGTCGTGTTGCCCGATCGTGCCGTTGACCTCAAACTGTCCGCCGGTGGAGATACCTCCGCCCCCGTCGATGGTGTACCAGTCAATCGCGTACGGCTGGGCGGAAGCGAGTGGGGCGCAGGCGAGGAGGACCAGAATGGAAAGCGCATGAATGCGTGTCATGGTGTGTTCTCCGTAATTACTGCCCGATGGTGGCGGTGTTGAACTCGGCGGTAATGGTGCAGGGCTGGCTGATCGTGACCGGGGGGTACGACCCGCCGATGAGGTGGATTGTCACCCCGGTGTTGAACGGTGGGAGCGCGTTGATCGCCTCGGGGATGGTGTTGAACGGGTCTCCGGGGAGACCGAGCTCGGTGAACGTATACGAGGCGTTGACCCAGATGCCGTTCTCCTCGAAGGTGACGACGTCACCGGCTCCGCTGGCGTAGCCGCTGGTGATCTGGGCGACATCGGAGGCGGAGGGCGCCTGGAGCCCGTCTGTGCCGCTGAAGGAAGGGCGCATGATGTGCGGCCCACCCCCGCCAACGTCATGGGTCAGCCCGACGCTGTGGCCGATCTCGTGCGCGGCGATGAGCGCCATGCTGAGGCCTGGTCCCGCGTTGTCCTGTTCCCAGAACTCGGCGTCATCGAAGTGGACGTTGCCCGCCCAGGATTCTTCCATCGGATCGACGCATTGTGAGTTCACGCCCGGAGGAAACCCGGCGTGGGCCAGCGTGCCGTTTGGGCCATCGAACGGGCAGTCCGCGTCGCCGCACTCATCTGGCTCGATGCTGCAGTGGTTGCCGGTCGCGAACCTGAAGTCGATCGATCTGTTGATGTTGGCAACCCCGATCTCGACGAACTCGATCTGGGCGACGTTGGCCCAGGTCTGGAGGGCCGCGAGTATCGCGGGGCGCTGCCCGGCGGCGAGGTCTGCCGACGTGTTTTCAACGTGGAAGTAGACCGTTGTGGAGCCCTGGCCTGGGCCGTCCCACCCGTCGCCGGCCATCCCGCCGCCCCTGAACTGAACGCCTCCAACAAAGGCTTCGATATCGCAGATGCCCCGCTGCACGGGCTGGGGCGGCTGAGTCGGAGCGCTGCCCGAAGCGCCTGAGAGTGTGAGCAATGAGAGCGCAACCGTTGTCGGGATCATCTCGAATCTCCCTTTGTATTCGGTTTACTGGAGACCAACGAGCACGAGGACCATGCCGGTTTCGCCGCGATCGAGGGCGGTCATGGCCTTGCCGATGACGCTGCCCATGGCACGATCGTGATCGGTGACGCTCATCGCGTGCCCGGGGGTTGTGGATGTGGTCAGCAGGTCGCCGGGCTCGATGCCCTGCGCGCCAGCGTCGCACTGCACCCAGACGCGCCCGGTCAGCGCGATCGCCGGGTCGTTCTCGCTGCCGGGGAGGTTGCCCATGATGGTCCCGGCGGGGAGCCCGTTGGCGCCGCTGACGATGCCGGCGACGAGGGGGCTGTAGGCGGAGGTTGCAAGGCGGAGCGAGCCCGGGTTCATGGGATCGATCTCGACGACCATGCCGGGCTCGATGACGGCGTCGTCAACAATCGGGAAGCGTTCGGCCAGGTCGGCGCCGATGACTTCGAGGACGTTGACGCGGGCGTTGCCGATGACATGCAACGCGACCTCCGGGGTAGATATGCCGACGCCAAACCGCCCCCCGCCTCCGACGTACACGTCTCCGTTGGCCTGGAGGACAAACGTTGTCGAGTTCGAGGTATAGTTGGGGTTGGAACCGTACTTGAACACGAGCGCGCTTCCTGAGCCCGAGGTGTTACGCCCGATGCTCCACTTGTCGGTCAGTAGGCCTCCGCTGAGCTCGCCGAGCACGATGGTCGAGCCTCGAATACCGCCTGTGCCGCTGTATAAGCCCAAGACCGCGTCCGCGTCTTCGATGATGACGTCTTCCAAGAAGAGTGCGGTCGGGTCAAGCCCGAAGTCGTCCGTCGTGACATGGAGCGTTGCGAGTGGATCGAGCTGACCACCCATTCCGATGAAGCCGCCTTGGGTCATCTTCCACTTCGTGCCGGTCGCGTCGCCGATTCCGAGCCCCTCCGGGCTGCCGATTTGCTTTGAGTAGCCGATGCTGGCGAGCTGGCTGCCGTCATCGAAGCGGATCTGGCCATGCACAGAGACGATGCCGCTGGCGGTGTTCCGCATCGTGATGTGGGGGCCGAAGTTGTTGCCCTGCGACAGCAGCAGGATGTTGGCGTCCGGATCCCGGATGGTCAGCAGCTCGGTGGTCGTGGTCAGGGTGCCGCCCAAGCCGATATGCCCATCGTCGTTGACGAAGATGCCGCGGGTCTGGATGGCGTAGGGGGTTCTGGTGATCGGCTGGCGCGGGCTCAGGGTGGTCCCGTTGACGATGATCTCGAGCCAGCGGTCGGTGTTGTTGAAGTCGTTGGCGCCGAAATCAAGCTCGGTGGTGAAGACGCCGCCATCGACGGTCACCGCGCCGGCGTTGACCGTGCCCAGCAGCGAGCCGCCGGTGAGCGCC
>JAJRXR010000053.1 GCA_024276195.1 Planctomycetota bacterium
CAGCGCCCGCGTCATTGTCACCGGGGGCGCCGGCTTCCTCGGCAGGCACGTCATCGCGGGCCTCGCCTCCCGCGGCGTCTCCAGCGACCGCATCCTCGTCCCCCGCTGGAAGGACTATGACCTGACCGAGAAGGACGCGGTTGTCCGCCTCTACAACGACGCCTTCGGGGGCGACTGGAACATGGTGATCCACTTGGCCGCCGAGGTCGGGGGCATCGGCGCCAACCTGAAAAACCCGGGCCGATACTTCTACGCCAACATGGCCATGGCCCTGCACCTGATCGAACAAGCCCGCGTCCACGGCATCACCGAACGCGCCGGACGCTTCATCCAGACCGGCACCATCTGCGCCTACCCCAACCACACACCCGTCCCCTTCAAAGAGGACGACCTCTGGAACGGGTACCCCGAGGTCACCAACGCCCCGTACGGCGTCGCCAAAAAAGCCGCCTGGCAGATGCTCGACGCCTACAAGCTCCAGTACAACATGGAGGGCGTCTACGTCCTGCCCGTGAACCTCTACGGCCCGTGGGATAACTTCAACCTCCACTCCTCACACGTCATCCCCGCGCTCATCCGCAAGTGCGTCGAGGCGATCGACCGGGGCGACGACCACCTGCCCGTCTGGGGCACGGGCGTGGCCAGCCGCGAGTTTTTGTTCGTCGAGGACGCGAGCGAGGGCATCCTGACCGCCGCCGAGCGGATGAACGAGCCCACCCCGATCAACCTCGGCACCAACATGGAAATCACAATCAAGGACCTCGTCCACCTCATCGCCCGCCTCACCGGCTTCTGCGAGAACGACAGCGAACTCGAGTCCAAAATCCGCTGGGACGCGAGCAAGCCCGACGGACAGCCGCGAAGGTGCCTGGACGTGAGCCGGGCGAAGAAGCTCATCGGCTGGGAGGCGAAGGTGGGATTCGAGGAGGGCTTGAAGCGGACGATCGCGTGGTTCCGGGAGCACCGGGGGGACGCCGGGGCGCGGATGTAGGAGATCGAAGAATGCCAATGAGTCTTGAACAGCGATTAGCCCGCTTGGAGCGAAGTTCCGCAGTTTGGCGAACTGCCAGTCTTGTGTGTGTGTCGATACTTGTCGCTGGATTCCTTGCCGGGGTCTCATCACGCGGGAGCGATCGCATCGATGAGGATGTCCTGCGGGTTCGTGAGATCCACGCCGACATCGTCTACGCGGGAAGAGTGGATGTACATCGAGAGGGTTCTGACAAGATCGCGGTTCGCTTGCAGAGCATCGATCGTGGTGGTCAGGTTCATGTGTATAGCCCAGATGCCGAGAAACCACTCGCTTCAATGCTGATCACGAAAGGAGTCGGTGCGGTCGTGGCCCGGAATGCAGCGGGGAGCGACAGAGCTCTCTTGTCTGTGGAGCCGACGTCTGATATGGGGTTTATGGCCTCCTTTGGCTCGCCGGATAACTCGCTCCGCGCGATGCTGACTGGCACGCCTGGAGGCGGGCTGCTGCGGCTGAAATCGCCAGATTCCGGAAGGTGGTTTGACATCGCCGCAAGCAGCCAGAGCGGAGCCACTGGTATTTTCTTCGGACACGGAGGGAAGGACCGCACTCAAGCAGGCGAGCTCTTTGTTGATGATAATGGGAACGGGAACTTGATTCTTCGAGACAAAGAAACCACGACCCGTATCTTTCTGGGTCCGAATGAGGATGGGCTGTTTAGCACGGTTGTCGATGGATATCTCGCGCACACATCTGGCCACGGCGAGTTCGAGATTGTGCCTCACAGCATGGACTCAGTAGATCAACCTGATCCCGACAATGCCCCATAAGATCCGCGATTCGACCAAAATAGAAATGCGAGGCTCGGGTGTCGGGGTCAGTCCTCAGCTCATCGCAGCGATCAGGTTTGACACAACCCAGACGCCAAGCAGCGCGGGCACACCCACCCAGCAGAGCAGAAACCATCTGGTTCGAGCCTTGTCGGAGAGGCGGTCAAGACGCGCCCGAGACACGAACCAGATCGGAAAGCCGCTCGCGCCGATTGTGGTCAGCCCGATGCCGATCACGCCTACAACAACACTCCCGATGGCGAGGCGAGTCCCGTACTGGCGCTCGGCTTCCTGATTCCAGTCGATGTGGGACAGGGGATCGGCGCCCCGAGAGGTCTCGTCTGGATCCAAGCGGATGGCAAGCATTGAGTTGCCGCCAAAATCGAAGTCGATCACGCGCCAAGGGGTCGAGTTTATCCACAGCTGGGCGCCGAGCGACAGCGTCACCAGCAGCCCCCAGAGCCCGCCCCAGAACTGGACATTCTGGATGGGGCTGCGCCTGGTATCTTCGTCGCTCGTAATCCTCACGAGACCAGTCTAGAGCGAAGGCGCCCGACTGAGAACCCACCTCGCCCGATATACGACTCACCTCACAAGATCGCCTGCATCCACACGCTCTTGACCTTTCGCGCGTGCGAGCCCAACTGCCCTCCCCTTTTCCCTTGCCCCCCGCCCCCCCTCCAGTAGACTCTCTCCAGGCGTTCACCCCCTGTTCTGGGCTGTGAATCCGCCTGTGGTCTTGTGGTCTCTCCGGTCCGTTTTCTTGGGCCGATATCTCGAAGGGTCTCTGGCGATGAAGGTCTCTGCTGCGCTGGTTGCTGTTGGTCTGTGCGCGTGCGCTGCGGGCGCCCAGCTCTCGTTCTCCGACGCGACGCTGGCCTCGGGCATCGACTGCGTCTACCAAGGCCCGGGCGGCGCGGGCGCCCCGTTCATGGGCGCGGGCGGCGCCGCCGGCGATTTCAACCGCGACGGGCACGAAGACCTCTTCATCCTCTCGGGAGGCGATGGGCCAGATCATCTGTACATCAACCAGGGCGACGGCGCCTTCGTCGATCACGCCATCGACGCCTCGCTCACGCGCACGCACATCGGCGTCGGCATCGGTGTCGGCGACCTCGACAACAACGGCTGGCTCGACATCTTCATCTCCAGCTTCGGCGACGTCGACTCCACCGGCCCGGGCCAGCACCTTCTCTACCTCAACATGGGCCTGGACACCGCCGGCGTCCCCATCTTCAACGAGGTCGCCCAGCAGGCGGGCGTCGCGACGACCAGCCCGGACGCCGCCGACGGGTTCGGCGTCGCGATGGGTGATTACGACCTCGATGGTGATCTGGACATCGCCGTCGCGGGCTGGGTGACAGATTCCTACGGCAACCGCCTCTTCCGCAACGACGGGACCGACGCCACCGGCATTCCGAACTTCACCGACGTCACCGACAGCGCCATCCTCCGCGACATGCGCACCGTCCACGGCTTCTCCCCCCGCTTCATCGACATGAACGGTGATCTCTACCCCGAACTGCTCTGGGTCGCGGACTTCCGCACCAGCAAGTACCTGCTCAACAACACCGACGGCACGTTCTCGGACATGACCAGCGAAGCCGGGACCGGGCTCGACCTCAACGGCATGGGCAACGCCGCGGGCGATGTCAACAACGACGGGCTCTGCGACTGGTACGTCACGTCCGTCGAAACCTCCGCCGCCGGCAACATGCTCTACATGAACCAGGGCGACGGCACGTTCGCCGAGCTCGGGGAACAGGCCGGGGTCGAGGACGGCGCGTGGGGCTGGGGCGCCGCCGTTGTTGATGTCAACCTCGACACCCACCCCGACATCATCGAGACCAACGGCTGGAGCGGGTGGGACTCAAACTCGCTCCTGTTCATCAACAACGCCGACATGACCTTCACCGAGAGCGCCGTCGCCTCGGGCATGGTCCACGTCGCCCAGGGGCGGGGCCTGATCACCTTCGACCCCGACTCCGACGGCGACCAGGACGTCCTCTTCCTGAGCAACCGCGACCCGGCGGCCTTCTTCCGCAACGACACCATCTCGCCCGGGGGCGCCCCCGCCCCCAACTGGATTCGCATCAAGCTCGACACCTCGCTCGACCCACGCTCGGCGCCCGACGGCTTCGGCGCCCGCGTCGAAGCCGTGACAGGGTCTCTTACCCAGACCCGCTGGATGAGCGCCGGCTCCAACTACCTCTCCCACTCCGAACTCACCGCACACTTTGGACTCGCGGACGCCACCGCCATCGACCAGCTCCGCATCACCTGGCCCACCGGCCTCGTGCGCACACTCACCGATGTCCCCGCGAACCAGACCATCACCATCACCTCCTGCCCGGCGGACTTCACGGGCGATGGCGTGACCGATCTCGACGATGTCCTCGCGTTCCTGGGCCTGTTCGCTGCGAGCGACCGCCGGGCCGATCTCAACGCCGACGCTGTCTCGGGCTTTACCGATGTCCTCGCGTTCCTCAACGCCTTCACCCTGGCCTGCCCCTAGAGCATCAACCGAGCCGCAAGCGTGAGCTCGCGAGTGTCTCGCAGCACGTCACGAGCTCACGCTCGCGGCTCGGTTTTGTGATCGCGCCGGGGAACACCCCACCGACCCGAAGACGGGTCAGTGGCACGAATCTCGATCCGCCAAACAAGCCCTGGACCCCCGCTCTCGATCAAGGATTTTCGATGCCAGCGGAACAATCCGCCCGCGCCGCGTGTCCTCCCTCGTACAAGGCGGTGCGCCCGCCCGAAAAGGAAGCCGCTATGAAACTCCGATCGATATCCGCCGGGTACGCCCTCGCTCTTTCGGCCCTCGCTCTGGCTGGCGCCGCCCAGCCCGAGCCAGCGCCCACCGACGACGACGGGTTCCACCGCGTCCAACGCCCGGGCTCTGTTGATCTCGCGACCGAGTACGACCTGACCAACCTGAGCATCCCCGAAGGCGAGATCCACACGCTCCTCCCGCGTGACGCCATCCCCTCGCTGACCGATCCCAGGCTCGTCCCCATCAGCGAGGGCGACTGGCTCGCTGAGACCGACCGGGTCATCAGCGTCGTGATCGGAGACGAGGCCGTCGCGGCGCCGTTCAAAATCCTCAACTTCCACGAGATCGTCAATATGACCGTCGGTGGCGAAGCAGTCGCCGCGACCTACTGCCCCCTGTGCGATTCGGCCACCCTCGTCAGCCGCATCGTCCCCACGGGCGAGACGGACGACCAGGGCGAGCCCGAAACCATCACGCTCGACCTCGGCGTCTCTGGCGCCCTCTACAACTCCAACGTCCTCATGTACGACAGGCAAACCATGGGCCTCTGGAGTCAGCTCGCCATGCGCGCCGTCTCCGGGCCTCTGGCCGGAACGCCCATGACGCACCTGCCCCTGCGCGTCGTCTCGTGGCGCGCCTTCAAGAGCGAGCACCCCGACGGGAAAGTCGTCTCCCGCGACACGGGGTACCAGCGCCCCTACGACCGCGTCGCCTACGCGGGCTACTTTGCCACCGATGATCTCATGGTCCCCGTGCGCGGCGTGGGCGACGCCATCGACAAAAAGAAAACCCTCGGTCTCGGTGTCCTGAGCGAAGGCCAGGCCTGGTTCATCCCCTCCGACGTCATTGGTGACCGCTACGAGCTGTCCACCCCCGCAGGCCCCGTCATCGCCCGCGCCACCGACGCCGGCGTCGAGGTCCTCTCAGCCCCCGAGGGCGTCCACACCGCCCAGACGTACTACTACAGCTGGTCCGCGTTCAACCCCGACGTCACCGTGCTCACCAAATAAGACACACGCCCGGGGCGGTGGTATCCTCCCGGGTCATGCGACGAAGCCGTATCATCAACCGTGCCATCCTCACGCTCGCGATGCTCACCCTCCTCACCGGGTGTATCGAGCGGCGAATCAAGATCACCACCGAACCCCCCGGCGCCCGCGTCTGGTTCAACGATGTCGAGCTCGGCGCCTCGCCCGTCGTCACCGCGTTCACCTTCTATGGCGACTACGACGTCCGCGTCGAGCTCGACGGCTACGAACGGATCTCCACCTTCCGCAAGGCCAAGGCCCCCATCCACGAGTGGCCCGGGGTCGATCTTGTCGCCACGGCCCTGCCCACACGCATCGAGAACGAGATCCACTGGCACTTCGAGCTCGAGCCCGAGCTGGAATCGGTGCTCGACGCGGAACAGCTCGAGCGCGACATGGTCGAACGCTCGGACGAGCTGCGATCAATGCTCGATGGTGAGTAAGCCCCGGTAGGGCAGGCGTCCCGCCTGCCTTGATGGGCAACTGGGACAGGCGGGACGCCTGCCCCACCGCTGAGGGCGAGCCAGAGTTGATCTCAGAATCTACCTCACCGCTGCCCTAGACGTGGTCGATCACGGCCGCGGGCACACCCATAACGCGCCGCCCCACGGGCACTTCCTTGACCACAACCCCCCCGCCGCCCACGACCGACCCGGCCCCGACGCGCAGGCCCGGGAGCACGCGCGAGCCGATACCAATGAGCGCGTCCTGACCGATCCGCGCCCCGCCGCCGAGCACGCACCCGGGCGCGATGTGCGCGTTGGCGCCGATCTCGGCGTCGTGCTCGACGATCGCGCCGGAGTTGATGATCGCGTGGGCGCCGATAATCGCGCCGGGGTTGATGATCGCGCCGGGGCCGACGAAAGCCCCGGCGCCGATGCTCGCCTCGGGCGAAACGGTCGCGCTCGGGTGGACCACGCTCGCGCACTGGCGCTCGTCGATCGCGTCCGGGTCGAGCCCGTCGATGAGCTGTCGCCGGAGCCAGATCGCGCCGATCGCGATGATAAAGCGTTCCCCGCCCGCGGCTCGCTGCTTGAGCTCGTTCAGCGGGCCAACACGCCCCGGCGCGCCCTCGTGAGCGCAGGCTGCGGGCGTCTGGCAATCATCGAGCACCCCAACGGGATCGAGCCCGGCCATGCGGGCGCCCTCGATCACCACACGGGCGTGCCCGCCGCCGCCGACGATGAGCAGCGTGCGCGAGTCCGGGCTGGGCGGCAGAGGCATCGTCGCAGTCTACAGAGAGCGTGCCCGCGTGTCGGGGCGCCAAAAAAAGCGACGCCGGGCTGAACGAGCAGCCCGACGCCGGGTGGGTAGGTGCACGTTGTCTGCTCCATCCATCGGACGGAGCGGTCTCGGGACGAAACATCTCACTCCCCTGGGCAGGCCCAAGGATCTTCCCACACGTCCCGAGATTACACGCTGTGCGCAAACCCCTCTTGCAGCCGTCGTCTTCACTGTGCTGGACGTCGGCGATATGTCCCATCCAACACCCGAGCAGCATCTGTCCCTCGCTGCGCGGGCCTGTCATGCTCGAAGGTACGGATGAATGGGCGGGCGACCACCAATTGCCCGGAACGACCGGGAAAAATGGCGCATTCATCGAGGATTCCCCGCTTTCCGGGGCTTCGAGAGCGGGCTGTCTTTCCTAGAGTCACGCATGCAGGCGCCCATCCGAATCGCAGCTGTCAGCTATCTCAACACCGCCCCGCTCATCGAGGGCCTCGACACCTGCGCCGATCTCAAGCTCGAGACGCTCGTCCCGGCCCGGATCGTCGATCGCCTGACCCGCACGGGTCCCGACCGGGCCGACATCGGGCTCGTCTCCGTCATCGACGCCGCCCGGAGCGAGCACCCCCTGGCCCTGCTCACCTGCGGCATGATCGGGTGCGAGGGCGAAACCCTGACCGTCCGCCTCTTTGCCTCGGTCGAGCCGCAGCGCATCACCCGCCTGCACGTCGATACCGACAGCCACACCTCCTCCGTGCTCGCCCGGGTCATCCTCAGCGAGCGGTACGCGGCTGAGCCCGAGATCATCCCCTTCGACGCCCAGGCCTGCGCCCGCGACGGGGCAGACTGGCCCGAGGCCGTGGTGCTCATCGGCGACAAGGTCGTCACCTCCGCCCACGCCGCCACGCGGGCCAAGACCCAGATCGATCTGGGCTCCGCCTGGCACGAGCTGACCGGGCTGCCGTTTGTGTACGCCCTGTGGATGTGCCGCCAGTCCGAGATGGACTCAGACCGGATCCGGGCGGGAGCCGCCCTGCTCGACCGCCAGCGCCGGCGAAACCTCGCCCGACTCGACGCTGTCGTCTCGCTCCGGGCCAGCGCCAAGGGCTGGCCCGACGATCTGGCCCGCCGGTACGTAGGCGATCTGCTCCGCTACGACGTCGGCCCGCGCGAGCGCGAAGGCGTCGCTGTCTTCCTCGCCAAAGCCGCGGCCCTGGGCCTGGCCCCGAGCGCGTCGCCCGTGTGGGCGCCCGCGGACGACCCGGCGCTCTCCGCGAGCCCGAGCTGATGCCCCCGCTGCCGCGACTGCGCATCGGCGCGCTCGACGATCTCGCCAAACAGCTCCGCTTTGCGCCGCGCGAGGCCCTGGACCGGCACATCGCCAGCGCCGAACAGCTCGCCTCCGAGCTTGAACCCGCCCGCGTCTACCCCGAAGACTGGTTCATCTTCCGCCTCACGGCCTACCGCCCCGAGATCGACGAGCCCGCCTCGCTCGTGGGCGAGGCGTTGCTGGGCGATCTCTCCGCGCTCGTCGAGCGTCTGAGCATTGCTGCGGGTCGCACGGGCGAGGACGCCGGCCCGGGCGCCATGAGCATCGAACAGCTCAGCCAGCGCTGGAGCGTGAGCCGCAAGACGATCGAACGCTACCGCAGGCGCGGGCTTATCGCCCACCGCGTGCTCGTCGCGGGCGGCGCCCAGCGCCTGATCTTCCCACTGGCCAACGTCGAATCGTTCGAGCAACGCGAGCGGGCGTTGGTTGCTCGGGCCTCATCGTTCACCCGCATCGACGAGCAGCTCAGCGAGACCATCCAGCGCCGCGCGCGCCGGTACCGCGCCTCGCTCGGGCTCTCGCTCAACGAGGCCGCAGCCCAGCTCGCCCGCAGATACAACCGCTCGCACGAGGGCGTGCGCCAGGTCCTGCGCCGCGCCGACGAGCGAGCGATCAGCCAGGGACATGAGCCCGTCTTCACCGAGGCGCCCCCCCCGGATGAGCGCGAGCGCCGCGTCATCCGTCGCGCCGTCCAGCGCGGCATCGAACCCAGCGAGATCGCCCGGCGCACCGGGCGAGCGCGCGTCAGCGTCGTCCGATCGCTCAACCAGGCCCGCGCCGACCTGCTCCTCAGCCTCGACCTGTCCACCCCGCCGATCGTGACCTTTGAGCGCGACAACGCCGCCGAGGTCCTGCTCGCGGGCGAGCCGGTCCGCTCGGGCCTGTGCGTCAGGGCCCCGACCGATCTGCGCGAGCTGAGCGAGGCCTCTCGCCTGCGCGCCGGCGAT
The DNA here is from genome assembly GCA_024276195.1 of Planctomycetota bacterium. Lineage (GTDB taxonomy): Bacteria > Planctomycetota > Phycisphaerae > Phycisphaerales > UBA1924 > JAJRXR01. Next base: position 9,109 of record JAJRXR010000053.1, read on the forward strand.
GACCCCAGCGCCGAGCGTGAGCGCATCTTCGCGTACCACTATCTCCGCTGGCGAGCCGCGCGTGCTGTCGCCTCGATCGACCGGGCCGCGCCCTCGGGCGAAACCATCGACGAGTGCGAAACACGCCTCCGCTGGGCCTCACGCCTCAAGGTCTTGCTCGTCGCCAGCCAGCTCCACCTCATCCTCGCCTCGTTCGACCGGGGCGGGCACCCGAGCGCCGCGATGCCCGCGCCCGAGCTCCGGCGCGCCATCCGCCTCGCCATCGACGCGATCGGGTCCAGCGTGGACCGCTTCGACCCCTCGCGCGGCGCCCGACTGGCCGCGCCGTGCGCCATGACCCTCTTGCGCCTCACCAGCGCCTGGAAAGACCAGCCCCGCGCCCACTCACCCCGGCGCGCCGCCCCCCGGCTCTCGCCCGGCACGCCCGTGCCCGACTGGACCCGATCCGTCTGCCCCTGGCAGCGCCAGCTCGACCCCGACCCGAGATTCCCGGGCGTGCTCGCCCGCCTGGGCGAGCGCGACGCGCTCGTGCTCGCCCGACGGTTCGCTCTGGACGGGCGCCCGCCCGAAACCCTCTCGGCCCTCGCACAGCGCCTCGGGACCACCCGCGTTCACGCCGCTCGATTCGAGCGCAGCGCCATCCGCGCGGCCCTTAACGCCGCGCGATCCACACACGTTTCAGGATAAAACCGCCAACGTCTCAGACGCTCGCCAGGCGTGTGCGCACGTTGTCGAGCACGTTCATGAAGTTGATGTAGCTGTCGTAGGGCGAGTCGTACGGGCTGAAATATTTGTGCACGTCGCCATCGGACCAGAACTTGGTGCACATGTAGTAGAAGTGGTCGCTGGTGGTGAGCTTGCGCCAGTCGCCAATGACGTGCTTCATGGTCTCGGCCCGCTTCGGGTCGGGCGAAGCCTTGATCTCGATCACGCGGTCCTTGATCTTGCGCTCGAGCCTGTAGGTTTCTTCGAGCGCGTTCCACTGCATCGCGTTGCCGCGCCACGCGGTCAGGTCGCGCTCCGCGTCGGCCCACGAGATGAACTCGGGCACGTCGTACTCGCCCACGGGCTCGAAGCGTTTGAGCGCTTCGGTGGGTGTGATAAAGTGGTTTTCGCCGGGCGCGATGTCGAAAATCGCCTCGGGCAGCTTGTCGAGAAACTCGAAGATCCCGGTGTCCGCCCACTGGTGCTCGCCGAAGGTTTCGTAGTCCATAAACAGGTTGCACAAGAACCCGTCGCCGTTGATCTGGTGGACCCACTTGGCGAACTTCTCCGCCGACAAGGGCCACTCGCCCCAGCCCTTGTTCGAGAACCGGAACGCGATGTCATCGGAGAGCTGGTAGTTTTTGAGCAGCAGCCCGAACGGGCGCCCGTCGCGCCCGGGCAGCGCCTCGCCGTCCTCACCGCGCGGCGGCGCGTACACATAGTTGGGCGATCGATACCCCAACCGGCTGTCCACACCCTCGCACAAGCACCCCGAGAACCGTGCGTTCCCCTCCTCATCCGTCATCGACGCCAGCTCCCGCGCCAGCCCGTTGGAATAGATCAGCTCGGTGTTGCGGAACACCGTCGGCGTCTGCCCGAAAAGATCCTGGATCTTCTTCGTGTGCATCCCGACCTGCTCGTGAAACTCCTCGCGCGAATAGATAAAGCTCAGCGAGTGGTAGTACGTCTCACCCAAAAACTCGCAGCACCCCGTCTCGCTGAGCGCCTGGAACAGCTCGATCACATCCGGCGCGTACTTCTCGAGCTGGTCGAGCACCGTCCCCGTGATCGCGTAGCTCACACGGAAGTTCCCGTCGTGCCTCCGGACAAGATCGAGGATCTTGCTCGTCGCCGGGCGGTAGCACTTGGCCGCGACCTTCTCGCAGATCTCCCGGTTGGACTTCTCGTCGAAGTAGAACGGGTCGGTGTTAAAAACGGAGTACCGCTTGAGGCGGTGCGGCTGGTGGACCTGAAAGTAAAAGACAACCGACGCCATAGCACCCTCCGAGCGTGTTGATCCGTCCGCTCTATTGTCCCCGCCCGCGCCCCGGGTGCAAGCCCCGATCTCTCAGGACTTCATCTGGCTCACCACCGCCACCGCCGCCGTTGACAGCACCATCACCGGCAAAAACGCCCCGATCCCCGGCGGCACCCCGGGAAGCATCGCCGACGACCCCACCACCCCCAGCAGCAACGCCCCGATCGAAATCGGCGCACACTTAAGCGACTGGAGCACCATGTTCGTCGGTACCCGGGTCACAAAGAACGGCAGCGCCATCACCAACGCCAGCAACGACGAGATCATCATCGAGATCCGACCCCACCGGATCCGCTGCAGATCCCGGCGCGTCTGGCTGTCGACCTGCTCGCCCCGAGACAGAATTTGCCCGATCTGGGCGAAGCTCAGGGCGTTGCGGAACTCCTTGTACCGGTTGATCTTCAGCGTCGTCGGGTCCAGGCTCGACTCCACCCTCGCAATCGGCGTCGGCGCCGGGCGCGTTGTCCCCTCGCCCACACGGATCTCCCGCTGCAGCCCGCCCTCAAGATCCCACCCCCCGTCGCGCCAGACCGCCCGGTCCGCCGTGATCTCGCGGACCGCCTGGCGCGTCTCCTCGTCGCGCTCGATGATGTAGACCCCCGTGAGCACGTCCGAATCCGCGTCAAACGACACGGCCCGGTACAGCCAGCCCCGCCCGTCCGCCGTCAATGGCGCCGCCGTCACCCCGAGCCCGCGCTTGCCCGCGTCCCCGTGGTCCCGCGCCAAGAGCGGCGCCACCCGCGGGATCACCAGCTCCTGGTTCAACGCCTGCAACGCCGTCATCCCCACCGCGATCACCAGGATCGGCCTGACCACACGGCGCAGCGAGATCCCCGCCGTCAGCATCGCCAGAAACTCCCGGTTGCGCACGAGCTGCGAACACGTGAACCCCATCCCCGCGACCAGCACCAGCCCGAGCATAAAGTTGAACAACTGCAGCAGCCGGGGCCACCAGAGGTCCGCGATCACCAGCACCGCGATAATCACCCGCCGGAAAAACCCCGGCTCAACCCCGTCGCTCGACGTCCCCAAAACAACTGCGGCCTTGAAGAACCGGTCCACATTCAGGCTCACGTCGATCACCACCACAAAGCTGAACAAAATCACGAACAGCGTGATCACGTTCGTCAGGTAGAGCCTTGCGATGTAGCGGTCGAGAATGGTCACAGGTTGGTCACAGGCTGGTCGCGCGATCGGTCCGGGTGGGCGGGCAAAGGGCTTTCGCAGAGTCTACGGGCGCCCGCCCTTACACACCGCCCCGGGCCGGCCTCGCCCCGAGAATGCGACCCAGCCCCCAGGCCACGATCACCCCGATGCTGGCCCCGACCACGACATCCGACGCGAAGTGCGCCCCGCTGAGCAAGCGCCCGAGCCCGCACCCCGCCGCCAGTAGCAGCATCAGCCACCGCGTTGGCGGGAACAGCACCCCCACCATCGCAGCACCCCCGAACGCGACGGCCGCGTGGCTCGAGGGCATCCCCAGGTTCCCCCCATCAACAAACCCCTGCAGCAACCCCTTCCAGGTGTACGCCCCATCGTTCTGAATCACGCCATCGCTGACCGGACGCTCGCGCGAGATAATCAGCTTGCCCAGCTCCGCGATCGCCCCCGCAACCACCGGCGAAACAATCACAAGCAGCCCGCGCCCCATCCCGCGCCGACGGCTCGAATCACACAACGCAATCGCCAGCCCGACCACCGCCCACGTCGGGAGATACCCAACCGCCCGAAGAAACTGGTACCAGTCCCGTCGCGCCAGACGCTCCGGGTCATCGCTGACAAGCAGGTGGAACAGACGCCAGTCCAGCACGCTGCTCAGCACGACGAGCAGAACCATGGCGCCGACGATCCAGATCGTGCGTCGCTTCGGGTGTGATGCGCGGTGCGCTGCGGTCATGGGATCAATGGGCTCATGGGGTCCGATCAGGGCGCCGGTTTCTCGCCCGGGGCATTGTCCCGCGCCGGCGCCGGTTTGGCAAAGCCCAGAAAGTTCAGCCCGATCAGCGTCGTCCGGTTGGCCTTGGGCTCCATCGGGAGAGGCCCGGCGTCCTCGATCGACCCGAACGCAGGCGCCCAGGCCCGGATCTGGTGCTCCCCCTGCCCCGTGAAGATCACCGCCGGGCGCCCGAGCAGGCGGGCGGTGACGTCATCGCGCGACAGGTCCGTCTCGGTCCAGTGGTCGTACTGGCGCGAGCTGCCCCCGATCGCCGTCGCGGCGCAGTACACCGTCGGGCGCCCGGGCAAATAGAACGCGAGCTGGCTCGCCCGCCCGTAGTGCCCGGTGACATAGAACGCCTCGAGCCCGGTCCGCTCGCGCAGACGCTCGCCCAGCTCCGCCGCCGCCCGGGCGTGCTCGCGCATGCCCGTCATCCGGTGGACCGGGATTCGTTCGCCCAACCACGGGACGCGGGCCGCCAGCGTCACGCCAGGCAAAATCAGCACCGTCAGCACCCCCGTCACCGCGCTCGCCCCCCAGAACAATCGCAGCCACGTCACACGCCGCTGGCGGGCGCTGACGACCATCCACCCCGCCAGCGGGCACAGCGTCACAAACCCGCCCATCGCCCAGTTGCCCTCCCCCCGCGTGAACACCGTCACCAGCAGATAAAATATAAATATCGGCACAGCGGAAAGGAGCATCAGCCCGGAAAGCTCGCGCGAGCGGCGCGCCCCGACGGCGCCAGCGACCATCAGCGCCAGCGCCGGCCCCGCGATCGCCGCCTGCAACACCACAAACTCCAGCGTCCACCCGGGCGAGTACGACCACCCACCAGACGCCTCCGTCACCCCCTCGCCGCCGGGCGCCCCCAGGTGCCCGAGCAAATGGCGGAATGTCACCCAGTCGTGCTGCGCGTTCCAGATCAGCACCGGGACCAGCCCCAGGCATGCGATCAAAGCCGCCAGAGCCGCGCCCCTGACCGGGCGGCGCTCGCGCCCGGCTCGCCGGAAAAAATCCATCCCAAGACCAACACCCAGCAGCACAATCGTGTACTTGAACAAAAACCCCATGCCCAGCGCCGCCCCCGCGATCACCCAGCCCGGACGCCACCGCTCGCGCGACGCCCGGTACCACGCCCAAACCGCGACCGCCCAGCTCGCCAGGTATGGTCCGTCGATCGTCATCAGCACGCTCGTGATCCCGACGCCCGGCAGGCACTGCCACACCGCGCCCGCGAAGAAACCCACGCGCCGGTCCCCAAACACCCGGCGCGCCAGGTCCGCGATCGCCAGCGTCGAGACCGCGCTCGCCAGCACCGCAGGCAGGCGCACCGCCCACTCCACATCCCCGAACAGGCTCGTCGAGAGCCAGATCACCCAGGCCACGCCCGGGCCCTTCGTCGCGTAGCTCCACCCGGGCCTGCGGCTCCACTCCCAGTAGTGCGCCTCGTCCTCGGCCAGTGTCAGCTCAGAAAAAAACACCAGCCACACCAGACGGAACGCGAGCAGACCCAGCACCAGCGCCCACAACGCCCCTGGGCGAGCCGCCCAGGTAAACACGCTCTGATCGTCGCTGATGCGCACAGGTTGATCGGTCTGGTTCATGGAAAGATCAATGGCGCTGGAGCACGCGAAGCGTCAGCGCGGTGTAGATCGCCAGCAGAATAACACCACCCCACAACACCGGGATCCCGATCAGCCCGGAGCTGTGGGTCATCTGCTGGCCCGTGCTGATGAAGATAATCGTGCCGATCGCGGGGAAGAAGCTCCACAGGTACACCACCAGCGGCAAGGAATCGCGCAGCTTCATCGCCGTCACCGCCCCCGTGAGCACCATCACCAGACAGCTCACCGCCATCGCCAACCGCTCCTGCTGCTTGCTCGTGATCTCGCGCTGCAGGCGCACAAGATCCTTCTCGAGCGACGCCGCCGCCAGCGCCACCTGCTGCACCCGCCCGGCGCCTTCCGTGCTCGGGCGCACCTCGCGCAGCAGCTCGTCGCTGCTCATTTCGCGGAGCGCCCGCATCGGATCGCCCGTCACCTCGAGCCCCGGGAACTCGACCCGCTCGGTCTGCGTCGTGGGCAGGTTCGCGTCGCGGGCCGCCGTCGAACCGATGATCTCGACGTCCACCAGGCGGAGCGTGAACGAGATCCCCGAGCCCGGCGCCGGGCTCGTCGGATCCTCGTACGAGCTCGACTCAGAGATCAGCTTCCCCTCACGCGCCGAGTACCGGTCGATCCCCCCGCCGTCCGGGCGGTAGACCTCGAGCTCGATCTTCCCCGTGCTTGTCGGCGCCACCAGCGTCCACCCGTCGCGCTGGCGCAGCGCCGCCGCCCGAACCAGGAAGCTGTCGCCCTGGTCGTTGCTAAACCGCGCCAGCCCGTCCTGGCGCAGCCGCCTCCGGATCGCCTCCAGCGTCTCCTGCCCCGCGTACTCACGCGCCAGGTTCAGACGCTTGGCATCGATCCAGTTCATCGCCTCCGGGTTCCGGCGCAGCTCGCGCAGCTTGCCCCACGTCAGAAACTTCGGGTCGTCCTGGAACGGGTTCGGGATGCGGACCGGGGGCGCCGGCAGCACCTCTCCCCCAACAATCGTCCCGCCCTGGATGCCCCGCGCGTCCTCGAACCGGATGAGCGCCGCCGCCGAATCCGAGTCCTCAAACCCCGCCTCCGCCCCAGGCACAAGCAAGATCCACGCGCGCCGGGCCGTGATCATCGTCTCGACCGACCCGTCCTCGTTCAGATCCACCCCCGCTACGCCCAGCAGCAGATACTGAGCGATCACGCTCGACCCCGGGCGCGGCTCGACCCGCTGCACCTCGTCCGCATAAATCTCCGTCGATCCGATCCGCACCGACTCGCCCCGGTCGATCGACCGCACCATGATCTGCATCACGTCCTGCGTGATGAGCCGCTCCATCCGCGTCAGAAACCGCGGGATGATCTGCTCGTTCAGAAGCAGCAGCGACATCCCCAGCAACAGCCCGATCGCCGCCGCCGGGACCAGCAGCCCCCGGTGCGACACCCCCCCGGCCTTGGCCGCGAGTATCTCGTTGTCCTGCGCCAATCGGTGATACGCCAGCGTCGTCCCGAACCCGGACGCGAACGGCAGCGCGTACGCCAGCATCGGCGGCGTCGCCAGAAGCATGAATCGCACGAACCCCATCACACTCAGCTTCCCGTCCGCCAGCGGCTTGACCGACGCCGCGAACGCGATCACCGCCACCAGCACCGCCGTCGAGAGCAGCACCAGGCGCCCGACCTCGAAGAAAATGTAGCGAAAGAGCGTCCAGGACATGGGCGTAGCATAGATCCATGGGACGATCTCGGAGTGGCCCAATCAGCAGGCGTTTTAGGAGAGATCGACTGCTCCAGCGCATCCGTCGCTCCAAGGCCCACCAGCCAGGGAATCCCACGTGCGTGAAGTGCGGCTACGACCTCCGAGGGCTTAATAAAGAGCTGACCTGCCCTGAATGCCACACGACGAGCGATCCGGCCTGGTACGCGCCCCCGTTCGCCGCAGGGTCAATCGCGCGACGGCGCCTCGTGGCACGGACGATTGGAAGCACTTGGCTGCTCGCGTTCGTGCACGCGGTACTCACGGGCGTGATACTCGCCTCCTGCCTGAGCGTGGGACCCGACGTATGTCCTTGGTCGGAGCTGCTGGTGCTCGCCGGGCAGCTCGCGGTACTCGGCGGCGTCGCGTCTGTGGCCACATTCCAGAAGCGACGGCTCTGCTGGGGTCACCGCCGCGGGGTGATCGCGCTGACCGCGTTTCTCTTCTTTGTCATTGTGGGTCTTGCCGCCGAAATTGCCCTCGTCAGCGGTTCCTCGTCTCACCCCGGCTAACTTCCACCTTTCCGCCCGCAACATCCTTGATCGCCAGCCCCATCCCCGCGAGCCGGTCGCGGATCTCGTCCGAACGGGCGTAGTCCTTGCCTTTGCGGGCCGCCGCCCGCTCACTCAGCAGCGCCTCGACCTCGGGCGAGGGATCCACGCCCTGGTAGACGCCGATCTCCGTCGCCTTCGTCTCAGCCCGTTCGAGCGAGAGGACACCAAGGACCGAGTCGAACTCTCTTATCATCGCTGCGTCAGCGCGCGATGGCGACTTTGTCGAGTTGATCCAACTGTTGACAGCGCCGATCGCGCCCGAGATGTTCAGATCGTCGCTTAGCGCCCCCGCGAACGCCTCGCGCACGCTCGTATCAGCATCCCCAGCGCCGCCCCCATCGCCCTGCTCAACGAACCGGCGCCATCGCTCCACCTGCCTGCCCGAGTCCTTGAGTCCCTGCATCGAAAAATCCGCGTTCGACCGGTAGTGCGACTTGATGAGTTCCAGGCGGAGCGCCGCCGGCTCGATCCCCTGCGCGAACAGGTCTCTGGGCGTGAAGAACGTCCCCTTGCTCTTGGACATCTTCGCGCCCTCGACCATGAGGAACCGCGGGTGGAACCAGTGCCTGGCGAAGCGGTCATGCCCGGTGAAGCAGCACGATTGCGCCCGCTCGCACTCGTGGTGGGGGAAGATGTTGTCCTCACCGCCTGAGTGCAGGTCGATGACGTCGCCGAGGGCGTTGCGCGCCATGACCGAGCACTCGATGTGCCAGCCGGGGTACCCCTCGCCCACGCGCTCGCCATCGATCACCGGCCCGTCCCATCGCATCAGGTGGCTCGCATCGCTCTTCCAGAGCAGGAAATCCGCCGGGTGTCGCTTGGACGCCTGGTTCCGGTCGCTGACGCGCCCCCCGGCGCCCCCCCGGAGCTTGTCGATCGTGTTGCCCGAGAGCTCGCCGTACGCCTCGTACTTCTGCACATCAAAGTAGACCGCGTCGCCCGCGCGCTAGGCGAAGCCCTTCGAGGCCAGCGATTCGATCATCGAGACCATGCCCTCGATGTTCTCCGTCGCCCGCGGCATCCGCCCCGGATCATCCGCGACCTCGCTGGCCACCTTCAAGCCAAGAGCCCTCGCGTCCTCGATAAACCGATCGGCGTAGAACGACGCGATCGCGCGCGGGTCGCGCGGGTCGATGTCCACGCCCTCGGGCAGCGTGCCCGACTTCTTCGCTTCTTCGAGCCGACGCCCCGCCACCTCCATCTTGTCCTCGCCCGAGCCGTCGGCCGCCTCGTCGTCGGTCATATGCCCCACGTCCGTGATGTTCATCACATGCACAACCTCCCGAGGCCCCGCGTGCGCCGCGCCCGATTCGTCGGTCAGCGTGCACAGCGGGCTCTCGAGCCAGCGCCGGAGCAGATCCGCAGCCAGGAACGAGCGAAAGTTGCCGATGTGCGCGTCGTCGTACACCGTCTGGCCGCATGTATAAAACGTCACACGCGACGGATCGCCTGCGACAACCGCTTCCGCTTTCTTTGAGAGCGTGTTGTAAAGCGTCAGCGGGGTCGATGGTCGGCTTTCCTGGCTCATAGACGGGATCTTACCCCTCGCCCTGCGCCCCGCCCTCGGGCGCGTCCACCAGCGCCGCCTCCACGCGCACCCGCACCACCCGCGTCGCCTCGGCCTCGAGCACCCTCACCCGCACGACCTTGTCCTCGAACGTGTGCTCGAACGTCTCGCCCGCCTCCGGGATCCGCCCCAGCGCGCGGACCACGAACCCGCCCACCGTGTCGTACTCGTCCGACTCGGGCAGCTCCAGGCCCAGCGCCTCCAGCTCGTCGTTCGCATCGTCGATGTGCGCCCGCGCATCAATCGTCGCGGCCCGCTCGCGCTCGTGAACCTCGACCCCCGCCAGATCCTCGTCGTCCTCGTACTCGTCCTGGATCTCGCCGAACACCTCCTCGACGATGTCCTCGATCGTCACCAGCCCCGAAGTCCCCCCATACTCGTCGGCGATAAACGCGATATGCACCTTCGCCGCCAGCAGCTCGCTGAGCAGCTCCCGAACCGTCTTCGTCTCCGGCACAAACACCGCGTCACGCAGGATCTCTCTCAGCACAAACGGACGCCCGTTGCCCGCGTGCAGAATGATCCAACGCAGCAGATCCTTCGCGTACAACACCCCCACAACCTTGTCCAGGTTCTCCTCGTACACCGGCATCCGCGAATGCCCGATCTCCTCGACCAGGCGCTTGATCTCGACGAGGTCGTCCGTGTACTCGATCGCCTCGATCTCCGTCCGCGGCGTCATCACCTGCTCGGCCGTCGTTGACCGGAACTCCACCACCGCCTCGATCATGTCCCGCTCGACCTCGTCCAGTCGCCCGCCCCGCTCGCTCTCCTCGACCGCCAGGAGCAGATCCGCCTCGATCTCCTCGTGCTCGCCGAGCGCCTCGCTGCCCGTCAGGCGTCGGATCACCTCGTCGATGAACCGGGCGATCAATCGCGCCGGCGTCATCAGGACGTGCCACACACGAACCGCCCGCGAGGCGAGCATCACCGCCCGCTCGCCCACGTGCTCGCCCACCGCGATCGGCACGAGCACGCCAAAGACCCAGACCAACGCCGCGCCAAGCCCCAGGCCCAGCCCGACCTCCAGCCACCCGTGCGCCACGCTCCCGCGCATCGCCCCGACCCACATGACCGAGGCGAGCGCCACAACCAGATTGCACAAAACGCTCGGCAGCGCCGCCGCCGCCGCGTGCCCGTCGATGTCCGCGAGGATCTCCGCCCCACGCCGCCGGAGCCCATCCGAGCCGGACCGCTCCACCAGCGCCTCAAACCGCGCCCGCGACATCCGCACCAACGCCTGCTGCACAGACGCCAGCGCAGCGCCAAGCACCAGCGCCCCAGCCCCGATGAAAAACCAGACCGTCGCGCTCACGAGGCGTTCCCCCCGCCGCCGGGCGCAAACGTCGCGCCGATCCCCGCAGCCTCGAGCAGCTCGTCCTCGCGCGCGTGCATCTTCGCGCTCCCCGCCTCATCCGTATCGTCGTACCCGACGCAGTGCAGCACCGCGTGAACGATGTACAGCACCACCTCGCGCTCGGGCGAATGCCCCAGACGCCGGGCCTGGCGCCTCGCCTCGTCGGCGCACACAAGAATGTCCGCGTCCACCACCCGGTCGTCGCCCGCCTCAAGATCGAACGTCAGCACATCCGTCGTCCCGGGCACGCTCTTGTGCAGCTCGTGCGCCAGCGCCATCTCCGAATCGCCCACGATCTTCACCCGGGCCTCGCCCGAAGCGTCGATCGGCGCCAGCGCCCGGTGCGCGCGCTCAACCACCCACCCGCGCTGCTCGGGCGTGAGGCGTGACGCATCATCGATCAGATCGATCGTGACCCCAGGGAGCGCAGTCTCCCCGGGGCAAGGCTCAGGAGGCTCGGATGTTTCGGTGTCGTCCATAAGGTGGATCGGCTCGCCCAATCCTATCGGCATCCAGACGCCCCGCCAAGAGCATCGTCCATCTCAGCCCCCGCCAGCCCCGCCAAAACCGCCTCCCCTGCTCCGATATCTCGCCCCCAACACCCCCCCGCATGACGGATCGACGCCTAGCTGTGCGCCCCCACCGTCATCTTCACAGGCACGCTCGTCCGGCGCACCCGCGCCTCAAACTCACCCCGGTACTTGTTCATGATCGTCCGCGTCGCCCAGTTGTTCCCGTCCGCCAGCCCGCAGATCGTCGTCCCCGGCATCGAACCCATGCTCGTCGCCACCTCCAGCGCCAGGTCCAGATCCTTCGTCCGCGCGTCACCCTCCTCGATCCGGCACAACAACTGGTACAACCACCCCGACCCCTCGCGGCACGGCGTGCACTGACCACAGCTCTCGTGCTTGTAAAACCTGGCGATGTTCCGCGCCACCGCGACCATGTCCGTGTCCTCGTCGAACACCGTCGGGCACGCCGTGCCCAATCCCAGCACGTTGTACTTGCGCCCGATATCGAAATCCAGCTCGGCCTCGTACTGGTCAGGCCCGAGGATGCCCATGGACACGCCCCCGGGGATGGCGCCCTTGAACTTCTTGCCCCCGCGCATCCCGCCGCAGAACTCTTCGACCAGCGTCCGGATCGGCATCCCCAGCTCGAACTCGTACACGCCCGGGCGCTCGACATGCCCGGACACTCCCATCAGCTTCGTCCCGTAGCTCGGCGGCCCACCGATGGACGACTCGACGCCCTGCTCGCAGAACCACTCGCTGCCGTGCTCCAAAATACTTGGCAGGTGCGCCAGCGTCTCGACGTTGTTGATGATCGTCGGCTTGCCAAACAACCCCTGAATCGCCGGGAAGGGCGGCTTGATCCGGGGCCAACCCCGCTTGCCCTCGATCGCCTCGAGCAGCGCCGTCTCCTCGCCGCAGATGTACGCCCCCGCGCCGCGGTGCACATAGCACTCCGCGACGAACGCGTCCTGCGAGGCGTTGGTCTGGTTGAGCAGGCCCTTGGCGCCGAAGATCCCGTGCTCGTACGCCTCTTTGATCGCGTTCTCGAGCACATGCGCCTGGTGGTGGTACTCGCCGCGGATAAAGATGTACGCCTTCGTCAGGCGGCACGCGTACATGCAGATCGCGATGCCCTCAAGCATCAGGTGCGGATCAAAGTCCATCAGCAACCGATCCTTGAACGTGCCCGGCTCCGACTCATCCGCGTTGATCGCCAGATACCGCTCGCCCGCGTCCTTGCCCGCTTCGAGCTTGGGCAGGAACGTCCACTTGACGCCGCACGGGAACCCCGCCCCGCCCCGCCCGCGCAAAACCGAGTCCTTGACCACCCCCGTCACCTCATCGGGCTTCATGCCCAGCGCCTTGCGCAGCGACTCGTACCCGCCCGTGCGCACAAACTCGTCGTACCCGACGATGTGCCGGTCCTTGGGATCGCCGAACGGCGCCGTCGGGATGCGCTTGCACAGGGCGTGAGCGCGGGTCGTGTCGTAGACCTTCTTGGGCATAGGTGAAACCGCCTCCGGCTTGGCGTGTGCGACAGATCGGGGGCGATGCTAGGTGACACCGCCTGCGGGTCGAGCGTTGGGCCGCCAAGGACCCAACCGCCAGACCCCTACGGCTGAATCCCGCCTCCCCACGTCCGCCTTGTCGGGTCCGCCGGCACCCCCCGCAGCCCGCCCCGCGCCGTGTCCGCCTCCACGATCTCCCGCTCGAGTTTCAGCGACGCCTTGAACCCGCTCACCCGCAGCAGATATGGCCCCGGCGGGCTCATCGTCAAAATCGTTGGCGCCCCGCCCCCGACGGGCTCGACCCGGAACTCCACCCCCCGGTCCGCCCCGCCCTCCGGGATCGCCAGCGAGAACCCGCCCGACGTCCCCGGCGCCAGGTCCACCTGCGCGACCGACTCGCCCAGCGCGTCAGCCCCGTTCTCGAGCGTCGCCTCGATCCTCAGGCTCGTGTCCGAGAGGTTCGCGATGCTCACCGCCGCGCTCCGGGCAGCGCCCGAAGAGCAGGCGCCCAGCGTCCCGCACGCGAAAAGCCCAACCGCCACGATCACACGCTTCATCACAGGTCCTCCGCCGGCCAGTACTGGTACGGGATCTCCTCGATCGGGATCTCATCGCTCTGGGCCACGATCAGCAGCGGCTTCTTCCCCTGAGGCTGGACCACCACCACCCGCACCGGAGCCGGCCCGAGCAGCTCAAACCAACGCACACGCTGGTCCGTCCATGTCGGTGTCACCACCTCCAGGCGCAACCGGATGATCCGCTCGTCCGCGTCGCTCCTCGAAAAAATCGACCGCACCGGGCGCTTCACGCCCGCGACCTTCTCCGTCCCTCGCGTGATCGTCACGCGCTCGCCGTCGGCGATCGGCGTCACACCCAGATCCCCCGGGCTGTGCTCGCCCACGTGCAGGCTCGCCCGGATCGTCACGCCCGTCTGGTTCTCGATCCCGATCTGCACCAGCCCGCGCCGCGCCGGCTCATCGCCCGACGTTGTCGATTCGAGAAAGCACCCGCCGATCGCCAGCGCCGCCCCGCCCAGCACCAGCAGCACAGCCGCTCTAAGGGTCATCCGCATCATGCGTCGTTCTCCGGGGCGCCCTCGTCCGTGGCGCCGGGTCTGATCTCGATTTCTTCGATCGTCGTCCGCCGAAGGATCACGCCCTCGCGCTCCTCCTGCTCGACCTCGCGCCTAACCTCGACACGCTCACGCGCCGGCGCCGGCGAGCCGATCGCTCCCCAGACATGCCCGACAAACCGCCCGATCCCGCGCATCCTCGAAATTGGCTTCTGATCCGTCATACGCACATATCGTACCCTCGGCACGATGCTTCATGACACGCCAACACCCGCCCCCGCCCCCGACCAAACCCAGGCCCCCGCCCCGCCCGCCGAGCCCCGCTTCACCGAAACCCAGCGCCTCGCCCAGAACCGCCTCGCCCGCGTCGTTCTCCTCTGCACCTCGATCATCACGGGCCTGATCTTCCTCGCCATCGGCTTCACCTCGCCCCAGCCCGTGTGGACGACGCTCATCCCGGCCTGGGTCGGGATCGCGGTTGTCATGCCTGCGGCTCTCACACGCCTGAAAATGCGAACCGAAGTCACCGATTCAGAGCTGATCGTCCGCTGGGCGCCCTTCTACCGCAAGCGCATCCCGCTGGGCGACATCGAGCTGGGCGAGCCCGTCCGCTACCGCCCCATCAGCGACGCGGGCGGCTGGGGGATCAAGCACTCGCGCAAGTTCGGCCTCGTCCTTAACGTCTTTGGCGACCGGGGCGTCAAAGTCACCGCCGCCAACAAGCGCCTGCTCATCGGCAGCCAACGCCCCGATGAACTCGCCAGCGCCATCCTTCAAGGCGCTGTCGAGCACAACGACGATGCTTTGTTGAACGGATCGGGATCGGACGAGCCATCAAACAACACCTAGCTCGAATGATGCTCCGCGCCCGTCCCACCCTTGGTGTACGTCCCCGCCCGGACACGTTCGATCAACTCTGCCGCCCGGTCGGGCGTGAGGTTCTCGTGCAGGTCCTCATCGATCAGCGCCACCGGCGCCGTCCCGCACGAGCCCAGGCACTCGAGCTCGACAAGCGTGAACTTCCCGTCCTCGGTCGTCTCGCCCACGTCGATGTCCAGAACCTCTTTGATGCGCTCTGTCACCGCCGTCGCCTGACAGAACTCGCACGCGATCGACCGGCACACCGAGACCAGACACTCGCCCTTGCGGTTGGTCCAGTACTCCTCGTAGAAGCTGGCCGTGTCGAGCACCTCGCTCGGCGGGATCTCCAGGAACTCGCCGATCTCAAGCATCGCCTGCGCCGGGATCCACCCGCAGGCGTGCTGGATCATGTGCAGCGCGGGCAGCAGCGCCCCGTGCTTCGTCTCAAACCGGGGCAGGTACTCGTCGCGCAGCTCCGCCCGCATCGCATCGGTCAGGTAAGGCTCGGCGCGCCGCTGAACCGTGTCCGTGCCCGATTGTTTCGTGATCCACGCCATCGACGCCTCCAGAACTCCACCAACGGGGAGAACAGACTCTAGGAGCCAACCCGCCTACTCGACCCGCCGGAGCACGGCCGCCTCCCACGAATCCACGCCGCCCGCCTCGACCACAAAGATGTTCAAGCCGCGCCGCAGGCGCGTCTCCGTCGCCAGGGCTCCCAGATCGCCAGGACGCCGGACCGAAACCCGCACGCCCCCCATCCCGACCCACTCGAACGGACCAAGCTCGCCCGTGCTCCCGCTCGGAATGCGCTTCTGGGCAAGCGTGCGCTCGCCGTCAAAGGCCCCGCCCCGCACCACGCTCGCCACCACCGGGCGCCCGCTCTCGTTGCGCAGCTCCACGCTGTACCCGCTCTGGCACGCCCCCAGAACCCCCAGCACCACCCCCAATGCCATCCCCAGCACTGTCACCCGAACCCTCAACCGCGTCTGGCTCATCATCAATCCTTCTCCCGGGGGAACCAAGCCCGGGTCAGTCTACACTCCGCCCGATGCGCCCCCGCCGCGAGAATCTCCCCCACATCGGCCCCAGGGCACGCCTCGCCCTGGCGGCGCTTCCCCTCGCGTTTCTCGCAATCCTGGGCGCCGCCGGGTGTACCGCCGTCCTGCCCATCAGCGACGACCAGCTCGACCGCATCCGCAAACGCTCCGCCTGCGTGATGCCCCTGACCTCCGTCACCAGCGCCGGCGCCAGCTTCTTCGTCACCAGAAACTGGGGCCTTACCGCGGCCCACGTCGTTGACGACGCCCCCCCCGGCGCCCACATCACCATCACCAGCTACGACACGGGCGACACCGTCAACCTCGCCCTGGCCTTGCCCCCCGGCGCCCGCCTCGACGACCGCGCCCCCGAAGACGACTGGGCCGTCATCTACCGCGCCGACGCCCGCGACCCCGTCCCCCTCCACTGCGTCACCCCCATCGACCCCGACTACACCCCCAAGATCGGCGACGAGCTCTTCACCGTCGGCCTCCTCCGCCAAGACTTCCAGAACGCCCCCGAAGACCGCTCCATCCGCACCCTCCGCCTCCGCGTTGTCGATCCCCCGCAAGACCGCGAGCGCTCCGACGAGCTCATCTGGATGCGCTGGCCTCACGACTTCGCGCCCCGAGGCTTCTCAGGCGGCCCCGTCTTCGCCGAGTCCGCCTCGGGCGAACTCGTCGCCGTGGGTCTCAACATCCAGGCCGCAAAGCGCGGCTGGCGCTGGTGGCTGGTCGCAAGACGCATCACACCGGAGATGGTTCGGTTCGCCGAGCGCGCGTCGAGGTAACGCCCGCGAGTGGCCCCCACATCAAGCCAGACCGTCCTGGAGAGCTTTCAGGGGCGGTTGCGGGCGTTGGTATGCAATCCAGGGGGATTGTTCGCGACGTTGGGCTGCACGCAACGTAAGATCGTCAGCGGGGTGAGGATGGCGCCCCTAGGAGTTGCCCATGTCCACCCCACCAAGGTCCAAGATCCGACAAGTGGTACTGAGTGTTCTTCCCGGCGATGGTCTTCGTGCACTATCTAATGCCGAGATCTACGAGCGAGTTGCAGACTCGCTAGGACTCATGCCGAGCGATCTAGAGGTTATCGAGCCAGATGGGCGATCCAAGTTTGAACACGAAGTCCAATGGGCTCTGAACGACCTGAAGTCGGCAGGCGAAGCTACCACAAAGCGACGAGGCTATTGGTCTCGTTTCGATCAATCTGACGAATCTACTGCCGTGTGGACACCGACAGATCTTGCAATTCTTCCTCCAAGGGCACAACTGGCGCTCGCGTCACGCTGCGCAATAAGAGTTGCGCCTCTCTTTGCTCACTCCTGGCCTGATGCCGACAAGACGTTCAGTCTCGCTGTTGAACACGCGCTCTTCATCGCACAAGACGCTTGTTCTGCCCAGGTGTTCACTCCCGCAGACGGCACTAAAGCGTACGCCGCGAGTGGCGGAGCGATAGATGCAAGCGACGCCTCCAACAGCACCCCGAGCGCTTCCCACGCCGCATGGGCGGCCGCGATTGCTGCTCGCGTTGCAGGTAAGTACATACGCGGCGAATCGCAGATTAGTGCTGACGTCCTCATCGTCATCGAGTACGCTCTCCAGTCCGCAGGGTCATCACAGGAATGGAGAGCCCGCACGAATGAGGCGATTCGTTTCGATTATTTACTCCTGCTGGCGCTGTACGGAATTGCTCCAGATGGCACACGCACTGGAGCCGACGACCTAGCTGGAGATAACGCTCCCATCCCGCACGAGACGTTCGGCCCGCTCTGGCCGGAGGGCGAGCCGGAAGGATGGCCCGAAAGCTGGCGCGAACCAAGCCTTGGTGGTACAAATTATGAATTGACTGTGTCCGGCCCAGACGGCGTCGATGCCGATGTCGTCAGAAGCCGCACTGTCAAGCTACTGCGCTTGATGGATCGGTACGTTCGTGCTTCCGGCGGTCGCGGTGTCCGTCTTTCTGACGACACTGGAGTATCCGAACAGTCTCCATGCCACAGCCCGCAGCCCGTCGGCGGGGGCATGTGATGCCGACCAAACGTACACGCTCGATAAAGCACAAGATCGTCACGAACCGCCTCCGTATCGGCGGTGACGAACGGGACAAAAAACCTATCTGGGAGCGCCTTCTGGCAATCGTCATGGAGAAGCTGCCGCTCACCGGAGCTTGGGAGCGAACAACCGAAGAGACGATTATCGAAGATATTTTTGAATCAGACTCCGAAGAGATCGTCACGGTTAACGAACAGGCTGAGGCACACCTCCAAAAGGATGCGCAAAAGGCTCTTGAAGCCGAAGCGCGCACAGCAGAACGTCAATCGCTCATCTCTGGTCTTGGTGACAAGCCCTCGACCGCTAACCCCGAAGATGTTGCAGATGCAATGCGAAATCTCGCCAAGGAGATTCGCTCCATGCGAGATGACGGCTATGAGATCAAGCTGCGCGAACTCGATCCTGGCAAGTAAGTCTCTACCGATCCAGCTCCGCCGCCACGATGTTCAGACTCCCCAGCACCGCCACAACATCCGCGAGCATGTGCCCCTCGATCAGCGGCGCCATCAACTGATAGTTCATGAAGCTCGGCCCACGCGTCCGCACACGCCAGGGCCTGGGCGAGCCGTCCGAGACGATGTGGTAGCCCAGCTCGCCGTTGGCCGTTTCCTGGGCCGCATAACACTCGGCCACCGGCGGCGTCCACCCCCGGTTGCTCATCACCAGCTCGAAGTGCTGGATCAGGCCTTCAATGGACCCGTACACCTGGCTCTTGTCCGGCTTGACCATCTTCGAGTCCGCGAACACGTTCACATCGCCGCCCGGGATGTCGTCGATCAGCTGGTCGATGATCTTCGTTGACTGGCGGATCTCCTCCAGGCGCACGCGGAAGCGGGCGTAGGTGTCGCCCTCCTCGCTGATCGGCACGCTGAACTTCACCGCCTCGGCCCCCTGCCCGTCCCAGTTGTCGGCGTAGCACAGGTAGGGCTCGTCCTTGCGCAGATCACGCACCACGCCCGAGGCCCGCGCGATCGGGCCGGACGAACTCCACCCGACCGCGTCCTCCTTGCTCAAGACGCCCACATTCCGCGTGCGATCCAGGAAAATCCGGTTGCGGCTGAGCAGCCCGTCAACCTCCTTGATCGCCTGCGCACAGTCGTCGTGCAAGAACGCCTTGACCATCCGCTTGAACGTCTCCTCGTCGGGCAGGTCGTGCATCAGCCCGCCGACGCGCGTCCAGTCCGGGTGGAACCGCTGGCCCGAGATGTAATCGACGATGTCGTAAATCTTCTCGCGCGGGTTGAACGCGTACAGGAATCCTGTAAACGCGCCCAGGTCCAGCCCGGCCGCGCCGACGCACAGCAGATGGTCCTGGATCCGCCCCATCTCCGCCATGATCGTCCGCAGCACCTTGCACCGCGGCGTGATGTCGATCCCGAACAGCGTCTCCACCGCCCCGTGCCACGCGATGTCGTTGCTGATCGGGCTCAGGTAGTTCATCCGAGACACGATCGTGACGTACTGGTTGTAGTCCAGATGCTCGCCGAGCTTCTCGAAGCCCGAGTGCAGATATCCGATATGCGGCGTGCACCGCGCGATCCGCTCGCCGTCGAGTTCGAGAACCAACCGCAGCGTCGTGTGCGTGGCCGGGTGCTGGGGGCCGAAGTTCAGGACCCACCGGTCGCCGGTATCGACGTGCCCGGACAGATATTCGGTCGTGTCGGCGTCGGGCGTGAGCCCCTGCTCAGGCGAAAGCGTGTACGGCACATCTGGCTCCTCGTGGTCGGGGCACTATAGGGTTCGCCCCCCCATCAGAGCCGGGAGCGCCAGCGACCTCGGGGTTCAGGGGATCGGAGAAAAACGTACGCAGAGGTCGCGGAGAGAAAGCAGAGATCGCGGAGCAATCCAATGGAGCCAGATCCAAAACCCCAATGAATCTCTCCGTGACCTCCGCGCCCCCTCCGCGCTCTCCGCGTACCTCTTATCCCCCCAGACCGTGGTCGCTCGCGCTCCCGGCTCTGTCAGCGAAGATCAACCACATACCCCGTGTTTGGACCCAGCACACCCAGGGGGCGCCAAGAATCCTGCCCCCCCCGATCGGGCCAGTACACCATCGCCCCGTGGATCAACTCTCGAAGCCCCCCGCCCGCCTCAACCCCCAGCGCCCCCGCGTCCACGCCCCACCCATCCACGATCTCATCGCCCGAGACATTCACAACCACCAGCACACGCTGCCCGTCCGCCTCGCGCACAAAGGCAAGCACTCGCTCGTCGCCCGTCTCGACCAGCTCAAAGCTGCCCCTGCTCAGCGCCGGGTTGTCCTGTCGCAGTCGGATGAGTGTCTTGTACAACCGCAGCAGCGACGCGGGCCTGCCCGCCTGGCGCTCGACGTTCACCTCCGGCGCGTCCGGGTTGACCGCGCGCCAGGGCTCGCCCGTCGTGAACCCCGCCCGCTCCGGCTCGCCCGTCCACTGCATGGGCGTGCGGATGTCCTCGTCCGGCTTGACGCCCACCATCCCGATCTCTTCGCCGTAATAAACAAACGGCACGCCCGGCGCCGTCAGCAGGATCGTCGCGGCGCACTTCGCTTTCGCCTCGCTCCCGCCCAACCGCGACATCACCCGGTCCATGTCGTGATTCCCGATGAATGTCGCGTACCGCCCGCGCTCGTACGCCCCCCAAGCGTTTGACATGGCATTGGCGATCGGCGCCGACCTGCCCGTGTTGATCGCCTCAGCCGTTGCGAAGCACGTTGTGAACTCGAACGCCGAATCCACGCTCTTGGGGATGTACCGCTTGACAATCTCCGTCTCGTCCCAGATCTCCCCGACCGTAAAGCACTCTGGGTTGACCGACTTCAGGTACGCGTTGTACCGCTCGAGCCACGGGAACGTCTCGTCGGCGTTCGCCCAGACCACCCCGTCCTCGATCAGGTGGCGGATCGCGTCCAGGCGGTACCCGTCCGCGCCCATCTCATCGATCCAGAACCTCGAAAAATCGAAGATCGCCTCGGTCGCCCCGGCGCTGCGCGCGTTGAAGTCCGGCATCCCGTGCCAGAAAAACCCGTAATAGAACTGCCCGTTCTTGTCCCTGAAGTTGTCGTGCCACACCGTGTGCCCGGGCGCCCCCTCGCCCGTCGGCGGCGTCTTCTCCCACACAAACCAATCATGCTTCTCGCTCAGCGGATCGATCGACTCACGAAACCACGGGTGATCCCACGAGCAATGGTTGATCACCATGTCCAGGATCACGCGGACCCCGCGCGCGTGACACGCCTCGACAAGCTCCCTGAAATCATCGTTCGTGCCGTAGTCCGAATCGATCTTCTTATAATCCGTGATGTCGTACCCGTGGTAGCTGGGCGACTCAAAGATCGGCATCAGCCAGATCGCCGTCACACCAAGATCCGTATCCGTCTCCGGGTCTCCATCGTTGAGGTAATCCAGGCGTTCGATCATGCCGCGCAGATCCCCGACCCCGTCGCCCGCGAGCGGCCCGGCGGTCGAGTCGGCGAACGAGCGCACGAAGACGTGATAAAACACCGCCTCGTGCCACCAAGCGCCCGCCCCGGCTTTCTCATGGGCGTCCTCGCCCGCGAGCGCAGGCGCCGCCAACCCCAGCATCAACCCACCGACCATCACATTCAGTGCGCGCATCAAAGTCTCCCGGGTTCCGGCGCAGCATACGGGCTCTCGCCCGCCGCCCAAAGCCCGCTCCCTAGCATGGGCGATGAGCGACTTTCTTTCCCGCTGGGCCTCGGAGTTCTGGACCATCTCGCTCGAGTCGGGCCTCTGGCTCGTCGTCGGATTTCTCCTGGCCGGGTTTGTCCACACGCTCATCCCGCGCGCGTGGATGGCCAAGCACCTCTCCGGGCGAGGCCCCTGGCCCATCGCCAAGGCCAGCCTCCTGGGCATCCCGCTCCCCCTCTGCTCGTGCTCGGTCATCCCCGTCGCCGCGGGTCTGCGCGCCTCGGGCGCCTCCCGAGGCTCCTCCGCCGCCTTCATCATCTCCACACCTCAGACCGGCGAAGAATCCATCCCACTCACCTGGGCGCTCTTCGGCCCCGTCTTCGCCCTCATCCGCCCCGTCATCGCCGTCGCAACCGCCTTCACCGCCGGCCTCCTCATCGAAACCCTCACCCCCGAACCACCCCCCGCCAAGCCCGATCAACCAGACCCCTCCCCCAAAAAATCCTGCTGCTCATCGACGCCAGCCCAAACCCCCGCCCAAACCTGTTGCAACTCCGATCCAGCTCCCGCCGCGCCCACGTCAACCTGCTGCGCCAGCACACCAGACGCGCCCGGGGCGAAGTCCATCGGCGCGCGCATCATCGAGTCGCTGCGCTGGGGGCTGATCGACATGCCCAAGGATCTGGCGCCGTGGCTGCTTGTGGGCCTGGGCGTGGCCGCGCTCATCGCCGCGCTCGTGCCCGAGGGCTGGATCGAATCCAACATCGGGACCGGGCTCGTCCCGATGCTGCTGATGCTGCTCGTGGGTCTGCCGTTGTACATCTGCGCAACATCATCAACGCCCGTCGCGTTCACGCTCGTCGCGGCGGGCCTCTCCCCGGGCGCCGCGCTGGTGCTGCTGCTGGCCGGTCCCGCGACCAACGCCGCGACCATGGCCTGGGTCATCAAAGACCTCGGCGGGCGGGCGCTCGTGATCTACCTCGTCGTCATCGCCGCCTTCAGCGTCGCCTCGGGCGTGGCCTTCGACACGTTCCTGAGCGCCTTCGTCAGCCTCGCCCAGAACGCGCTCGACCACGATCACCACACCCCCAGCCTCCTCCAGATCATCAGCGCCGTCGCGATGCTGACCATGCTCGCACTCGCCCTGGTCCTGCGATACGCCCCGCGTAGATCGGCTGGGTAGATCGGCTCTCCGAGCCGATAGGTCCGGGACAAGTCCGTAACGCCTTGACGACGAACGCACATCACCCCGCAACCAGCTCCGCCAGCAGCCTCGCCCCGAACCCCGTCGGCCCCGCGATGTACTCGCCCGAGTCCTTGTCCACCGCGTGCGTGCCCGCGATATCAATGTGCGCCCACGGGATGCCCTCCTTGACAAAGTGGCTCAGGAACGCCGCCCCCTGGATCGGGTGCGCCGCTCGCACCGGCGCAGAGTTCACGATGTCCGCCACCGGCGACTTCATCAGATCACGGTACTCCTGGTGGTGCGGCAACCTCCGCACCCGCTCGCCGCTCCGATCGCTCGCCCCCTGAACCTGCGCCCGCAGCCCATCATCATCGCACCACATCCCCGCGTACGTCGAGCCGAGCGCCACCACCACGCCCCCCGTCAGCGTCGCGATATCCACAATAAACCCCGGCTTCTCCTTGTCGCACGCCCAGCACAACCCGTCGGCCAGCACCAACCGCCCCTCCGCGTCCGTGTTCGTCACTTCAACCGTCACCCCGTTGCGGAAAGTCAGCACGTCGTCCGGGCGGTACGCCTCGTCAGAGATCGCGTTCTCAGCGCACATCAGCAGCGCTACAACCTTGCGCCTGGGCTTGACGACGCTCGCGATCGAGTGCATGGCGCCGATCACAGCGCACCCGCCGTCCTTGTCGCGCTTCATGCCCCGCATCCCGCCGCCGACCTTGATCGACAGCCCGCCCGAGTCGTACGTTATCGTCTTGCCCACGAAAACCGCCGGCTTGGCGCCCTTGGCCACGCTCCTGGGCGTGTACTCCAGGCGGATCAGGCACGGCGGAGACTCGCTCGCCTTGCCCACGTTGATCAACCCCTCGAGCCGCTCCTTGACCAGACGCTCGCCCTTGATGACCGTGCAGCTGAGCGTGTCGAACTGGCGCGCCAGCTTCTGGCACGCCTTGGCCATGTACATCGTCGTTGCGATGTTTGGCGGCGTCTGGCTCAGCGTCCGCGCCAGGTTCGCCCCCTCCGCCAGCGCCAGCCCTCGCTTGAGCCCCGCGCTGAAATCTCGGTCCGACGCCCGAACGCTCAGCTTGCCCCGCTTCTTGCCGTTGGTCCCCGAGCCCCGGAACTCGTCGCAGACCCAGCCGATGAGCCCGAGCCCCTCGCCCAGGGCCTGGCCTGCCCGCTCCTCATCGACCGCGCGTTTGATCGAGCCGAGCGCACCGTCGAGCGCGATCTCGACGCTCGTGATCTTCGCCGACGCGAGCGCCCGCCCGAGCACCCCGCCGCCCCGGCGCAGCGAGCCAACATCGAAGCTGTCCTTCCCGCCCAGGCCCAGGATGAGCACGCGCTCGAACCCCTCGCCGGGGAACACCTCGACAACAGAGCCCGCCTCGCCCGTCGCCTCGGTCCGCCTGGAGGCAGCGAGGACCGAGCCATCGGGATCGAGCTTGAGCGTGCCCTTGTCGAGCTTCTGGCCCTTGAACTGGCCAACAACGAGCGCCTGGGCGCCGGAGCGCCCACCAACGGTGATCGACGAAAACATGCGGCATCTCCTCGCCCGGCGCGCTCATCGCGCCGGGGAAAGGAGCATACCGCTCGAATGATGGCCCGGATGCCGCCTCGCGCCCGATCGCCTCAGGCCGCCCGCGATCCTTGCCCGCCAAGCTCCGTCAACGCCCACCTGGCGATGTCGCGGATCGTCACGATCCCGACGCACGCGCCGCGCTCGTTGACCACCGGCAGGCACGAGACCCGCGATTCGAGCATCAGGCGGCACGCATCCTCTGCGGGTGAATCCGCCGTTGTCGTCTCGGGCAGGCGCGTCATGATCTGGTGCACATGCTTGCGCAGCGTGAACGCGTCGCACGACCGCTCCGTGCTCGTCCCGACGAACGGGCTCACCGCCCGAAACACGTCCCGGTCGGACACGAGGCCCACGAGCTTCCCCTCCTCCACCACGATCAGATGATGGAACGCCGACCGCTCGAAAATCCGGCGCACGTCGTTGAGCGACCGGTCCATATCGACCGTCAGCACCTTGGCCGTCATGATGTCGCCAACCAGCACACCCATGCCTAAACCCCCGTAGCCCAAACCCCGCGCTCAAGAACTGCTTACCCAGACCATCCCTCTATCGGCCAGCCCCAGCCCCACATAGACTCCCCCTGCGATGCCCACCGACAACCCCCCACCGCCCGGACCATCCAGCACGCCCGCCCCGTCCGAGAACCGCCCGCCCGACGCGATCTGGGCGCCCTGGCGCCTGGGCTACCTCGAAAGCCTGGACGAATCAGGCCCGCCCGCCAGGCCCGACAGCCCAACCGGGTGCTTCCTCTCCGACGACTGGCTCGCGCCCGACGACGACATCGCCAACCACGTCATCGTGCGCACAGACGCGGGCATGATCCTGCTCAACGCCTACCCCTACGCCAACGGGCACCTGCTCGTCGCCCTCGGCGACGGTCGCGCCTCGCTCATGGACTACGCCCCCGAGCAGCGCGCAGCGCTCTGGCGCCTCGTGGACACCGCCTGCGAGCTGATGCAGGCGGCTCTCGAGCCCCAGGGCATCAACATCGGTGTGAACCAAGGGCGCGCCGCGGGCGCGGGTGTGCCCGGGCACCTGCACGTCCACCTCGTCCCCCGCTGGTCGGGCGACGTGAACTTCATCACCGCCGTCGGCAACATCCGCGTGATCCCCAGCGCACTCGAACAAATGGACGAACGCTACCGGCGCGCGTGGGACAAACTCAAGGGCTCCTAGATTCCGGATACTGGGTGCCGTGGAGACGCCGCCGCGGCTTCTCCACGATCGAGTACCAACCGTGCAGAAAGCTAGCGCCGTCTGCACGCCACCCTTGCGTCCGCACTGACCCGAAGACGGGTCAGTGCTGCGAGATTCGTCTCCTCTTCTCGCCCTTCTCTTACGCCGCGAGCTGCAGGTCACACGCGACGCCAACCGCCCACGCGTTCCCGCTCGCGTCGCATCGGGCGATGGTCCCCGTGCGTCCGGGTGTCACCTCGCCGTGGAAGTACAGCTTGATGCGCGACCCCGTCGGCGCCGCCTGACTCAGACGAACCCCGAGCCCCTGGATCGAGGCGTCAACCAACTCGGCCCGGGCCAGGCGCACGTCCCCGTCGTCGGTCGTGATCGTCGCGATCGCGTGCCCACGGGTCGCCTGGCGCATCTCGGCGCGCCGGTCATGCTCCGCCTCGCGGGCGTCCTGGAATGAAATCGGCGCGAGCCTGTCCATGCTCCGGGCTATCGGACATGCCCCGACGCCGCTGAAGGCGAACC
The DNA here is from genome assembly GCA_024276195.1 of Planctomycetota bacterium. Taxonomy (GTDB): domain Bacteria; phylum Planctomycetota; class Phycisphaerae; order Phycisphaerales; family UBA1924; genus JAJRXR01. The sequence continues at coordinate 35,049 of JAJRXR010000053.1, forward strand.
GGAAGCGCTGCGCCTCTTTCAGCCCCCGAGCTTGCCCGCGAGCAAGAACGCCAGCTCCAGGCTCTGGGCGTAGTTGAGCCTCGGATCGCACGGCGACGCGTAGTTCAACCCCAGATCCTCCTCACGCACCCCCGACGCCCCCCCCACGCACTCGGTCACATCCTCGCCCGTCAGCTCGAAATGCACCCCCCCGAGCACGGTCCCGCACCTGGAGTGGACGCCGATGACGCGCTCGAGCTCCTCAAGGATCGCATCGAACGAGCGGGTCTTGACGCCCGAATCGGTCGTGATCCCGTTGCCGTGCATCGGGTCGGACATCCACAGCACGCGCTTGCCCGCGCCCTCAACGCCCTCGACCAGCCCGGGCAGCGCCGCCTCGACACCCGACGCGCCCATCCGCGTGATGAGCACGATCTTGCCCGCCTCGTTGTTCGGATTCAACGCCTCGATCAGCTCGACCACGCCCCCGGGCGTGGACGTCGGACCAACCTTCACCCCCACCGGGTTCTGAATCCCTCGGAAGAACTCCACGTGCGCCCCGTCAAGGGCGCGCGTCCGGTCCCCGATCCACGGCAAATGCGTCGTCAGATCGAACCAGCCCTCCTTGCGCGGAACCTCGCGCGTCTGGGCCGACTCGTAGATCAGGTTCAGCCCCTCGTGGCTCGTGTAGAACTCGACCCGCGTCAGCTCCTCCACACTCTTCTCGCCCAGCGCCTCCATGAACCGCAGCCCGTCGCTCAGCGTCGCGCTCATCGCCCGGTACTGCGCCCTGCGCTCGTCCGAGAGTCCCGCGTGCTCCATGAAGCGCAGATCCCAATACTCGGGATGATGAATATCCGCGAACCCGCCCTCGACGAGCGAGCGGATGAAGTTGAGCGTCATCGCCGCGTGCTGATACCCGCGCACCATCAGGTGCGGGTCCGGCTCGCGCTCTTGCGCGCTGAACCCCGCCTGATTGACCAAATCCCCGAAGTAGCTCGCCAGCGTCACCTCGCGCCCATCGACCGTCCGCGTCTCCGTCGGGCTCGACCTGGGCTTGGCGTACTGACCGGCGATCCGACCCACCCGCGTCACGGGCGCCTTGAGCCCGTGCACCAGCACCAGCGACATCTGCAGCAGGATCTTGAGCTTGCTGGCCACCAGATCGGGTCGGCAATCCGCCAGCGTCTCGGCGCAGTCCCCCCCCTGGAGCACGAACCGCTCGCCCGCCTGCGCCTGCCCAATCTCGGACCTGAGACGCTCGATCTCCCAGCTTGTGACGAGCGGGGGAAGGGTGCGGAGTTTTTCGCTCGCCCGGGCCGTCGCCTCGCGGTCGGTGTACCTGACCTGCTGCGGATCCAGACGCCCGCGCCACGACTCCGGGGTCCAGGCGTTCGCCCCGGATTCGCCCGCGGAATCGGGGCTTTGGTTGGTCGGTGCTGTGCCCATCGGTCGTCGGCTCCTGCTCGGACGCTCGCGTTCGAGCCCCCTGATCTTTGCCCGGACGCAACGCCCACGCACCCCCCGCATCGACGCGCACAGGCAAGAACGACGCCCCGCCCCGCGAAAACCGGGTGAGAAATTGATTCTTGAACCACTTTCGGTCGATTCCGGGCTCACGAATACCTGTTTCTTACCCGCGCCACCCCCGGCGCCATCTCTCACACAAACCACGGAGACGAACCCATGCCCGCACGAACCACGACCCACCGCGGTCGCAAGACCACCGCCAAACGGACCGCCAAGCGAACGACCACCTCCGGACGACGCCCCGCCGCCAAGAAGAGCCCCGCGAAGAAGAGCACGTCCCGCAAGCCCGCCGCCA
>JAJRXR010000054.1 GCA_024276195.1 Planctomycetota bacterium
CGTCGCTCCTCGGCGCCAGCTTGATGGCTGAGTATCCGAAGTAGTCCTGGATCGCGATCCGTCCGCCGGGCGCGAGCGCGTTGGCCATGCCCCGGATCACCGTCGCCGGGTCCTGGCTGAAGCAGAGCACCCAGCGCGCGTACGCGACATCAAACATCCCGCGTTCGTTGGCGAGCAGCGCATCGAGATCGTGGATATCGCCCCGGATCGCGCTCGCGTGCGCGAGCCCGTTGGCGCGCATTCGTTCGCCGAACTGCTCGACGAACTCGGGCGAGCCCTCGACGCCGAGCACGCGACCGCCCGGCCCGACGAGCTGGGCCAGATCGGCGCCGGCGAACCCGGGGCCGCACCCGATGTCAAGCACGCGCGAGCCCGGTCGGATCCGCGCCCGTTCCCAGATCGCCGCGGCGTACGACGCCCAGAGTCGGTGCTGCACACCGAGGCGGGCAGATTCAACGGTGTCGGTCCCGAGCAGATAATCCTCAGTCGTTGGCATGGGCAATCGTACGCCGCCTTCCCCGCGCGGTTCATCGGGTGGAACTACCCGTCCGAGCGGTGTTTCTGGTCTAGGCGCAGGGCTGCGAGGCGGGCGTCCTCGTCTGTCACGGTGCTGTCGCAGCAGACGAGTTCGAGCATGTTCCCCTCGGGATCCTCGTAGAAAATTGCCTTTGCACACACATGCTCGAACCGGACCACCGAGGTCGTCACCCCGAGCCCCGCGAGGCGTTCAAGCTCGCGCTCGTGGTCGTACTCTTCGATCTCGAAGGCCATGTGGTTCAGCGCGGACCGGCGTTGGTCGATGGTGTCGAACCGGTGGGCGCCCTTGCCGTGGCGGGCGGGGTCGATCAGCACCAGCAGTTGCGGGTGCGCCCGCCCCAGCGCCGAATCCAGCGCCGCGACTTCGAGGAACACGATCGTCGGGTCGTCGAACGGGAACCGGCTGTGCGGGCGCAGCCCGACGACGTCGGCATAGAACCGGACCATCGCGTCCATGTCCCGCACGTTCAGGACAACCTCGGCAAACCCGCAGATCACGCTCATCGCTTCTCCAATCCGGTTTCTTCAGCGCGCCCCGGGCAAGCCTTGCACGCCGGTCCAATGATGCCCCGTGCCCCCCGACACCGACGAGTCTATCCCCCCCTCCCGAACTCCCGGCGCGCTCACCAGGCACGTCTTCGTCTCCTTCCTCCCCAGCTCGATGCCCCTGCTCAGCCGCATGAACTACCGGCGTGAGCTGACTGCGGCCATTTTTTTCCCGCTCGTGCTGGCCGCGGTCGAGGGCGGCGTCTCGGGCGTGATCGTCAAGAACGTGTACGACGGGGTCGTGGGCGCCTCGACGCTGAACTACGTCGTCGCCGGTCTCGTCGCGGCGCCCGCGTTCGCCAACGTCGTCAGCTTCCTCTGGGCCAGGCTCGCCCACGGCGTCCACAAGATCCGCTTCATCAACGCCCTCCAGCTCGGGATGATCATCTCTGTCACGCTCCTGGCCCTCTCTCCCCGCACGCCCGCGGGCCTGGTCATGTTTCTTGGGCTGGTGCTGAGCACACGCATCTGCTACTCGGGCGTCATCACGCTCCGCTCAACGATCTGGGGCGTGAACTACCCGCGCGGCGCCCGGGCGCGCATCGCTGGCAAGCTGACCACGGTCCAGGTTATCGTCGTCGCCCTCATCGGCTATGGGCTTGGCGAGGCCATGCAGCAGCGCTCCGACGCGTACCGCCTGCTCCTGCCGCTGGGCGCAGCTATTGCCCTCGTCGGGGTTTTGTCCTGGAGCCGCGTGCGCGTCCGCGGGCATCGGCGCCTGCTCCGCGTCGAGCGTGAGCACGAGCGAGGCGAGCGACCCAGCTTCAACCCCGCGTCCATGGTCCGCGTCCTGCGCGAGGACCGGCGCTACGACAAGTACATGACGGCTCAGATGCTCCTGGGCCTGGGGAACATGATGACCTGGGCGCCGGTGGTCATCATGGTCAAGGATGTGTTCGAGATCGAGTACCGCGCCGTTGCGTTGACGTACTCGATCCCGCTGCTGGCGATGCCGCTGTCGATCCCGATCTGGGCGCGTCTGCTCGACAAGCGCCACGTTGTGTACTTCCGGTCAGTCCATTCCTGGTTCTTCGTGCTCTCGACGGGGTTCGTCCTCGCGTCGGGTCTTCTGGTGTCGTTGCCGCTGCTCATTGTGGGTGTTGTCATCAAGGGCTTCGCCTTCGGCGGGGGCGCCCTGGCGTGGAACCTCGGGCACCACGACTTCGCCCCCGAGGACCGGGCCTCGCAGTACATGGCCGTCCATGTCACGCTGACCGGCCTGCGCGGGCTCATCGCCCCATTTCTGGGTGTCATGCTGTATCAGCTCTTTGAGTCCATCTCCCCCGGCGCCGGTCCGTGGGTTTTCGCTGTCGCCTGTGTCATTGTCATCTTCGCCGCCCTGGGCTTTGTCGCCCTGCAGCGCCAGATGGCGCGCGAGAGCGCCGTTGAGCGCACAGCCGGCGGGGCGTAAGCTCTTCCGATGCCCACCGCCGAGCCCGATCTGTCTGTCGATTCCATCCGCTCGGTCCTGCGCGATGTCTGGGGGCACGAGCAGCTGCGCGACCTGCAAGAGCCGGCCATCCGCGCCGCGCTCGACGGGCGCGACTCGCTCGTCGTCCTGCCTACCGGCGGCGGCAAGAGCCTCTGCTACCAGCTCCCGCCGCTCTTGACCGGAAAGCCCACCCTCATCGTCAGCCCGCTGATCTCGCTGATGAACGACCAGGTCGCCTCGCTGACCGCCTCGGGCGTGCCAGCTGCGGCGCTGCACTCTGGCCTGGGCAACGCCGAGCTTCGCTCGATCGAAGGCGCGTTCGAGTCGGGGGAGCTGAAGCTGCTCTTCGTCGCGCCCGAGCGTCTGATGAACCCGGGCTTGCTCTCGATGGCCAAGCGCGCTGGCGTCGCGTGCGTCGCCATCGACGAGGCGCACTGCATCAGCGCCTGGGGGCACGACTTCCGCCCGGAGTACCGCCAGCTCGCCTCGATCCGCCAGCGCTTGCCCGATGTGACGCTCCAGGCCCTGACCGCGACGGCCACGCCGCGCGTCCGCGAGGACATCATCGCCCAGCTCGCGCTGCGCGACCCCGAGGTCCTCGTCGGCGTCTTCGACCGCCCGAACCTGACGTATCGGGTCCTGCCGCGCGTCAAGCTCGAAGAGCAGGTCGCCGAGATTGCTTCGCGCCACCGCGGCTCGGGCATGGGCGAGGGCGAGGAGGGCGTGATTGTGTATTGCCTCTCGCGCAAGGACACCGAGAGGCTCGCCGACGGGCTCACCAGTCGCGGCATCGACGCCCGCGCCTACCACGCAGGCCTCGCCTCCAAAAAGCGCTCCCGCGTCGAGCGCGACTTCACGACCGAGCGCGTCAACGTCGTCTGCGCCACCGTCGCGTTCGGCATGGGCATCGACCGGTCCAACGTCCGGTGCGTCATCCACGCCTGCCTGCCGCGCTCGGTCGAGGCGTTCCAGCAGGAGACGGGGCGGGCCGGGCGCGACGGCTTGCCGGGTGAGTGCGTGCTGCTCCACTCACCCGCGGACATTGTGCGATGGAGCCGCCTGATCGAGATGCCGGGCGACTATGGCCCGCCCGATCCGGATTTCGTCAAGGCCCAGCTCGACCTGCTCAACCAGATGCGCGCCATCGCCACCGGCGGGGAGTGCCGACACAAGGCCTTGTCTGAGCACTTTGGTCAGACGTACACCCCGCCCGAGGGCGGCGAGGGGTGTGGCGCCTGCGACATCTGCCTGGGCGAGCTCAAAGAGGCCGACGATGCGGAGACCGTCGCCAAGAAAATCATCTCCTGCGTCGCCCGTTTCGCGCACCACGCCGAGGCGACCGGCAGCCCGGCAACGCAGTTCGGCGCCAAGCACCTCGTCGAGGTTCTCGCCGGCGCAAGGACCAAACGGATCGAACAGTTCGGGCACCACACGCTCTCGACCTACGCCCTGCTCAGCGAAACCCCCCGCGACATCATCGACGCCTTCGTCAACCAGCTCATCGACCAGGGCGCCCTCGCGCGCGCGCCGGGCGATCGTCCAGTCATCCATCTCACCGACGCCTCGCGCGAGTTCCTCGCGGGGCGGCGCTCGGTTCGCCTCATCGAGCCGGCAGTCGCGCCCAGAATCTCCAAGCGTGATACCGCTTCCTGGGAAGGTGTTGACCGTGATCTGTTCGATCGTCTCCGCGCCCTGCGCAGCCAGATCGCCGAGGATCGCGGTGTCCCGCCCTACATCATCTTCTCCGACAACACACTCCGCGACATGGCCCGGGCACGCCCGTCAAAGACCGGCCTCCTCCTGAACATCAGCGGCGTCGGCTCGCGCAAGCTCGAAGAGTTCGGCGACGCCTTCGTCGAGGCCATCGTCAGCCACTGCGAAGCTGGCGAGATCGAGATGGACACCGCGCTCGTGGACCCGAGGCCACGCCAGCGCCGACCCGCGCCCGCGAGAAGCTCCTCGTCACGGAACGAGGCCGCCTACCGCCTGCTGCTCGAGAGCGCTTCGCTTGATACGGTCGCCGAGCAGGCCGGATGCACAACCGGGACGGCGGCCAAACGTCTTGTCGAGCTGATCGAGGAGGGCAAGGTTTCTGATATCTCGCCCTGGGTCGATCAAGAAACCTTCACCCGGGCCGACGCCGCCTTTGCTGAGCTTGGCGACGAACGCCTCAAGCCGGTGCGCGATCACCTCGACGAAGAGATCGACTATGACGCGTTGCACATCGTCCGGGCGATGCGCACGCGTCAGTTGTAGTCGGCGCCATCATCGGTGGGGCAGGCGTCCCGCCTGTCTGGGCTAGGGTTCGCCGCCCTGGTCGCCCGGCTCAGGCGCCAGGATCAGCTCGACCACCGACTTGGCCCTGTCATTGGGAACCGTGAATGAGTAGCTGTACTGGGCGATTTTCCAGGTGCCCTTGGTGAAGACCAGGACGCCCTGGCCCCGCAGCGTGCCGTACTTCTCGTTGTCGAGCAACTCGTCAAACCAGGCTGTACGCTTCCCCATAATGGAGACGCGCCTTGCGCGCGGTTTGTACGCCCACCCCTTGCCCTGCTCAACCATGAACGGGCGGGCGTAGTCCATGAACTCGGCCTTGGTCCAGCGTTCGCTAGCGTCGGTGCCGAGGAACGAGCCGCCCTCATCCATGAGCGCGAAGTATCCGTCGAAGTCCGCCTCGCTCGCAGCTCTGTGGAAGGCGTTTAAGACCTCGCGGACGTCGGCGACGCCTGCGGACGAACCCGAGCCACCGCGAAGCCCCAGCGAACTCGTCAGCACCATGGCGCCGAACACACCGATCCAAGTCCTACGTCGCATTTCGACTCTCCTCTACTCCGTGTTCACCATCCACGCGCTGAACTTCACCAGAAACTCGATGAACCCTTCCAGGTGCTCCGCTGGGAACCCGTACTTCTCGGTCGCGTCCTCGAGCACATCCCCGAAGCAGCGCAGCCACTCCTGACGCGCCGCCTCGTCGATCTCGACGATCAGATGGCGCTGCCTCATCCGCGGCGCCCCGTACCGCTGCTGATACAGCGGAGGCCCGCCGAGAAGGAACACAAAGAACGCCCCCGACTTATCCGCCGCGGCCATGTGCTCTTCGGGGTCCGACGCGAACAGGTGGGCGACCGACGACTCCGCCAGCAGGACGTACAGATCCCGAATCATCCGGAAGATCGCCTCCTCGCCCATCGCGGGGAAGATCTCCGGGCTCACCGACCCGTTGGGCGGCGGGGTCACCAGCGGCGTGTGAATCGGCTTGGTCCGCTCTGTCATCGCCCCCATCCTATCGCACGGCGCCTCGAACTCCTCCCGGTGCGTCCGAGAACTCCCTTTCCAGTTGTGAAGTGGGGGGGCGCCAGCCCTAGGCGGACCCCCGGGGGCGAATCAGCACTCAAACGACTGATCCGACACTTTCCCAACGCCGATACACACGGCATGAGCCGATTTGAAGCACTCCGGAAACTCCAGAGCGGCGAGCTGGTCGATTCGCTCGGCCTGCGATCCAAGCCCCGCTTCATCACCACCATGGTGACCTGCGGCGCCGGGGAAGTCCTCGACATCTGCGCCGGCGGCCTGCGCGTCGTGTCCAAAAAGCCCTCGGGCGGACCCTCGGACCAGATCCACACGCTCACCGTTCAGAGCCCCTGGGGTCACTGCAACCTCGAAGTCCGCATCGTGTGGACCAAAAAAGTCAGCTGGCGACGCTTCGAGACCGGCGTGGAGTTCGTCGATCCGAAGGAAGCCTCCGGGCTCCTGCGCATCTGCTGGGATCCCCTCAACGGCCCCGCCAAGGCCGCCTAAAAAACTCAGTGGAACAGGCGTCCCGCCTGTCCTCCTTTATCTGTCTTCATCAATCTTCATCAAGCAGTACGCACAGGCACGTTGCGCTCCCCTCGGCCTTCTGCATCTCGCTCAGCTCAACCTCGTGAACATCGAGCCCCAGCCCGCGCAGCGTCGCACTGGTTTTGGGCGCGCCCGCCGGCACGACGATCGACCCGCCCACCAGCACGCCGTTGGCCGACCAGGGTTCGTCCGGCGTGACCTCGACAAGCTCGAGCCCCTCGAACGCGCTGGTATCGACCCACGCGCTGTTGACAAGCACCCGCCCATCGCCGATCGAGCACGCCCCGGTCTTGAGGTGCAGGCACCCGGTCACGGGCACGGGGATCACGGTGTAGCCCAGGGGGCCGATGTGGGCGCGGAGCTGGTTGACACCCTCGTCGTTGGTGCGTGTGCCGCGACCGACGTACAGGGTCTTGCCGATGTGGATGACGTCGCCGCCCTCGATCGTCGCGGGGGCGGTGATGTGGGCCAGCTCGCGGTAGGGTGTGAGGGCGGCTTCCATGCTCGGGCGTTCGGCGCGCCGTGAGTCCGTCGCCGGGCGTGCGATCACGCCCAGCTCATCGACGACCACGACCGGGTCTTCGACGAACACCGCGTCGGGAAACTCGTCGGTCGCGGGGATCTCGACCACCTCACACCCGATGCGGGCCAGGGCGGCCCGGTAGGCCGCGTGCTGGCGCAGGGCCAGCTCGTGGTCGATCGGTTCGCGCTGCTTGTGGGTGAGCAGGCAATCACCCATGGTCTTGCTGGGCTTGCGTACAATCGCGATCGTCCTGGGCATCCGCGTCTCTCCTCTGCTCGCCGGGCGGCGTCACCGCCTGCGAGACGCCATGATACGCGGGCTGTTGAGCGAACCTAGGCGGCCTTGACCGCCTCGGGTCGGTTGGCGTCGCCCTGCTCGAAGGCCTCGGCGAGGTCAACGCTGGAGAAGGGGACGCCGTCGCCATCTTCGGTGACCGTGATCGCCTCGTACAGCGCCCAGAGCGCCGCCAGCAGCGGGGGGATGCCGATGAGCAACCAGCCGACGGTGCCCATCACGAGCTGGATGATAGCGGGTTTCTTGCGACCGGCAAGGAAGTTGTGGACGCCGAGCGAGCCGAGGAAGACGGCGGTGATGACGTACACGAGACGCGAGCAGCGGGGGGCGGCGGACATAGGCGGGCTCCGGGTGAGGGTGGTGCGTGAGTTCGCGTTGACACCCTGCCAACCGGGGAGCGGCGGAGCACACGGGTTTGAAGGCCAGAGGAGCAGCGGCGTGAAGCTGTGCGGCTGGTGCGAGCAGGTTGGGCTGGGGGACGGGGTTCTTGGGCGTTGGGGGCGGCGGGGCAATGGGCAATGGGAGGAGGGGGGGCGGGCGCCTTCTCCCCTGGGGCGGGGAAGGGGCAGACCCCACGACTCGAAGACTCGTCGTCGGCGTGGGCGGGATGGTCGAGCCGCTGGGTCAGCCGCATGAACCCAGTGTTGGCGGGCGGCGGGGGGGCGAGGGGGAGGGGGGGAGGTATGCGGAGATAGAAGGGTGCCGTGGAGACGCCGTCCTCGGCTTCTCCACGAACAAGCGCGGTAGCATGGACCTGTGAAGCGGATCGAGCACCCGAACCACGCGCGATATCTCACTTTTTCGTGCTACCAGCGTCTACCGCTGTTTGTGAACGACGCGATCAAGGATGTGTTTGTGGAGCAGCTCCGCGCCACACGCCGGGAGCACGAGGTCCTGTTGCACGCATGGGTCGTGATGCCGGAGCATGTGCACATGGTCGTTCGGGCGCACGCCGGTTCGAGCGTGCCCGACGTGCTGCGCACGCTCAAGACGGGCGTCGCCAAGCGTGTGATCGCGCGATGGCGTGAACTGGACGCCCCGGTGCTCGGCAAGATCGAAGACCCGAGGGGAGCCGTCCGGTTCTGGCAGCGCGGCGGCGGGTACGACCGCAACCTCGTCATGGGCGCCGAGCTGTTCGAGAAGATCCGGTACGTCCACGAGAACCCGGTGCGTCGGGGTTTGGTCAAACATACCGAGGACTGGGCGTGGTCGTCGGCGCGGTGGTGGTCGGGAGATCGGGAAGGACAGATCCCGTGTGATCCGGTCTGACCACCAATCAGCCAAACCACCTATAGGGGCGCCGTGCAGATAGGGGTAGGGGTGCCGTGCAGACGCCGCCGCGGCTTCTGCACGACGAAGCGCAGGAGAGGTTGGGTGGCGTGCAGACGGCGTAAGCCTTCTGCACGATGGGCTACTGGGGGGTTGGACAGCCACGTGGAGAAGCCGAAGACGGCGTCTCCACGGCACCCGGCAGCCAAATATTCGGACACTTCGCGTATCAGAACTCAGCCTAATCCATGGCGCGTTCATGCATTCCGCATGCAAAGACCAGCTTCACACCATAGAGCCCAGCGCGGACGTTTCCCTCGGGACCACCGATACGACTGTTATGAGGTGGCAACTGGCGTCGAACTACCCTGGCCGTCCCGCCGAGGCCGTCGACCATAGATTCCGAGGCTGGTATCCCGATGCTGTCAATCATTGTACCTCGTAAAGCCTTTCCCGAGTAATAGTCCCCTGTCCAAGCCCCGGTAATTGAATCATGCTCTCCCTCTGGGTTGAGCATGGCCTCCGCAATAATCCACTCCGACTCTGTCGGAATGCGAATCGGTAACCCGCTGTGTTCACGCACCCACTTGCAGAACCCCACGACTCCGCTCAAGGGCACGGAGTTTGCCGGGGCTTCGCTCATCGCAACGAACTCGCCTTGCGCAGCGTCATACTGGACAGATGAACCCGCGTATGTCCCTAGCTGATCTGACCCCTCCGTCTCCCCCACGCGATTGAGATACTCGGCATACAGCGCAGAGTCGATCAACTCTGGTGTCATATAGAATGCGTATGTTAGCTCAACCTGAACCATTTCCACCTCATCTGATCCTAGATCCGTTATTAATACCTGCTCAAGCGCACGGCCAATCGCCCTCCCACCTGGTCCACTCAGCTGGAGCGACCTCGGCGCAACTCGCACAAACTCGATCTCCTCACCTAGAATCTCCAGCACAAACTGATTCGAGTCGCACGCCTCTTCTGCCCGCATCAGCTCTGCCTCACTGGGCAAGTCCATCCCTTCGATGCCGACTGGCCAGACCAATGGCAGGGGCGTAGCAACGTCCTCTTCGGACGGCTGATTCCCTTCGGCCTTATGCCGACCTTGCTCGCATGAACAGGCAGCCGCGACAACGCTGACGGCAAACATGAACGCGACCATGCGCCTCACCACTAATCGGTTCAGTAGTCTTTCAACGGACCGTAGGGACGGGACGTGCCCGGGCCATCCTGTTCCGCAGGTCCAATTCCGAAGGAAGTGCAACATGCAACACAGTCTCCATTAAATTTATCTTGGCATTCATCTGATCCGCCGGGTGCCGTGGAGACGCCGTCCGCGGCTTCTCCACGACATTGGACGTGCGTCGGCGCCACATCATCGTGGAGAAGCCGAGGACGGCGTCTCCACGGCACCCAATCTCTTCTGGGAATTACCCCACCGCCGCGACAACCTTCTCCGCCGCATCGCCCAGGTCGGTCGCGGCTTGCAGCGTCGGCAGATCGCCCGCCGCGTCCTGGAGCAGCTTCCGCCCGGCGTCCACGTTCGTGCCTTCCAATCTCACGACAAGTGGGACTTTGAAGCCGGTGGAGCCGTCGTCGTTTTTGTAGCCGCGGGCGGCGTTGATGATGCCGCTGGCGATGATGTCGCACTGCATGATGCCGCCGAAGATGTTGACCATGATGCCCTTGACGGCGTGGTCGGAGAGGATGATCTTGAAGGCTTCGGTGACGGACTCTTCGGTGGCCGAGCCGCCGACATCGAGGAAGTTGGCGGGCTCGCCGCCGTAGAGCTTGATGGTGTCCATGGTGGCCATGGCGAGGCCGGCGCCGTTGACGAGGCAGCCGATGTTGCCGTCGAGTGCGATGTACGACAAGCCGAACTTCTGGGCCTTGAGCTCGGCGGGGTTTTCCTCGGCGGGGTCGAAGAGGGCCTGGATGTCTTTGTGCTTGAAGAGGGCGTTGTCATCGAAGTTGAACTTGGCATCGATGGCGATGACCTGACCATCGGGGTCGCTGCCTGTTGCTGGTGTAAGGATCAGCGGGTTGATCTCGGCGATGGTGCAGTCCTTGGCGAGGAAGAGCTTGGAGAGGTTCATCATGACCTTGACCGCCTGAGAGACCTGCTTGCCCCGGAAGCCGAGTCGGAAGGCGATCTCGCGGGCCTGGTAGGGCTGGAGCCCGAGGAGGGGGTGGAGCTGGGCCTTGATAATGGCGTCGGGGTTTTCAGCGGCGACGCGCTCGATCTCGACGCCGCCCTCGGCCGAGGCGATGAGCGTGTGGCGGCGCGAGGCGCGGTCGGTGGTGATGGCGAGGTAGTACTCGTGCGCAATCTCGACGCCCGCGGCGACGAGGAGCTTGGTCACTTCCAAGCCCTCGGGGCCGGTCTGGACGGAGACCATCTTGTTCGAGAGCATGAAGCGGGCGGCGTCCTCGGCTTCTTGAGGGCTGCGGACGAGCTTGACGAAGCCGGCCTTGCCGCGCCCGCCGGCGTGGACTTGGGCCTTGACGACGGCGAGGGTGACGCCGGCCTCCTTCGTCACTTGCTTGTAGGTGGTGGCGGCGTCGTCGATGGACTCGATGACGGAGGCGGCGGGAACGGGGATGCCGAAGGAGGCGAGCAGGTCGCGCCCCTGGTACTCGTGGATCTTCATGGCGTGGTCCTTCCGTGGTGGAGAGGGGCATGGTAGGGGATTGGGGGGAAGGCATCAGGGATCAGGCATTGGGCAAGGAATGAAGAGGGAGGAAAAGCGGAGACCCCTCACCCCGGCCCTCTCCCCAGGGGGGAGAGGGAGGAAGGCAAGAAAAGGAGAGTGAGATTGGCGGACCCCCGGAAGAGAGGGGTCGGATTGGGCCGGGGCGGCGGTAGGCTTGGATCATCGCAGGGGTGATCCTTGCGGCGAAGACTTTGGAGACTCGACATGATGAGCACGACTCGGCGGGGCGGGATGATCGGGCTGGCGGCGGTCGCGGGCTTTGCGATGGCGGCGCCTGCCGGCGTTGACACGATCACGTTCGATGAACTGGCTGTGGGGACTGAGATCCACGGGCAGACGCTGCTGGGGTACGCGACGTTCAGCACGCAGGTGCAGACGACGGCGTCGCCGACGGTGGAGGTGGAGGGTGTGCCGGTCCCGGGTGAGTACGGGTCGGGGGCGTTCCTGGTCGGGGCGTTCGATGATTTTATAGTCATTGATCTTGCGACGCCGGTCACGCGGGTGTCGGTTGGGTTTACGATCGACGACACGATCCACTCGTCGGTGCAGATGCACCTGCAGGGGCACGCGGCGGACGGGTCGATCCTCGTGTTCGAGCAGGGATTCCCGACGGTCTCGGGGACGTGGCCCGCGGTCCTGGGCGACAGCGCCTCGGGGACGATGGTGATTGAGTCCGCCGAGCCGATCTATCAGGTCGGGATGTCGTTCGCGCTGGATGTGTTCGCGACATCGTTCGCGATCGACAACATCGAGTTTGTGCGCGCCTCGTGCAACGCTGCCGACCTCGCCGAGCCGTTCGGGGCGGTTGATTTCAGCGATGTGGTCGCGTTCCTCGGGGCGTTCGGCGAGCAGAGCCCGCTGGCGGACCTGGCGGCGCCGTTCGGGACGTGGGACTTCAACGATGTGATCGAGTTCCTGAACGCGTTCGGGGCGGGCTGCCCGTAGTCAGGAAGAACATTCAGAGATAGAGAGGCCCGGTGCGGTGGCGCCGGGTCTTTTTTTGCGCTCTGAGAAAAGAGACTTGCCGGTTGGAAACTGGGGCTGCCGGGATGGGGAGAGGCCCCCTCCGTCGTCGCTGCGCTCGACACCTCCCCCGCTGGGGCGGGGGAGGAGGAGGTCAGTCGTCGGCGGCGGGTTGAGCGTCGAGACCGGGGAGACGGTTGAAGATGCGCCGGTCGATGAGGTCGAGGGTTTTTTTGTCTTGGGCGACGATGACGACGACGTACCCAGACTCTGGGTAGCAGCGGAGGAGGACGTGCTGGGAGGCGTCGCCGGCGCGGGCGGAGAAGGAGCGGATGTCGCCTTGGTCGGTGTGGTCGATGCGTTCCTCGAAGCCGAGGGCTTTGCGCCGGGTGACATCGGGGCGGGGGTCGAGGTCGGGGCCGACGCCAGTGGTGAAGAGCTTCACGGTGCCCCAGTGGAGATAGCGATCATCGAGGAGAGCTTCTCCGAACCTGACGAGTCCTTCTGGCGCTATCAAGCGATCGGAAGCCGACGACCGGATCCAGGCATGGGCCGGCATTAATACACGCCTGGAGATCAGGCCCTGTAGGAATCCTCCCGCACGCTCGGCCTTGATCGCGAATATCGCGTCGGTGAGCTGGGTGTGCTGACGCTGCCACTTTCGGATCGCGGCGTCACGAGTATCACGGAGGTCCGCGAAGTACAGCAGCTTCGAGTGCGGGTGAGGCGTCGATCCGTGCACCATCTTCGGGTAGACGCCATTCTCTCGCCTCGGCCGTTTCCACTCTCCGCGCAACGGCACGATGATCTGGAGCGATCGCTCGAGTGGCCCCCACGGGACGGCGAATGAGCTTGATTCGTCGGGCCACTCGTGCATCGGCGCGGATGGCGCAAGGAATGACACGGAGAGAAGTTCTTGATCGTCGATGAGGCCTTGATCGTCTTGGCGCTGGCGTCTGCTGATCACAACTCCATTGAACCGATCGGATTCGTGTAGGGCTCTGAGAAACTCGGTTGTCTCGTTCTGGAATGCCTCGACGGTTGCGGGTCGCCCCTGCTCCTCTGGCGGCCCTGCGGAAGGCTTGACGCCCACATTCATAATCCCGTGCGGCGGTTCTGGGCTGACCTGGATGACCAGCTCGCCCCAGACGCCGCCGTCGCGGAGGTAGACGACGATCTCGTGGTTGGTTTCGCGGGCGATCGAGTGCGGGGCGTTGATGCCGGCGTTGGCCAGGCGGGTGTGCATGGACAGGTGCTGCTCGACGCCGACGCGGTCGCGGAAGTCGGCGTCGAAGTGGTTCTCAATCAGGTTGCGGATCGTGTTGGCGTCGCTCGAGCGGACCGCCTCGAACCACGCTTTCGCGGCGTGCCCCGCCGGGGTGTCGGGGTACGACACGCCCTGAGCGCGCGCCGGGGGGCAGAGCAGGGCGAGGAAGGCGATTACGAAAGATGCACGCAGGATCTGCGCCGAGCGGGTGGTGTGGGGCATGGCGTCAGTATCGGCGATCGAGGATGCGGGGGCAATGGTGATTTGTGCGCACGGTTTGGGCGAGGGCGGCGCCGGGGTTCGGTCTGGGCGTGATACAGTCTGGGCATGGGCGTGAAGGTTGAGACGAAGGATGGAGAGCGGCGGGTGTCGCTGCCGGTGATCGACTGCGCGTCGGGGCAGAGGCCCGAGAAGGTCAAAAAGTCGAGGGCATCGCGGTACCGGGCGGCGGTGCTTATCGCGGTGCACGTCGCCATCTTTGCGCACGTGGCCCACTGGCTGGTGACGGGGCGGACGGTATCGCCGATCGAGCCGAGCGAGACGATGGAGACGCTCGAGCGCGGGAGCATCAACGCGGGGTTCGTGGTGTTCGTGGGGGCGATCCTGGCGACGCTGGTGTTCGGTCGGTTTTTCTGCGGGTGGGCGTGCCACGTGATTGCGCTGCAGGACGTGTGCGGCTGGATGATGAAGAAGCTCGGGGTGCGCCCGAAGGCGTTCCGGTCGAGGCTGCTGGTGTACGGGCCTCTGGCGTTGGCGCTGTACATGTTTGTGTGGCCGACGTTCAAGCGGGTGGCGCTGGCGCCCGGGCTCGAGGCGATGGAGATCGCGTGGCCCGCGTGGCTGCGCCGGGTCGAGCCGATCCGCGAGATCTCGAGCGGGATGTTTGTCGAGGATTACTGGGAGACGTTCCCGACGTGGTTTGTGGCGATCCCGTTCTTGCTGGTGATCGGGTTCGCGACGGTCTACTTCCTGGGGGCGAAGGGGTTTTGCACCTATGCGTGCCCGTACGGGGGGTTCTTTGCGCCGGCGGACAAGGTGGCTCCTCTGCGCATCCGGGTGACGGATGCGTGCGCCCATTGTGGGCACTGCACGGCCGCGTGTACCTCGAACGTGCGCGTCCACGAGGAGGTGCGCGACTATGGCATGGTGATCGACCCGGGGTGCATGAAGTGCATGGACTGCGTGAGCGTGTGCCCGAACGACGCGCTGTACTTCGGGCTCGGGCGCCCGTCGCTCGGGAGCGGGCCTCGGTCTGAGGAGGCGAAGGCCACGGCCAAGAAGGCGAAGGCGGCCCGCCAGCGCCGGTACGACCTGACGTGGGCGGGCGAGTTTGTGATGGTCGGTGTGGTGCTGGCGGTGTTTATTTCGACGCGGGGGATGCTGGATCAGATCCCGATGCTGATGGCCGGGGCGCTGGCGGGGATCGGGGTGTTTTTGGCGCTGACGGCGTGGCGCATCTTGCGGGGCGACAACGCGCGGATCTACGGGTTCCAGCTCAAGCTCAAGGGCAAGATCCGCCCGCTGGGGTGGGTGTATCTGCTGGTGATGGTGGTGCTGGCCGGGGTGATCGGGTGGGGGCTCGAGGCGAGGCACTCGCGCTGGCGCGGGGACATGCTGTACACGCCGATGGACGTGCAGTTCATCACAACGCTCCGCCCGGAGTTCCAGGCCTCGGCGAAGCAAGAGGACGAGGCGAGGCGGGCGCTGGCGTGGTACGACCGGGGCGATAGCCCGCAAAGCGGGGGGTGGGGCTGGAGGCTCGACCCGGAACGCCGGGTGCGCGAGGCGTACCTGCACGCGCTGCTCGGCGAAAAGGGCGAAGCACGCAATCAGCTCGAACTGGTCCTCGAGCACGGGCGCCCGACCGATTCGCTCGTCAACCAGATGGGGCAGGTCATCCGGGCTGCGGGCGGCGGACGCGAGCAGCTCATCGAACTCGATCGCGAAGCGCTGGCGGCCCACCCGGAGCTGCACGCGGTGCGCGGGCGATTGGCCCAACTGGCGGTCAGCGAGGGTCGGGCGTCGGACGCCGAGGCGCTGTGGGACGAGGCGCGCGAGCGGTTCGGCGATGAGCCGGCGCTGCTGATGAGCGAGGCCCGGTTCCGCATGGCCACGGGCGACACGGATCGGGCGGCGGCGCTGGCGCAGAACGCGGCCCGGATGGCGCTGGAAGAGCACGCCCCAGAGCCAAGTTTCGCGCTGCAGGCGGCGACGCTGCTGGCGCAGATCCCGCGTGTCGATGAGGCGGTCGAGCTGGCGCAGGAGGCGGGCAAGCACCCGAGGGCAGCGCCCGAGACGAAGCTGGGCGCCGCAGGGCTGCTCACGCCCATGGGTCGGATGGACGAGGCACGCCAGATCATCGAGGACGTGCTTGCTGGCCCGGCGGGCGAGGAGCCCGGGGTGCTGTCGCAGGCGGGCTTGCTGCTCGCTGGCCTGCGAGACTTCGACCGGGCGGGCGAGCTGATCTCTGACGCGGCCCGGTCCGTCGCCGACAAACCCTGGGAGGCGTCGGCGCTCGGGCGGACGCTTGTTGACCTGGGGATGCAGATTCAGCGTGAGGATGTGGTCGAGCGCGGGCTCGGGGTGCTGCGCAGCGCGAGCGAGGCGAGGCCCGATTCGGGGACCCTGCGCCACGATTACGCGGCGGTTCTGGCTGGGGTCGGGCGGGCGGAGGAGGCGGCGGATGCCATGGTCCTGGCGGCGGAGGCGGCGGACCGCAATGTCCTGATCGCCGAGCGGGCCGCGAGCCTGCTGGCCGGGCTGGGACGCTACGACGAGGCCAAGGCCTGGCAGGCGGAGGCCGCCCGGCGTCGGGGGCCTTGAGGCGGGGCCGATCGGCGGGCGGACAACGGGCGGACAACGGGTGGACGACGGGCAAATCGTCCGGCACAAGGGCGCGGTGTGATGGTCAGGGCAGGGGGTCAGACCTACAGTTGCGACCCTGTAGGAGACGATCCTGCGGGACCGGAATATCAACCCCTCTTACGAGCAGAGTGAGGCTTTGGCATGGCGGCAGGCACGCAGGGCACGATCACCCAGGTCATCGGTTCCACCTTCGACGCGCAGTTCCCCGAGAACGCGCTCCCCGAGATCTACAACGCGATCACGGTCGAGTGGGATCTGGACGGTTCCAGGCACATGCTGACCGGTGAGGTGCAGCAGCACCTCGGCGGCGGGCAGGTCCGGGCCGTGGCCCTCGGCTCGACCGACGGGCTGACGCGGAGCATGGCGACAACCGACACCGGGCGCCCCGTTGCCGTGCCCGTGGGCGAGAAGGTGCTCGGGCGGGTGTTCAACCTGCTCGGCATCCCGATCGACAACCGCCCCGCGCCCGAGGGCACGCCCTGGAGCCCGATCCACCGCGAAGCGCCCGAGTTCAGCCAGCTCAACCCCAAGACCGAGATCCTGCCCACCGGCATCAAGGTCGTTGACCTGCTCTGCCCGTTCGTTCGCGGCGGCAAGATCGGCCTGTTCGGCGGGGCCGGCGTCGGCAAGACCGTCATCATCCAGGAGATGATCGCGCGTGTCGCCCGAGAGTTCGGCGGCTATTCCGTGTTCTGTGGTGTCGGCGAGCGCACGCGCGAGGGCAACGACCTCTGGCGCGAGATGCAGGAGGCCGAGTACACCGACGAAAACGGCAACAAGGCCCACGTCATCGACAAGGTGGCGATGGTCTTCGGGCAGATGAACGAGCCCCCCGGGGCGCGTCTGCGTGTCGCGCTCTCGGGCCTGACGATGGCCGAGTATTTCCGCGATGAGTCCGGCAAAGAGACGATGATGTTCGTTGACAACATCTTCCGGTTCACGCAGGCGGGCTCGGAGGTTTCGGCGCTGCTGGGGCGGATGCCCTCGGCGGTGGGCTACCAGCCGACGCTGTCCACAGAAATGGGCGAGTTGCAGGAGCGGATCACCTCGACGAACAAGGGCGCCATCACGTCGGTGCAGGCGATCTATGTGCCCGCCGACGACCTGACCGACCCGGCGCCCGCGACGGCCTTCGCCCACCTCGACGCGTTCGTTGTGCTCGAGCGCAGCATCGCGGAGAAGGGCATCTTCCCGGCGGTGGACCCGCTGAGCTCAACCTCGACGATCCTTGACCCGGCGATCATCGGCCAGCGTCACTACGACGTCGCCCAGCGTGTGCAGAAGATCCTGCAGCGGTACAAGGACCTGCAGGACATCATCGCGATCCTCGGCGTGGACGAACTGAGCGAGGACGACAAGCAGATCGTCGGGCGCGCCCGGAAGATCGAGCGGTTCCTGTCCCAGCCGTTCTACGTCGCCGAGGTCTTCACCGGCTTCCCGGGCGTCAACACGACCCTGGAGGCGACGATCGACTCGTTCGAGCGTCTGTGCAACGGCGAGGGCGACGACCTGCCCGAGTCCGCGTTCATGTACGTCGGAACGCTCGACGACGCCCGGGCCAAGGCCGAGAAGGCCGCGGCGGAAGCGGGCTGATTCGTATCGCCACCCGAGATCGATGATCCGGTATTCTCAGAGACCCGTCCCGCGTGGGTCGGGTCTTTTTTGACGAAAGGTTCCCCACACATGACGGTCAATACCAAGCAGGCTCCGAGGCGGACACTCAAGCTCGGCTCGCTCGGGGACATCAGCGCCGACCTGGACACGATCCAAGCGGCCCACGACGCGGGCACGCTCTCGCACACGGGCAACTGGACCCCGGGGCAGATCTTCGAGCATGTGGCAACTCTGATGGAGTGCGCGATCGACGGGTTCCCGAGCAAGCCCCCCCCGCCGGTGCGATGGATGATTACGCTGCTGTTCAAGAAAAAGGCGCTCTCGGGCGAGGCGTCGCCGGCGGGGTTCAAGCTGCCGAAGAAGGCCGAGTTCTTGCTGCCCGGCGATTCAACGAGCTTCGACGAGGGCATGGCGCGCCTGCGAACAGTGCTCGGGCGGATCGAATCGGGCGAGCGGTTCACGCACGACAGCCCGGTGTTCGGCAAGCTCACGCACGAGCAATGGATCACGCTGCAGTCCGGGCACGCGATCCTGCACCTGAGCTTTCTTGCGCTCGGATGAGCGAGACTTTGTGGCGGGGGGCGAGGCGGAGGGATACCGAACAGGTTGCGATTATTCCTTCGGGCTTTCAAATCGGCGCCATTTGCGGTACAGTGGGCCGGTCCGAGACAGCTCGCCGAGTTTCGTGGGGAAACCTCGTCGCACTCATCGGATACTTATGGCGATTGCCCTCGTTGAGCCCCGGTCTTCGGACCGGGCTTCAGCGGGGGCAATCGCCGTTTTTGGGTGATGGCGGGGTGATGGAGGCGGAAGGGATGCGCGAGCTTACGCTCGCGTCTCGGATCCGAGAGGGGGCGGCGCTGGGCTCAGCACATGGTCATGCCGCCATCGACAGCGATGGTCTGGCCTGTGAGGAATCCGGCGTCGTCGGAGGTGACATACGCGACCGCTGCGGCGATGTCCTCTGGCTCGCCCAGGCGCTTGGTCGAGACGAGGCCTTTGACGTGCTCGATGACCTGCTCGGGCAGGTTCTTGGTCATGTCGGTGTTGATGAAGCCCGGGGCGATGACGTTGGCGGTGATGTTTTTCGAGCCGAGCTCGCGGGCGACGGACTTGGTAAAGCCGGTCAGGGCGCTCTTGGCGGCGGCGTAGTTGGCCTGACCCGTGTTGCCCACCAGGCCCGAGGTGCTGGCGATATTCACGATGCGCCCGAAGCGCCCCTTCATCATGGGTCGGGCCGCAGCGCGGCAGGCGACGAAGACGGAACGCAGGTTCGTGTTGATCACGTCGTCCCACTCCTCGTCGGACATGCGCAGCAGCAGGTTGTCGCGGGTGATGCCGGCGTTGTTGACGAGAATGTCGAGGCGCCCGAACTCGGAGAAGGTGTCCTCGATCGCCTTGGCGAAGGAGGCGCTGTCCGAGATGTCGCAGGCGCGAACGCTGGCGCTGCCCCCGTTGGCCTCGATCTCGGCTTTGAGGTCGTTCAGCGGCGCCTCGGAGCGGGAGCAGAGGACGACGCAGCGCCCGTCAGCCGCGAGGCGGGTGGCGATGGCGCGACCGATGCCGCGTGAGGCGCCGGTGATGAAGGCGATGCGTTGGTCGGTGGTGTCGGGCATTGGGCGGGCCTTTCAGAGGTTCAACGCGGAGGGCCGCTGAGGAAGAGGAGTGGGGAAATTGTAGGATCCACGCCTGACCCCGGAGGGCAGGCGTGCTCTGCGGTCGCAACGCCCATCGCACGGCTGCCCTTGCGGGTCAGCCGTGCCACCATTCTTGATCTTCTCTGCGGCCCTCCGCGGCCCTCCGCGTTGAATCTCTCACGGCGCATCGTGGCTGATGACCTTGGTTCCTCGGCTGATGCGGCGCATCATGCCGGCGAGGGTTTTGCCGGGGGCGAGCTCGTGGAACTCGGCGTGGGGCTGGTCGTTGATCATAAACTCGCAGCAGGCGCTCCAGCGGACGGGGCTGGTGAGCTGGTCGAAGAGGCCGCGCCGGATGCCGTCGGGGTTTTTGTGGGGTTCGGCGGTGACGTTGGACATCACCGGTCCCATCGTCATGCGGATGGGTGTGTCGGCCAGCGCATCGCCCAGGCGGTCAGCAGCGGGCTGCATGAGCGGCGAATGGAACGCGCCCGCGACCGGGAGCTTGGCGGTGCGCATGCCCAGCTCCTGCGCGACGGCCATCGCCCGGTCGCACGCGGACATGCTGCCCGAGATCACAACCTGGCCGGGTGCGTTGAAGTTGGCCGGGACGAGGACCTCGCCGGCGCCGCGGGCGCGGTCGCAGACCTCGACAGCTTTCTCTTCGTCGGCGCCGATGAGCGCGACCATGCCCGAGGGGGTCGCCTCGGCCGCGTCCTGCATCGCCCGCCCGCGCAGGGCCACGAGCTTGAGCGCGTGCTCGAAGTCGAACGCGCCGGCGATGTGCAGGGCGGTGTACTCGCCCAGCGACAGACCCGCGGCGGCCTCAACACTCGGGTCGCCCGGGCCGAAGCCCGTCAGCTCGATCCAGCCGCGGAAGCTGGCGACCGAGGCGGCGAAGATGGCGGGCTGGGAGATGTCGGTCCGGCTCAGGGCGTCTTCGGGGCCTTCAAAGCAGAGCTGGGAGAGCGGGGCGCCGAGCGAATCGCCCAGAATGGCGTCGGCCTCGGTGAAAACGCGCCGGGCCTCGGGCGAGGCCTCGCTCCAGGCCTTGCCCATGCCGATGGCCTGAGCGCCCTGACCCGGGCAGATGATGATGAGTGTGTCTGGCATGGAGGTATCTTACGCGGAGAGTCGAGCGCGTGATCAACGTCGGTTCACGACGAGGATCATGATTGGCGTCGAAATGATGAGAGCAGCAGAAGCTGCGGCCCACCCAAAGTATGCGGCGGCGATCAACGCCAGTCCTGATAGGTCATCGTGGCGGAGGAGAAGGACAGTAAAGGTCGAACCAAAGAACAAAAAAACGGTTCCGTAGACTGCTAAGAGGGCAACGTGCTCTGTTGGTCTGAGGTAACGACGCAGCGACGCGTACACGATACAGGTCGATATCACAACCGCAGTTGGAACGATCACGACTCCGATGATGAGGATCGGCAATGTGACGAGCGCAAGTAGTACGAAAGCGATCGGTGGGATCAGCACAACCCAGTACCGACGGACTGGGGGGGATGGTTGGAGCCGCGTCAGAGCTTTCCTGCGAGAGAGGCCGCATTCGGGGCACGGGTTGGCATCGGGAATGCTTTCTCTGTTGTAATCACAGTACGGACAATGGCGGGGTGAAGAGACACGCGGGGCAATACGAACGTGAAGCAGCACGAGAGCCATCAGTCCAAATACGGGCAGAGAGAGGAGGAGCAGGGTGCCGATGGCGCTTAGAGCTGCCACAAGCTCGAACCCCACGTCAATCCCGCGCCGAAGGCGAGGAACATGATCTTCTGGCCTTCTTTGACGCGTCCGCTCTGGGTGAGTTCGTCGAGGATGAGCGGGATCGAGGCGGCGACGGTGTTGCCGCGCGAGCCGATGTTGATGTGGAAGCGGTCTTCGGGGAGGCCGAAGCGGTCACGCGCGGCGGTGAGGATGCGGGCGTTGGACTGGTGGCAGATGTAGTGGTCCACGTCGCCCGCCTGGACACCGGCGCTTTCGAGTGTCTGCTCGATGAGCTTGGGGAAGGTGGTGACGGCGAAGCGGAAGACGGCCTGCCCGTTCATCTGGACGGAGTTGACGCGCCGCTCGTCGTACTCGACATCGAAGAAGTCGCGCTCGCAGCAGGGGATGAACAGGTGCTTGGCGCGGGAGGCGTCCGAGTGCATGGCCTGGGCGAGCAGACCCTTGGAGGTGTCGTCGCAGGCCTGGAGGATGCAGGCGCCGGCCGCGTCGCCGAAGAGAATCGCGGCGGCCCGCCCGAACGTGGAGTAGTCCACAAAGCGGGTGATGAGGTCGGCGCCGATGACACCGATGGTGGTCTGCGAGCCGATCCGGATGAAATCGTGGGCGCAGTTCATGGCGTAGACGAAGCCCGAGCAGGCGCCGTTGAGGTCGATCGCGGCGATCTGGCCCGCGCCGATCCGGTCTGCGACGAGGCACGAGACCGAGGGCGTGGGCATGTCGGGCGTCATGGTGGCGCAGAGGACCAGATCGAGATCGGAGCCGACCATCCCCGCGCGGTCGAGGGCTTTCTGGAGAGCCTCGGTGGCCAGGTCGGTGGTGCTCGGGCCGGTCTTGGGGTCGTGGATGCGACGCTCGCGGATGCCGGTGCGCTGGACGATCCACTCGTCGGAGGTGTCCATGATCTTCTCAAGGTCGGCGTTGGAGAGGATTCGCTCGGGCAGTGCGGAGCCGACGCCGGCGATGCGGACGCCGCGTGTGAAGGTTGGCTGTGCTGGAGGGGGCGTAGATGGGGTCGGGGCTGGGGTCATGCGTGCTCCCGTTGCTTCTCGACGTGGGCGACCTCGGCCAGGCGCCGGGCGATGGCGTCGTTGACGCCGTGGGCGACGAAGTCGCGGGTGTTGCGGATGGCGGCGCGGAATGAGCGCGGCTTGGACGAGCCGTGGGCGATGACCATGACGCCGTTGACACCGAGCAGCGGCGCCCCGCCGTGCTCGTGGTAGTCGTTCTTGGCGTAGATGCTCTTGACGATGGGCTCGAACTGGACGGCCAGGCCCGGGTCGTGCTCAAAGATCTCGGTGGCCAGGGCCTGGAAAAGGTTTTTGGCCAGGCCCTCGGCGGTCTTGAGGATGGTGTTGCCCGTGAACCCATCGGTGATGACGACGTCGGCCACGCCCGCAAAGAAATCACGCCCCTCGACGAAGCCGATGTAGTTGATGCCCGGGGTGGCCTTGATGAGTTCGGCGGCGCTCTTGACGAGTTCGGAGCCCTTGGATTCTTCGGCGCCGATATTCATCAGGGCGACACGGGGGGCGTCGATCCCGAGCGTGTGCTTGGCCACGACATCGGCCATGACCGCGTACTGCCAGAGGTGGTTGGGCCTGGGCTCGGGGTTGGCGCCCGCGTCGCACAGGATGATCGGGCCGTGGAAGGCGGGGATCGTGACGGCGATGCCCGGGCGGTGGACGCCCGGGAGGCGCTTCATGTGCATGATGCCCGCCGAGACGCAGGCGCCCGTGTTGCCCGCGCTCAGCACCGCGTCGCACGGGTTCTCGCTCTTGCGCGAGCCGAGCTTGGCCATGCGCACGATTGAGGAGTTGCGCATCGAACGGACGCTCGCGGCGGGCGCGGCGTTCATCGCGATCACGTCGGGCGCGTGCTCGATCTCGATCTTGGATGACGGGGCCGACAGCTCAGCGAGGTGATCGTTGATCAGCCCCTCGGGACCGACGAGGACTAGTCGGTCATCGTCGGCGAGCAGTTCGAGCGCTTCGACGCAGCCCTTGAGCACCGCGCCTGGGGCGTCGTCGCCGCCCATGACATCGATGGCCAGGCGCATCTGTCAGAGTTCCTCGCAGATCAGTCGTTGGCGACGCCGATGCCGAGCTTGGGCACGCTGATGCGCAGCCCCGGTCGGACGTAGCCGGATTCCTTGCAGACGCGGTGGTGCTGCTTGGGCATGCCCGAGAGCGGGCAGATGGTGGGCTTGACGCCCTCGATTGAGTCGTGCGAGCGTCGGCGTCGGGTTCGCCCGTGGCTCTGGCGTTGCGCGGGAAGCATGCGAATCTCCGTCGGTGTCGCCCCGGCTCGGGACGCTCGCGTCAGGTCGGACGTGCCAACCCCCAGGGCGGGGCAGGCGGGACAGCAACGGTAGGGGTGAACGGGCGCCTCGTCAACGAGGCCGATCTCAAGGCGGCACGATCTCAGGGAGCGGGGTACAGGCCCAGGCGGGTCGGGGCCGCGCGAGATTGCCCGGTTGACCGGAGGCGGAGCAACTCCTCGGACTCCAGAATCGGAACCGGGGCGGACGGATTGGGTTCGGGCGGGATGGGGCGGATGATCCACGCTGCGGCTCGGACCTGCTCGGGCGTGGGCTCGCCCAGGCGGGCTCGCCCCATCATCATCGGCACGGGGTTGTGGAGGGTGCCTGAGAACACCACAGCATCGTCACCCGTGATCGCCCGGGCCTCTCGGGCGAAGGCCCAGGCCCGGTCGCCGGCGTGGGTCCGGGCGGCGCGGCTGAAAAACGCCTCCCGTCCGACAATCAGGGATGTCACAACAACCGCGCTCAGCGCCAGCGGGAGCGGCGGGAGCGGGGATCTTCGGTGGAGCAGCACGCTCAGGGCCAGCACAGCCCCGGCGGGGTAGGCGGGCATCAGGTACGAGCCCCCGCGATTGCGGATGAGCATGGTTGAAAGAAAGACGAGCAGCAGCCACAGCGCCGCGGGCGCCAGCGGGTTGGACCGCCAACGCCAAGGGGGGCAGAGCGCGAGCGAGAACAGGGCAAAGGGCGCCCAGACGAGGAAGCGCTCGACAAACCACGCCGGGATCTGGATGGAGTGTTGGATGACGTCCAGGAGGTAGGGTGGGGCGTCGGCGCGGATCTCGGTGCCGGCGGGGACGAGCGAGGAGTCGCCCGCGAAGCCGATGCGGCTGAGCAGCTCGAAGCCGATGAGCGTGTCCTCCACAAACTCCCGGTCCGAGAGCCACGCGGGGACGAGCCAGAGCGCGAGCATCGCGAGCATGATGGGCGGACCCCAGAGCACCCCGGCGCGACCGAGCAGCCTCGGGCGACGCTCGATCAGCAGCGGCGCAAGCACGGCGTAGGCCGGGATGAGCAGCGCCAGCGGCCCCTTGGTCAGCAGCGCCAAGCCCGTGCAGATCCACATCAACGCCGCCCAACGCCGGGAGTTGGACTCTGGGTCGTGAATCGTGCGCACAGCCGCGTACCAGCCCCAGGTGAGGAAGGCCGTAAAGAGCATGTCGGGGCGGTTGAAATAGAGGTGCTTGATGGCGCTGGGCGAGGCGAGCCAGAGCATGGCGCCGATGATCGCGATCGACCCGGGGGCGAGCCTCTGCGCACGAGGCGAGAGGTTGACCCCCGGGCGCGACAGGAGGAACCGCCCGGCGGCGAAGGTCGCGCCGAATGTCGCCAGAGCGCCCAGCACCGATGGCAGCTTGAAGGCCCACTCCGTCCAGAACCCCAGCCCCACCGGGATGGCGCCGATCCAGTTCACGAGTGGGGGTTTGTGTGTGATATCGCCCTCGGCGTCGCGCGGCAACGCCCAGCGGGCGTTGACCACCATGTCCGCGGTCAAGGCCATGGTCTTGGCCTGGTCGGTGTTCTGGAGCAGGTCGCTCGGGGCCAGAACCCGACCGCCGAAGGCGATCACCAGCGAGAGCAGAGCCATCGCGATGAGCCAGACAGGGGCGCGGATGGGCGTGCGGGGTGGTGTTGGCGTGGTTTGGCGCACGGCGCAGGCTAGCAGGGGCTGGCGTGGGTGGGCGCGGGTGGGCGCGGGGGGAGGGGGGACGCCCCGGCGTGTGGCCCGGGCGAACGCGGGCGCGTATACTCGCCCTGCGGCGCCCACTGGGCGCATGCCTCCCTAGCTCAATCGGTAGAGCAGCTGACTCTTAATCAGCGGGTTTCAGGTTCGAGTCCTGAGGGGGGTATTTTTACGCGCGCACGCGACTCGGGCGCCGACAACCAGTCATGCGGGTTGCGCCGGTTGTACGGGTGGGGCAAAGCCTCGGGCCTGCTGGGATTGATCTCGGATGGATCGCACAATGAACGCTGGGGCCTGGCGCCCCGGAGGGCGTTGATTGATGCGATGGTTGGTCTGTGTGTTGTGCTGGGCAGTGATGGCGTTCGGGGCGTGCGCGCGCGCCCAGACGGTTGATGAGCGGGGTTGGACGGAGCTGAGCCCGGGCCAGGACACGCGGCGCGTGTACGTCTCGAGCTCGGACGGCAGTGACACCAACTCGGGCCTGTTCCCGGACCGGGCCAAGCGGACGCTCGCGGGCGGGCGGGCGCTGGTGCGTGACGGGATGGCGGACCAGCTTTTGCTGCGGCGCGGAGATGTGTGGGAGGAGGCGCTGCGGGGGTGGAGCAAGAGCGGGTCAGGCCCGGGCGAGGCGATGGTGATATCGAGTTATGGGCGCTCGGACGAGCGCCCGGTTGTGCGCTCGGTCGATGGGCACGCGTTCTCGCGGGATGAGAGCGCCGGCGGCGATGTCTCGCACCTGGCGATCATCGGGATCCGGTTCCAGACGCGCTCGGGCGAGGGCGGGGCGAGCGGGTTCTGGTGGCTCGGGGCGGGGTCGGATCTGCTGATCGAGGACTGCGTGTTCGAGGGGGGCGCCAACGGGATTGTGCTGCAGAAGCGGGGCGGGCGCTTGCGCGATGTGCGCGTGCGCCGGTCGGTGGTTGTTGATATCGGGGCGCGGTTCGGGCACTCGCAGGGGCTGTACGCGTGGGGGGTGGACGGGCTGCTGATCGAGGGGTGTGTGTTTGACGGCGGGTCGGCGCCCGCGGACCCGCTGCGCCGCCAGATCCATGTCGGGTCTGACAACTCGGGCGTAATGATCCGGGGGAACCTGATTGCGCGTTCGCCGGGCGATGGGGTGCTGCTGGCGAGCGGCGGGGTGATCGAGGGCAACGTGTTTGTGCGCTGCCCCCGGGCGGTGACGCTCGGCGGCGGGGCGTATGACCCGCTGACGCACACACGCGGCATCACGGGCGAAGTCCGCAGGAATGTTGTGCTCGACTGCGACGAGGGGATTGTGGTTTCGAACATCGGCCAGCGCGGCGCTGTGATCGAGGGCAACACGCTTGTGCGCACGGGCGGCGTCGCCCTGAGCCTGGGCGCGGCGGTGGGAATCGCACAGCCGGCGCCCCCGGGCGTTGGGGTCCAGAGCGTGCTTGTCCGGCGGAACGTTGTGTACTCCTTCGGGGTCGGGGTGCGGATCACCCCGCCCCGACCCGGGGGGGTGGCGCTCGGGCACCGGGTCGAGGCGAACCAGCTTGTGGGCGCAGGTGTTGAAGACTCGGCGTTGATCGAGCTGGGCAGCGGGGCTCGCGGGCAGGTCGTGTTCAGCGCCAACGTCTACAGCGCCGCACCGGGCGGGCTCATGCTGATCGATGGCGAGCGGGTCGGGCTGCGCGCCTGGTCGCGCTGGAGCGGGGAGGCGGACGCGCTCGGCGCTGTGCCCACGTACGTCGAGCCCGGGCGGAGCCTGGCGACATACAACGCGAGCCTGGGCGGGGGGGGAACGGTCGAGGCGTTGTTGAGCGCCGCCCGGAGCCAGTCACGCCTGCGCTGGGACGAGGGGTACACCGGTGCGGCGGTCGGCGCCTACATCCGCGAGGGATTTCGGATCGCGCCCGAGGGGAGCGCTTACGCGCCCTAAGACGGGGCGGCGGCGCGCTCGAGCCAGCCGGGGTTGGCGAGGTACCACTCAACGGTATGCTCGAGGGCGCCGGGCCAGTCCGAGCGCGTCGGCTCCCAGGCGCACTCGCGGCGGAGCTTGCTCGCGTTGACGGCGTAGCGCCGGTCGTGCCCCGGGCGCTCGGCGACGTGCTCGATGAGTGATTCGCCCTTGCCCAGAGCTTGCAGCAGCGCGTGCGTCAGGTCCAGGTTGGAGATTTCGTTGGAGGCCGAGACGTTGTAGACCCCGCCCGGGGGGGCGCGGTCGATCAGGGCGAGCAGGGCGGAGCAGGTGTCGTCAACGTGGATCCAGTCGCGGACGTGGAGGCCGTCGCCGTAGAGGGGGACGGGCTTGTTCCGAAGAAGATTGGCGATAAAGCGGGGGATGAGTTTTTCGGGGTGCTGGCGCGGGCCGAGGTTGTTGGCGCACCGGGCGATGACGACGTCTTGCCCGAAGGTTTCGTGCGAGGCTTGGGCGAGCAGGTCGGCGCTCGCCTTGCTCGCGGCGTAGGGCGAACGCGGGCGGAGGGGGTCGGTCTCGGCGAAGCTCAGCTCGGGGCGGTCGAGGGGGAGATGGCCGTAGACCTCGTCGGTGGAGACATAGACGAAGCGGCGCTGGCCCGGGCAGAGGCGGGCGAGGTCGAGCAGGATCTGCGTGCCGAGGATGTTGGTGCTGATGAAGGGCTGCGGGTCGGCGATGGAGCGGTCCACGCAGCTCTCGGCGGCGAGGTGCAGCACGACGCTGGCGCGTTCCATGTGCGGGTGGACCGCCTGCGCGTCGCGGATGTCGGCGTGGACGAACTGGTAGCGTGGGTTGGCGGCGAGGCCAGCGATGTTGTCGGGGTTGCCGGCGTAGGTCAGCGCGTCGAGGTTGATGACGCTCACGTCCGGGCGGGTCGCGAGTATGTGGCGGATGAGGTTGGAGGCGATGAAGCCGGCCCCGCCGGTGACAAGCCAGGTGTGGGTTGCGTCGCTCATGGGCGGCGATCCGCGCCCGTGAGGAGGCGGTGGGCTTGTTCGAGGCTCTCGGGTGTGCCCGCGTCGATCCACCAGCCTTCGAGCAGCTCGTGGCGCAGGCTCCCCCGGCGGAGGTACTCGCGGTTGACGCCGGTGATCTCGAGTTCGCCCCGACCAGACGGGCGAAGATCGTGGCAGATGTCGAAGACCTGGTTGTCGTAGAAGTAGACGCCGATGACGCACATGCGGCTGGGCGGGTTGGTTGGTTTTTCGATGATGTCGGTGAGTGCGCCGGCGGGATCGTCGCCGCGAAAGCGGGTGACGGCGAAGCGCTCGGGCTCGTCGGTCTCGGTGAGCAGGATCGCGGCGCCGGTCGGGTCGGCGCGGAAGCGGTCGGCGATCGGGAGGATCGAACGCTCGAGGAGGTTGTCGCCCAGGATGACACACAGCGGACCGCCCGCGGCGAAGGACTCGGCGCACGCGAGGGCGTCGGCGATGCCGGCGGGATTCGCCTGCTCAGCGAGGGAGAGCGCAGCACGCTGGGCGAGGGGGGTTGCGCGGAGGTAATCGCGCATGGCGTCGGCGTGGGCGCCGGCGGTGACGACGAGGATGTCGGTGATCCCGGCGTCGATGAGCGTGCTGATCGGGTGGTCGATCATGGGACGCCCGCCGATGGGCAGCAGGTGCTTGTTGGCGCCGTGCGTGAGGGCGCGGAGGCGCTGGGCGCGCCCGCCGGCGAGGACGACGCCCTTCACGCGGTCACCGGGTGTTGATCTGGAACGGGGGGCGTGGGGGCGAGGTCGATGACGCGCGGCTCGGGCTGGGCGGCGGGGTGGTCCAGACCCAGGATGGCGCGCAAGGTGCAGGGCTCTTCCAGACGGGCGGCGTTGGGTGAGGCGTTCCAGGCGTTCGGGGCGCGGGTGTCGTGGTGCTGATGGAAGGCGAGGATGGTGCGCACAGCAACGACGGGTCTGACGCCGACCATGTAGAGGCGGCGTCCGAGGTCGTCGTCCTCCTGGCCCCAGCCCTCGAAGGACTCGTCGAAGCCGTTGACGGTGACGAAGTCACGCAAGCGGACGCTGAAGTTGGCGCTGACGAGCTTGGGCTTGTGGAGCTTCATGAGGCCCACGCGTCGGAGCAGGGCGTGGCGCCGGTAGCGCGCGTGCCGGCGGTTGATCGAGGCGAGCTGGTCGGGCGCCGGGGCGACCGGGTAGCGCCCGGCGCGGAGGGCGCTCTCGTCGAAGGCGAGGGTCTGTTGCTCGGTGAGGTTGATGCGTCCGGCGTGGACGAGGGCGCGCCCCGTGCCCATCGACAGGTGTCGGGCGACGAGGTCGGGCGCGGGGACGCAGTCGCCGTCGAGAAATATGAGGCGCGCGTCGTCGCCCGGGGCGCGGTCGAGCAGCGCACGGACGGCGTTGTTGCGGGCTTGGCCCGAGCGGGAGCGCCTCTGGCTCGGTCGCATGACCAGACGGATCGGCAGGGCGAACTCGTCGCACGCGGCGCTCGCCTCGCGCTCGATGTCGGGGTCGTCGCTGTCGCAGCTGAGCGTGACCGAATCCGGAGCGCGGGTCTGGCAGGAGAGCGCCAGGAACGTGCGCCTGAGGCGCTCGGGGGTGTGCGTGATGACGACGGCGTGGGCCTCGGGCATACGACGGGATTGTATGGCGGGGCGATGGGAAGACGGGCTGGAAGCCCGTGCCACCGGGAGTTTGAGACAGGCGGGACGCCTGCCCCACCGGATTCAGCTAGCCGGCGGTGGTCGGGGTGGCGGTGTGCTGGCTGATCTGGTGGGCTCGGGCGATGAGGTCGGTGTCGTCCTTGTGGATCAGGAGGCGGTTGTAGGAGAGCCAGCAGACGTGGACGTAGGCGCGGGCGGTGAGGTGGTTGAGGATGTCGGTGTTCGAGCCCAGGGTATGGTCTTCGATGAGGATGGCGCGGGGTTTGAAGCGTTCGAGGTCGAAGCCATCAAGCAATGCCAGCTCGCCGCCCTCGACGTCGATGACGACAACATCGATGTTCCCGGTGTGCTCGGCCAGGAGGTCGTCCATGGTGGTGATGGGGACCTCGACGTGTTCGACGTTGGTCTTGGGGGGGCGTTTGGAGAAGCCTCGGGCGCCGGGGTCTTCGAGATAGCTCGATGCGTCGTACCCGTCGGAGCCGTCGCCGAGGATGTGGGTGAACCTGGCGACGCCGGTGGAGCCCTTGCGCGAGAGGGCGAAGTTGACGACGCGCGAGCCGGGTCTGCAGGCCTGGGCCTTGGCGTGTAGAGAGGGGACGGGCTCGATGAGCAGGCCCGACCAGCCCTGGGATTCGAGGGCGTAGGTGACGGCGAAGGTGGAGCCGTCGTAGGCGCCGACCTCGATGAAAAAGCCCTCGGGCTGACCATCAAAGAGCGCATCGAGGAGGATGTCCTCGCCGAACTGCGAGCGGAACTCGACGGGCATGCGCGGCTCGGTGTTTCGCTCAGCGAGGCGGCGCTGGGCGCTGGCGACGTACAGCGGCTTGATCGCGTGGAGCAGCTCCATCTCGCGGCGCTCGCTCCGGGCGAGGCGTCGGCGCAGGCGTTTGTGGCGTTTGTCGGTCGCGAGGTACAACGCCACGAGGGCGCCTGCCAGAAGGATCACGAGGGTCAGCGTCATGCCTGCTCCGGGTGGAGCCCGCGGCCCAAAGGCGGGCGGGGCGGGTGGTGGGGTGGTGGGGGGGTGGGGGGGGCAGGATACGCCGATGGGTTCATCGGCGCCCCACGTGGAAGATTCGGTTTTTACGGGGCTTCGCTGAGGTAGCGCGAGGCGCGCCCGACGCGGGCGCTGAGATCCTCGATCGCGCGGCCAACCATCCGGCGGACCGCGTCGTCGGTCTTGCCCATCTCGCTCGCGATCTTCGCGATGGGCTCGCCCCGGAGGTGGACGCGCACGACCAGCTCGCGGTACTCGGGCGGCATCCCGGCGATGCACCCCATCACGGCGCCGACGGCGTCCTGGCGGCGGAGCGTTTGGCTGGCCGTCGCGCCCCCGGGCAGGCACCGGGCCAGGACGGAGTCGTACCTGGACGCGTTGGCTCTGCCCGCGATCTCGCGGAAGGAGCGGTGGGCGATCCCAGATATGTCGAACAGTCTCTCACGCCGCCGCCGGGCGGCGTTCGTCATTCGCGGTAGTGGGGGTCTGTCAGCGGATCGGCCCGGGCGCCCTCCGATCTCCCCCTCTCTGGGGTGGGCCAGGAGTTTGTACGCCCCATTCCCGGTGTCCGATGTGTCCAGAGACACGCGGCATCGAATCGCAATAAAGTGCGTAGGGCAAAGTGGTTATCGATGTCCGACCTGCGATGACCGGACATCTGTCCAGGGAGGACATCGTCATGACCCCAGAGCGGTCGGTGTGGGCGGTGGCGGATGGCGTCGCGACCCTGTTCATGTGCGCAGCGACAACGGCACGGAGCCGGATGCTCGAGCACGCCTCGCCGCTGATCCGGCTGCTGGCCCAGCGGGACGCCATCTACCACGATGCCTCGCTGCTCGAGCGAGAGCTCTCGATCTTCCAAGCTCAACGCCGTCGCAAGCCGGCCCATCAGCGGCCGCACTACTCGCCCGCCGAGCGGGCGCAGATCTTGGCGGTGATGACGCTCCGCGGCTGGTCGGCAAAAGAAGCCGGCGCCCGATTCGTCGTGCATCCCAACACGATCCGGAACTGGGAGAAGGCGATCGAGGACAAGCTCCGATCCGAGCGTCTGCTCGGCGCCCCGCCGTGGAACCGCTTGCACGATGGGGTCCGGCGCTTGGTGCACGAGATCCGGGAGGTATTCCCGGAGCCCGAGTTTGGCACGAGGACGATCGCCAGGCGCCTCCTGCGCGCCGGCGTCGTGATCAGCCGGGCCTCGGTCAGACGCGTGCTGCAGGAAGAACCGCCAAATCCATCGAAGCAGCACCCGCGCGTGCGCATGTGGCACAATCGATTCCGCCCACATTCGGCCCATGGTACATTGACGCCTGTAGAAGCGGAACGGGGCGGATCGGCTCTGGAGCGCGTGAACTACCGACACAGAGGAGGTGTTGAGCCGAGAATCAGGCTGCATCGGCGGTGCGTCCGGGGTGATCCGCAGCTGGCCTATCCGGTCATTCGGGTCTCGGAATGCCGCCTAGATGCCGCCTAGGGCAGCGCACAAACTCTTGGCCCACCCCAAAGGAGGTGCTGGGAGCGAGTGGCAATCGACCGAGGCGGTGACATCCGATTGAGTGCTGTGGCAACGGCGGGGCTGCGAGCCTTGCTGTTATCTTGCTACCCATCGAGCTCGCCCGCTACTCTGCTCAAAATGCCACGAGAGACACTCGCCCATTTCGGGCCAGTCTCGGCGCGAATCGCGGTTCAACTCTGATGCCGGAGACTCCGCGGAATCGCGGAAATCCCCAAGAAACACGGCGGATGCGCCCAGTGTCAGTGGACATCCGCCGGCATACGTCGTCAGAAAGCGGAGAGGGGGGGATTCGAACCCCCGAGGGGCGTAAACCCCCACACGAATTCCAATCGTGCGCCTTCAGCCGCTCAGCCACCTCTCCGGCAAGGGCGGGAGTTTAGCCCCGCATCCGTGCTCAGGATGATCCAAGATGGCTCATGGATCATCGCCCGCCCAGGCCGGCTCCGCGTTCTTGTCGATCAGGCGGACCCAGAGCCAGTCCAGCAGGCGCACGCCCCTCGATGATCGGACGACCCAGGACGCAACGAGCAGCCCGACCCCGCCCCCGATGAGCACGTCCGACGGGTAGTGCGCCCCGAACAACACGCGGCACCCCCCGACCAGCAACGCCAGACCCACCGCGATCGGGCGGATCTTCGGGTACAGAACGCTGAGAAACACACTCATCACCACGGCGTACGCCGTGTGACTCGACGGCATCGACCAGAGATCGCTCGAAATCCCCGAGCCGACCTCCCAGGCATGGCGGAGCCCGACCTCGTCGTTGATGGGATACACGCCCAGGGGGCCGAGGATTTCGCCCGGGTCGTCGAACTTGGGTCTGGGGCGTCCGATGAGCAGCTTCATCGGCATGACAACCAGAGCGGTCGCGCCCAGGGCCAGGGCGTAGTCGAGCAGGCGCCGTCGCCTGGGCGGGTCGAGCGTCCAGATCAGCAGGATGACAAGGAGGATGGCCCCGCCCTGCCCGTACTGCTGGAAGGCCTCGAGCTCACGCCGGAGGTCGCCGCCAAGGTTGATTGAGCGGGCCGCGTCGCTGATGGGTCCGTCCCAGACAAAGACGCCGACGCCGAGCGCGATGAAGGCGACGCCCCACCAGGGCGCCCTGCTTGGGCGGGGGGTAGAGTCGATCCGTGATGACGATGCGGGATCGGGCATGAGCGGGTCGGGGGGTCAGGGCCGGTGGTCCGGGCTTGGTCCGGTGCGCGGGGCGAAGGGGGAGCGCTGGTGTCGCGGGGCGCCCGCCGGGGCGCTGCTGCTGGTTCTGTGCCTGGCAGTGTACCTGCCCGGGCTGGCGAGCATCCCGGTGGTGGACCGCGACGAGGCCCGGTTTGCGCAGGCGAGCCGTCAGATGTTCGAGTCGCTCGCCCTGCCCGAGGGCGAGCGCGACACCGCGCCGATCGTGCGCACGGACAGCGGGCATGTCCTGGGCGGAGCGCACGCGGGGGGGGTGGTTGTGCCGATGGTGCAGGACCGCCCGCGTCTGAAGAAGCCGCCGATGATTTACTGGCTCCAGGGCGCGTCGGCGTACGTTTTTACCCGGGGCGATCCCCTGCGCGACGCGATCTGGATGTACCGCGTGCCGTCGCTGATCGGGGCAGTCATCGCGTGCCTCGCGACGTGGCGCCTCGGGCTCTTGCTCGTCGATCCCCGGGCGGCGCTCTTGGGCGCGGCGCTGCTGGCGGTCTGCCCGATCGTGGTCTGGGAGGCGAACCAGGCGCGCTCAGACCTGGCGCTGCTGGCGATGACGACGCTGGCGATGTGGGCGCTGACATCCATCTGGGTCCGGCGCGAGCGAGCACCGGCGTGGGCGCCGGCGCTCGGGCTGTGGCTGGCGATCGCCGCCGGCGTGCTTGTCAAGGGGCCGCTGACGCCGATGGTCGTCGGGCTGAGCGTGCTGGGGCTGTGCCTGATCTCGGGTCGGGGGCGCTGGCTGGCGCGCACAAAGCCGGTGCTCGGGATCGTGGTGCTGAGCGTGGTTGTGGCGCCGTGGGTGATGGCTGTCGGGCAGCGCGTCGGGTGGGAGACGCTCGGCGCGGTCGCGTTTGATGAGACGCTCGGTCGATCGGCGGCGCCCAAAGAGGGGCACTGGGGGCCACCGGGGTACCACGTTGTCTTGCTCGCGGCGTTGTTCTGGCCCGGGTCGATGCTGACACTGGTCGCGTTTGTGCGCACGTGGCGCCTCGCGGTGCGCCTGCCCGAGGGCGACGGCGGGCGCCTGGCGCGGGTGCGCCAGCTCCCGGCGCGGTGGCGCGGGCGCGTGGTCGGGCGAGATTCGGAGGTGCTGCTGCTGGCGTGGGTCGTGCCGAGCTGGATTGTGTTTGAGCTGATCTCGACGAAGCTGCCTCACTACACGCTGCCGATCTACCCGGCGCTGGCGCTGATGAGCGCCGCAGCGGTGATCGACGCGGCCCGGGGCGCGATGGACAGCGCCTCGATCCAGCGGCTGCGCCTGGGGCTGCGGGTCTGGGCGGTGATCGGGCTGGCGATCTGCGTGGGGGCGCCGGTCGCGGTCTCGTTGCTCGGGGGCGGGTGGATCGCGCTGGGCGCTGCGGTGCTCGGCGGGGGGATCTGCGCGGGGCTGATCTGGAAGAGCGTCGGCGCGGTCGATGATGGGTTTGTGCTCAAGGCGCAGGCGATGGGGGTGCTCGCGGCGGCGGTGTTTGCGCTGGTGTTTCTGGGCGTGGCGCTGCCGCGCGCCAGCAGGCTGTGGATCACCGAGCGCCTCGTCGAGGCGGTCAAGGAGCAAGGATTCGCCGAGGCGCCGATCGCGAGCGTCGGCTATCACGAGGACAGCCTGATCTTCGCGACGCGCGGGCGCTCGCAGCGCCTCGAGCCCGGGGGGATCCCCGCGTGGACCCGGGCCAACCCGGGGGGCGTGCTGATCGCCCCCGCAGGGACGGGCGTTGAGCTGATGGGCGCGGGCTGGGCGGTTCTGGATCGGGTTCGCGGGATCAACTACGCGGGCGGGCGCCTGGAAAATCTCGAGATCCTGGGGCGCGAGCGATGACCGACCCGAACCAGAGCAATGGCCCGAGCCCGACCGGCCTGCTCGTGATCAACAAGGCGTACAGGCGCACCTCGACGGGCGTGTGCACGGTCGTCAAGGCGCGTCTGCGGGCCGGGGGCGCGCCCAAGCGTGTCAAGGTCGGGCACGGCGGCACGCTCGATCCGCTCGCCACGGGCGTGCTCGTGATCCTCGTCGGCAAGGCGACCAAGCTCTGCGACGAGGTGATGGCGGGCGAGAAGGGATACCTGGCCCAGGTTGACCTGGGCGTGACATCGCCCACGGACGACCTCGAGAGCGAGGCGATCCCGGCGCTGGGCGCGTAGGCGCCGACGATGGACGAGCTGGTGCGCGCGTGCGAGGGGTTTGTAGGAAAGATCGAGCAGCGCCCGCCGGCGCACTCGGCCGTCAAGATCGGCGGCAGGCGGGCCTACCACCTGGCGCGCGCGGGCGAGAAGCCCGTGCCCGAAGCGCGGACCGTTGAGATCCACGAGATCGCGGTTGAATCGTACGAGTACCCGCGCGTGACGCTGCGCGTGCGCTGCGGCAAGGGCGTGTACATCCGGTCGCTGGCGCGCGACCTGGGCGCGACGCTGGGCGTCGGCGGGATGCTCGCGGGGCTCGTGCGTACGCGCGTCGGGCGGTTCACCATCGAGGATGCGATCGCGCTCGATGATCTGGCGGACCCGCTGATGCAGGAGCATTTGTTGATGACACCCGAGGTCGAGCGGTTGCTCAGACCCGGCTCGTCGCCTCAAGTCTGATCCGGCGCTGGCGTCCAGAGTTCGGCGGTGTCCTGCCCGTCGCAGATGCGGCGCATGAGCAGGTAGAGCAGGGTCGAGGCGGTGAAGTAGAAGCTCGTGAGCAGGGCGCCGAGCAACAGCTCGAGCGCTCCGGTCCAGAACGAGACGATGCGGCGTGACCACCCGTGGGTGATGATCGGGCCAGACGGTTTGGTGTCCGCGGCTTCGGGCGCTTCGGCTTCGGGCGCTTCGGCGTCGGCGCCGTCCTGGGCGAAGGAGGCGAGGGTGATCTGGGGCGATGGGGTCGGGTCGAGTTGGATCGAGACGGACTCGCCCGGGGCGATGGGGCTCAGGATTTCGCGCGGTGTGTCGGAGATGAAAGCGCCGGCGGAGGAGGCGGTGAAGCTGGTGACGCCCCCGATGAACCCGGCGGCGAGCCCGTAGACGATGGCGCCCTGGATGATCAGGATCGCGCTGTAGAGCACGAACCGGGCTGGGCGTGTCAGGACGTAGGCGAAGGTGCGCTGGATGGAGTCGAGCGCGTCGGCTCCCTCGCAGGCGACGCCCGGGACCAGCATCGGGTGCCCGATGATCCAGAGGATCGAGATGATGACCGAGACAGCGCCGAGGAGCAGGAAGACCGGGTAGATAAGGCTCGGCAGCAGGTGGACCGCCGGGATGGCGAAGAAGAAGCCGCCGATGGCGAGCAGGAGCGCGAGGGCCGCGACGACGGCCAGCGGCGCCAGCACCGCGCCCAGCAGTGCGGGCCATGTACGCAGCGAGAACCGCATCGCGTCGTTCCAGGGCAGCACGCGCCCGAGGCTGAACTCCTCGGCGGCGGAGCGCGAGATGGCGCCGCCCACGCGCACCCAGACCGCGATGATCGGGATGCCCAGCACAAACGTCGAGACGGGGTACTGCTCGACGAGGACGCGGGGGATGCTGCCGAGCTCGATGGCGCTGGCGACAAAGCCCGCAGCGTCGAGCGAGAAGACGCTGGCGCCGAGGCGCCCGAGCGAGCGTTGGGCCAGCTCGAAGAAGGCGTCGATGAAGGCGGGTTTGTCGGACCAGAAGGTGTTGAGATTGCCCAACAGCAGGATGAGGATCCAGGCGCCCAGGGCGAGCATGAGGCGCCCGGTGCGCAGCGAGAGCGGGGCGGCCCGGAGCAGCGAGGGCCAGAGCAGCCCGCTGGTCAGGTCGCCCAGGAGGACTCGCGCCTCACGCGCGACCGGCTCGGGGGTGGTTTCGGATGCGTGCTCGCCCATGGCTGGTCTCCCCGGTCTGTGCGGACGATGAGGCTGGATGCTACCGCGCCGGGGCGCCCGGCGGGCGAACGCACGAATCCCCGGCTTGCCCTCGGGCCTCGGCGCCCCGATGATCTGAGTATGACCAAAGCGATTCTTCGTTGGGCGACGCCGTTGCTGGCTTTGTTTGTGCTCGGGCCTGCGGCCAGCCGCCTCGTCGGGCTGCTCCGCGCGAGCGACGGGAGCGAGGATGTCACGCTGCTGGTCAACACCACGCCAGCGCTGGGCGCGGCGGTCGCGCTGGGGATTGTTGGGCTGGCGCTCGTCGCGGCTCTGCCGGCGTCGCGGGCGCTCGGGGCGCGGGTGGGGCTGACGATCGCGGGCCTGACATTGGCATGGGCGGCGTGGTACACGGCTCCGATCAGCATTCTGGCCCGCTCGCACGACGGCGCGGGGTTGCTGATCGCCCTGGCGATCGAGGGCGTGCTGATGCTGGTCGTCGGGCTGGCGATGGTGCTGGCGATTGTGCGCGTTGGCGCGACGATCGAGGGCGACCCGCTGTGCGCACCGGTGGGTGAGCAGCTTCGCAAGACGTTCAAGACGGGCGCGGGGCTGGCGGCGATGGGCGGCGCGATCGGGGCGACGGTGGTGATCGCGTGGTTCGTGGCGCGCGAGCCGCTGAGCGGGCAGCTGGTGTTCGCGGGGTTCCTCGCGGGGATCGGGGCGGGATCGGTGGGGATCTGGTGCGGCTCGTTTGTGGGCGGGGATGTGCCGCCGCTGGCGACGATCGTGGGCGTGTTGTTGGTCGCGGTGCTGGCGCCGGTGCTCGGGATGTTCTGGCCCGGGGGCGATGCGCTGCGTGCGGCGGTGGTGTCGGACGCGATTCCGGGACCTGTGCGTCTGCAATCGCTGGATGTGCTGGTGGGTGCGACGCTGGGGGCGCCGATCGGGCTGGGGTGGGTCGGGTCGATGCTCGACGGGGCGGAACGCGCGACGGGGCGGAACACGTCGAGCGCCTAAAGTCTGGTATTCCGGGGACAAACGGCGCCGGGGTGTGGATAGCGCCCGGCGAATCGGGCGTTGGTGTGTTGCACGCCGCGATGGTCAAAGGCCCGGGCCAGGAGAAGGACGACATGAGCGAGACGCGACCGATGCCCGACGTGCAGGCGTCTTCTGACAGCCGCCAGGTTGCGATCGAGCGTGTGGGTGTCAAGGACGTGGTGTACCCGATGTGTCTGCGCACGCCCTCGGGCGGGACGCAGCAGACGACGGCGACGATCAACATGTATGTGTCGCTGTCGCACACGCAGAAGGGCACGCACATGAGCCGGTTCCTGGAGGTGCTCAACGAGCGCAAGTGCTCTCCGATCACGCCCGAGCAGATCCCGGAGATCGCGCGCGAGATCCGGGATCGTCTGGAGGCGGAGGAGGCGCACTTCGAGGCGACGTTCACATACTTCATCGAGAAGAAGGCGCCCGTCACGGGGATGCCCGGGCTGATGAACTACGAGGTGACGTTCGAGTGCACGAGCAACGCGGAGGATGACTTCGTGATGGGCGTGTCGGCTCCCGCGACGAGCCTGTGCCCGTGCTCGAAGGAGATCAGCGAGTACGGGGCGCACAACCAGCGTTGCCGGGTGGAGGCGCGGGTGCGGACGGACGGGGCCATGTGGATCGAGGAGCTCGTCGAGCTGCTCGAGGCGGCGGCGAGCCACCCGGTGTACGCGGTGCTCAAGCGTCCCGACGAGAAGTTTGTCACCGAGAAGGCCTTCGATAACCCGAAGTTTGTCGAGGACATCGTCCGGGATCTGGCCATGGCGCTCGACGCCCAGGACCGGATCACGTGGTACCAGATCAACTCGGAGAACTTCGAGTCGATCCACTCGCACAACGCCTACGCCCAGATCACGCGGGACAAGAGCGAGGCGTAGCGCCCGCAGGCGGGCGGGGTGCGCCCGGGTCGCGGTATCGCGTATGATTGTGGATCATGGCTGCTGATGGCTCTGACGCCCCGGGACGGACCCCGCCGGCGAGATCGGCGCCTCTGCCTCCTGCGTGAGCCATGCACGCGAGGGCGCGCTGCCGGGCGAAGATGGACCTGTCCCGATTGATCCCGAGCATGTTCCACAGGCGACTGGCGCTGCTGATGGCGGCGATGGTCGGTGTCTCGCTCGCGCTGACGGGCAAGCTGGCGCTGCTGACGTTGGTGCGGGGCGAGGAGCTGCGGGCGGAGGCCGAGGCGCGCCTGATCCGGCGCGCCTGGACGCCGACGTACCGCGGGCGGATCTTTGACCGCACGGGGCGGGTGCTGGCGCAGGACCGGGCCAGCTACGACGTCGCGGTGGACTACCGGGTGATGACGGGTCAGTGGGCCGAGGGCGAATCGCGCCGTCTGGCCCGGGCGGCGCATCGCGAGGCCTGGGCGGGGCTGAGCGAGGACGAGCGGGCGGGGCTCGTGAAGATTTACCGAGAGAGGCTCGACCGGCACATCGACGAGATGTGGGTGCGCCTGAGCGAGGCGACCGGGATCGAGCCCGGTCTGCTCGTGGCCCGGGCGCGGACGATTGTGGACCGGATCGAGTCGATGCACGCGAGCATCGCGGCGTCCCGGGTCGAGTCGCTCAAGGCTGAGCGGGCGGCCCGGGGGCTGGACACGGACGAGCAGGACCTGCGCCGCCTGTACGCGCGGGCGAACCAGCTCATCGCCGAGCAGAAGATGGCGCATGTGCTCATCGAGGGTGTGGACGACGAGGTCGGGTTCGAGCTCGAGCGTCTGGTGGGCCAGCAATCGACGCTGCGCAGCGGCGACGCGGCGTCGGCCCAGCGTCTGGACCTGATGCCCGGGCTCGAGATCCGGAACACCACGCGCCGGGCGTACCCGTGGGACGTGGTGGCGATCGACGTGGATCTGTCGCGCCTGCCGGGGCCGCTGCGCCGGGAGGGGTTCGCGAGCATCCGCTCGGAGGGCGTGGCGTGGCACCTGCTTGGGCGAATGCGCGGGCGTGTGTACGCGGAGGACATCAAACGCCGGGAGCGTGCGATCGAGCAGGACGCGGCTCTGGCGGCGCGCGCGACGGACGCGCGCGGGTTTGATCTCGGCGCCTACCGCGAGGGTGATTCGGTGGGCAGCGCCGGGCTGGAGTATTTCTATGAGGACACGCTCCGCGGGATCCGCGGCGCCCGGAGCGAGAACCTGCTGACCGGTGAGGTTGATCTGCGCGAGCCGGCGCCCGGGTTGGATGTCGAGCTGACCATCGACATCATGCTCCAGGCGCGGATCCGAGCGCTGATGGACCCGCGCCTCGGGCTGGCGATCGTCCAGAACTGGCACAACAACGACAAGGTGGCCCTCGGGACGCCGCTCAACGGGGCGGCGGTCGTGCTGGACGTGCAGACGGGCGAGATTCTGGCGCTGGTCTCGACGCCGGGCGTCCCGCGCGGGGCGGACTGGCGCGAGCAGGGCTACGCCTCGGAGGCGGCGTACGAGCGGGCGCTGGCGATCGACGCGCCGTACACCAACCGGGCCATCGCCAAGCCCTACCCGCCCGGGTCGATCGTCAAGCCGCTGATTCTGGGCGCCGCAGCGGAGGCGGGCGTGCTGGACCCGAGCGTCGGGATCGTCTGCAACGGGCATCTGCTGCCAAACAACCCGACATCGTTCCGGTGCTGGATTTACAAGCAGTACGGGCTGACGCACTCGCCCGATGGGCTGGCGCTGACCGGGGCGGAGGCGGTGAAGCACTCGTGCAATATTTTCTTCTATGAATCGGGTCGGCGCCTGGGCGCCCGGGGCATCGCCAAGGCCTACCGCGACTACGGGCTGGGCGAGGGCTTTGCCCTGGGCGTCGGGGCGGAGTTTCCCGGGGCGATCGGGGCGTTTGATGGGGACAACTCGGGCGCCGGGCTCCAGGTGTGGGACACGATCTTGATGGGGATCGGGCAGGGGCCGGTGGCGTGGACACCCCTGCACGCGGCCGACGCGTTCGCAACGCTTGCGCGCGGGGGCGAGCGCCTGGCGGCGCACCTGACCAAGGGGACGCCTGTTCGTGAGCTGTCGCCGGTGCTGATCGGGCGCGAGGCGCGCCGCCAGGCGCTCGCGGGGCTGCGCGGCTCGGTCAATGACAGCGACGGCACGGGGCACGCGATCCGGTACGACGGGGTGACCGGCGTGCCGATCTTTGATGTGCCCGGCGTGGATGTCTGGGGGAAGACGGGCACGGCGACGGCGCCCGACCTGAGCTACGACCCGGACGGCGACGGGCCATTGCCCAGCACGGTCGAGCGCGAGGGCGACCACTCGTGGTTCGTGGTGCTCGTCGCGCCCGAGGGCGAGGCGCCGCGGTACGCGATCGCGGTGGTGATGGAGTACGCCGGCTCGGGCGGGCGGGTGTCGGGGCCGATCGTGAACCAGATCATCCGGGCGATGGTGCTCGAGGGGTATCTGCCCGAGGTCGCAGCGCCGGTCGGGGACGGGTCATGAGCGCCCGCGCGGGACGGTCGGGGCTGCTCGGGCGCATGATCCGCGGCCCGAGCGCTGGCGAGCGAGGCGATGTGCGCTCGTCGCTGCGCCTGATCAACGCGTCGTGGCTGACGGTTATTGCGTCGGTGGGGTTGTCGCT
Source organism: Planctomycetota bacterium (assembly GCA_024276195.1). Lineage (GTDB taxonomy): Bacteria > Planctomycetota > Phycisphaerae > Phycisphaerales > UBA1924 > JAJRXR01. The sequence continues at coordinate 41,915 of JAJRXR010000054.1, forward strand.
GGTGGGGGTGTACGCGATCGATATCGCCGAGACGCTGCACCCGGTGAGCGCGGGCGATCTGGCGCCGACGGCGTGGAAGCAGGTGGTATTCGCCATCATCGGGATGCTCGCGGCGACGCTGATCGCGCTGCCGCATTACCGAATCCTGGCGCTCATCGCGTGGCCCATCATCGCGGGGTTGCTGCTGGCGTTGGTGTTGCTGCTGATCCCGGTGCTGCCCGAGTCGATCGCGCCGGTGCGGTCCGGGGCGCGGAGCTGGTACGATCTTGGCCCGGCGAGCTTCCAACCCTCGGAGTTCGCCAAGCTCGCGTTCGTGCTCGTGGTGGCGCAGTACCTGCGGTACCGGACCAAGCACCGGACGTTCACGGGCTTGATCGTGCCCGGGCTCATCGCGGCGGCGCCCGTGGCGCTGATTACCTTGCAGCCGGACCTGGGCACGGCGTCGCTGTACGTTCCGGCGCTGTTCGCGATGCTCATCGCAGCGGGCGCGAGGCTGCGGCACCTGAGCATCATCGTGCTGTGCGCGGCGCTGGCGGCGCCCGCGGCGTACCCGTTCCTCAAGCCCCACCAGAAAACTCGCATCGTCGGCCTCATCAAGGCCATCGAGGGCGACGAGGCCACGGCCCACGACATCAACTACCAGGCGTTCACCGCCCAACGCCTCATCGGCGCCGGGCAGGCGACGGGCACGCCAGCGCCCGCAGCCCGCGCGCTCGTGCATTACAACAGCCTGCCCGAGCGACACAACGACATGGTTTTCGCGGTCATTGTGACGCGCTTCGGGTTCTGGGGCGGGGCGGGGGTGATCGGGCTGTTCCTGGTCTGGATCGGGGGGTGTTTGTTGGTTGCCGGCTCGTGCAAGGAACCGATGGGCAGGCTCATCGCGGTGGGCCTACCCGCGTTTATCGCGGCCCAGATGGTGATCAACATCGGGATGAACCTGGGGGTGGTCCCGATCATCGGGATCACGCTGCCGTTTGTGAGCTACGGGGGGTCGAGCATGCTCGCGTCGTGGATGATGGTGGGGCTGGTGGTGAATGTGGCGCTCCACAGGCCCAGGCCGCCTTTCCGTCAATCGTTTGAATACCCTGATGATGATGAACGAACACCACTCGGCTCAGGCAAGTTCGGTAGGCCCGTCGGATTCTCAGGGCGAGCCGTCTCCCGCTGAGCGTCCCAGCTATCTCGATGCTGGCCCCTCGGTCCCTCCAGATGGTTTCAAGGGCGCCTGCGAGGAGGCGGGCGTCTCGCTGACGCCCGACGAGACCGGGCGCCTCGGGCGGTACCTGGGGATGCTGCTCGAAGCGAATAAAGCCTTCAACCTGACGGCGATCCGAGACCCGGATGAGGCGTGGTCACGCCATATTCTCGATTCGCTGACGCTGCTGGGCGTGCTGGCGGAGATCAAGGCGCCCGAGGGTGAGGGGGGCGCCTCGGTTCGGATCATCGACGTCGGCACGGGCGGGGGGCTGCCCGGGATCCCGCTGGCGATCGTCCGCCCGGACGTGAGCGTGACGCTGCTCGACGCGACGGCCAAGAAGTGCGCCTTTCTTGAGCATGTCACCCGGGAGATGGGGCTGACGAATGTAGAGGTCGTGTGCGCCCGGGCCGAGGTTGCCGGGCAGGACCGGGGCGAGCGGACCGCTACGGGGCGCGTCGGCGGGCATCGCGATGCGTACGACCTGGTTGCAGCGCGCGCGGTGGGTCGGGTGGCGACGCTGAGCGAGCTGACGGCGGGCTTGGCGCGCGTCGGCGGGCTGATCGCGCTCATCAAGGGCGAGAAGGCGGCAGAGGAGTTGGAGGAGGCGAGGGGGGCGCTGCACCTGCTGCATCTGGCCCACGCCGGGACTGTGCAGACGGGCACGGGGCGGATCGTGGTGCTCGAGAAGCTGCGTGCAACGCCGAAGAGTTATCCGAGGCGGGATGGGGAGGCGAAGCGGGCGCCGTTAGGGAAAGCCTGATTCGTAAAGGGTGTTCCAGTCGGGCTCGTCGGTCCAGGTCCAGTCCCAGGGCTGAATGCCAAGCAGATCAAACTGCTCATGTAGTGCCGCCCTGAGGGAATCGTTGACCCATTCCACGTAGATCATCTCGCCGGCTTCGGTCTGCCAGTAGGTGAAGAACATGTCCCCAGAGGCGTAGATCTCGAACGAATACGGCGGTTCATAACCGCCGTACCAGCGATCTCGGGAAAGTATGGCGCGGTGTTCCTTCGTGAGAACAACTCCCGCAATGAGGCGCATGTCCGACATCTCTACCGATTGTACCATCCATCGTGCCCAACTCCGATGACATCCAGGTGAGGGGTCTGCTCGCGGACGACGGTCCAATCGCTAGCGCCCTCGGCGACGCCTACGAGCCCCGCCCCGAGCAGATCGAGATGGCGGTCGCGGTTGAGAAGGCCCTCGAAGCCAAGTCTCACCTGCTTGTCGAGGCGGGGACGGGGGTAGGCAAGAGCTTCGCCTACCTGATCCCGGCGGCCATGCGCTGCATCGAGCGGGGCGAGCGGGTGGTGATCGCGACCAACACGATCTCATTGCAGGAACAACTGGTTGAGAAGGATGTGCCGTTGATTGAGGCGGCGCTGGGGGGGGGAGGAGGAGAGAAAGAAGAGACGGGCGGGACGCCCGTGCCACGGGAGGGAGAGGAGAAGGAGAAGCCGGCGCTGCGGGCGGTGCTGGTGAAGGGGCGCGGGAACTATGTCAGCATCCGGCGCCTGAAGCTGGCGAGCGCGCGACAGAGCAAACTGTTTGCCGACGCGGGCGCCAGGCGGTCGCTACACGTCATCGAGGACTGGGCGTACGCCACGAAGGACGGCACGCTCGCGACCCTGCCGACGCTCGAGCGCCCGGGCGTGTGGGACCGGGCGCAGTCGGACTCGGGCAACTGTATGGGGCGCAAGTGCCCGCACAACAGCGAGTGCTTCTATCAGAACGCCCGGCGCGAGATGGAGAGCGCGAACCTGCTGATCTGCAACCATGCGCTGTTTTTCAGCGACCTGGCGCTGCGCGCGCGTGATTCGGGGTTCTTGCCCAAGTACGACCATGTGATTCTCGATGAGGCGCACAACGTCGAGGATGTGGCGTCGGAACACTTCGGGCTGTCGCTGACGGAGGGGAAGGTCAGCCACTTGCTCTCGGCGCTGTACCACGAGCGGACGGGGCGGGGGTACCTGAGCCAGCTCGAGCTGGCCGAGGCGGACATCGAGCCGATCGAGCGGGCGGTCAGGCTCGTTCGGGCCAGCGAACGGGCGGCCCGGGCGTTCTTTGAGGATCTGGAACGGGTGCTCGACTCAGACCGGGCGCCCGGCGGGCGGATCCGCATGCCCGGGATCATCGAGAACCCGCTCACGCCCGCGATGAACGACCTGGCGGTGCGTTTGCGAGCGCTCAAGGACCTGGCCCGGACGGACGCGGACCGGTTCGAGCTCAACGCGTACCAGATCCGGGCGAAAGAGATCGCGGACGTGTGCGAGTCGCTGATCGATCAGTCGGCGCCCGGGTTCTGCTACTGGGTCGAGGCGAGCGGAGGGGGCGGGGGGAGTGGGGGGCGCGAGCGGGGGCGGCGGCGTGTGCGATTTGCGTGCTCGCCGATCGAGGTGGCGCCGCTGCTCAAAGAGCGTTTGTTTGACGCGGAGCACTCGGTGATCCTGACGAGCGCGACGCTGGCGACCCGGACGATCCGGGAGGACGAGCCGAGCGAGCGGGGCGAGGCGGCGTTTGCGCACATGCTCGAACGACTTGGGTGCGAGGGGGCGCAGACGCTGCAGCTGGGGAGCCCGTTTGATTATGCGACTCAGGTGGAGGTGTTTGTGGATCGGTCGATGCCGAGCCCGGTGTGGTCGCCCGTGCAGGGGAATCACGGGCGGGACGCCCGTGCCACGGGAGGTGGAAAGGACACGTTTACACGGGAGCTGACGGCGCGGATTCTGGATCATCTTGCAGCGACCGATGGCGGGGCGTTTGTGCTGTTTACGAGCTTCAGCCAGCTCGGCAAGACCGCCGACGCGCTGCGCGGGCCGCTGGAATCGCTGGGGATGCCGATGTTTGTGCAGGGGCGCAACGGGTCGCGGGGTCAGATTCTTGAGGCGTTCCGGGGGACGACCAACGGGGTGCTGCTGGGGGCGGCGAGCTTCTGGCAGGGGGTGGATGTGCGGGGCGAGACGCTTCGGAACGTGATCATCACGAGGCTGCCGTTCGACCCGCCCGGGCGCCCGCTGACGGAGGCGAGGCTTGAGCGGATCCGGGATCGTGGGGGTGATCCGTTCCGGGAGGACTCGCTGCCCCGGGCGGTGATCCGGTTCAAGCAGGGGTTCGGGCGGCTGATCCGGTCGCGGACGGACCGGGGGCGGGTGGTGGTGCTGGACCCGCGGGTGGTGACGAAGGGGTACGGGCGGATGTTTCTGGCGTCGATGCCGGCGGGGGTGGAGGTGAGGATGTTGCCGGAGGTTGAGCAGGAGGCGTGGGATGATGCGGACTTTTGACGGCGCGACGGCTACCCTGTGATTCGGCACGAAACAGGGTGATAACCTAACAAAGACCGGAGATCGGTATGCTTGGGCGCGTCTTCAAGGCCTACGACGTGCGGGGGACCTACCCCGATTTGCTGACGGACACCATGGCGTTTCAGATCGGCTCGGGAGCCGCGCGGTATCTGTTGCAGGACGCGGCCGAGGCGGGCGAGACGACGCCGATGATGCGGAACCTGGTGGTCGGGCGTGACATGCGCAAGAGCAGCCCGAAGCTCAGCGCCGAGCTGATCCGGGGGATCCGCGCGGGCGGGGCGAGCGTGATCGACGTGGGGCTGGTGGATACGTCGTTCGTGTACTTCGCGATCAACCATCTGGACTGCGCTGGCGGGGTGATGGTGACGGCGAGCCACAACCCGCCTCAGTACAACGGGTTCAAGACGTCCAAGCGTCACGCCAAGCCTGTGGGGGAGACGACGGGGCTTGCGGATGTGCGCAAGTACGCGGCGATGAGCGACACGAACAAGCAGCCGCAAGAGGGCACGTTCGTTGATAAGCGAGATCTGTGGGACGCGTACACCGAGCATGTGCGCGCGTTCCTGGATATGCGTGGCAGGAAGATCAAGGTTGTGGTGGACGCGAGCAACGGGATGGCGGGGACGATGTGCCCCAAGATTTTCGGCGAAAACGGCTCCGCGATCGAGGGGCTCGAGATCGTCGAGATGAACTACGAGAACACCAAGGGGGTGTTCGTTCACGAGCCGAACCCGCTGGTGGCGTCGAACGTCGAGGATCTGTGCAAGGCGGTGGTGAGCGAGGGCGCGGACCTGGGGGTGTGCTTCGACGGGGATGCGGACCGGTGCGTGGCTGTGGATGAGAAGGGCAAGATCATCGGGTGCGACGCGCTGACGGGGCTGCTGGCGCAGTACTTTTTGAGCAAAAATCCGGGGGCGTCGGTCGTGTACGACCTGCGATCGACCAAGGCGGTCGCCGAGGAGATCGAGAAGGCGGGGGGGACTGCGATCCGCTCGCGCGTGGGGCACGTGTTCATGAAGCAGGTGATGAGCGAGGAGGACTGCGTGTTCGGCGGGGAGCTGAGCGGGCATTTCTACTTTGCGGATAACTTCGGGACGGACTCGGGCGCGATCGCGATGGCGACGGTGCTGAGCCTGATGGCGGAGAAGAAGCGGAAGCTGAGCAACATGATCCGCCCGATCGCGCGGTACAAGCAGTCCGGAGAGATCAACTTCGAGAACGAGGAGAAGGACGAGGCGATGGAGCTGATCCTCGAGGAGTATGGGGATCGGGGCGAGATCGACGAGCTCGACGGGGTGACGGTGGATTGCTTCGAGAGCGAGGGGTGGTGGTGCAACATCCGCAAGAGCAATACGGAGCCGCTGCTGCGCCTCAACGCGGAGGCGAAGGACCAGTCAACGCTCAACCGGATGGTGGCGGAGATCGCGCCGAAGCTCGGCACGCGGGTGGACCACTGATACCTGCGGGGGGCTCGCGATGAATCTCTCTCAGTTCTTTGAGCACTGGTCGATCAGCGAGAACCCGTTCCGGGGCGAGGAGGCGCGCCACGACGCGGTGTTTGCGCGCATGGGGATCCTGGGCGATGAGGCGGGGGCGCCTGAGCGCGCGATGAGCGCGCACTCGGACTTCGAGAAGATCCTGGGCGAGCTGACGAGGCCCTCGACGTCGATCGTGTTCGGGGAGAAGGGGTCGGGCAAGACGGCGATTCGGATGCAGATTGCCGACCGGATCGGGGCGCACAACCGGGCGAAGCCCGATGCGAAGATTCTGCTCTTGCCGTACGACGATCTGAACACGTTTCTGGATCAGTTGCACGACCGGGCCAGCGCGGGGGGCAAGGGCAAGGACCCGGGCAAGACGCTCGAGCGGCTCCGTCTGGTGGACCACATCGACGCGGTGCTCTCGATCGGGGTGGGGCGGGTGGTCAACGCGCTGCTGCGCGACGGGCGCGACCCGCCCCCGGCGAACCTGGGCGAGGACGCGATCAGGCGGGCGCGCCGGATGAGCCCGGCGCTCAAGCGTGATCTGATGCTGCTGACGGCGGTGTATGACCAGAGCGACCTGCGGGGCGAGCGCACGGGGCGATTACGAAGGCTCTTGCGCCTGCGGGCGCCGACGAGCAACCGGGTCTGGCTTGGGCTGATGGGGGTGGGGTGGACGATCCCGGTGGCGCTCGGGGCGTGGTGGCTGCTGGCGCCCCCGGCGGGCGCGATGCAGCACCAGAGCGTGCTGATCGGCGCGGGGGTCGCGGCGCTGCTGTACGCGGTGGTCGTTGGGAAGTGGTTCTTGTGGGATCGGTTTGTGCTCGGACGCCTCGGGGCGCGCCTGCACAAGCAGCTTCGGATGCTGCCGCGGGAGGCGTCGGCGTACAGCGCGGCGCTGCGGAAGATCGATCCCGTGATGCGTCGTGCGAGGGCGCTGCCGCTGGGTGGATCGGACGAGCAGCGGTACGCGATGCTGGCGCGCCTGCGCCGGGTGAGCGAGCAGTTCGGGTTTGCGGGGATGCTGATCGTGATCGACCGGGTGGACGAGCCGACGCTGGTTCGGGGCGACAGCGAGCGGATGCGCTCGATCATCTGGCCGATTCTGAATAACAAGTTTTTGCAGCTCGAGGGGATGGGGCTGAAGATGCTGCTGCCGGTGGAGCTGCGCCACGCGCTGTTCAAGGAGTCGAGCTCGTTCTTTCAGGAGGCGCGACTGGACAAGCAGAACCTGGTCGAGCGGCTGACGTGGACGGGGCCGATGCTGTACGACCTGTGCAACGCGCGGGTGGCGGCGTGCCGGGCTGAGGGGGCGGAGACGGTGACGCTGCTGGACCTGTTCGCAGAGGATGTGACGCGCCAGGACGTGGTGGACGCGCTCGAGCAGATGCGTCAGCCGCGCGACGCGTTCAAGTTTGTGTACCGGTGTCTGAGCGAGCACTGCTCAAACGTGACGGCGGACCAGAACGAGTGGCGCATCCCCCGCCTCGTGCTCGACTCGATCAAGCGCCAGGAGTCCGACCGGGTGCAGCAGCTCGCCCGGGGCATCCGCCCGGCCTGAGACGGGCGGGTCCGGGAAAATCGGGGCGGACAGGGGCGCTGCGGGGCGCTCCCAAAGCGGGGCTCGCGAGGCGCCGATGCACAGTTTGTGAGCACTCGACGGCTGATCTCGGGGGCGGGGGCACGCGCCTTTGTGCGTCTGGTCGTTGTGCACGCGCTGGTGGGGAGCGCCGGGGCTGTCGGGCTGGCGATGGTGCTGGCAGTTCGTCCGGACATGCTCGGCGGGGACCGCGTCGAGGTCATCGGGCCGAAGTATGACCCGCAGCGCCTGGGGATCTGGATTCAGGAGCGTTCGCCCGGGCGCAGCTCGGTGCGGTTTATGCTCGGGCGCAGCCGCGTGTACAAGAGCGTCGATGGGCAGCCCGTGCCGATCTACCCGAGGCCCGAGCAGGTCGGCCCGGCGTGGATGGAGGACTGGTCGAGGAAGATCTCGCGGATGCACGCGGCGGGGATCATGGTCTCGACCGATGAGATCCGCGAGCACGCGTTCGGCTGGCCCAGGCTCTGCCTCAAGACCGCCGAGCTGAGCGAGATCAAGGCGGCGGGCGGGTGGCGCGTGTACACCGAGGGGCTGGCGACGTTCGGGGACTTTGGTGTGCCGGTGACGCCAATGGCGTCGGGGCTGGCGTTCAACACGCTGGTGCTCGGGATCCCGGGGAGCGGGACGGTGCTGGTGTTCGGGTTCATGCGGACGGTGTCGCGCCGGCGCGCGGGGCGGTGCATCGGGTGCGCGTACTCGCTCGATGGGGGCGTGATGATCTGCCCGGAGTGCGGGAGGGCGACGGGGGTTTCGCGCGGTGAGGGTGAGGCGGGTGAGGTTCGGCGCGCGGCTTGAATCGCTCAGCGATCCGCTTTGCACGAGCAGGAGGGGATGCGTACGGGCGAGACGCCCGTACCACGGGAGGCGTTAGACGCGCCGGAGGCGGGCGTACTCGAGGACGAGCGTTTTCTCACCGACGTGACGGAAGTTGACCCGGGCGCGGGCGTTCTGCCCCCCGGTGATGCTGAGGACTTTGCCCTCGCCGAACTGGGGGTGACTCACGATGCACCCGGGGGGGAACTCGGCCTTGTAGCGGTCGGAGGCGGCGCTGATCACGGCCCGCTGCTCGCGGATTTTGTCCAGATCGCCCATCATCATGGCGCCGGTGTCATAGCTCGACTCGCCCCGTTCGATCTCGTCGGACTGGTCAGAGCGGGCGACGTGCTCGCGCCCGAGCTCGTCGAGGAAGCGCGAGGGGATCATGCGGTCCGTCACGCCACGGATGGTGCGGTACTTGGCGCAGGTGATGTGCAGGTGACGCATGGCGCGCGTCACGCCGACGAAGCAGAGGCGGCGCTCTTCTTCGAGGTCGTCGTCGGAATCGAAGGCGCGTGAGTGGGGCAGGGCGCCCTCTTCGAGCGCGATCATCGCGACCGCCGGGAACTCGAGGCCCTTGGCGGCGTGGAGGGTCATCAGCGTGACGCTGCCCTTGGCCGGGTCGATCTGGTCCGCATCGGCGACGAGCGAGACGGATTCGAGGTACGCCCGGAGCATTACGAGCAGCGGGGGATCGGGAGCGTCGCGCCCCGCCTGCATCGCCTCGGCGCCTGGGAACTCGGCGGGATCATCGGTCGGGTCGTACTCGTTCTCGAACGCGCGGGCGGAGCTGACGAGCTCGTCGAGGTTTTCCAGTCGCTCGGCGTCGGATTCGAGGCCGCTTGTCATGGATTTTTTCTTGTAGTAGGCCTCGAGCCCGGACTCTTTGATGACGCGCTCGACGAGCTCGTGCAGCGACGACGCGACGGCGGCGCCCATGAACGAGCCGGCGCCGGTCCAGGCGTTGATGGTGCTGACAAACGCGCCGATGGCTTTGCGCGAGCGATCGGTCAGGCCCGTCAGCTCATCGGCGCGGGCGAGCCCGTCCCAGACGGGGATGCCCGCGCGCGCGGCGGCGGACGTGACAGTGTCGAGCGAGGTCTTGCCGATGCCACGGGCGGGGGTGTTGATGATGCGCGCCAGCGAGACATCGTCGCCCTGGTTGGCGACGACGCGGAGATAGGCGAGGGCTGTTTTCACTTCTTCGCGCTGGTAGAAGGCGGTGCCGCGGGCGATGACGTAGGGGATCGAGGCCTGGCGGAGCGCCTCTTCGAGCACGCGCGAGAGGGCGTTGGTGCGGTAGAAGACGGCCATGTCCTTCCAGGCCATGTCGTCTTCCTCGCCGAGCAGGCTGAAGAAGTCGGCGACCATCTCGGCCTCGTGGCGTTCGTCGCGGCAGGTGACGACGCGGGCGGGCTCGCCTGGGTCAGCACTGGTGAAGAGGTCTTTGTGCTTGCGCCGGGAGTTGTTGCGGATGAGGGTGTCGGCGATGGAGATGATGGCGCCGGTGGAGCGGAAGTTCTCGCCGAGGGTGATGACCTCGGCGCCCGGGTACTGCTCTTCAAAGTCAAGGATGTTGGAGATGTCGGCGCCGCGCCAGGCGTAGATGGATTGGTCCGGATCGCCCACGACGCAGATGTTGGGGCCGAGTCTGTCCCCTTCCATGCCCGGCAGGGTCGGTCCATCGCCGGCGAGCAGCGACGCGATCTTGAACTGCGCGGCGTTGGTGTCCTGGTACTCGTCGATGAGCAGGTACTGCCAGCGGTGCTGCAGCTCGGCGCGGATGGGCTCGTGTTTTTCAAGGATGTGGGCGGTGTGCAGGAGCAGGTCGTCGAAGTCGATCGCGCCCGCCAGGCGGAGGGCGGCGCTGTAGCGGGTGTAGATTGTGGCGAGCTGGGTCGCGTAATAGTCCGTCGCCCGGGCGGCGAAGGCCTCGGCGTCGATGAGATCATTTTTGGCGTTGGAGATGGCCGCCAGGACGGAGCGCGGGGGCCAGTTGCTCGTCGAGAGATCCATCTCTTTGAGGACTTTTTTCATCGCCGAAGCTTGGTCGGCGCTGTCGTAGATCGTGTAGTCGGGCTTGAGCCCGGGGATCTGGGCCTGCTCGGCGAACCGGCGCAGCAGGCGGGCGCACAGCGAGTGGAACGTCGTGACGGTCAGCCCGCGAGTTCGCCGGTCGGCGCGGGCCTCCTCGTCGGAGACGTCGGCGCCGAGGATCTGCTTGAGGACGCGGGAGCGCATCTCGGCGGCGGCTTTATTCGTGAACGTTAGCGCAAGGATGGACCACGGGGGGACGCCCATCGAGATCAGATGGGCGATGCGCATCGTGATGACGCGCGTCTTGCCCGAGCCCGGCCCAGCGAGGACGAGCAGGGGGCCTTCGGTGTGTGTGACGGCGCTGCGCTGGGGCTTGGTGAGCGCATCGAGAGCGGGGTCTGACACAGTTGACGCCTCCGCGTCGGTGAGCGTGGGTCCATCCATTGGCAGAGCTTAGTCGTCTTCGGTCGATCCGTTCTCGCTCTGGCCGAGTTCTGGTCCGCTCTGGGCGCTGGGGCCTGGTTCGGGCGTGGACTCGGTCTGTTGGGTGGGTACTTCGAAGGTCTTGCCCAGGTGGGGGGTGGTGCTTGAGCGGGTGATGAGCGCGACCTCGTCGGGGAGAGATTCGGCGACCTGGACGACGACATCGCCCTCAAGCTTGCGGGCGAAGAGCGAGCGCCGCGACTTGCCCATGATGAGCGTGTCGCACCCGTAGGTGACGGTGTAGTCGAGGATCTCGCCGACGATATCGGCGCTGGTGACGTAGATCGGGACGAAGGGCACGCCGGCGGATTTAGCGATGAGCGCGGTCGTGCCGAGCGCTTTCTGGGCGTCCGGGTCGTCCTCGATGCGTGGCGCCTTGCCGGGCTGGATGTCCATCAGGCGCAGCGTGCGCACATAGATGGCGAAAAGGGTCGCCTTGCGCCGACGCGCAAGGTCCACGGCGAACTCGGACTGATACCGACCACGAGCGGCCAGCATGATCTTGGGCTTGTTCGGGTCGATCGCGAGCGGGGCCATCTCCTTGACCTCGCCCAGCCAGCCCTGGATGGGCTCGGGAATGGGCTCGGGGGCGCCCGCGGTGATAAAGCGCCGGCTGGCGCGGAACGCGAGCACGGCGCCGACCACGCCGCCGGCGAAGATGGTCGCGTTGGGGCGCGTTACAACAATGGTCAGCGTGATGGCGAGCAGGAACAGGCCCAAGGCCCACATGGCGATGCGGGACTTGCGCCCGATGTCGAGCTTCCGGTTGAGGGCGCAGGACATGACGGTGGAGGTGATGGCGCCGCAGACACCGATGATGTACAGCTCGGCGAGCTTCTCGGGCCTTCGTTCGATAAGGACGATGGCGATGGAAAGCACGACCGAGACAACGAGGGCGATCCAGGGGACGCCCGAGTAGTTGAGCTTGGTGAGCGGGCGGGGCAGCTCGCGGTCCTGGGCCATGGCGAACAGGACAGAGACCATGGCCATGACGGCGGTGTTGGTGGCGCTGAGCAGGAGCAGCCCGAAGACAATGGCGGCGGTCTTGCCGAAGATGATCCCACCCATTTCGCCCAGGGCTCTCTCGCCGGCGGTCCGGGCGATGAGCTCCATCGCGGTGTTCTTGATCTCGTTGGAGATGCTCGCGGCTTCGGGCGTGAGGTCGGTCGCGGAGGCGAGGGGGGCGGCGGCTTCCTTGATGGCGGGGATGGTGAGGAACATGGCGACCATGACGACGCCGAAGATCATGTTCAGGCCCACGACCTCGATGAACACGGGCCAGATGGTGCGTTTGGCCTCACGATCGACGGGCTGCTTCATGAGTCCGGTCATGTTGGCGACGGCCTCGACGCCGGCCAGGGCGAGGACGATATGTGTGAAGTCGGTCCAGTGTGACCAGAAGGAGCGGTCGAAGTCGAAGTGGATTTTGGAGAAGCCCTCGGGGAGGTAGGGGAGGGACATGAGGGCCATGATGCCGGAGATAGCGAGGGCGGCGAAGGCGATGATGAGGGCGAAGGTTCCGGCGCTTTTGGCGCCGAGCCAGTTGACGCCCCCGACGAAGGTGATGATGAGAATGGCGAAGAGGACAAGGAGTGGGCCGTCTTTGACGCCGAAGTAGTGGAGGGCTTCGACGACGGAGATGGCGACGGTGATGAGGTAGCCGCAGAGCAGGAGCGTGGCTCCGATGACGGCGAAGGTGGGGCTGAGCTGGCGCGCTGCGGTGTAGACGCCCCCGCCATCGGGAAAGGAGCGGCAGACGATGGTGTAGGCCCAGGCGACGGCTCCCATGAGCAGGGCGATGGCGAGGAGATAGAAGGGGGTCTCGGCGGAGGTGTAAAAGAAGGCGAGACCCAGGACGTAGAGGCGGCTGGTGCCCCAGTCGCCGTAGAGCAGTGGCCCGGCGTGGAACCACTTGAGCGTACGCGGTCTGCTTTGGGTGACGAGCATCTCGGGCCTCGGCGCCCCGGCCAGCTCGGGGCGAACCGAAAGGGTATCCAGGTTTGGGAGTGGATCGAGTGTGCTTAGGGAGGGTTCTCGGTCCAGGGGCGAGCGGACGGGGGTGACATGGGGGGCGGTGGAGTGTGAATCGGTTTGACAGGGGGGCGGGGCGGATCTAGCTTGCCCGGAGACTCGTACCTTTATTCAGAGCGCGATGAGCGAAGACGCACGCGAGAACGACCCGAGCAAGACCACCCCGATCGTTCCCCAGGATCAGGGGGCCGATGGCGCCAGCGCGCCCCCGGAGGGGCCGGTGAGCGTTGAGGAGACGGAGAAGCGCCTCCAGGACGCGACCAAGGGCGGGACGAACATCGACACGCTGGTGGGGCGTCTGGTCATTGAGCAGGGGCTGGCGACGCAGGAAGAGGTCAAGCACTGCCTCGAGATCCGTCGCTCGGGCGAGGAGGAGGACGAGTCGAACCAGTCGCTGATGCACCTGCTTGTGGCGCGCGAGTATGTGACCAACCGCCAGCTTGCGAGGCTGCGTGAGATCCTTGAGGCTGAGCGCGAGGGGCAGAAGATCCCGGGGTACAAGATCCTCGGCGAGCTGGGCGCGGGGGCGATGGCGAAGGTCTACAAGGCCAAGCAGCTGCGCCTGAACCGCGAGGTCGCGATCAAGGTTCTGCCCAAGAAGTACTCGCAGAACGTGCAGTTTATCGAGCGGTTCTACGCGGAGGGGCGGGCGGCGGCGCAGCTGAACCACCCGAACATCGTGCAGGCGTTTGATGTGGACAGCACGGGCGAGACGTACTTTCTGGTGATGGAGTATGTCGCCGGGCGGACGGTGCACGATGATATTCAGGAGCACAAGCGGTACCCCGAGGCGGAGGCGATCGACATCGTGATCCAGGTGGCCGAGGCGCTCGAGCACGCGCACGCCAAGGGGCTGATCCACCGCGACGTGAAGCCGAAGAACATCATGATCTCGCGCGAGGGCGTGGTGAAGCTGGCGGACATGGGTCTGGCGCGTGCGGTCTCGGACAAGGAGGCGGCCGAGGCGGAGAAGGGCAAGGCGTTCGGGACGCCCTACTACATCAGCCCGGAGCAGATCCGGGGCGAGGTGGACATCGGGCCGCCGGCGGATATTTACTCGCTCGGGGCGACGCTGTACCACATGGTGACCGGGTCGGTGCCGTACGAGGGGAAGAACCCGTCGGCGGTGATGCACAAGCACCTCAAGGGCGAGCTGGCGGCTCCGGACCATGTGAACCCGAAGCTCAGCGCCGGGATCAGCGAGGTCATCGAGATGATGATGGCGCGGAGCGCCCGCAAGCGGTACCGGGGGTGTACGGACCTGCTGGTGGACCTGCGGGCGATCAAGAAGGGGGAGCTGCCCCCGATCGCGCACACGGAGGTGATGCCGGAGGCGGATCTGGCGTCGCTGGCGGCGGCGGAGGCGGGCGCCGGGGGTGTGGGAGAGATCCCGACGGACGCGAGCTCGGGCGGGGAGCGGTCGATCTCGGATATTCTGCTGAGCCCTCTGTTTTTGGTGCTGCTGGCGGCGCTGGCGGCGAGCCTGATCTGGAATATTGTGACGCTGATACTCAGGTAGCAGGCGGGGCGGGCAGGCGGGGGGCGGGAGTCCTTGGGCGGGGGGCTTGCCTTGGGGGATCTGGTGCGGTTGAATAGAGTTCGACAGGCGCCGGGGTGTTCCGGGGTCTGGTCGGTCGGAGGCTCGATGCGGTTCAATCGAACGCACAACCCGGAGCGGTCCCGAGGCGCAGCAGGCGCCGACGGCGATCGCTCGGCCTCATGACCCTGACCACAACTCAAGTTCGATCAGACGCCCGGATCCTCGACGTGAGGCCTGCGGCGCACTGGCACACATCCATCAGGATCAGGAGCTGACACCATCGCACGCAGAAGGTTTTTTCGTCCCCAGGGGCCAGTCCGGCGCACCCGCGTCAACCACATGATCCGGATCTCGCCGATCCGCCTGATCGACGAGAACGACGAGCAGGCCGGCCTGGTCGAGACGCACGAGGCGATCCGCCGGGCGCAGGAGGCGGGGCTTGATCTGGTCGAGGTGGTCGCCGATGCGCGTCCTCCGGTCTGCAAGATCATGGACTACGGGAAGTACAAGTACGACCTGTCCAAGAAAGAGCAGAAGACGCGGGCGTCGCGGAAGCAGGCGGAGCTGAAAGAGATCCGCCTGGGGCGGTCGATCAAGATCGACCCGCACGACGTGGGCATCCGTGTGGACCAGGCGCGCCGGTTCTTGATGGCGGGGCACAAGGTGCAGCTCACGCAGCGCTTCCGCGGGCGAGAGATGGCGCACAAGCAGCTCGGGCTCGAGCGCCTGGCGCAGATCTGCGAGGATCTGAGCGACATCGCGAAGGTGGAGATGGCGCCGCGGTGGATGGGGCGCCAGGCGAGCATTCTGCTTGGCCCGGACAAGCCCCGGATCGAATCGCTCAAGGCCCGTCTCGCGCAGGAGGGCAAGGCGCACGCGGAGGAGGATCTGGCCAAGCTGGAGGCGGAGGTCGCCAAGCAGAACCTGGCCGAGGAGGCCGAGGATCAGGCCGACGAGGGCGACGAGGCCAAGACCGGCGTCGGCACCAAACGCGGCAAAGGCCCGGCCGACCAGCGCGCGACCAACCCTGTTGATGATGAGATCAACGAGTTGCTCGGGGGGTAGGGCGGTCGAGTTCCGGCTGAGCCGCGAGCGTGAGCTCGCGCTCTTATTGCCACACACTCGCGAGCTCACGCTCGCGGTTCGGACGATCAATCGTGCCTGAGCGCCACGATAGGATCCTGGGCGGCGGCTTTGCGCGCCGGGTAGATGCCGAAGATAAGCCCCGTCGCTGCGGCGACGAGGAACGCCACGATCACCGACCAGGGCGAGACGAGCGTTGGCAGCGAGGCGTCGGCGGGGAAGAACTTGCCGATCATCGGCGCCCGGGGGAGCCAGGGGACGAGGACGTTGAGCCCGAAGCTGAGCCCGAGGCCGAGGGCGACGCCGATGAGCCCGCCGATCGAGCTGAGCACGCCGGTCTCGACGAGGAACTGAGACACGATGTGCTTGCGGGTGGCGCCGAGGGCGCGCCGGATGCCGATCTCTCGGGTGCGCTCGGTGACGGAGGCCAGCATGATGTTCATAATGCCGATGCCCCCGACAAGCAGTGAGATGGCGGCGATAGCGCCCGAGATCCACTGCCCGGTGAGGGCCTCTTTGCGCGCGGTTTCGAGCAGCTCGTAGGGGACGATCATGCCCAGGTCGTCCATGCCGTCGTGCCGGTATGACATGAGGCGGCGCAGGCGGGCGGCGTCGGAGACGACACGGTCGCGCGAGGGCGCGACGAGGTAGACCTCGGAGATCTCGACCTCGCTTGCCTGGAACGAGCCGCTGGTGCGCCGGACGACGGTGTCGCCGAAGACGGTGCGGGCGGTGGTGATGGGGATGTGGATGTCGAGGTTGATGTCGCGCCCGACCCGGGTGGCGCCGGCGCCGCCCGAGAGCCCGACGGGACCGAGCACGCCGACGACGAGCAGGGGCGTCTGGTCGATGCGGATGGTCGAGCCGATGGGGTCTTCGAGGCGGAACATTTCTTTGGCGACCTCGTGCCCGATGACGCAGACGAGAGCGCTCTCGTCCATGTCCTGCTCGGTGAGGTAGCGCCCGCGGGCGATGGTGAGCTTGGCGGCGTCGAGCAGCGCGGGGGTGGTGCCGATGCCCTGCTAGGTCTGGCGTTTCTCGCCTCGGAGGACCTGGGCGCCGACCTCTTTGAGCGGGACGATCGCCTCGGCGTCCGGGAAGGTGTGCTCGATGCTGCGGACGTCTTCGCGCGTCAGGCCAAACTTGGAGACGAACGAGCGGCGCTGGGCGTTCTGCTGGGACTGGTTTTCGGGCGGCTTCTGGGAGCGGATGATGATGTTTTTGGCGCCGAGGCGTTCGATCTGGGCGAGGGCCTCGGCGGTAGAGCCCTCGCCGATGGAAACCATGGTGATGACGGCGGCGACGCCGAAGATGATGCCCAGGGCCGTGAGGATGCTGCGGAGCATCTGCAGGCGGAGGTTGGCCAGGCCCAGCTTGATGGTTTCGAGAAGGAACGTCACGCGGGTGGGCCTCGGGTATCGTCGATGGGGCGGAGAAATGGCGATCGGGACGCGTCAAGGCGCCGATAGAGTTGTCGGCATGGGATCCTACCGACCCCAACACGACGAGGTGGCACGCATCACGCTCGGCAGCGAGACCGAGACGGACGCCGGATGGGTGTATGGCGCCCGCATCGCCTGGCCGGAGGGCGTCGAGACGGAGCACACGGCCACGCTGAGCTGGAGCGACCACGACCATATCTCGGGCGGGAGCGTGCCGCCGAGCCAGGTGGCCGAGGCCATGCTGGCGGTGCTGGTGCGCGAGCTCGACAGCGAGCAGATCCCGGAGAAACTGGATCTCTCGATAATGCGCCGGGTTGTTGGGGATCTGGATGAGCGGGTGAGGGCGAGGCTGTAGAGCCGACGGGTGGCACGACTCGCGGTCCTCCGCGCAGTCGTGCGGCCAAACTCCAATCACGACTGCGCCGAAGACGGCGAGTCGTGGCACCCGATAGTAGTTCAATCTCTGAAATACACCCTCGGATCCACAATCTCGATGTCATCGCGCTTGCGGAGCTGATCCAGAAACCAGTGTTTGTGCCAGGCGCCGAAGGTGATGAGCACGGTCGCGCCCTCGCCTGTGTGTTCGTCGAGCGCCGCAGCGATGAGGTCGTAGTGGGCTTGGTTGATGGTGTCCCAGCCGCCGGCGCCGAGGTCGTCGTTGAAGAGGCGGTTGTACGGCTCGAGCGCCCGGCGCACGAGCTCGTCGTAGCGGGGCGTGTGGATGAACAGCGGGTCTTCGGGGTCGCCCTCGCGGGCCATGGCCGCCTCGGCGTTCGCCTGCGCCTCGTTGACCTCGCTGGTTTCGTCGGCGCGGGTTGTCTCCCACCGCTTGAGCTTGGCCCGCCGATCGTCGGCCATCGCCTGCGTCCACCCGGCGCACGCGATGATCTCGAAGTCCATCTCGCGCGTCAGCGGGAAGAGCACATCGACGTACTCCGGAAAGCGCTTGACGCGGGCCTCGGTGATCTCGCCGCTCGCCTGGAACTGGGCCGTCGCGTCCGCAAAACGGTCCGGCGGGATCTCGGTGAGCACATAATCCGGCTCAATCTCGCGGATGGCCCCGCGGAGCACGTCGAGCGAGTAGACCTCGCTGGTCGTGTGCCCCGAGTGGATCATGCCAAGGACAACGACGCGGTTTCGCTCGGGGGCGCAGGCGGTGGAGAGGCAGACGAGGATGGCGAGGGAGAGGGTGAGGAGGGGTCGCATGAGGGGGAGTGTACGAGAACTCACCGAATGATCACCAGAGAATGACAACCGCCAATCCAACCAGCATCAGAGCGACAATCACCATCGCCAGAACCACGCCTCCGAGCGATCGGCTGAGCAACCGCTCAACCCACGCCTGCGGTCCAAAAAGCGATTGAAGCCCGACCAAAATGAACAGCTCGCCGACGAGTGAATAGAGCACGGCGCCAGCGAGTACGCCGGCTGCGTGCCATGGATCTTTGGGTTGGAGTTGGCCGAGCAGCGTGAGCCCGCCCAAAATTGCGAGTCCGAACACGATACACGAGAGACCCACAAACACGTCTCCGATCTGAGATGCGGTCGAGGTATTCCGTGTTGGATCGCTCATGCTCTACAGCATCCCCCGCAGATACCCCCCCGTGTGACTCCCCTTCACCTTCGCCACATCCTCCGGCGTCCCTTTCGCGATGATCTCGCCGCCGCCGTCGCCGCCCTCGGGGCCAAGATCAAGAATCCAGTCGGCGCCCTTGATCACGTCGAGGTTGTGCTCGATGACGACCAGCGTCGCGCCCGCGTCGGCGAGTTTGTTGAGCACTTCCATGAGCTTGCGGATGTCCTCGAAGTGCAGGCCCGTGGTGGGTTCGTCGAGGATGTAGAGGGTGCGTTCGCCGGTGGGGGTGCCGTCGTGCCTGACGGCCTTGCCGAGCTCGGTGGCGAGCTTGACGCGCTGGGCCTCGCCGCCGGAGAGGGTGGTTGAGGGCTGACCGAGCGTGATGTAATCGAGGCCGACGTCGTGGAGGCATTGGACGAAGCGGAGGATCTTGGGGTGGTTCTCGAAGAAGACGCAGGCGTCCTCGATGGTCATGGCGAGGATGTCGGCGATGGTCTTGCCGCGGTAGACGATCTCGAGCGTCTCGCGGTTGTAGCGTTTGCCGCGGCAGACCTCGCACTCGACGTAGACATCGGGCAGGAAGTGCATCTCGATCTTTTTCAGGCCCTGCCCCTGGCAGGCCTCGCAGCGCCCGCCGCCGTTCTTGGCGGAGACGTTGAAGCTGAAGCGTCCGGGTTTGTAGCCGCGGATCTTGGATTCGCGTGTCTGGGTGAAGACCTGGCGAATCCCGTCGAAGACGTTGGTGTAGGTCGCGGGGGTGGAGCGTGGGGTGCGCCCGATGGGGGACTGATCGACCTCGATCACGCGATCGATCTGGGCGAGGCCGGTGATGCGGGAGTGGGCGCCGGGCTTGTCGCGCGAGGCGAGCAGGTTCTGGCGAACGGCCTTGAGGAGGATGTCGTTGACGAGGGTGCTCTTGCCCGAGCCGGAGACGCCCGTGACGCAGACGAGCCCGCCGAGGGGGAAGGCGGCGTTAACATTTTTCAGGTTGTGCTCGCGGGCGCCCTTGACGGAGATCGCTTTTTTCTCGGTGAGCGGGCGGCGTTTCTTCGGGACATGGAGCTTGCGCCGCCCGCTGAGATAATCACCAGTCAGGCTGTCGGGTGCGCTTTGGATGTCGGTGATGGAGCCCTGGGCGACGATGCGCCCGCCATGGACACCGGGGCCGGGTCCGATGTCGACGATGTGGTCGGCGGCCCCGATCATCTCCTCGTCGTGCTCGACGACGATGACGGTGTTGCCGATGTCGGTCAGGTGGCGGAGGGTGCCGATGAGGCGCGCGTTGTCGCGCTGGTGGAGGCCGATGGTGGGCTCGTCGAGGACGTAGCAGGCGCCGACGAGCCCCGAGCCGACCTGGGTTGCCAGGCGGATACGCTGGGCTTCGCCCCCGGAGAGCGTCGCGGTGCGCCGGTCGAGCGAGAGGTATTCGAGCCCGACGGAGGCGAGGAAGCGGAGCCGATTGCCGACCTCGCGCAGGATCGGCTCGGCGATCTGCGTTTGTTCTTCGGTGAGCTTGAGCCCATCAATGAACGCGATGGCGTCGGTGATGTTGAGTCTGGAGAGTTCGGAGATGTTCAGGATCGTGCCGTCGGTTTTTTTGCGCCCGATGACATTGGTCGAGAAGGCGCGGGCGGTGTCGCTCTTGTGCTTGCTTATGAGCAGGACGTGCAGGGCCTCGATGCGCAGGCGGTCGCCCATGCAGCTCGGGCAGAGCTGCTCGGTCTGGAACTGGTGGAGGTGGTCCTTGGCCCATGTGCTCTCGGTTTTTTTGAACCAGCGAGCGAGCATGGGCAGGACGCCGTCCCAGGATGCGCCGTGTTTCTTTTTCTGTTCGGGCGTCGTGCCGTGGAGAAGGATGGTGTAGAGCTCGTCGGAGAGCGAGCCGACGGGTGTGGACATGGCGACGCCGAAGGCGCGCCCGAAGCGCCGGAGGTACTTGGGATAGATCATGCCGCCCGGCCCGTTCTTCTTGAACGGGGCGATGCCGCCCGAGGCGAGCGTGCGCTCGGGATCGGGGACGACAAGATCCTCGTCGAACTCGAGGATGGCGCCGAGGCCGTGGCATGTGGGGCAAGCGCCGAAGGGTGAGTTGAAGGAGAACAGCCTGGGGCTGAGCTCTTCGAGGGCGCACTCGGGGTGGTCCGGGTCGGCGAACTTGGCGCTGTAGGTGTGGTCGGTCCAGGCGTCGCGATCGTCCGCGTCGTTTACCGCGACCACGACCGACCCGTCGGCCATGCGCAGGGCGGCCTCGATCGACTCGGCCAGACGCTGGCGCCCCTCGGGCTTGATGACGAGCCGATCGACGACGGCCTCGATCGTGTGCTTCTTATAGCGGTGCAGGTCGAGCGGGTTGTCGCCGCCCTCCTTGAGCGCATCGCGGAGTTCGACGATGACGCCGTTGACGCGGGCGCGCCCCCAGCCCTGGGCGAAGAGCTCTTCAAGAACGTCCTTGTGGAAGCCCTTCTTGGCGCGGACAACAGGCGCCAGCACCATGATCCTCTGCGTAGATCGGCTCTCCGAGCCGATCGTGTCTTTGTCTTTCTTCTTGCGTTTCGGTTCGTTTGGTTGGTCGGGTTGGGATGCGGGCCCTGGCGTATCGGCTCGGAGAGCCGATCTACCCGGAGCCGATCTACCCAGTCGCATCACGCTCTCGACGATCTGGGTGGCGCTGGTCGCCTCGATCAGGCGACCGGAGCGCTCAAGCACGGTCCCGTCCTTCTTCGTCTTTGTCGCGGCCCAGGAGTGCGGCGTGGCGCACCGGGTGTAGAGCAGACGGAGGTAATCATAAATCTCGGTCGTGGTGGCGACGGTCGAGCGCGGGTTGTGCGAGCTGGAGCGCTGCTCGATGGCGATGGTGGGGGGGATGCCTTCGATCTCCTCGACGTCGGGCTTCTTGAGCTGGTCGAGGAACTGGCGGGCGTAGGCCGAGAGCGACTCCATGTACTTGCGCTGTCCCTCGGCAAAGATCGTGTCGAACGCGAGCGAGCTCTTGCCCGAGCCCGAGAGGCCCGTCATGACGACGAGGCGGTCGCGCGGGATCTCGACGTCGATGTTCTTGAGGTTGTGCTCTTTGGCGCCGCGCACGCGGATGGCGCGCTCGAGCGGGGCGGGCTTCGCGGGCGCCTTGCGTTTGGGCTTGGGCTTGGGCTCGACGGAGCGCCCGTTGGCGCGCGCGCCGGGCGTGCTTGCGCCGGGTTTCTTCCCGGGCTTCTTCCCGGGTTCTTTCTTGGTTGTCGAGGTTTCGCTCGCCTTGCCCGCCATGGACCGTCCTCCGTGAACGGTGATGGTACGCGGGTTATCCGCCCTGTTCGTCGGACGGTCGGGTGGGCGAGGCGGAGGGGGGGGCGTCGATTGGCTGGGCGGCGTTGGTGGGGGCGCTGGCGGCGGCTCGCTTTCGCGCCTGGTGCATGAGCCCGAGCATGACGAGCCCGATGGTGATGCCGACGAGGTAGTACGAGAGGCGTTTGAGAAAGCCGGGGGCGATGCCGGCGGGCGAGCTCGGGGGGGGCTGTGTCATCGGGCGAGTCTAGAACGCGGATGGGGGTCGGGCTGGGGGTGGGGCCTGTGCGTCTACCGCCTGCCCTGCTTGGGCGCGGCGCTCTTTCTGGGGCGCCCGCCCTGGCGGCGAGAGGTGGAGGAACGCTTGCCGGACAGCAGCTTCTCGATATCGCCCCGCCGGACCATGACCGGCTCGAACGTCTCGCCCGCGTCGATCAGGTCGCGGACCTTGTCCGCCTGATCGCGCAGCGACGCGGCCCGCTCGAACTCCAGGGCCTGGGCCGCCTCGAGCATCTCGCCCTCGAGCGCTTCGAGCAGCTCGCGGGCGTCGATCTTGGGCTCGGTGGTCTCGACGTCCTGGCGGGCGGTGCGCCGGGCCTGGAGCTCGGTCTCGAGCCCGGTTCGGATCTCCTTCTGGATGGTCTCGGGGGTGATCCCGTGAGCCTCGTTGTAGGCGAGCTGCTTGTCGCGCCGGCGTTCGGTCTCTTCCATTGCCTCACGCATCGCTTTGGTGATCTTGTCCGCGTACAGGATCACGCTGGAGTTGACGTTGCGCGCAGCGCGCCCCATCTGCTGGATCAGGCTCGTCGCGCTGCGCAGGAAGCCCTCCTTATCAGCGTCCAGGATGCACACCAGCGAGACCTCGGGCAGGTCGAGTCCCTCGCGCAGCAGGTTGACACCCACGAGCACGTCGAACTCGCCCCGGCGCAGGTCCGTCAGGATCTCGACGCGCTCGAGGGTCTCGATGTCCGAGTGCAGGTAGCGGACGCGCAGGCCCTGTTGGGCGAGGTAATCGGTCAGGTCTTCGCAGAGGCGTTTGGTCAGCGCGGTGACGATGGTTCGCTCGCCCGCACTGGCCCGCTGGGCGCAGCGCTCGACCAGGTCCGCGACCTGGCCCCGGGCGGGGCGGACCGTGACCTCAGGATCGAGCAGGCCCGTGGGGCGGATGACCTGCTCGACGACCTCGCCTTCGCACCGCTCAAGCTCGTAGGCGGCGGGGGTCGCCGAGACGTAGAGCACGCGCGGGATCATCGCCTCGAACTCCTCTAAGCGGAGCGGGCGGTTGTCCATGGCGCTGGGCAGTCGGAAGCCGTGATCGACGAGGACGGTCTTGCGGGCCTTGTCGCCGTTGAACATGGCCCGGACCTGCGGCATCGTGACGTGCGACTCG
This sequence comes from Planctomycetota bacterium, assembly GCA_024276195.1. Lineage (GTDB taxonomy): Bacteria > Planctomycetota > Phycisphaerae > Phycisphaerales > UBA1924 > JAJRXR01. The sequence continues at coordinate 65,174 of JAJRXR010000054.1, forward strand.
TCGATGATGACGAGCCAGTCGCCCAGGTTGGTGCGTGAGACACCGAAGCGTCGCTCGTCCTCGCCCACGTCGCGCCCGACGGCGTCAAGGTTCTGGTTCGTCTGCTGGTCGGCAGGGCGGTCGTCGGCGGCGGGGGCGTAATCGAAATAATCGAGCAGGGTGAACGGGCGTTCGCCCGGGGCGCGCCCGTCCATGTAGCGGGAATAGTTCTCGATGCCGGAGCAGAAGCCGATCTCTTCCATCATCTCGAGGTCATACTTGGTGCGCGCCAGCAGGCGCTGGGCTTCAAGGAGCTTGCCCTCGGAGCGGAGGGCGAGCACCCGGGCGTCGAGCTCTTCGCGGATGCCCGCCATCGCCTGCTGGAGTTGTTGCTCGGGCATGACGTAGTGGACCGCCGGGAAGAGGAAGAACTGGTGTTCCTGGGCGAGCAGCTCGCCGGAAGTTGGGTTGATGAGTTCGAGGCGGTCGATCTCATCACCAAAGAGCTCGATGCGGACGGCGAACTTCTCGTAGGCGGGCCAGACCTCGATCGCGTCGCCCCGGGCTCTGTACGTCCCGCGCTGGAACTCGATGTCGGCGCGCTTGTACTGCATGGCGTTGAGGGCGAGGAAGAAGTCTCGCCTGTGAAGCTCGCCGCCCTGGGTAAGGGTCAGAACCTTGTCCGAGTAGGCGGAGGGCGAGCCGAGGCCGAAGATGCACGAGACGGAGGCGACGACGACACAGTCGCGCCGGCGGAGCAGGTTGCTCGTCGAGGCGAGGCGGAGCTGGTCGAGCTCGTCGTTGCGGCTGGCGTCCTTCTCGATGTAGATGTCGCGTCCGGGGATGTACGCCTCGGGCTGGTAGTAGTCGTAGTAGCTGACGAAGTAGTTGACGGAGTTGTGGGGGAAGAATCCTCGCAGCTCCTCGAAGAGCTGGGCGGCGAGGGTTTTGTTGTGGCTGAGGATGAGCGTTGGCTTTTGAATGCGCTCGATGACGTTCGCCATCGTGAAGGTCTTGCCGGTTCCCGTGGCTCCCAGGAGGCAGAGATGCTTCGAGCCGCGCTCGATCGCGCCGGCGAGGGCGTCGATGGCCGCGGGCTGATCCCCGGTGGGCTCGAAGGGGCTCACAACACGGAACATGTGGTCATCCGCAGGCATGGAGAGATGGTAGGGGCGAAAGGGAGTGCGGCTGTTTGCAACAGAGCCCGTGTGACGCAACGAGTTTTAGGTCCGAAACGCGGAACCCCTGTGATACTGGGGCGTATCGTGGGGTGTTCAATGATTCCATTTGTTTCTTGAAAGGTGAGCACGAGTCGCGAGGTTGATACCAGCACTGATCCTTACTGATTTGATTCAGGTACCTCGCGGATCACGTTCACCCACACAACTTGACACGATTCGAATGCCGGGTTGGGCTTGCGCTGCGCTTGTTCTGTGTTTGCGAACAGCGAGTTCTGGCCCCATGGGGTAGGTACGTCTGTGTGTGAGTGACCAGATGTGTGCGGCGATCGCTGCGCCATCGATATGAACTGCGAGGAGGATATGCGATTGAGTCTGCAAGATCGCGGCGCGCTGATCGAGGCCCTGGGGGCTTTGGATCGTGGGCTCCCGGACGCGTTTGACGACGCGCTGTGGATCGGCTTCGGCGACCGCTGGTGGTCGGTGCGGACTCAGCTCAAGAACCAAGGGTTCATTCGTTTGCGGGGCCCGGGCGACGGCGTGCCGGAGCCAACGGAACGTGGACAGCGTCTCGCACACCGACTCGCGGGGCGCGACCAAACCACACCCGTTGGGTGACCCAGGCTGGCCTCGGGAGGGGTGCGAGGCTCAGCCCGGCAACGCCGCCAGTCTTGTGTGATTCGACAAGACCTTCATTCGGGTACCGCTCGGAGCCCGTCGCTGTTCCCCCCGGTGCGGCGGCGGGCTCCTCCTTTTTTGGGCGTTGGGCGCTCTGGCCCGGGGCTTGAAAGCGATAATGCTGCAGAATTGCGATGGTAGAGTTGAAGTCTGCCGGGTACCCTGTGCTGCTCGCTCAATGAACTCAGGAGACGCAGATGCCCTCACAGATTTCAGTGGCCGCAGCGGTGAGTATCAGCGCTCTCGTTACTAGCTACGCGCACGGTCAGTCTGCATTACAACCATCACCAGGGTTTCAAGTTGACGAGACTGTCACGCCTCGATTCTACACGGGTGGATTGCCTCTCCCCGCCTCCTGTGATTCATTGTCGCTTGTGTTGACTACGAGTTCCGATCCCGATTGGGTGGTCGCCACATCGGAAATCTGGCTGGATGATTCCGGGTGCACACTTATCGACGCGTGCGGCCTCGAACAAGCGGCGCTAATCGACGATGTCGCTGCTCTGTGTGAAGAGGAATCCCATCGATTCTTCAAGCTCCCAGCAGGAGAGAACCGCTCCGGGATGATTAACGGATTCGATCCGAACCTAAGTGATGGATTCCAAACCTACGATAGCCTTTTTGTCCGGGCAGGCACAACGATTCAGATCTATGCTCCGAAGAATTTTGCGAATCCGGATGGCAAAGAGTATGTGCGCTATGGAGATCCGATCACCGGCCCTGTGATGGTCACGATCGATATCCAGAATTGGTCTCTGGCATGCCACCCGCCCGTCACAGGTGACATTAATCTTCCAGATTTTTTCGGTGGCCCTGGCGAAATTATGTTCGGTCAGATGGTCTACTGGCCATTCTCGATCGGCGAGTCGGCGGAAGTCATCTCTGTCGATACCACCGCTTTCGAGGACGGCAACGCCGAAACGAATCACACGAGCGGGTTTGTTGAGGCGAACGTGCCGAAGCTCATGGTCCGGCGTGCGTCAACCTTTGACATCGAAGTCCGATTGAGCGAGTCCTTTCCGGGTTCACTGCCGCTCGTTGAGCCGTGCGAAGACTTGCTGCTCATTGCCAAAGACATGATCGACGAGACTGAGTACCAGATCCCCCGTCTTGATATCCAGGGTACCGATTGGTCCTTTACAGTCACGAATCTCGTCGTCGACCCAGCCGACAACTCACGCGTTCTCACATGTCGCGTGCGTATTCCACTGAACGCGCCGATCGGAGAGTACGAGTTTCGACCGCTGCTTGTTGCCCAGGGCGCCCAGGGCGAGGAGTTGCTGATCGAACAGGATGTGCTCTTTCCTGAGCCAATCGTCATCCTGTTCAACCCTTGGGGGCTGGACCCCGAGGTGTTCTTCACCGACCATGCCGCCCTTGATTCAGACTACATCAACGGCGACGTATTCATATTTGCAAACCCAAAGGTACAAAGCGGGAATTTGCGTGATCGGGTCTCTTGGGGTGTTGATCAGTTTGAAGAGCAATCTGTCGAGTTCCTCTTGCAGATCGTTCAGTCGTTGAGCAACCCAGAGGACCGCGCATCTGCAAAATCTGTAGCCCGGCACATGGCTGAACAGATGTCACCTGCTGGAGAAGGTCTTGCGGTCATCAAGGGCCGTTGGCCTACAACCGCAGAACTTGTGAATCCCGTTCCCGGACAGCCACCGTTGAGTGACTCGGCATGGTTTGCAAATCTTTGTGCACAGATCGGGGCGGGCTGTACTTCGCCCTTTGATTGGCATAAGTCTTCACGAGTCATCTCGGAGTTTTTAACGAACGGCGGCCCTGTCCAGTATGGTCAATGCTGGGTCTTTGCAGGTGTACTCGGTACTGCTCTTCGGACTGCGGGCATTCCATGTCGGCCGATCACCTGCATTTCCGCTGGGTTCGAGCGGAGCGTGCCATTCAATGGCGCAACTGACTACTACTATGAGACGGTCTTTGATTTCGTGGTACCTCGTAGAGGAAATACATTACTGCCAGAAACGATTCAGCGAAGCGACGATGACTGGCTCTTTCATGTTTGGCAGGAGGCATGGCTCGCAAGCGGTGGTGGCGCACCCACATGGCATGCACTCGACGCAACACCAGTGGAGTATGACCCGGGATTGGTGCGGGCCGTTGTTGGCCCGGTGCTAGTAACAGATATCCGCGATGGCACTCTCGGACAAAACTTTGATATCGACGTGTTCCTGACGGCTGTCAAGGGCGACGTACAACACTTTCGCGAAGGAGGGCTTGCGGATCCAGATGTGTTTGTTGAATATTTTCTAAATAGCCACCCAAGAGTTCCGATAGGCAATCACATCGATACCCAAGAGGTAGGGCGCTTGCAACTCCAAAGCGTTCTCTCTTCATACAAGACGCCGCCATCGCCGCAGCCCGCAGGTAGTTCTGGTGATGTCAATGTGGCCTTTCTGTTCCCTGCGAGCGCAGCGTTTGGAGATGATGCGCCTCTTGGTGTCCTTTTGGAGAATACTACCGCATCTCCACGAACAATAGTCATCGACATCGCCGCGACTCTTGATGGGGCTCCGGGATTCCACGAAGTTTTATTCTCCGAAACTCGTTTAGTCAGCCTTGCACCGGGTGGCAGTGCTACCTCAATGTTCATTGTTCCTTCGGCAGTGCTTCGTATTGCAGCCGCTAATACTGTGCTTGCACTCACTCTTAGCGGGCAGATCAATGTGATTGAGACCGGTCAGTTAGAAATTCAGCCGTTTTGGGGCATTGAAGTGCAAACAGATATAACAAATATGAACATGCCGGTAACGAGTACCGGTCATCCTTTGGCATTGCATATCGAGTACACCAATCTCAATGATTTTGATGCGGACGAGGTCATGCTGACCGTGTACCTCCCCGATGAGTTGGCCATCAATGGATCCCAGAAGTATGAAAACCTTGCAGGGGTTGTTTCTCAGGGCGCCACGAAGGTGTGGGATATCAGTGTAGAGGGCTCTCAAGCAGGCGAGTTTGAGATCGATGCGTTCGTCACACGCAAAGGGTCATTTGGAAGTAATGCGTCGTCCTCAGTAATGATCATTGATTGTCCCGCAGATTTGGCCGAGCCATTTGGTGTACTCGACTTCACGGACGTAATAACATTCTTGACTGCCTACGACGCGCAAGACCCGATCGCGGACTTCTCGGAAACGTTTGGCGAGTTCGACTTTGACGATGTGTTGGCATTCCTGACCAGCTACGGGAGCGGATGTTTCGACTAAAGCTCTGGGCTGGGTGCTCGAGTATCTCGCGCGCTTCAGCGAGCCGTGCGGGTGAGGGCGGATCAGCTGGCGAGCTGGATCGCCGAGTCGAGCGCTTTCTGGACCTCTTCGTCGGAGTAGACGCTCTCGGCGCCCCAGACCCGGTTGGACAGGTGCTCGGTCAGCAGGCGGGCCGCCTGTCCGGGCTCGCCCATGCGCTTGTACAGCAGCGCCTGGCGGTAGCGGCAATCGTTGACCAGCCCGCGCGACCACGGCAAGCCCCGGGCACAGGTCTGCTGCGCGATCACGCCCGGGTCTTGCTTGACAATCACGGCGTAGGCCTCGACCGCCTCCTCGTGCCGCCCGAGCCCCTCAAGGATGGCGCCGCGATCACACAGCAGCAGCGGGCACCCGGGCGCCAGGGCCAGGCCCTCGGCGTTCCACTCCAGCGCCTCGTCGAGCTTGCCTTGCTCGTAGTAGGTCATGGCGATCCGCATCTGGACCCGGTGATCCGGCGTGTCCGAGCGGGCTTCGCGCATGTACAGGCGGCGGGCCGAATCGTATCGACCGTCAAAGAACGCCTTCTCCGCCTTGGCAAGCCTGTTTGCCGGCACGGTACTCCTCCTTGCAGTTTCCCCATCTTCACACTGCAATTCAGGGAGCCCGAAAGCAAGTCCGCGCTGGTGGTTCGTTCAGATATCGGACTTCCGAGGGGGATTCCAGGGCCGCAGGGGCTGATCTGGGGCGACGCTCGTGTCTATGCCTCGCATTTCTAAGAATCTCGTTCCGCTTGTTCGAGGGCACGGACCAGGCAACACTGAGACTTGCCCCGAAGGTAATCGGGCGGCGGGCGGCGGGCGAGCGGTTCGTCGGGCAGGCCAGCTCTGGCTGGCGTCACATTCTTGAAGGAGGACTGAAAAAGCATGTCGAACAGCACTGAAACCAGCGCGAACCCGGTCGTTGTCCCTGCGCTCGAGGGGCTCAACAAGGCACGGGAGTTCACGCTCGACTTGGTCAAGGACATCAAGGCGGATCAGATGGTTGTGCGCTCGAACCCGGGCGCCAACCACGCGGCGTACGCGCTCGGGCACATCGCCTGGACCGACGACGCGTTCATCTCGATGATGGGCGGTGGACCCTCGTCGCTGCCCTATGGGTGGAGCGAGAGGTTCGGGTACAACCTGGAGATCACCGACAACGCGTCGGACTACCCGGGCAAGGACGAGATTCTGAGCGTGATGAAGGAGCGGCGCGAGGCGATGACCACATGGCTCAGTTCGTTGAGTGAAGCGGAGTTGCTCAAGCCAATCGAGGGCGACTTCGGGAAGTTTGCGCGCACGCTCGCGGCGCTGCCGGCGACGCTGGCGTTCCACGAGGGCTTCCACTCGGGTCAGATCAGCGCGTGCCGACGGGCGCTGGGGATCGAGCGTCTTTTCTAGCGGGATGGAACTCTGAGCGACGCCTTGGATGAGACAGGCGCTGCCCGGGCGCATGATTCTGGTCCAGTTTTCGGGTTATGACGAGTCGGCGGCGAGCAGGTCCAGCGGGGTCCGCCGGTTGAGGCGGAGGATGGCGGGCGCTGAGGCGGCGAGGGTCATGAAGAGGACCACGCCCCAGCCGAAGGCGAGCGCCCCGAGAGGGGGGTGGGGGGTGAACTCGATGCCGAGGAGCTTGGCGTAGAGGCGCATCGCGGCCAGCGAGCCCTGCAGGCCCATGGCGGTGCCCAGGATTGACGCGGCGATGGCGATGATGATCGCCTCGCCCAGGATCAAGCGCACGAGCACACCCCGCCCGGCTCCGATCGAGCGGAGAACCCCGAACTCGAACCGGCGCGACTCGATCCCGGCGATGATGAGGTTGGCGACGCCGAAGCAGGCGACGAGCATCGAGCCGATGGCGACGCTGGAGAACACGAGGAGCATGCCCCGGACGAAGACGCCGAGCTGTTCCTTGATGACGCGCCCGGAGCCGACGTCAAGCACGCCCATGCCGAACACGGCCTCGCGCAGACGCTGCACCGCGGTCGCGTCGTCGATGTCGTCGGAGAGATCGATCTGGATGAGCTGGACGGCGTCGGTCCCGAAGATCTCCGCGGCGTCGCGGCGCGAGCCGAACACGGCGTGGATGGCCTGGTTCATGAAGTCGTCGCCGATGTTGAAAAACTTGCTGGCGAGCTCGAGGCCCGGGCTGGTGACGACGCCGACGATTTCGAGGTGGTATTCCTCGTCGTTGTGACGGAAGGTGAAGGTGTCGCCCGCGCCGAGGCCCTTGGCGATCTGGAACTCGCGCGCGACGATGACGGCCCCGCCCTCGTTGAGGCGCTGGCGCGCGGTCTCCTTGTCACCATCGACGAAGGTGATCTCGGCCATGTCGAAGAACGAATCGGGCTCGAAGGCGAAGAACCAGCTCGTGTAGCTCTGGATCGCGCTGACGCCGAAGGCGTCCACCTGGATGATGTGCTGCGAGATGGCGCTCGTGCCCTCAACGAACTCGAGCTGTTCGATGCGGTCGATGGCCTCCGGGGGCAGGGCGAGGCCCGAGACGAAGGCGTCGGGGAACTCGATCTTGGTGAGCCAGTCGCGGAGGAAGGCGCCGCCCACGGCCCAGATCTCGACCATCATCGCGAGCCCGACCATCATGGCGCCGGCGGTGAAGCCGTGTCGGTAGGGGGTCTGGCGGACCGTCGGCCCGAGCAGCGAGGGCGGCAGGCGGAGCAGGCGCGTGAGCACCGGCGCGAGCACGCGCGCCAGCAGCAGCGTCAGCGGCACACTCAGCAGGAAGTACCCGATGAACATCGCCGGCAGGCCCAGCGTCGCGTACGACCAGAACATGGTCTGGGCGTCGGAGAGCGCGAAGACGATGGTGAGCTGTATGAGCACGCCCGCCGCGCCAACGAGCGAGACGATCAGCAGGGTTCGCGGGCGCGGCGGGGCGCTGCGGCTGGCCAGAGCGCGGACGACGGAGACGCGGGCGGCTTGCCACGCGGGCCACGCCGCGCCGAGCAGGCCCGCGCCGAGCGAGCCGAGCGCGGCCATGGCGAGCACAACGGGCGGGACGATGAGCCCGGCGGGGATTTTCTCGCTGAACGACTCGACAAAGATCCAGGCGAGCGCGACGCCGACGGGCAGCCCCAGCAGCGCCCCGGCTCCCCCGATGATCAGCCCGAGCGCGAGCTGGCTGGACGCGAGCTGGGCGCGGGCAGCTCCGATTGCGCGCAGCACGCCCAGCTCGCGCTGCTGTTCGCTCACGCCGGTGGTCAGGCCCGTGAGAATGATGAACGCGCCCGAGAGGCCCGCGAGCACGATCGCGAGGATGAAGCCGAGCTGGCTCGAGGCCATGTTTTTCGTCACGCCGGTTGTGACGCGCTCGGTCGTAGTGAGCAGGAGTCTGTCTTCAAGCTCGTCGGCGTGGGCGCTGACAAAGGCCTCGGGGTCGATCGTGTCGTCGAGGTCGAGCTCGATCTCGGTGTAGCCCGGGGCGGAGCCGGTGATCTCGAGCAGGGTGCGTCGGGTGACGTAGGCGCGTGGGCGCCCGCCGAGGGGGGGCGCCTGGGCGATGCCGACGACGGTGAGGGGGATGTCGCGGCGCAGCAGTCTGCGGACCGCGATGGTGTCGCCCACGCGGACGCCCACGCCCGCGTTGAGCGCGTCGGCGCTGGCCTTGCCCGGGGCGGTCGCGGGCAGCTCGGGCGCGGGCTGGTCGAGATACGCGACGCGCCCGGAGCCGATGGCGAAGCTCGGCCTTTGTGACTTGGTGTTGACGTACTCCCAGCTGAGTCGCTCGGCGAGCATCGCGTCCACAACCACCTCGCCCACCGCCTCGGGAACGCGCCCCTCGATCAGGCGCAGCACCGGGCGCTCGACGAACAGCTCGGGCTCGAACGCGATGACGAGGGACGTGGCGCGGAAGCGCGCGGGCGATCGGGAGTAGACGGTCTCGCCTGCGCCGAGCATGACCTGTGTGCTCAGGGTGAGCGAGAGCGTGTCCTGGAGCCAGCCGGCGGCGGACTCGACGCCCTCCCAGGCGCGGGCTTTGGTCAGAACGCTCGGGGCGATGACGCCCCCGGCGCCGGAGCGGATGCGCGCCTCGGCGGTCCCGACCTGCTCGTCGAGCTGGAGGCGGACGGAGGCGTTGATGGAGGCCATCGCGCAGGCAACGGCGGCGATGAGCGTCGCCGAGAGCGCCACCGCAAGAGTGAGCAGGACGGTGCGGCTAGGCCGCGCCGACAAGCTGCTGGTAGCGAGTCGCCACGCCGCCCGCATCAAGTTCCTCCGCATCGATGGTTCCGCAGACCCGCCCGTCCTGAAGCACGAAGACCCGCCTGCAGTGGGCCGCGGCGACGGGCTCGTGCGTCACCATCACGATGGTGATCTCGCGCTCACCGGCCAGCTCGGCAAAGAGCGACCACAGGCGTTCGCTTGTGGCCGAATCAAGATTGCCCGTGGGCTCGTCGGCCAGCAGGACCGGGGGCGCCTGGAGCAGCGCCCGCGCGATGGCGACGCGCTGCTGCTCGCCTCCCGACATCGCCTCGGGGCGGTGGTCCATCCGCTCGCCCAGGCCCAGGCGGTCGAGCAGCTCCGAGGCGTCGGTGCGCAGGGCCGAGGGGCTCTTGCCCGCGAGCAACCCGGGCAGCGCGACGTTCTCCCACGCGGTCATGGTGGGGATGAGGTTGTACGCCTGGAAGACGATGCCGATGTCGGTGCGCCGGTACTGGGTGGCGCTGCGCTCGTCGAGTGTGTGGATGTCGCGCCCGCAGACTCGGATGGTTCCCGAGTCCGGGCGGTCGAGGGAGGCGAGCAGGTGGAGGAGCGTGCTTTTGCCCGAGCCGGACTGGCCCATGATGGCGTAGAAGCCGGGCTCGGTGATGGCCAAGTCCACGCCGCGCAGGGCCTCGACACTCCGGGCGCCCAGGCGGTAGCACTTGCAGACGTCAACGCACTGGATCATGCGGGCTGATTCCCCGGGAGGCGGTTGAGATTTCACGGACGGAGTTGTTCAGCCGGCGAGCTGGGCGCTGTACGCCTCGGCGTCCATGCACGAGTCGAGGCCCGAAGCATCGGTCACTTTGATCTTGACGAGCCAGCCCTCGCCGAACGGGTCGTCGTTGAGCAGGCCCGGGTTGTCCTCGAGCGCGGGGTTGGTTTCGATGATCTCGCCGGCGACGGCGCAGTAGATGTCGCTGGTGGTTTTGACGCTCTCGACCTCGCCGATGTTGTCGCCGGCGTCGAAGGCGGTTCCCGGGGGCTTCATCTCGACGTAGGTGACATCGGTGAGCTGATCGACGGCGAACTGGGTCAGCCCCAGCGTCAGGGTGTCGGCGTCGAGCTTGTGCCACTCGTGGCTCTCGGTGTAGACGCGGTCTTTGGGTGGTTCCATCGGGGGAGGCCTCCTGGTCCCGAGCGGGCGATCCGCCCCCGGGGTCCGGGATGGTATCGGGGGGGCGGTCCGCGGCAAGGCGGGCGGAGGGGACAGAAACCGAATCCTGGCCTTGTCGCGTCCGGTGTGGGGCGGGTACAGTCCCGCCCGATGCTCATGACCCTCTCGATCAGTTCGATCCGCTCGCTGCTGAGGAAGCGTGGTTCCGGGGCGCCGAAGCTCGATCTGCTCGATGTCCCGCGGTTCACCCGCGAGGAGCTGGGGCTGCACGGGCTGACGCTGACGACGGACCTGCTGGCGGGCTCGACGCGAGACCGCCTGACGGGGCTGCGTGACGCGGGGGACAAGGCCGGGTGCGCCGCGTTGGTGCTGGTCGAGCCGGATCCGCTGCCGATCGCCGAGCTTGCCGAGTCCAAGGGCGAGCAGAGCATCGAGCGGATGCGCCGGGTGCTCGAGGCGGCCCGCCTGCTCGGGTGCTCGTCGGCTGGGTTCTCGATCCGGGGCAAGGACGACGACGCCTCGTTCGAGCGGGCGTGCGAACGCCTCAAGCCGGTGGTCGAGATCGGCGAGCGCTGGGAGATCAACGTGCTCATCCGCCCGAGCAAGGGGCTGACCGAGACGCCCGACCGGACGATCGAGCTGATTAAAAAAGTTGGGGGGTTCCGGATCGGGACGCTGCCCGATTTTCAGTCGGCTGCGGCGACGGACGACCCGGCGGGGTACCTGCGTCGGTTGACGCCGTACGCCTCGGCGCTGCTGGCCTCGACGGTGGAGCTGGTCCAACCTGAAGAGGAAGCGGAAAAAACGCCTCCGAAGCAGTCGGCCAAAAAACTGGCCACCGAGTCCGCCCCGTCGGCGCCGAGCGCGCCGGCGGACGCGAGCGAGGGCGATGCAGAGCCCGAGAATACGGGCGAATCGACCGAGATCGCGGCTTCTGTCGCGGGTGAAGGGCTCGAGGGCATCCCGGATGACCTGCTGGCGGATCTTGAGGCGATGCTTGAGGAAGAGGAACCCGCGCCGGTCCACACGACGTACGACCTGCGCCCACTGGTCGAGGCGATCAAGTCGGTCGGGTACGACCAGACACTTTCGATTGACTACCGGGGGTCGGGAGATGGTACACTGGGATCGATCATGAGCCGCGAGGCGTTGGAGGCGGTGTTCGATTCGCTCTCCGGTTGACCGAGGGCAAGAGCGTCTGTGAAGGGCGCCCGGGTGTGGGGCCGATGGATGGGCAGCGAATCAGCATCAACGCTTGCTGGCAGGACGGCGCAGGCTGTTCGTGTCCATGCGTGCGGGGTCGAAGGAGCTGACCCGATCGTGCCGACGGATCTTCCGATCATCATCACCATCGACGGACCCGCGGGCACGGGCAAGTCCACGGTGGCGCGCACGCTGGCGCACCGTCTGGGTCTGGACTTTCTCGACACGGGCGCGATGTACCGGGCCGCGGCGGCGATCCTGATCGACAAAGAGATCCCGCTGGAAGAGGCGGGCGAGCTGGTCTCGGCGGTCATCGGGGCGGACCTGCACTTTGACTGGACGGCCGACCCGCCCACGATCCTTGCCTGGGACGCGCCGATCGATCACCGGATCCGCGATGAGGATGTCACGGCGATCGTCTCGCAGATCGCGGCCATCGGTGAGCTGCGCACCCACATGGTCCGCAAGCAGCAGATTATCGCGGCCCAGCACCCGAGGCTGGTGAGCGAGGGGCGGGACCAGGGGTCGGTGGTCTTCCCGGACGCGGCCGTGAAGTTCTTTCTCGACGCCGACCCGGCGGTCCGGGCGCGCCGTCGGGCTGACCAGCTCCGCCTCGAGGGGCACGATGTGGATGAGGCGTCGATGCTCGAGCGCATCCGCAGGCGCGACGAGATCGACTCGACCCGGGCCGACGGTCCGCTGATCCGACCCGAGGATTCGGTCCCGATCGATACTTCGGGTCTGTCGGTCAAGGGTGTGATCGACGAGATGGAGCGCGTGGTGCGCGAGCGCGTCTCGGCGTTGATCGGCTCGGGCGAGTAAGCGGGCATGATCGCGCGATGAACCTGCTGGCCCGGTACCGAGACCGACACACAGGCACCCCCCTGGCGCAGATGCTCCACTTCGAGTTCTGGCGAGCACTCTGGGCGGTTCTGCTGCTGGTGTTCTGGCGGTACCGGATCTACGGGCGCAACCGCGTCCCGCCCACCGGGTCGCTGCTGATCGTCGCGAACCACCAGAGCTATCTAGACTCGGGGGCGGTGGGTGTCGCGGTCGGGCCTCGCCACTCGGACTCGGTCGCGCGCGAGGGGTTGTTCAAGAACCCGGTGTTCGGGCGGCTGATCAGTTCGCTGTACGCGTTCCCCGTGCGTGAGGACGGCGGGGGCGACACGCGGGCTATCAAAGAGACGCTCGCACGACTCAAACAGGGGCGGGCGGTGATTATCTTCCCCGAGGGCTCACGCACGCACGATGGGTCGGTCGGCGAGTTCAAGCGGGGCGCCGCAGTGATCGTCAAGCGGGCAAAGTGCCCGGTGTTGCCCGTTGCGGTGGAGGGGGCGTACGACGCGTGGCCCCGGGGCGCGAGGGCGCCGAGTCTGTTCGGGACGCGGGTCTCGGCCTCGATCGGGCGCCCGATCCCGCACGATGAGCTGATGGCGGACGGCCCGGACGCGGCGCTCGAGCGGTTGCGGGGCGAGGTGGATGCGCTGCGTCTGGATCTGCGCCGGCGCATCCGCGAGGCGAGCTTTGGGAGCTATCCGCCCCCTGGTCCGGGTGATGCGCCCGCTACGGGTGATCCGAGCGGAGGCGGCTGAGAGCCGCGAGGCGTTTTTCCGTCGGCGGGTGGGTCGCGAACATGCGCGTCAGCGGGTTGCCACCGCGCAGGTTCGAGGCGAGCGGCTCGATGATGAACAGGTTGTTCATCGCGGGGTTGGGCTGGCGCATGGGGATTCGCCGCGAGAGCGCGTCGAGCTTGCCCAGGGCGCTCATGAGCCCGTCGGGCGAGCCGGCGATGGCGGCGCCGTCCGCGTCCGCCTCGAACTCACGCGAGCGCGAGATCATGGCCTTGATGACCGCGGCGCCCACGGCGGCGATGATGACGACGCCGATCATCACCAGCGGGTTCCCGCCCTCGCGCCGCCCGAGCCCCAGGAAGAGCCCGTACTGCGCGATCATCGCGAGCACGCCCGAGACGGTCGCGGCGACGGTCGAGATCAGGGTGTCACGGTTTTTGATGTGGGCCAGCTCGTGGGCGGCGACGCCCTCGAGTTCCGCCGGGTTGAGCAGGTCGATGGCGCCCTGCGTAAAGCAGACGGCGGCCTTGCGCGGGCTGCGCCCGGTGGCGAAGGCGTTGGGGGCTTGCTGCGGGGAGATGTAGACGCGGGGCATGGGCAGACCGGCGCGCTGGCGCAGGCGGTCGATCATGCGGTAGAGGTCGCCCCCGGTCTCCGGGGTCAGCTCGCGGGCGCGGACGGAGGCGATGGCGATTTTGTCAGAGAAGAACCAGGCGCCGAGGTTGATGCCAGCGCCGATGATGAGCATGGGGATGACCCAGCCCGGACCGATCGCGCCGCCCACGATGACGAACAGCCCGGTGAGGGCGCCGAGCAGGACGGCGGTTTTGGCGTCGTTGGCGAGGGCTCGCAGGCCGCGTGGCTTCATCCGGGTCTCCTTGTGGCGTGCGTACGACGCCCACGGATCTTTGTTCGGAATCCGGGCGCGTCTCTCTCACCCATGTGCAACCGGGGCGCCACAGCGGGGGCGGGTCATCAGGGCGTCTCGGAGGCGTCGGTGGGGGGCGGAGGGTGGGAGGAGCCGCCCAGGCCAGCCATCCTGGCGCCCGCGCCAGCCAGGACCGCCGCGATGGCAAGGCGCAGGAGCGGGAGGCGGATGGTGTGGGTGATCGTGGCGCCGATCGTCGCGCCGACGACGGCGCCGATGCCCATGGGCAGCGCGAGCACGAGCGCGTCGGCGATGTGCAACGCCTCGCCGTTGATCGAGTGCTGCGAGAGCGTGGCGAGCTTGGCGGTCGCGCCGATCAGGGCCGTCACCCACATCACGGCGGCGCTGGCGGCGATGGACAGACGCAGCGGCACGCGCGCCACGATCTGGAGCAGGGGGACCATGACGAGCCCGCCGCCGATCCCGAGGAACCCGGCGATGACCCCGGTGACGCCGCCGATCATGAGCAGGAGCGGCGCGCCGCCCCGCTGGTCGGATTCTTCATGGTCGGGCAGGCGCCGGATGGTGGTGATGAGCGTGTACGCGCAGAACGCGAAGAGGAAGACGATGAGCGCGCGCCGCGCCATCTCGCCCGTAAAGAAGTTCGAGAGCAGGACACCGAGCACGATCGCCAGGGCCATGCTCGTGAGCAGCGGGCGGACGAGCCCGGGACGGATCGCCCCGGCTTTGCGGTGCCGGGCTCTGCTCTAGAGGGCGACGAGGATGTTGACCGTCATCGCGCTGGCCATGTAGAGGTGGTGCTCGGTCCGGGCGGGCGTCTTGTAGCCCAGGAAGAGGCCCAGGGCGGGGAGCATGATGATCGAGCCCCCGATGCCGGCCAGGCCTCCCACGAGCCCGGCGACAAGGCCGATCGTCAGTGGCGCCAGGATCAGATGGAGTTCCACGGGTCGGGCTCACAAGGGGGGCGGGGAGAGGGTAGATCGGGGAGCTGGCGGTGGGAGAGGCGTGGAACCTATTGTCGGCGCAAGAGCTGCGCGGACGGGGGGTTGTTCGGGCAGGTCCGGGAAAACCTGTCGGTTGAAGGGGTTGCGCGATCCAGAGAGGGGGGAAATAGGCCGAGATCGGGCTGCGGTTGTATCCTGGTGTGGGGCAAGGATGTCCCGGGGTACGGTCGCCTTTGAGCGAAGCGCTCGGTCGAGAGTCGCCACGGATAGGCGGGGCTCGGCACTGGTCAGACGAGGGCCAGATTCTCGCGCAACTCGAAGATCGGAGCGATGCCTTGAATCTCATCAAAGATTCGACCCTGGATTTGTTCCAGTCCCGGCGCGCCGCCAGGGGTCTGGAAGTCGCCGCCTTTACTGCTGGCGCCTCGATCGTCGTGCTCTCGGCGATCCTCGCCAAAGAAGCGGGCTCGGCCCCGATTCTCGCTGCGGTCGAGTCCAGCGAGTCTGGCATGACCAACGTCGCGTTCACACCCGAGGCGCCCGCGCCGCAGCTCGAACTCGAGCCCGAGGCGTCGGTCGAGACCTTCGCTCCTGACACACGCTGGTTCAATGGGCGCCCGATCAGGCCCGCGCGGACGATCGAGATGCTGGTGACGGCGTACTCGCCCGACGCGGCCTCGTGCGGCGAGTTCGCCGACGGGCAGACCGCGACGCTGCACGGCGTGAACACCAACGCCGGGCAGCTTGTCGCCGCCGATACCCGCGTGCTTCCCTTCGGCTCCATGCTGACGATCGAGGGGTACGCCTCGGACGAGGTCGTGCCCGTGCTCGACCGGGGCGGGGCGATCAAGGGGAACCGCCTGGACCTGCTCTTCCCGACGCACGAGCAGGCGCTGGCCTGGGGTGTGCAGCGTGTGGAGGTGGTGGTCTGGGAGTACGCCGACGGCAAGCCCGCGCCGAACCCGCGCCGCGTCCGCTGAATCATCGAGTCTGAGCTTTGGAGTGTGCCACTGACCCGTCCTTGGGTCAGTGTTTTTACGCATTTCTCCACAACGCACTGACCCACAAAGCAGGGTCAGTGGCACGGGGAGCGGCGCCTAGGCTTGGCGTGCCATGATCGCCGGGCAGGACACGGACTATCCAAAGACGCTCGAGGAACTGCTCGGCCCGGAGCTGCTGCGCCGCATGTCGCGCCTGGACGTGGTGAGCCGGAAGATCTTTGCGGGCAAGATGCGCGGCGAGCGGCGCTCCAAGCGGCGCGGGCAGTCGGTCGAGTTCGACGATTACCGCGAGTATCTTCCGGGAGACGACCTGCGCCATATTGACTGGAATGTGTTTGCGCGCCTGGACAAGTACTTCATCAAGCTCTTCCGCGAGGAGGAGGATCTGGCCGTGCGGGTGGTGCTCGACTGCTCGCCCTCGATGCGGGCGGGGGATCCGTCCAAGCTGGTGTTCGCGGCGCGAGTCGCGATGGCGATCGGTTCGATCGGGCTGGTGAACATGAACCGGGTGTCGGCCGCGACGTTCGGGTGGGGGACGGGTCCGGGGGTTGTCGAGCTGGCGCCGATGCGCGGGCGGCGCAACGTCGAGCGGTTCGGGCGGTTCGTGCTCGATGCGCTCGAGCGGGCCAGCACCGAGCACGCCAGCGGGGGCGAGGGCGGGCTGGCGCCAACACCCAGCGGGCGGTTCCTCGACGCGGCGCGACGCATCGCCTCGCCCAGGCACGCGGGGGGGCGCGGCGTGATGATCGTGGTGTCCGACTTCCTGGTCCGCGAGGGGCTGACCGAGGGGCTCAACTATTACGCCGGGGGCGTGGGCGGCGGGGGCGCGTTCGACACGACATGCCTGCATGTGCTCTCGCCCGATGAGATCGACCCCGGGCGCGCGCGCGAGCGAGGGCTGCTCGGCGATCTGCGCCTGACCGACGTCGAGAGCGGGCGCGCGACCGAGGTGACGGTTTCGGCGGCGCTCTTGAAGCGATACAAGCAGCGCCTCGATGCGCACCTCGAGCGTCTTGACCGAGAGTGCAGCGCGCGGTCCATGACGCACATGCTCGTGCCGACGGATACGGATCTCGAGGGGCTGCTGCTGGGCGAGCTGCGCCGGCGGGGGTTGTTCAGCTAGAGGCGCATCGGTGGGATGCCTGTCCCACCCATTCGGGGCTTATGTCCCCACGCCTTTGTGCATCTCGCCCTTGAAGTCTTCGAGATGCCCGCCGCGCGAGAGGATGTCGTCGACGACGCCCCGGTACTGCCCTTCGGGCTGTGGGGGCGGGGCGTTCATGAGCTGCTCGTAGGTCTCGTCGGAGAGCCCGATGAAGCGGCGCATGCCATAGTCATATACGGCGTCGTGCTCGTCGCGCGAGAGGTCGAGCCTCAGCTCGTTGATGATCTTGGTGCCCAGACCGATCCACTCGTCCCATGTCTGCTTGCTGATGCGCTCGTGGATCCACTGACCCATGGGGCTGCGGAAGGGGGGGCGGGGATCTGCGTCCCGGGCTTGCCGGTTTTCTGGCAGACGAACGAGCCCGGGGGGAAGTCCTGCGGCGCCTGCTCGACCTTGGGGACGGGGGCGCCGAGGCGTTCGAGCAGGTCTTCCATAGCTTTCTTGGGCATCAGGTCGCCCCGTTCGGAGGCGATGGTGTAGCCGCGGGTGAGCAGGGCCTTGGCGGCGTCGCCCTGGTCCGAGGCCATCAGGGCGGCCCCGGCGAGCTGGTACGCCTTGCTCATCGTCGGGTTCAGCTCGGTACACCGGGTGTACGCCTCGGCGGCCTCCTGGTAGCGCCCGCTCTGGTTGTACGCCCCGGCGAGCGAGAACAGGGCCATGTCGTTCTCGGGGTCCTCTTGGACGAGCTCCTCGAACCGGCGGATGCGTTCTTCGATGTCCATGAATCGGTCCTTTCGAGCCTGGCGGATGCGCCGTGCCTGTCAACGGTACGCCCGGCGATGGATCGCGGCATACTCTGGCCCGGATGGCGCCAAAACCGGACCCCATGCTGCACGTTGATCTCGCGGGTCTCCCGCTGGCGTCGCCCGTGATCCTGGCTGCGGGGACGGCGGGGGTGCTCGATGAGATGTCCGAACAGCTCGACCTGGCCCGGGTCGGCGCCCTTGTCACCAAATCCATCACGCCCGAGCCCCGCGCGGGCAACGCGGCGCACCGGGTCTGGCCTACCCGCGTGGGCATGCTCAACGCCGTGGGGCTGGCGAACCCGGGCGTTGATGCGTTTCTCAGAGACCACGCGCCGAGGGCGGCGGCGCTGCCCTGCCGCGTGATCGCGTCCATCGCCGGGTTCAGCGTCGAGGACTACACGCGCGTCGCCCGGGCGATGAGCGGGTGCGAGGGGATCGGCGGCGTCGAGCTGAATGTCTCGTGTCCGAACGTCTGCGGCGGGGTCGAGTTCGGGGCGGAGCCGGGGGCGCTTGGTGAGCTGGTCAGCGCGGTCCGGGCGGAGCTGGGGGCGACGAAGCTGTTTGTAAAGCTGCCCCCGGTGACGACGCCGGCGCCGAACACGATCGCAGATCTGGCGCGGGCGGCGATCGACGCGGGCGCCGACGCGCTGTGTTTGTGCAACACGACGCCCGCGATGGCCATTGATGTGCGCACGCGCAAGCCGGCCCTGGGCAATACGACCGGCGGGTTATCCGGCGCTGCGGTTCACGCACAAGCGGTCAAGATTGTGTATGACGTGCATCGCCTCGTTGCGCGCGAGGCCGGCGTGCCGATCGTCGGGATCGGGGGCGTGACGGGCTGGAAGGACGCGGCGGAGCTGATCCTGGCGGGGGCGAGCGCGGTACAGGTTGGGACGGCTTTGTTTGCTGATCCGAGGGCGCCGATCAAGATTGCGCGCGGGCTGGGCAGATGGGTTCGGGCGCAGGGGGCGGCGAATATCGGAGAGCTGACCGGGCGGGTCGAGGTGTAGGCCCATGGTTGGTGGGGCAGGCGTCTCGCCTGTCTTGTTGGGGTGGCGGACAGGCGGGACGCCTGTCCCACCGGGGGATTGTGTCAGCCGCTGACTTCGCTCGGGGTCTGGTCTTCGCGCATCTTGGCGAGGGCGTCGCGCAGGCCGCCTGTCGGGCTGGGCTGGGGCTTGGCCTCGGGCTCGTCGATGATGGTTTGCTCGATCGCCTTCTTGTCGATCTTGCCGTTGGCGCCGACCTGGTCGAAGCGGACATCGACGCGCTTGGAGACGCCGCGTTCCTGCATGGTGACGCCGTAGAGGCGGTCAACGCTCTGCATGGTGCGCTTGTTGTGCGTGACAACGATGAAGTGGCTGGTGTCGGTGAACTGGTCGAGGGTGGCGCAGAAGCGTCCGACGTTGGCCTCGTCGAGCGCGGCGTCCACCTCGTCGAGGATGCAGAAGCAGCTCGGTTTGGACCGGAAGATCGCCAGCAGCAGCGCGACGGCGGTCATGGTTTTCTCGCCGCCCGAGAGCTGGCTGATCGAGCGCGGTTCCTTGCCCGGGGGCTTGGCGATGACCTCGATGCCGGATTCGAGCAGGTCGGTCTCTTCGGTGACGACCTTGTGCCCGTCGATCTCTTTGACAAGGCCCATGAGGCGGATCTCGGCGCGCCCGCCGCCGAAGAGGCGCCGGAACATGCCGTCCTTGCTGGCGAAGGCGTCCTGGATGCTGGCGAAGATCTCGCCGAAGCGTTCGCGGCTGGCGATGTTGAGGCGTTCGATGAGGGTGCTGAGCTTGATGCGGGCCTCGTCGATGTCGCGGACCTGGGAGATGAGCGCGTCGTTGCGCTGTTCGAGGTTTTTCTCTTCCTCGATGGAATCGACGTTGACGTTGCCGAGCTTTTTGATCTCAGCGCTAAGCACGTTCACACGGGCCGAGGCGTCCGGAGCGTCGATGCGTTCGACATCTCCCGGGGCCATGACATATCGGTATTCCTGGTACTCGCGACAGACATCGAGGCCGATCTCGTCGAGGGTGCGCTCTTCGATGCTCTCACGCTTGACCTCGAGCTCACGGCGCGACATTTCGAGGCTGGACCAGTCGCGCTCGACGATCGTGGCGAGCTTGCGGGCGCCGGTGAGGCGTTCGGTGTGCTGGGCGACGCTCGCGGAGGCGCCTTCGAGGGCGGCGCTGTCGCGTTGGATCTGGCTCGCGAGGGTTTCGCTCTCCTGGCGTGCGCTTGCGGCTTGCTCGAGCGCTTCGCTGACGGTCTGCTCGTGCTGCTGGGCGCGGATCGTGGTGGACTCGACCTGGCGGGCGGTCTCTTCACGTCGGCGGATTGAGGCGTCGCGTTCGATGTTCAGGCGCGCAAGTTCGCGCCGGGCGGCGCCGGCCTGCTCGTTGAGCGCGGTGCTAGCGACACGGGCCGAGGTCATCGCCTCGCTGGCGGTCTCGACGCTCGATTCGAGCCCGGCGAGCTCCTGGGTGAGCAGGGCGAGCGACTCGGTCCGCTCGGCGCGGAGGCGTTCGAGGCGCTGGGCGCGTTCGCGGAGCTCTTCGCGGTCGCGTTTGATGCCGGCGGCGCGTTCGGAGAGCTGTTCGAGTTCTGCCCGGACATCGGCGCGTTCGCGGTCCACGCGGGTCTGGTCGGCGCGGAGGCGGTCGAGGCGGATCTGCTCGCCCACGAGCCCGCGCTCGTGCTGGGCGAGCTCGCCTTCGAGGCGGGCGCGTTCGGCGCTGACACGGGCGACGTCGGTATCGACGCGCTCGAGGGTGGCGCGTTCGCCCGAGAGCGTGTGCCCGAGCTGGATCAGCGAGCTTTGGAGCGCGGTCAGCTCGCTGCGCCGCTGGATGAGGCCGGCGCTTTGTTCGGTGGCGAAGGGGCCGGCGACGACGCGACCGTCGGACTCGTACAGCGCGCCGTCGCGGGTGACGAAGCGGGCCTCAACACCCCGCAGCGGGCCGGCGGCCAGCAGCAGGGCCGCGTCGAGGTCTTCAACGAGTGTGGTGCGCCCCAGAAGGCGGTCGAGCAGGGCCGAGACCTGGGCTTGGCGTTCGGGTTCAAGGTCTGTCCGCGCCCTGGCGAGGGCGCGGACGGAGGCGACGCGCGCCCCGCTGATGGCCGCGACACGGAACGGGTCTGGCTGAGGCTCGCCCGCGCCTCCGCGCAGCGGGATGAACGTGACGCGCCCGGGCAGGGCGTCGAGCTCGTCGGCGCTGGGCATCGTCAGCATCGCCTCGACAACAATCGCGGTGAGCGTTTGCCCGAGCGCGGCCTCAACCGGCCCGGCCCACTCCGACGCCACCTCGATCAGCTCGGCCAGCGGTGCAATAACGCCCGCGTACCCGTCCTTGGCTTCAGCCCGCTCCATCACGAACCGGGCGGCTTCGCCCAGGCCCTCGCGCGAGCGGACCATCTCGTCGAGCGTGGCGCGCCGTGAGTCGCGACGGACGTGCTCCTGTTCGAGCCCGTTGACTCTTTCTCCGAGCACGCGCCGGTCTTCGCTGAGCGAATCACTCGAGCGTTGGCGTTCGTTGCGTTGGGTTCCGAGGCGCTCGATGAGGGTTTGGCGCTCGCTGAGGGCGCTCTCAAGGGCTGCGGACTGCTCGCTCGCGCTGGCGTGCTCCTCGTCGAGCTTGGTCAGGCGGGCCTCGCACGAGACGCTCTGCTCGCGGAGGGTTTCCAGGCGGCGTTCGTCGCCCTCGATGGACGCGAGCAGCCCGGTGCGCTCGCGCTCGATGCCCTCGGCCTCGTGCCTGCGCTCGCTCAGCGCGGTCCGCTTCTCACTCGCTCGCTCGAGCGCCTTGCCCCGGGCGCTCGTGGCGCTGTCGAGCGCTCGCTCGGCGTCGCCCACACCCTCGCTCAGGCGGGCCAGCTCCTCGCTCTGCTCGGTGATCTGCGTGTCGAGGCTCTTGATCTGTTCCTCGGCCTCGCGCAGGCGGGTTTGCTCGCCCTCGACCTGCTCGCGGGCCTCCTCGATCGCCCGGCGCGCCATGCCCAGACGCTGCTCGGCGCTCTCGCCCCGGTGCTTGGCGCCGACGAGGGCCTCTTCCAGGCGACGGTGGGCGGCGGCGAGCTCGTGGCGGTGCAGCTCGGCGTCCTGACGCTCCTGCTCGAGTTCCGCGACGACCTCGTGCGTCTCGTCGCGCTTGCTCTGGAGCGCCTGCACCTGGCTGGTGAGCCCGTCGAGTCGCTGGCGGATCTCGTCGTACTGCTCGAACGCGAGCGCGAGGCGCAGGGCGTTGTGCTCGTCCTCGAGATCTTGGAACCGGCGCGCCTTGGCGGCCTGCCCGCGGACCAGGCGCAGGCGGCGCTCGGTCGAGTCGAGCTGCTCGCGCGTGCGGACGAGGTTCGACTCGGCCTTGTCGAGCTTGCGCGACGCCTCGATGCGCCGCTGCTTGTACTTGGCGATGCCCGCGGCTTCCTCGAAAATCACGCGCCGTTCCATCGGGCTGGCCAGGAGCATCGCATCGACCTTGCCCTGCTCGATGATCGAGTAGGCGTCGGCGCCGATGCCGGTGTCCAGGAACAGATCGCGGATGTCGCGCAGGCGGGCGAGCTTGGCGTTGATGAGGTACTGGCTCTTGCCGTCGCGGTAGAGGCGGCGCTCGACCTCGACAACATCTGTATCCACCGGCAGCGCGCGCCGGACTCGCCGGTCCACGAGCGAGGGCGCCTCGTCGAGCGTGTCGTCGAGCGGCTCGTGCGGGTGCTCACTCAACCCCGCGTCGTCGGCTCCCTTGGCCAGCTGGCGGATGATCGGCGCGGCGTCGGTGATCGGGTTGTCGAACCGGAGCGTGACCGAGGCCATGCCCGCGGGCTTGCGCCCGACGGAGCCGGCGAAGATGACGTCGATCATCTCCTTGCCACGCAGGGATTTGCTTGACCGCTCGCCCAGGACCCACTTGATGGCGTCCACGACGTTGGACTTGCCGCACCCGTTGGGGCCGACGATGCCGGTGACAGCGTCGTCGAAGGTGAAGGTGGTCGTGTCGGGGAAGGACTTGAAGCCGCAGAGCGTCAGGGCGCGGAGGCGCAGGTTTGTTGCAGCGCCAGCGCGCGCGATGGAATCGGTGTGTGTGGGCCTAGTCATGTGGAGCCAACCTCCGTGTTGCTCCCAGTGGTCCGCCCGCCCCGCGCCGATCCATGGCGAGAGAAGACTGCGGCAGTGCCGGCCGGCGCCCGCCAGCTGACGGGGACGGCCAAACGGACCGACCCACAGGGTACCGGGTTCCGCGAGGGAGCGTCGGATTGTTCACACACCGATCGCCCGGGGCGCGCCGGCTCTGGGGGCGCCCGCCTCTGGAACACACGGATCGTGCTGCGCCGATGCTCACTGCCCGGTGTCGCCCGCCTCGCCCTCGCCCTCGCCCTTGCCCTCGCCGTTTTCTTCGGGCGGGGGTGGGGTCAGCGGCACGAGCAGGCCCTCGCGACGGGGCGCCCGGCGTTGTTCGCTGGGTGTTCGCAGGCGGGGCGAATCGAAGACGACGAGGCGCTCCTCGCTGCCCGGCGTCGCCGGGCGGACCGTGATCTCTTCCGCTTTGGACGAGCGGATCAGCTCGGCCAGCAGGCGGTCCTGCTCGGTCGAGAAGGCCGCCTCGAACCCGCCGTCGTTGTAGATGTTGTACACGGCGCCGACCGTCTCGGCGTATGTCAGGCCCAGGCCCGTGCGCGGGTCGGTGGGCGACTGGTCCCGGGCGAACATCTTGATGAGCTTGTCGAGCTCTTCCTCGGCGTCCTGCACGATCACACGCCCGGTCCGCTGGTCGCGATAATACAGCCGGACGGGGTCGGATTCGCTGTCGGCCGAGAGCATCAGGCGGTTTTCCCAGGCGGTCACGAGCGAGGGCTTGGTGAGCTTGATGTCCCCGCCGAAGAGGACGATCCGCGGCTCGCCCTGCTGGGTGACGTACACGAGCGGATCGCCCCCGGGGACGCGGTCGAGAAAGAACTTGCCGGCGACAAGCTCGCGGCTGATGCCCTGGATGGAGCCCCGGGGCAGGCTCATCCGGGCCATCGCGTCGAGGCCCGTGCGTGTCAGGCGGAAGGCGCCGGGGCCGGTCTCGCCCTCGACCATCCGCATCAGGCGTCGGCGTTGGGCCTTGATGGCTCGCCCGACGAGCGCCTCGTAGGCCGCGACCCGGATGGTCAGCTCGTTCGAGGCGAGCAGGCCCTTGAGCGTCTGGTCAACGGTGGGGCCAGCGTTGAGGCGCCCGAGCAGCTCGATCGCCTCCGGGCGGAGCGTGTCTGGACCGTCGAGGGCGATTTGCTTGAGGAACGGGGCCGCTCGCGCATCGCCCAGGCCCACGCCGGCGCGCAGCGCCGCCAGGCGCGGCGCCGCCTCGGGGTGCTCGTACAGATCGCGCACAAACGGCTTGGCCGCTTCGCCGATCGCTTCGAGGCACCAGCCCATGTCGTCGGCCAGGTACGGCTGGGCGTTCATCGTCCGGGCGTAGCGCTGGGCGTACAGCTCCGGGTAGGTCCGGTCGATCTGCAGATGCATCACAAGCTGGAGGAACTCGGCCGGGCGGTCCTCGAAGCGCCGGGGCACACGGACGCGCACGAGCGTGTCGTCCTTGCCCCGGGCGAGGGGGCCGTCGTCGCCCGTGCGCTCGGGGAATCGTGAGTTGATGGCGCTGGTGATGCGCCGGGCGCGCGAGTGGGAGGGGTTGTCGAGCAGGATCTCGATGAGCAGGTCTTCGTGGACGACTCCGCCGTCGAGGATGCGCCCGACGTCGCGCGTCACGCCGTCGGTAGTGGAGCCGGGATCGGCGAAGGGGTTGATAAAAATAGGCCCTTTGGCGTCGCCCACGACGAGGGTTGTGTCGCCCCCGAACGCGGTGGGGGGGCCGGGGCGGAGCTTGGTGGTATAGAGGCGCCCGCCCTCGAGGCTCGTGGCGTTGACAGCACGGATATACAGGTCAAACGACGTCCCGGCGCGCGCGCCGGGCGGGATGGCGCCCTGGACAATGACGACGGCGGTGTTCGGGTCGTTGAGCAGTTGTCGGGGTGATTTGCCCCGGAACGCGGTGCCCTCGATATCGTTGGCTCGCCCGATGCCGCCCAGGCCCATCTCGCGCTCCATGGTCGCGGCGTACTCCTCGGGCATGGGCAGGCCGCCCGTGCCATCGAGCCCGACGACATAGCCGATGCCCGAGACGAGCAGCGGCGCGATGCCGCGCACCGAAGCCTCGGCGCCGATCGTGCCCCGCAACGATCCCGGCACGTCGCGGCTGATCGCGGGCGCAACCGATCGTGCGCGCGGCGGCGCCTTGCGGTTGCGCATGCACCCGGTGCTGAGCATCAGGCTCGCGAGCGCGAGGCTCAGCACACCGACCCGGGCCAGCCGCGCTCTGCGGACACCTTGCTGCTGCGCACACCCTGACCTGTTCATCGTCGCCCCGGATCTGAGAGGTGGTCGTCGCCCGGCGCGCCCCTTCGGGGGCGACGCCCGGGCCGGGTGCTCGCCCCGGCCTTGTCCCGCGTGTGGGCACAGCCAGGCCGTGCCGCGCGGGATGGTAGCGGCCCATTCGCAGACGCCGGGCAGGCGTTCCAGGCGTGCTGGAGACGCCGACCAATCAACCGACAACATGCCCTGACGCGCCGTTCTGGGCGATTTTGAATACGAACCACCACCCGTAGTAGGTCGAGCGCGTAAACTGGATGAAAATGCCCAGATATGGGGTGTGGACAGCTTCCGTGAAGATCATCAAAATCGCTAAGGGCAAGCGCCGTCCGAGCTTGCACGCAAGCGACAGGTTTTCAACGTCGATCTACTTCATTTTGGGAGATGATGGGCTACACACCACCATTGGTTGTGGTATTGTTCTCTCCCGTCACGCCGAGCGAAGTACTCGTCGGGGCAGGATCGCAAGAAGCTGAGGCCAGGGACAGGCCGAATCGCCCGGATGAGGGCGAAAAAGCAGGATGGCAGGCCCGGGTCGCCGGTGGGCGGGTCGGGAGGATTGCGGGGGTCGCGGGTTGGCCTCCGGATGGGATGTCCGGGTTCGCCGGGCATGGGTTGGGGCTTTCTGGCCCCGAGAACATCGACGGGATGTGTCCGACACCGGTCCGGGGGATTTCTCTCCGGGCGTCCGCGATCGGTGCGTCCCAATGCAGCGAGGGGCACGCGATGGGCGTGTTGTGCGACACACAGATCCGCGAACTGGTGGGTATTGAGCCGTTCGCCGAGGCGAAGAAGCGCGAGGGGATCGTCTCCTACGGCGTCTCGAGCTACGGCTACGACGTGCGCGTCGGGCCGGTGTTCAAGCTCTTCACCGCCACGCCCCGCTCGGGCGGCGTCTGCGTCGTCGATCCCAAACACTTCACCGATGACCTGATGGTGACGATCGACACGCGCGAGACGGGCATGGACCACGTCGTGATCCCGCCGAACAGCTTTGCGCTGTGCGAGACGATCGAGACGTTCGACATCCCGCGCGATGTGCTGGTGCTGTGTGTCGGCAAGAGCACCTACGCCCGGTGCGGGCTGATTGTGAACGTGACGCCGCTCGAACCCGAGTGGCGCGGCAAGGTGACGCTCGAGATCAGCAACACGACGCCCCTGCCGGCCAAGGTCTACGCGGGCGAGGGGATCGCGCAGTTCGTGTTCTTGAAGGCCGACCGGGTGTGCGCCGTGAGCTACGCGGACAAGGCAGGGAAGTACCAGGACCAGGCGGGGCTGACACTGCCGATGGTGGATTGAATCAACTGAGAGGAGAAAGCAATGTTTTTGATCAAGACAGGGCGCGACGAGTGTTCGTGTCCGATGCAACCGCCATGAACAAGGAGACTTTCCATGGCAATCACCGTTTTAGACGTTTCGTTCGAGGGTCCTTTCACTGACACCGCAAATCTCAAACCTGTCGCAGGCGTTTATGTCATCGTTGATGATCGTAGCGTCGGCGGGTACGAGCCAATAGATGTAGGGGAATCGAGTGACATTCGATCGAGAATCGAGTCACACGATCGCCGAGACTGTTGGATCCGGAATAGGCAAGGGACACTGAACGTAGCGGTCTACTACACACCGGGCTGGACAGCTCAACAAAGACGAGAGTTGGAAAGCCAAATCCGAGGGTCGTTCAACTTCGCTTGTGGAATCATGTGAGTGGGAACGAACGGCCACACTAATTCCTGATGGGAGATGAAGATGAAGCTGGATCTCAAGTGCTCCTCTGAAACTCAACAGAGGTCTGAGAGAAAGCAGGCAGTTGCGCATGAAAGTGCGCACCTGCCATTGTCACCTGACCAAGAGACCGAGGTGTGATGTCCCCTGCGAGGACCGCGGCGGGTGGGTGTACACGGGTCAGTGAGCGTTGAAGATTCATGAGCAACCACGACAAGATCAACTACGTCGAGTTCCCCTGCCGCGACATGGACGCGACCAAGGCGTTCTTCGCGCAGGTCTTCGGCTGGTCGTTCACGGACTACGGGCCGGACTACACGTCCTTCGAGGGCGCCGGGATCGACGGCGGGTTCTTCAAGTCGGACAAGGTCGCCCGCGTGGACACGGGCAGCGTGCTGATCGTGTTCTACAGCTCGGATATCGAGGGCACACAGGGCAAGGTCGAGAAGGCGGGCGGGGAGATCGTCAAGCCGATCTTCTCGTTCCCGGGCGGGCGCCGGTTCCACTTCACGGAGCCGAGCGGCAATGAGTTCGCGGTTTGGACGGACGTTGGGGAGTAGCGCGTCGCGCACGGAAACGCGGCGGCGTGGTTCTCTCGGTTGGGCTTTGGTTCTTTCACAGCTGGGTAATGCAACTGATGAAGATTGAACGGCGATTCACCAAGGACGGTCAGGACCCATTCGCGACGGTCGGTTGGACGAAGCGGGCGAGCCGCATCTCCAATCCCGACGGGTCGGTGGTGTTCGAGATGGACGACGCGGAGGTTCCCGAGACGTGGAGCCAGCTGGCGACGGACATCATGGTGTCCAAGTACTTCCGGAAGGCGGGGGTGCCGCAGGTGGAGGATGGGTCATCTGACTCCCGTGGCACGGGCGTCTCGCCCGTGAGTGTTTCCTCTCTGTCGGATTTGGACGGTGAAGAAAGAGTAGAAGACGGAGTCACGGGCGGGACGCCCGTGCCACGAGGGGGGGGAGGTCGGCGGTACAAGAAAGACGCTGAGGGGAATGTTGTCACCGGCCCTGAGCGGAGCGCCAAGCAGGTGATCCATCGCTTGGCCGGGTGCTGGCGGATGTGGGGCGAGAAGCACGGGTACTTTGATACGCCCGGCGACGCGCAGGCATTTTATGACGAGCTGGTGTACATGATGGTGCACCAGATGTGCGCACCGAACTCGCCGCAGTGGTTCAACACGGGGCTGAACTTCGCGTACGGTATCTCAGGACCGGCCCAGGGACACTGGATCGTCAACCCGGAGACGGGCAAGGCGGAGCTGGCGGCGGACGCGTACTCGAACCCGCAGCCGCACGCGTGCTTTATCCAGAGCGTGACGGATGATCTCGTCAATGAGGGCGGGATCATGGACCTGTGGACGCGCGAGGCGCGCCTGTTCAAGTACGGGTCCGGCACGGGGACGAACTTCTCCAAGCTCCGGGCGGCCAACGAGCGGCTCTCGGGTGGGGGAAAATCGTCTGGCCTGATGAGCTGGCTGAAGATCGGCGACCGGGCCGCGGGCGCGATCAAGAGCGGCGGGACGACACGGCGCGCGGCGAAGATGGTCTGCCTGGACATGGACCACCCGGACATCGAGACGTTCATCAACTGGAAGGTGCGCGAGGAGATCAAGGTCGCGGCGATGGTCGAGGGCCTGCGCGCTATCGCGGGCAAGAAGGCGAGCGCGACGGACCCGGAGACGATCGGGGCGACGGCCGAGCGCCTGGGGCTCAAGCTCGATTACGACTTCAACGGCGAGGCGTACGCGACGGTCTCGGGGCAGAACTCGAATAACTCGGTACGGATCCCGGACTCGTTCTTTGACGCTGTGGACAACGGGGAGCAGTGGGGGACGACGTTCCGGACGACGGGCGAGGCGTCGATCTCGTTCGACGCGACGAGGCTGTGGGATGATTTGTGCTACGCCGCGTGGCGGTGCGCCGACCCGGGCGTGCAGTTCGATACCACCATTAATGCGTGGCACACCTGCCCGAGCGGTGGGCGGATCAACGCCTCGAACCCGTGCTCGGAGTACATGTTCCTCGACAACACGGCGTGCAACCTCGCATCGCTGAACGTGCTGAAGTTTTATAACAGCGAGACGCGCGAGTTTGATATAGAGCGGTTCGAGCACGGGGTGGACCTGTGGACGATGGTGCTGGAGATCAGCGTGCTGATGGCCGCGTTCCCGAGCAAGGAGATCGCGGAGCTGAGCTACCGGTACCGGACGCTGGGGCTGGGGTACGCGAACCTGGGCGCGATGCTGATGCAGGGCGGGATGGCGTACGACTCGGAGGAGGGGCGCGCGGTGTGCGCCTGCCTGACGTCGATCCTGACCGGGCGGGCGTACCGCCAGTCGGCGCTGATGAGCAAAGAGCACGGCGCCTTCCCGGGGTACGCCGAGGACAAGGACTACATGCTCCGCGTTATCCGCAACCACCGGCGGGCGGCCCAGGGTGTCAAGCGCGAGAGCAGCGAGTACGAGGCGCTGCGGATCCGCCCCGTGCCGATCGATCACGGGCTGATCCGGTCCGGGCGGGTGAATGTCGCCAACTGCGAGGACTTGCTTTTGCATGCGGTCAACGCGTGGGACGACGCGCTCTCGCTGGGCGAGCAGCACGGGTATCGAAACGCGCAGACGACGGTGATCGCACCCACGGGCACGATCGGGCTGCTGATGGACTGCGATACGACCGGGGTCGAGCCGGACTTCGCGTTGGTGAAGTTAAGAAGCTCGCTGGGGGTGGGTACTTCAAGATCGCCAACGATTCGGTGCGCCCGGCGCTAGCGGCCCTGGGCTACACCCCGGAGCAGGCTGCGGACATCATGCGCTGGATCCTGGGGACGCTGGATCTGGATGTGGCGATGCCCGGCGGTGATGAGGGGACATTCGGCGAGTGGCTGCTCGACAAGGGGCTGAACGCTGGCGATCTGGCGTCGATCAAGGACGCGCTGCCGGGTGTGTTCGAGCTTGGGTTCGCGTTTAGCGCGTGGGCGCTGGGCGACGAGGCGCTCGGGCGTCTGGGGATCGACAGCGAGAAGGCCAAGAGCGACCCGAGGTTCAACCTGCTGCGCCATCTCGGGCTCAGCGCCGAGCAGATCGGCGAGCTCAACGAGCGGATCTGCGGGACGCAGACGATCGAGGGGGCGGCGCACTTCAGGGACGAGCACCTGGCGGTGTTCGACTGCGCCAGCACCTGCGGCAATCGCGGGACGCGTCTGATCTCGGGCGAGGGGCACATCCGGATGATGGGCGCGGCGCAGCCGTTCATCTCGGGGGCGATCTCGAAGACGATCAACCTGCCCAACGACGCGAGCATGGAGTCGATCGGCGAGTGCTACAGGCTGAGCTGGGAGCTGGGGCTCAAGGCGAACGCGCTGTACCGCGACGGATGCAAGCTGTCGCAGCCGCTCTCGACCAAGGCGTCGGACGCGGGCGAGGACGAGCCCGAAGAGAGCAAGACACCCGAGCCGGCGGATCGCGCTCCGGCGCAGGCGGCGGATGTCGCCGGCGGAGCGAAGCCCCGCCACCAGGCAGTGCGCCGTCGTTTGAGCGATACGCGCCGTTCGCTGACGCACAAGTTCAATGTCGCCGGGCACGAGGGGTACCTGACGGTCGGGCTCTTTGATGACGGCAAGCCGGGTGAGCTGTTCATCACGATGGCCAAGGAGGGCTCGACGATCGGCGGGCTGATGGACTCGCTGGGGACGTCTACGTCGGTGTCGCTGCAGTACGGCGTGCCGCTCGAGTCGCTGGTCCGCAAGTTCACGCACCAGCGTTTTGAGCCGGCGGGGATGACGGCCAACCCGGAGATCCCGTTCGCCAAGAGCTTGGTGGACTACATCTTTCGCTGGCTGGGGATGGAGTTCATCCCCGGGTTCCGCGAGGCCAACGCCCCGCAGCGCCCGAGCGAGAGTACGGGTGATTCTAAGAGCGACACATCGGTCAAAGCCCCGGCGCCGCGCATGGCGACCGAGGCGCCCGCGACGGGCAGATACGGAGCATCACGTTGGAGCACGTCACGAGACATCAACGCATCGGGAGGCGATACCCGGGCGACGACGCACGAGGGCGCGGGCGAGACGGGCGCGTCCGCAGCGCCCCCGCGCGACACGGTGATCGTCAGCCAGAGCGTCAGCGCGCAGTACTCGACGCTCTCGGTCGCGCTCGAATCGGCGGGCGACGCCCCGCCGTGCGATGTCTGCGGCACGATTACCGTGCGCTCGGGCACTTGCTACAAGTGCCTCAACTGCGGGGCGTCGATGGGGTGCAGCTAACGAGCTTTGTGCGGTCGGCGCGCCAGGGCTGATCGAGTGAATGAGATTGAAGATTCGCGCCGCGAGCGGCGCAACAGGAGGTGACGAACACTGAGGACAACCGGAGGGACGCGGCGGGCGGTTCGATCGCCCGGCGGACCCTGCGAGAGAGCGGGCGAAAAGGGTCGGAGCCGGATGGAACTGGCGCCGGGACGGGGCACGCACGGTGGTGTGCCCGCCCTTCACTCCGCCGAGGCGAGGCGAACGCCCCTTGTGGGCAAGGAACGTCCGAGCCTTGGCGTCGTCCGCACTCTCGCTTGGTCGGCCACGACGGGCCGCCCGCGTCCACCGGCCTTGTCTTCACGAGTGCTTCAGGATCACAACCCGGGGCTCGGCTTTGCCGGGCCCTGGTCTGTCCGTGAAAGCGGCAGACCACTGCCGGGGTCGGAGGCTCCCATCCCTGCCTCCCACTTGCTTCCGACCCCGTGCCTCCCAGCCCCCGGGTGCGTCCACCACCACCCGGGGGTGTTTCTTTGCGCTCGCTGATTGTGGGGTTGGACACGACCTAGGCGGCGATTCGGGCGCCCGCGGCGTGGTCGAACTCGACGAGCGCGTCGGGCTCGCCCGCGACGATGACCTCATCGCCGATGCGGATGCGGTAGTCCGGGCCTGGGCGGGCGCGGGGGGCGCCGTCGGCGGGGTGGACGGTGACGAAGACGATCGAAGGGTGTTCGGAGCCGAGGTCGCGCACCAGACGACCGGCGATGGGCGTCTCGGCTGTGATCGTGAACTCATGCAGGCGGACGGGGGCGGTGCTCAGGTCGGAGGTTTCGAGCAGCGGCGAGGCGGTCGGGTGGAGCAGGACATCCGAGATGCGCTTGGCGCCGACCCAGATGGGGGAGATGACCTCGGAGGCGCCCGCCCGCTGGATCTTGCGGACGGTGCTCGGATCGTCGGCGCGGCTGATGATGCGGACGTTCGGGCACAGGTCGCGCACGGTCAGCGTGGTGACGATATTGACATTGTCGGAGCTGGTGGCGCAGACAACGGCCCGGGCGCGCTTGATGCCGCACAGGATGAGCGAGTCGTCCTCGGTCGCGTCGGCGCGGTAGGCGAGCCAGCCACTCTCGCGCGCTTCGGTGACGAGATCATCGTCTTGTTCGATCACGACGAAGGGCGTGTCGGACTGCGCCAGCTCGCGGCAGACGATGCGCCCGATCCGACCGAGCCCGCAGACGACAACATGGTCTTTCAGACGTTCGATCTGGTCGATCATCTTGCGCTCCGTGTTCAGTGACAGCTCGATGCTTGTCTGGATGACCTGCGACGCGGTGTAGGTGAGCACGCCGATTCCGATGAGCATGAGAGCAATGGCGAACCGCTCGCCGGCGACCGTGATCCCGTAGTCACCGTAGCCGACGGTGGTGATGGTGACGAAGGTGAAGTAGAACGACTCCCACGGGCCCCAGCCCTCGACGAGCATGAAGCCGATGGTCCCGGTGCAGACGACAAGGGCCAGCATCAGCATCGGGAAACGCAGGTGGGCGAAGTGCGAAAGGGCTGGGACTGAGCGCGGCGGCCTCATACCCGGTTATCGGCGAGGAACCGCCTCGCATGAAGGCGGAGCCGCGAGAGATTGTGCGGGATCCGGATCCCTTCAGATCCGCCTCCAGAGGGCGTCAGCGGGGCTCAGGCGGCGTTCTCGCTGGGCGGGGAACCTTGCGATCCAGAGGCGGCCAGGCGTTCGATGACGCGGATGAGCTGGCGGATGCAGCTCATGGATTCCTTGGCCGAGGCCGAGGCGTTGACGGCGGTGAGTGCGGTATTGGCGACCTCGGTGAGCAGGGGGAAGCCGTAGCTGGCTCCTGAGTCTCGGATGGAGTCGCAGAGGTCGCGGGCGACATCGGTGTCGTCGGCTCTTGCGGCCTCTTCGAGGGTCTTGGCCATGGCCTGGACCTGGGTGATGTAGGTGGAGACCCACTTTGCGGCGTCGTCGGCCGTCTTGAGCGTGGATTCGATGGCGCCGGTGCCGGAGACGGCGCAGGCGAAGTGCTCGATGGCCATGTGTATGCCCATGATGAACGAGCTCTGGCTGAGCGGCTTGAGGAGGGTCTCGTTGTACCCGCTCCGACGGAGGCTCTCGATTATGGTGGGGCCGGTATCGCGTGTGAGGGCGAGCAATGGGCCGCTGTATCCCTCGTCTTTGAGGCGCGACGGGACCGATTCCACGTCGATGTCGGTGTTGTCGGTGTCGACGATGACGACGTCGAACCCGCCCGAGCGGACGGCGTCGAGGGCGCTCCCGCTCGAGTCGAAGGTGTCGAGTGTCGCGTTGCTCCCGCGCAGCAGCATCTGCACGAGCGTGCCCTGCATCGGGTCGTGGGTCAGAAGCAGGAGGCGCCCTTCAAGCGACTCGGTGGTCTGCGGGGTCTCGTGCTGGGAGAGCTCCAGCCAGACTCTCGGGTCCACAAAGTCCCGCGGCTGGATGGGGCTGTCCCATTCGAGCCCGGTGGTGTGATATTGCCCGCGGAGAAACTGGCACCAGGCCGTCGTCGCCTGGCTGCTGACAAGGGCGCCGTCAAAGGTCCGGAGTTCGAGCGTGCATTTGGTCGAGGGATGGAGGTATCCCCGGTGGATGATGCAGCACCCGCCAGCGCTGAGGTTGACCAGGATCACCTCGACATGGGCTGTGCCCCCGCCCGGGTGAGAAATGTCGATGGGCACGAGCATGTCATCGAAGTCGTAGCGCCGGTGGCGGCAGGACTGGTCCCTGGGCTGGGGCGCCGCTCTCCACTGCTCGAGCAGGCTCTGACGCTCGGCACGCCCGCCCTGGAACGTGACCATGCCGTTCTGATTCTGTTCCGGAGAGTTGCTCGCCGGCATGTTCACCCCGTGTTCCGGTCGCGCATCGCAATGAGCGTGGTGCTGCATGCGGCGCGCGACCTGTATTCATCGGAACAATGGGGCGCGTATATGCACTTGGGTATCTCATTTCATAGCGCGTGGCAGGACTCATGGCCCCCGACCCAGAAATGGCGCCGCAAGGCGTAAACGAATGCAATATTGTGCTCTTCGCTCCCCCTATTTGGGCGGGATGCGATCCAGCCCACCCAGATAGGGGCGCAACACCTCGGGCACGCTCACGCTCCCGTCCTTGTTCTGGAATATTTCTAAGATCGGGATCAGGATGCGCGGGCTGGCGGCGACGGTGTTGTTGAGCGAGTGACAGAACACCGTTTCACCCTTGCCCCCGGCTCCGCCCGGGCGGGTTCGCATGTTCAGGCGGCGGCACTGATAGTCGTACAGGCGGCTGGCGGAGTGGGTCTCGCCGAACTCGCCCGCAGGTGGGGTGTTGGGCGCGGTGGGGGAGTCGTCGGGCGCATCGGCTCGGAGAGCCGATCTACCCGGCATCCAGCACTCGATGTCGATCATGTCCGCGTTCTTCGCGCCCAGATCACCCGTGCAGCACTGGAGCAGGCGGTACGGCAGGCCCAGCGACTGCACAAAGTCCTCGACGTACCCGAGCATCTTCTGGTGCCAGTCGCGTGATTCCTGCTCGTCGGCCCGGCAGATGACGACCTGCTCGACCTTGTCGAACTGGTGGATGCGGTACAGCCCGGCGGTGTCCTTGCCCGCGGCGCCGGCCTCGCGCCGGAAGCACGTCGAGACGGTGACGTAGCGCAGGGGCAGGTCGCCCTCGTCGAGGATCTCGTTCTGGTGCAGGCCCATGAGGCCGACCTCGCCGGTGCCAGTGAGGAACATGTCGGCGCCCCCGCCGCGGCTGGTCTCTTCGATGTGGTAGGCCTGGTCGCGCCCGCCCGGGAAGAAGCCGGTGCCGACCATGGCCTCCTCGCGCACCAGCACCGGGACGCTCATCGGTGTGAAGCCGTTGCGATCGACCATGAAGTCCAGGGCGTAGCGCAGGACCGCCTGGTGCAGGCGCATGCCCATGCCGGTGAGGATGTACGAGCGCGAGCCGGCGAGCTTGACGCCCCGAGGGAAGTCCGCGAGCCCGAGGTCGGCGCACAGCTCGATGTGGGTCTTGGGCTTGAAGCCACGGTTCTGCTCGAACGACTTCTCCCAGTCCCAGCCCTCGGGCGCCCAGCGGCGCAGCTCGACGTTGTCGTCGCTCGAGGCGCCGACGGGCACGTCGGGATCGGGCGGGAGTGGGACGCGCAGCAGGATCGACTCAAGCTGCGGCGTCACCTCATTGAGCTGCACTTCGAGGGCGGCGATCCGCTCTTTGAGCTTCGCGGGAGCCGCCTTGAGCTGGCTGATCTCCGCTTCGAGGGCCGCCCGATCGTCGCCCTGGGCGGACTTGAGCCTGCCCGAGAGCTGTCCGATTTTGGGTCCGGACTCCTTGGCGAGCTTTTTTTGCTCGCCCCGCAGGGTCTCGGCGCGCGACATCAGATCGCGGCGCTGGGTGTCCAAACGGAGGAGGAGGTCGATATCGACATCCGAGTTTTTCTTCCGGCAGCCGTCCTTGAACCGCTCCGGGTCGTTGCGCAGGGCCTTGAGATCGATCATGGGACGGGAGTCTAGACGCCCACCCCCGTCTGCTACGATCTGACCGACACACACGCGGGGGCTGACGACCGATGAGCAAACTCCAGATCAGGCTCTCCGACGGGCGGGGGCGCCCAATCGGGCTCAAGGACGACCCGATCACCATCGGGCGGCACCCGGACAACCGCCTCCGCCTCAAGGACGACATGGCCTCGCGCCATCACTGTGTCATCGAGCCCGACCGCAAGGGCGGGCACCGTCTGCGCGACCTCGGCTCGCGCAACGGCACCAAGCTCAACGGGATGCGCGTCACCGAGTCCGTCTTGTCCCCGGGTGACACCATCCGGATCGGGGCGATCGAGTTCGTGGTCGAGGGCAAGGGCTCGCCAATCCACGAGGGCGCCCACCCCAACGGCGGGGCGCCCGCAGGCGCGACCAAGGGCGCCGCCGCGTCAGCCCAGAGCGTTGAATGGGTCGGCGAGGTCCGGAGCGTCATCGACGCGCTGGCGGCGCCCGGGGTTGACGACGAGAACCTCCAGCTCGTCGATGCCCGCGGGCAGAACACGTCCGCGCTGGCCGGGGCTGCGGACGGGCCTCAGGCGCTGCGCCTGCTTTTGCGGGCCGCCTCGCGGACCCGCGCGACAGACATCCACGTCGAGCCCAAGGGCGACACGTTCAACGTGCGCGTGCGTGTGGACGGGCAGATGGTCTGGATCGTCGAGCTGCCGACCAAGGTTGGCGAGCTGATGAGCGGGCTGATCAAGACGGCGTGCCACATGCACGCCGCCGCGCGCGACGCGGTGCAGGAGGGGCACTTCTCGTGCCGCTTCCCGGACCGTCGGTGTGAGTACCGAGTCAGCTTCACCCCCAGCGTCCACGGCCAAAAACTGGTCGTCCGCGTGCTCGACCAGCGCGGCGTGCCCATGGCGCTGTCGGACCTCGGCCTGATCTCCTACATGGAGCAGCGCATCGACAGCGTCTGCAACATGGACGCGGGCATGATCCTCGTCTGCGGCCCGACCGGCTCGGGCAAGACGACGACGCTCTACAACGCCCTGCGAGAGATCGACCGCGACACCCGCAACGTCATCACGATTGAGGATCCGGTCGAGTACCAGCTCGATGGTGTGACGCAGATCCCCATCGACACCAAGCAGGGCAACACCTTCGGGACGTTGCTGCGGTCGGTGCTCCGCCAGGATCCGGACGTGATCCTGCTCGGCGAGATCCGCGACGAGGAGACGGCCCGGGTCGCGATGCAGGCCGCCATGACCGGGCACCTCGTGTTCTCGACCGTCCACTCCAAGGACTCGATCTCGGCGGTCTTCCGCCTGCTGGATCTCAAGGTCGAGTCCTACCTGGTCGCCAACTCGCTCAACCTGGTCCTGGCCCAGCGTCTGGTGCGCCGCCTGTGCGACCACTGCAAGCGTGAGATCCCGGTCCCGCCCGGGCTCTCGACCAAGATGGGGCGGTTCCTGGGCAACAAGCGCACGCTGCAGCAGTCCGTCGGGTGCAAGCGCTGCCTCGGCACCGGCTACCGCGGGCGGAGCGCGCTGTTCGAGCTGCTGGACGTCAACGACGAGCTGCGCGATATGATCCTGACGAACCCGAGCATCCAGGCGATGAAGCGGGTGATCGCCGAGGGTCTGTTTACGACGCTGACGCAGTACGGCTACCGACTCGCGGCCGAGGGGATCACGTCGATGGACGAGGTCGAGCGTGTGACGGGGATGGGCTAGTCTTCAGTCTGAGCGCGAATCAGGCGGACGTCTTTCCACGCCGGGAACTCGTCGCGCCAGGCGCCCACGCTGCTCGGGTCGATCTCGACGCTGAGCACCGCTTCCTCGCTGCCAAGTTCGCCCAGGATCTCGCCCGTAGGGCCGAGGGCGATCGAGCCGCCGATGTAGTTGAGGTGTGGGTCGCTGCCCGTCCGGTTGACAGCGAGGACGAGGGCCTGGTTCTCGATGGCGCGGGCGATGAGCAGGGCGCGCCAGTGGCTCTGGCGGGTGTCGGGCCAGTTGGCGCCGAGCGCGAACAGCTCGGCTCCCCGGAGCATCCCGATCCTGAACAGCTCGGGAAAGCGCAGGTCGTAGCAGACGGCCGGGCAGACGCGGATAGTCCCGTCCGGGGCGGCCCAGTCGTACAGGGCGATTTCGTTGCCGCCCGTGAAAGATTCGCCCTCGCGTCCGTAAGAAAACGGGTGGATCTTGGCGTAGTCGCACAGGAGGGTTCCGCCGGGTGCGTAGGCGGTCATGTGGTTTGTGCCGTGCGTGGCGCCCGCCGCTCGCCTGGGCAGCCCACCCTGGACGCTGGCGCCAAGGTCCTTCGCCAGGACGGCGAGGAATCGCGCCGTCTCGGCGCTTGAACGCGCGGTTTTCTCGATGTTCAGCGAGAAGCCGACGGCGAACATCTCGGGCAGCACGATCAGATCCCCCGGGCTGACCGGGGCGCCCGCGAGCAGGTCTCGGACGCGCTGGAAGTTCTTCTCGGGATCTTCCCAGGCGATATCAAGCTGCACCAGGTGAGCACGCATAGAACAAGCGTAGTGCGGCGAGGTTCTCGCAACCACGCCGATCGGGCTTGGGTATCAGCTTCGGCGGGGCGGAACGGGGGGGAAGGCGCGATGGGCATGGGCGGTACAGCAAGCGGGGACGGCGAGGGGGAGCGGGCGAGCGCCGGCGGGCGCCCGAGGATTCTGCTCGCAAGCCGTTCGCCTCGCCGGCGTCAGTTGCTCCAAGAGCACGGGTTTGAGTTCGAGCTGGCCAGCGCCAGCGTGGACGATTCGCACCTGGTCCCGGGCCAGGCCGACGCCCGGGCGTGGGTGATGTCGCTGGCATTTCTCAAGGCTTCGGCCGCGGTGGGGGACGAGCGCGCCGACGGAGGGGGTGTGGTGATCCTCGGCGCCGACACGGTCTGCGCCAAGGACGGGCGCATCATCGGCCAGCCCCGCGACGAGTCCCACGCGCGCGAGATCATCATCACGCTGAGCGATGGCGAGCACCAGGTCCTCACGGGCGTGGCGCTGATCTGCCCGGGCACGCTCCGGCGCGATATCTACGTCGATCAGAGCACCGTCCGGGTCGGCGTCATCACCGACGAGCAGCGCGAGACGTACCTCGCCTCGGGTCAGTGGCGGGGCAAGGCCGGGGCGTACAACCTGCACGAGCGGACCGAAGCCGGCTGGCCCCTCGAGTGCCTGGGCGATCCGACCTCGGTCATGGGCTTGCCCATGAGCACGCTTGAGGAGCGCATCCGGGCGTTCTGCGATCGTGCGGGCGGCGCCGCGGCGTAGACCCGTCCGAGAACGCGGCCCACCCCCAGCCCAACCCCTGAAAGTCGCTCGTTGACGGGGCGTTCGTGGGGTACGCTCGGGTGTGCACGACGCCTCGCCCATCGCCCCGACCTGGATCGTTCTGCCGCTGGCGGCGCTGACGGCGGTCGTGATCGCGGGGCATCTGATCGCGCTCGGCGAGGCGGCGCGCCGGGGCGATGTGCCCGCGAGCCGCTGGCGCATCCGCGCGTCCAACGGCGTGGTCATGCTCATCAGCGTCCCGCTGATCGCGTACGCGTTCGGCATCGCAACCCCGGATCGCCCGGGCGTGTTCATGCTCGCCTGGACGGGCGTGACGGGGCTGCTCTCGATCATCCTGGTGCTCGCGTCGATCGACATGCTCAACACCTGGCGCCTGCTCGCGGCCCAGCACAAACGCGAGCGGAGCGAGCTGCGCGAGGCGCGCCGGGTGCTGATCGAGCGGGCGGTGGCGCTGGCGCGATCGAGGGGCGCCGATGGGCTACCCTTGACGCATGACGAGCCCGGCGAAACCGCCGATCGCTGAAGCGCCGGACGAAACCCCAGCGCAGACCACCCCGCGATCCGGCCCCGTGCCGGGCCTGTTCGGGCGTGCGCTGGCCCGGGTCTACCGGGGCGAGATCGGGCGGCGCAACCGGAGCTTTGACCGGGGCGAGGGCGTGGTCCGCCTGGACCGCCCGGTGATCTCGGTGGGGAACCTGAGCGTGGGGGGGACGGGCAAGACGCCGATGGTCGTGTGGATTGTGCGCGCGCTGCTCGACAGCGGGCGCCGCCCGTGTGTGGGCATGCGCGGGTACCGCGCCAAGGGCGGGATTTCTGACGAGGCGGCGATCTATCAGCGCCTGTTCATGGAGCTGCCCATCGTCGCCCAGCCTGACCGTGCCCAGGGGCTGCGCGAGCTGTTTGCACGCCCGGAGGGGCGCGAGATCGACACGGTTGTTCTTGACGACGGGTTCCAGCACCGGAAGATTGCGCGCGATCTGGACATCGTGCTGGTGGACGCCTCGCGCTCGCCCTTCGACGATGCGCTGCTCCCGGCGGGGTGGCTGCGCGAGCCGGTGGGTTCGCTCGGGCGGGCCGCCTGCGTCGTGCTGACCCACGCGGAGCTGGCCCCGCCCGGCGCGATCGAGGCGCTCGGGCGCCAGGTCGAACGCGCCGGCGGGCGCGCGCCAATCGCCGTGACGCGCCACGCCTGGACCGCCCTGGACGTGCAGCGACAGTCAGGCGAGGAGCATCAGGAGTTGGGCTGGCTCGACGGGCAGCGGGTGCTGGCGGTGTGCGCGATCGGCAACCCGGACGCGTTCCTGGCCGAGGCGCGCCGGGTTGTGGGCGAGCGACTGGTGGACTCGATCGTGATGCGTGACCACGATTCGTACAGCGCTGCAGCGGTCAGACGCCTGCGCCGGCGCAGCCAGAGCGTCGAGGCCGATGTCATCCTCACCACCGAGAAAGATTGGGTCAAGCTCGCCCGAGCCCCGGCGGATGTGTGGCCCTGCCCCGTCGCCCGCCCGCGTCTGGATCTGGCGTTTGACACCGGCAAAGAGGATCTTGAGCGTCTCGTCCTCGCGTGCGTCCGTCCCTAGGATTGGCGCCCCCGCCTGCGGAACACACGCATGGAAGATCTGCTCAGCGCTCTCAACGACTGGAAACCCTTCCGCGCGATCGTTGTGGGTGATTTTATGCTCGATCGCCTCGTCCACGGCGAGGCCTCGCGCCTCTCGGCGGATGCGCCGGTGCCGGTCCTCAAGGTTGAGCGGCGTGAGGACCAGGCGGGGGGCGCCGCGAACCTATGCCTGAATCTCCGGGCCATGGGCGCGAGCGTGAGCGCTCTGGGTCTGCTTGGTGATGACACCGAGGGCGGGTTGCTCCG
This sequence comes from Planctomycetota bacterium, assembly GCA_024276195.1. Classification (GTDB taxonomy): domain Bacteria; phylum Planctomycetota; class Phycisphaerae; order Phycisphaerales; family UBA1924; genus JAJRXR01. The sequence continues at coordinate 106,168 of JAJRXR010000054.1, forward strand.
CACGATCCTCGCTGGCGAGGGCGTCTCGACGGACGCGCTGATCACGGACCCCACGCGCCCGACCACCTGCAAGCAGAACCTCATCGGGCTCGCGCAGGGACGCCACCCGCAGAAGATGTTCCGGGTCGATGTCGAATCGACCGAGGCGCCCGGCGAACAGATCGAGGCCAAGCTCCTCGCGGCGTTCGAGGCGGCTCTGCCCGACGCCGACGTTGTCTGTATCGAAGACTACAACAAGGGCGTGTGCGCACCGGCGCTGTGCATCGCGATGATCCAGCGGGCGCGGAGCGCTGGCGTGCCTGTCTTTGTCGATCCGGCGTCGCTGAGCGATTTCAGCAAGTACCGCGGCGCCAGCGCGATCACGCCCAACCGGACAGAGGCGGAACGGGCGACGGGCATGCCCACACACGCCGAGGCGTCGCCCGAGCACAATGTCAAGCTCGCGCGGGCCTTGCTCGACGCGCTGGATCTCGAGTGTGTCGTGCTCACGCTCGATCGGCACGGGGCGCTGGTGCTGACCGGGGGCGACCCGACGCCGATCCCGGTCCCGACGATCGCGCGCGAGGTGTACGACGTGACGGGCGCGGGCGACATGATGCTCGCGGGGTTGGCCGCGGCCCGGGCCAACGGTGTCGGGTGGCGCGGCTCGGTCCGGTTCGCCAACGCCGCCGCCGGGCTGGAGGTCGAGGTCTTCGGCGTCGCCCCCATTCCGATCGAGCAGATCCACAACGAACTCCTCGCCCTGCACGCGGGCAAGGGGGGGGGCGCGCCGCTCGCTCGACGAGGCGCTCGTCCAGGTCCGGGCGGCGCGGAGCACGGGCAAGAAGGTGGTGTTCACGAACGGGTGCTTTGATGTGCTCCACGCCGGGCACGTACATCTGCTCGAACAGACCGCGGCTCTGGGCGACCTGCTCGTCGTTGGGCTCAACTCGGACGCCTCGGTCCGCCGCCTCAAGGGTGAGTCACGCCCACTCAATACCGAGGACGACCGGGCGTGCGTGCTCGGGGCGCTGGGCTCGGTGGACAGCGTGGTCGTATTTGATGAGGACACACCGATCAGGCTCATCGAGGCGATCCGCCCCGATGTTCTGGTCAAGGGGGGCGATTACACACGCGACGGTGTGATCGGCGCCGACATCGTCGAGAAGGGCGGCGGGCGCGTCGCGATCATCCCACTCGTCGATGGCCTCTCGACGAGCGCGACCATCGCGAGGATGAAATCGAGCTGAACACCTGCAGCGCTTCGCCGCACTGGTCGATACTGCGGGCATGGCTACGCAACGCCGTCCGGTTCATCTCGCGATCATTCATCAGTGCTATCTCGACGCGATCATGGCTGGCGACAAGACGATGGAGGCGCGCATCGCGCGCGTCCGGTGCGCCCCGTTCGGGCGCGTCGAAGTGGGCGATCGGATCTACTTCAAACAAACCGGCGGCCTGATCGGCGCGGCTGCGATCGTCACACATGTCCGCACCTTTGATGATCTCACACCTGCGGGCCTGCGCCAGCTCAGAGCGCGATGGAACGGTCAGATCCTTGGCACGCCCGAGTTCTGGCGTGGGCGGCGGGGCTGCCGGTACGCGACGCTGATCGAGCTTGGCGACGTGAACGCCGATGTCTCGGCTTCACTCGCAAGCGATCTGCTCACTCAGATCCCGCGCGGCTCCCGCTCGGGCTGGCACGTGATCGACCCGGCGCCACTCCGGCGCGCGGCCTAACGCCTGTCGTTGGGGCGTGAGCGTTGCGGGTGATCCTGGGATCTCGAAGACGGGATTGACCACAGAGGCACAGAGGACACAGAGAGTGAATCATGTTTTCAGGACGAAAATCCTGGGCTTCTCAATACATGAATCCGTCTTCTCTCTGTGATCTCTGTGCCTCTGTGGTCAATCCATCCGGTCCTATCGCCAATCAATCACAATCTTGCCAAACTGCTCGCCCGCCTCGAGTCGTTGGTAGGCCTCAACACACTGGTCTGGCTTGAAGACCTTGTCCACGGCTGGCGCCAACTTCCCGGCGCGGAAGAGCGACGCGGCCTCAGCAAACTCCTGGTTGGAGCCCATGGTCGAGCCGAGGATCCGGAGTTGGTTCCAGAAAATGCGCGCCAGGTCGGTGGTCGCGTCGGGGCCGGAGGTGCACCCGGGGGTGACGTAGGCGCCGCCGCGGGCGAGGGACTTGATGCAAAATAGATGCGTCGCCTTGCCGACGGAATCGACGCACAGGTCCACGCCGCGTTTGTTGGTCCACGAGCGGATCTGGCGTGACCAATCCTCGCCCGTGTCGAGGACGCCCAGGTCGGCGCCGAGGGCGAGGGCCTGGTCCAGCTTCCATTGGTGTCGGCTCGTGACGGCGACCGAGCAGGCGAAATGTTTGGCGATGGCGAGGGCCGTGGTCGCGACGCCGCCGCCGATGCCGGGGATGAGGACGGACTGCCCCGGGCGGAGCTGGCCCTTGGTCGCCATCATCGACCACGCGGTCAGGGCGCACAGCCCGAAGGCCGCGGCTTGAACGGGATCAGCATCACCCACGTCGGCGATGTTGGCAACGGGAACGTTGAAGCGTTCGCTGTGCGCGCCGGGGGAGTGGTGCTCGCCGATGAGCTCGTAATCCGGCGCCAGCGTGGACGCGGGCGGATCGCCCGGGCGCGCTCGGTTCGGGATCTCGATCGCGGCGTTGAAGATCACACGCCTGCCGACCCAGGACTCGTCCACGCCTTCGCCGACGCTGGCGACCTGGGCGCAGGCGTCGCACCCGCTGACGCGGGGGTAGGTCAGGTCAACACCCGGGATGCCGCGCCCGACCCAGAGGTCCATGTGGTTGAAGGCGGAGCAGAGCGTGCGAAGCTGGACCTGCCCGCTGGCGGGCGCTGGCGGGTCGGGGAAGTCGGGTTGAAGCTCGATGTTCGCGGCGACGGGGGCGCCCTGGCTGGTGACGACTACTGCTTTCATGCGATGATGCTAGCCTTGCACACATGTTTCGGAAGAAGACTCCCGACAGCATCTGGACCGAACAATCGAGAGCCCTCGTTGCGGGGCTCATGGGGCGCTCGCTCCAACAGGTGTGGTATCTGGTTCCGGCGGTCTTCGAGGGCGCCCCTTGCACTTGGGCGCAAACGAACTGGCAGGGCGTCGAAGAAGTTGATCAAGCAGTTGGGTTGCGGTTTGACGGTGACCAGTGGCTTTGGCTCTGGTGGGATTGGCCTGCTCAGGTTGACGAGTATCAGGATTATTGCATTCGGCTTTCAGAGACCTGGCCTGAGCACGGCGCTGTCGTATGTGTCTCAGCTGACCGGTCATGGCAGCTAAAGCTGGGAACAAGGTTGTCGGGCGCGAGTCTGTATTTTGACATGTGCGAGGACTCAATTATCGACACAAGCAAGCCCAGCAAGACCTGGGGGTTGATTGACATTGCCTTGCGATTCGAGCGCTCACCACCAGTGGCCATTGGCTCGCGCCAGCTCCGGGAGAACGGTCCCTCATCAGTTAACTCTGATTCATTGCTCGTCGTTCACGACGAACAACAGTGGCAGCCGCTGGGAATCGGACCCTACTGCTCATCCAAACCATGGCACACAGTCGATCTCTGAGAAGCGCACAAAAACGAAACGCCCGGGCGTTGTCGCCCGGGCGTTTGTCTCTCGATCGTCTCGGTTCTCTCGCCGAAACGCTGGGTTATCGCTGGATGGTGGGCATGCCCTTGACGTGCTTCATGCCGCGTCGGCGGTCGCGCAGGCGACGGCTCTTGCCCACGCGGTCGCGCAGGAAGTAGAGCTTGGCCCTGCGGGCGTCGGCACGGCGCACGACCTCGATCTTGGAGATCGAGGGCGAGTTCATGGGCCAGGTCCGCTCGACGCCGATCTCGTCGGAGACGCGACGGACGATGATCATCTCGTTGATGCCGCGTCCCTTGCGCGAGATGAGCACACCCGAGAAAATCTGGATGCGCTCCTTCTCGCCCTCGCGGATGCGGACGTGGACGTTGATCGTGTCGCCCACGTCGAAGCGCGGCAGGTCCGTCTTCAGAGCGTCGGCGTTGATGGACTCGATCAGTTGCTGCGTGCCCATGGCGGGGGCTCCTCATCTACGGACAAATCAGTCCCCCGGGGCGATCGCCTCTCGGGGACGGGAAGGGTAGGCAGGGAGACCTCGCGGGGTCTAGACGCCCGGGTTTGACCCTGGGTTTGGCTCTGGGTTTGGCTGGGGCGGAGGCTCGAGCAGGTCCGGGCGGCGGGCGCGGGTTCGCTGGGCCATCCGCTCCAGGCGCCAGCGGGCGACAGCCGCGTGATCGCCCGAGAGCAGGGCCTCGGGGATCTCGGCGCCCTCCCAGACCCGCGGGCGGGTGTAGTGGGGGCAGTCGAGCAGGCGGGCGCCCTCGGGGATGCCCAGTTCGCCTTTGAGCGTGGCGAGGCGTTTGGGGTTGAGTTCGCAGCCGTCGGGGTCGGTGGTGGGGGGAAAGCCGAAGCTGTCTTGGACAGCCGAGGCGTCGTCGCCCAGGACACCGGGCAGGAGGCGGGCGATCGCGTCGATGAGGACGAGTGCAGCCAGTTCGCCGCCCGAAAGCACATAGTCGCCGATGGAGAGTTCCAGCGGTTCGAGCTTCTCGATGACGCGCTCGTCGATTCCCTCATAGTGCCCGGCGATGATGAGCAGCCTTGGCTCGCCCGCGAGCTGTTCAACAAGGGCCTGGTCGAGGCGCTGGCCTTGGGGGGTCATGAGGATGCGTTTGGCGGGGCGCGGGTCCTGAGCCTCGGCGTGCGCGACCGCGTCCCAGACGGGCTGACACATCATGACCATGCCGGGTCCACCGCCGAAGGGTCGGTCGTCGGTTTTGTTGTGCTTGTTGTCAGCGAAATCACGGATGTTGGTGGCGCAGATTTCGAGGGCGCTGGCCGCCTGCGCGCGCGCGGGGATGGAGACCCCCAACACCCCCGGGGGCTCGGGCGCGAACATCTCCGGAAACGTGGTCAGCACGTCGATGCGGAGAGGGCGGGATGGACGCTCGGATGAGGGCACGCGGGATTGTTGGGGGGGGAGAGGGCGAAGTCGCCGAGCACAGCCCGCTCAATCGCGCAAAGAACAGGCCCCGTGACGGGTCGCGGGGCCTTTGGGATCAAGCGTTTGATGTCGAGTCGAGGAGTATTCCTCGTGCGCGAGGAGCGGAGCAGGCTCTACGGGCAGCCTGCGCCAAAGGCGGTGAGGTGGGCCAGGACGTCGTCGAAGTCAAAGACGCCGAAGGCGGGGGCGAGATCGGCGCTGGGGTCCATGGCGTCGAAGGCGGTGAGGAAGGCCAGGACATCATCGAAGTCCAGCACGCCGAAGGGGATGGCGAGGTCGGCGATGTTGCATCCCCCTTCTACTTCGAACGTGATCTCGGATTGCAAAAACAAGATTTCTGCAGATTGAACATAGGATTCGAGGCCAGCATTATTGCTTAGTGCATTGACAAAGACCCGTTCGAGACGGAGTAGATACGAGCCGCCCATCGCGGGAGCGCTAAACACGCCATCAGCGATGATCTGGCCACCGAGCCCGGTCGCGATTCCTTCATCCACAACGATGTCCTCCCCAAGCCCGGTCGCGAGTACAACACCAAACGTATTCTGAGAACCACCAATCTCAAGCAAGTTCCCTGAAGCGGGTGTGCCGCGGTATCCGCCTGGGGGAGGGTTCGTGATTCCGAGCGGGCGATCGAAGCCGATCATCTCGGAGGGAGTTGCGATCGCGGGTGAGAGGAGGATCTGACTGGGATTAGATCCGTCGGAGATCAGGCTTCCGACAAACGCTGTAAGACCACGGCTATCGGCGTTGTCGATTTCAACAAGGATTTGCCAATCGATTGGGTCTCCGGGGCTGACCACGAGACCGCTCTGCGTTGACCCGAGCGTCACCGATGCGGTCGATTCCCCGGACAACCGGGTTGGTGGAATACCAGCTATATTGTCGAAGCCATCGGACCCTGCCGGGACGAGGGAGCTACGTGCTCTTGTCGGCGGGGCGCTTCGTGCGCTGTCCGTGATATTGATACTTCTTCGCACTCGGAAGTACTCATCCTGGCTTGCTCCGGGATCGAGTAAGCCGTATGCAACTAGAACGTCTGGAGTCGTGATAGGACGCTCGGACCTCGAACCTAACCAGTCGTTGGTCTTGGCGTTTACGACGTGACGGAAGTGGCCGTGCGAGTACGGGGTTCGATACAGCGAGGGATTATTCGAAGGAATGCCTCTCACGATGATGATCCAGGCTGGCGTCGGGCCGTCCGGCGTCATGAATGGAGATAGTTCGCACATCACATAGTACGCAGTGATTTGGCGAGCAGTTCCAACTGCGCCGATCGGGGCCTTAGGGTTCGCTTCGCCCCAATCGGGCCAGAGGGCCTCAAGAAATCCGATCTTGGGCATACTACTTGGCAGAGCGGTCCAGGTCTCTGGTCCGTTCATTTGAAGCCAGCGAGTGGCGTCCGATCCTGAAAGGAATGGGAGGAGTTGTGGGGAGTCTTCTGCAAACCTTGTTTGTACCTTGAGCAATGCCCCGGACTCCGGGTCAATGAAGATATCGAGGATTCGTAGCGAGGCGTCGTTCTCCTCACCGAGCGTGCCGAGCCAGCCTGGGAGCGTTGTCGTGACGCGCCAGACCAGTCCGTGCGTGAGGGCTTCTGCCAAGAAGAAAGGGCTCGGATCCTTGGGGATCCGAATAAGCTCTACTGTAGGAGGTGCGAGAAGTGGAGCGATCCGGCGCGTACGGGTATCACCCAAGTAAGCAAAGGCAAGACGAGTCGCGGACTCGGCGTCGGGTACTGCGATACTAACAGGCGGGGGGGAGTTTTGGGCGTAGGCACGCGAGGTCTGCGCCAGGAATACAAAAACGGCAGCAAGCGAGCAGAGTTCATGCAACGTGAGGCGTGTCATACACATGCCGAGCAGGGTTTGATCGCGGAATCGTTTCGATCGCATGGCTATCTCCTCACATCCCAGATATTGACGCGGCTGGCGCCGACGCGCTCAGCTTGATGCATCCGGGGCCTGGACGTGAAAATGTCGTTGTCAACGAACTGCTCGGGCATGAAGTTCCCGTTGTTCCCGATCTCATACTGGCAGTTACGGAATTCCGCCTTGTTGCTCGGCGTTCCTACCATCAAATCCCAGTGATTCATGGTTTCGCCGGAATACGTCACTGTAGTGCCGCGTTCGTTGGACCATAGTTCGTGCGAAAGGGTGCCGACGGGAACGTCCTCATAAGAAAACTGCCAGACGCCGAAAGTGGGTATGGATTGCTCGCAGACGAAGGTGCGCCGTCCGGCCAGTGGCCCCCCATAATAGCCTGTATTGACCTCTTGGTTCGCTGCTCCATTGGAGGCGTCAGCGACCTCAGCATAGAGCGCAATAAATACATCGCCAGGGCTGACACCCTGCGGAATTACGCTTGGGTCAGTGAAGCGTCCTCGAACGTATCCGAACTGCGCCCATCGAACAACTCTTGGCTCCCCCGAGACCACCATTTCCTGATTCACTCCAACGAAAGCACGGCTTGCCGCTTGCTGCAACACCATTCCTGGCTCTGCGCACAGTTCGGTTGTCTCGAAGTCAATGTCGGATGACACACCGGTCGCGAAGTTATGCAGCGTCGATGCAAATGCCCAGTATCTTACTCCATCAGGGCCACACTCGGTTTTCGGCGGGCCGTGAAAGCGAGATACGACAATAACGTCTTCCAAAGTAACGACGTCGTCGGTATCGTCCGGCTGGTCAAGTGCTATGCAACTCCCTGTTGCGGTGGTTCCGAGTGGACCCGCGAGGCAAGTCGGGATGAAAGCGATGTCGGAGTTGTCCACATCGCCGTCGTCATCAACATCGCCTACGAGTTGCGCAGGCGCCGCTGCCGTCAGAGTAGCTACGAAGGCGAATACGAACAGGTGGCGGGCATTCATCATGATGACTCTCCCTTGCGTGATGGTCTCTGGCAGGTGACGAGTCTCGCCTCAGTCTACATCGTCCGATACGCATCCCAAGCCCCCAAGGCGCAAGAAAAAGCCCCCCGTCGGATGGGGGACTCGCGTGAAAAACTCTGATTTGTGCGTTCATGCTCGCCAGAGCCCGATCCGGCGTGATCGGTCGAGGGAATCCACTTCCCCAGGATCACCCCTCCGACGCGGCTTCCTCGGCGGGGGCCGCAGCTGCAGCGGCGGCGGCTTCGTCGGCTTTCTTCTGGGCGATCTTGGCGGCGACGCGCGCGTTGGCGTCTTCGCGGCGCTTCTCCCAGGCCCGCTTCATCTTGTCAGGAAGAAGGTCGTGCTTGGCCAGCAGGTCCTCGACCGTCTCGGAGGGCTGCGCGCCCTGGCTCAGCCAGTACTTGATGCGCTCGCCCTTGAGCTCGATCATCTTGCCCTCTTCGGTGGCGAGGGGGTCGAACCAGCCGAGCGGCTCGATGACTCGCCCGTTGCGCCGGGTGCGCTGATCGATCGCGTTGATGCGGTAGAAGGGTCGGTGGCGACGCCCGAGACGCTGCATTCGGATGCGAACCATGATTCGGTCTCCTTCGATCAGCCCTCACACGGTTGGGGTGGGTGGGGCGGGTGAGCCCGGGGCTTGTCCCTCGACGCGGCGACCATCGGCGCGTCTGTGTGCCCTGGGGAGAGGATTGTTGGCCCCGCCCGGGTGAAGGTCCAGAGGGAGATTCACACAGGCAGCGGGCGATCCTAAACGCACGGGTCGTGCGAGAGGGGCGAGCCAAGAAGGCGTGCTCAGGATGAACGTGGGCCCGGAGGGACTTGAACCCTCACTCCCTTGTGGGGAAGCGGATTTTAAGTCCGCCGCGTCTACCAGTTCCGCCACGGGCCCGTGATGAGAGCAGGGTATCCGCTCGGGGCGCACCGGCGAGAGCGGGGCGTCTGTTTCGGCGATATGGGATGGGCGAGATCGTTCAATCGGCGCGAGCGGGCGGCGTTGGGTAGGCTCCGCTGGCGCTGAGAGCGGCGTCATGGGTCGCAGCGGGGTGATGGCGGGGCGCCCTTCCTTATAGAGTGCTTCATCAAGTGCTTCGGCTTTGGGGTGCGAATGTGCAGGCCCCTGGATCCGCGAGCGGGATCTGTGGGCAGGGAGGCGCCGTGAGCGTCGAGGAACACGGACAGAACGAGTTTGTGGGCGAGTACGCGCCCGAGGAGCTGCTGTGGGAGGCGCCGGGGCGGAGCGTGTACGCGGCCAGGGCGCCGCTGAGCGATCGGTGTGAGCACGCGCTCAAGCGCGTCTGGCCCGACCCGCTGGGTTTCGGGCCTGGGGGCGTTGAGGCTGAGCGGCTCCTTGACAGCGCTGCGGTCCAGTCGCGCTGCGCCGAGGCGGACCGGGGCGTCTGGGCGCGTGTACACGGCGCCGGCGAGCTGGGTGGGGACAGCGCGTATGTCGTGACGGACCTGCTGACGCGTAGCGCTGCGGATCTGGCCCGCCTGCGGGTCCGCCTGCGCGCCGGTGTGCTCGGGCGGATCGTCGGCGACGTGGTCCGGGGGCTGATCGTTCTGCGAGATTCCTGCGACGGACGGACGCACGGCGCCCTCTCGCCCGAGAACGTGCTTATCAGCGGAGACGACCCGAGCGGGTGGCGAGGTGTGCTGACCGACCCGGCGCCGGGCGCCCTGCTCGCGCTCGATCCTGAGCGCGCACGGCGCGAGGACCTGCGCGCTCTCGGGCGGTTGATCGCGCTGCTTGTCACACACCGCGAGGCGAGCGGGGGCAAGATCGGCGGGGCGGACGAGTGCTGGTCGCGCCTCGGGCGCGTCGGGCCGGCCTGGCGGACGCTGTGCGCCGAGCTGCTCGAAGCGGACAATGCGGGCGATCTTGACGAGCTGAGCGGACGGATCTCAACGCTGCGCCAGCGGGCGGAGCGCCCCAAACGCCGGCGGCGCATCGGCGCGGTGGTCGCCGGTGTTCTGGCGGTGGGGCTCGGGGCGGCGCTGGTGTTCGGGCTGGGTGGAGATCCGACCAAGGGCGGCTCGACGCGGGCGCCGTTCGAGGAAGAGCCGTTCCGTGCCTGGTGCGCCGACGCGGAGATGTGGGTGCTGTATCTCGAGCGCGACGCGCTGGCGCGGCGCGATGAACTCGCGCTCGATCCGCATCTAGCGAGCGAACTCCTGCCCGTGCTCGACGAGGCGATCGAGCGAGAGATCGAGCTCGACCCCAGGACGCTCGTGCGCGCGTCGCCCAGGTCCAGGCTCCGCCTGCCGGAGATGGTCGAGCCCGACGAGCGCAACAAGAAGCTCGGCGGGCGCACCGCCGAGGCGCTCGACATCATCGGGCGCCTCCGCGGCGCGATCGCCTCGTGGGACGCGGTCTCGGGGGCGAGCGAGCGGGCGAAAGAGTACACGCGGCGCGGCTGGCGCCCGCAGGGCGCCTTTCTTGAGCGCCTGAGCTCGCGGGTGCTGGCGCCCGAGTGGACCGACCCGGTCACGGGGTTGGTCAGTGTGCCCGAGACAATCGACGAGACCTTCGGCCCGGCGCTGGTTGAATCGCTGGTGCAGCTGAGCGAGGCGTCGAGGCTCAGCGATGAGATCGACAGCGCCTGGGAGCGCACGCTCGGGCGTCTGGACACAATCAGCGGCGCGGGCGCGCCGGCGGACGAGGGCGACGCGCCGGACCCGCTGCTGGGCGCTTTTGCCGAGCTGCCCGCGCGCTACACGGCTTTCCGCGGGCTCGGGGGCGATCTGGATTCGCTGCGAACATTGCACGGGCGTGTCATGCAGCTCGACGCGCTCTCAGGGGCGATTGAGTCGTTCATCGGCGACGGATGGGAGCGGGTGGACCGCCCGTTCTTCGCCTCACGATCGCAGGCGCTGCTGGCGTCTGACCCGGAAAGACCCGCACGGATCGAGGACTTTGAGCTGTGGCTCAGCGAAGCGTCCGACCCGGGCGTCACCAAGCTCGAAGCGCAGAGCGACCCACGCCTCGCGTACGGCGGGGCGGACGCGTTCGAGCCCCTGCCCGCCCAGATCGGGGCGCTGCGCGAGCGGTTCGGCGCGGAGCTGTTTACAGAACTGCTCAGCCAGAGCGATCTGGTCGAACGCACGCCCCGCCTGGTGCGCGAGGCGCGCGAGCTGGACACCATCTCGTGGCAGCGTCTGACGCAGGACCGGGTCGAGAGCGGCGCCGAGCGCCTGAGCGCTGCGCTCGAACGCTCGCGGAGCGAGCTGGCGAGCCTGAGCGAGAACCTGGAGCGGACGGCCAACGCGTACCTGGACGAGCTGCGCGCTAGCGATGGGGTTTCGGCGCTGGCGACTCCCTCGATCGATAGCGCGTGGCGGGCGATGCGCGATGATCTGCTGGAGAGGTACGACGAGGACGGGCGTTTCGCGGAGCTGCGCCGGGCCGAGGCGCCGGCGCGGGAGCGGCTGCTGGAGATCGAGCGCCGCCTGGCGACGGGGTTGAGTTTCGAGCGGGCGCCGAGCGGGTTTGACGCCGATGCGCTGGCGCCCGTCCTGCGCGAGCGCATGGACGCGGCCTGCGCCCGGGGCGCCGCCCTGCTGACCTGGACCGGGCAGCAGTTCGAGACGCCCGCAGGCTTTGACGAGGCGATCGAGACCATCGCCCAGGGTGAACGCGAGTGGGGCGAGCGCCTGGGCGCGATGGTGAGCGACCACGCCCAGATCGAGCGTCTGCTCGATGACGCGATGCTGCTCGATGAGGCGGGCGAGGAAGGGCGCTCGGTGCGCGAGCTGGCGCTGGCGTGGCGCGATGATGATCTCCTGGGCGATGACCGGGTCCGCGCCTCGCTCGCCGGCGTGCTCGGGCGGGTCGAGCGCCTGGAATCGATCGAGCGTGAGACAGACCCGCAGCGTCTGGCAGCGATGGCGACGGATGATTCGATCGAGATCGCCGGGGCGCTGATCGCGTATCTCGGGGTTGATGAGGCTGATGCAAGCTGGCCCGCGAGCGCTGCGCAGCTCGAAACCGAGCGCGTCGCGATGCGAGGGCTTGGCGAGCGCGTCGCGGCGCTGGGGAGCGAGGACCGGCGCGCGGCGGTTCTGTCTCGCGTGAGGGCTGAGGCGCGCGGGCGCTGGGCGCGGTTTGCGGGGGGCGCCGGGGATCTGAGCGAGGTGGACGCGGCGGCGAGCATGCGGGCGGAGTTTGGCGCTGACCTGGGCGGGCTGCGCCCAGCCGCGGCGTACAACATCCTGCTGCGCGAGTTCCAGACCTCGGTGGATCTGACTGTTGATGAGCAAACGCTGCGCGCGCGCGTCGAGCGCCTGCGCGATGAGCTGGCGCCGGTTCGGGCTGGGCTCAGCGACGCGAGGGCGCGCCGGTTTGTCGATGAGATCGTGGACATCGCCCGCCCGCCAGACGACACCCGGCGCGTGCTCGAGGCCAGAGAGTTTGGCCCGGGCCAGCATCGCTGGAACGCCTCGGACATCGACGGCGGCGAGACACTGGTCTACACATCGAATGGCGTTGGTGGGGCGCTGCGACTCGAGTTTGTGCGCATCGAGGCGGACAGCTCCAACGGGCTGAGGCGCGCGGCGTATGTGTCGAAGCGCGAGGTCTCGCTGGGCGTTGTCCGTGCGATGGGCGCGACGCTTGGGAGGGAGGATGTGATCGCCGGAGCGTCGTGGTCCAAGCTGGCCGAGTCGTCGTGGACCATGCTGGCCGATGCGCAGCAGCGCGCGGGTGAGCCCGGCGGGCAGGAGTGGGCCGGCGCCCGGGTCTGGAGCTGGGACCGGACGAGCAACGCCCTGGTCCCAGCGGAGTCGTGGCTCCGGCGCCACCCGCAGATCACGCCCGAGTCGCCCGCGTACGCGCCGGGCCTGGGCGATCCGAACGACCCATTGCTGATCGCTGCGGCGCAGGGGCGTCCGGGCGATTCGATGCCGATGAACCATGTTTCGCCCCGGGCGGCCCAGGCGCTCGCCCAGGCGCTGGGCGCTCGCATCCCGACCGAGACCGAGTGGCGCGCAGCGCTGCGGCGGCAGGGCGGCGCCGGCGGGAGCGCAAACCGTCGCGACGCGACGTTCGCGCGCCAGCGCGACTGGATCACACAGGTCGAGGCGAGGTTGCGTCAAGACGGGGCCGTCTCGCAGTTCTCGTACCCGGACCGCGGCGCGTTCCTGCCTCGAAGCATCGGCGCCAGCACGGACGGGAACGCCGTTGCGCTCAACACCGACGATGGCGTGCTCTGGTTCACGCCCGTTGACGGTGGCGGTGGCAGGGTGTTCAGCGACCTGATCGGGAACGTCGCGGAGATTGTTTCGGTCGGGGAGGGGTTCGGCGTGATCGGCGCCTCGGCCCTGTCGGCTCCCGAGATCGACCCGATGACGCTCTACCCGCTCAGGCGCGCACAGTACAAGCGAGGCGCCAGCTCGGACGTCGGCTTCCGCCTGGCCCTGGACATCCCCGACGGCGTCTTCCGCCAGACCGTCAACCGGCGCATAGAAAAGCTGCTCGCGAGAGCAGCGTGTGTGTTCGAATGATGGCGCCCCGGAGCGAGGTGGGATTACTCGATGGGCACGGAGGCGAAGGTGTCGCCCGCCGGGCTTTGCGCGGCTTTGTAGTAGGCGATGACCATGGGCTGGTGGAAGCTCGACGAGCCGAGCGAATCGCCCACGCCCGGGCTGTACCGCAGCGCGGTCGGGTTGCAGGGCATCGGCTTGCTGGCCCGGTTGGCCCCCGACGAGCACCCGAAGCCCGTCAGGGCGAGGGCGGCGAGCGAGGCGGCGGACAGAACGGTGCGGCGGCGGATGGTCATGGCGTGTCCCCAAGAGGTGCTGTGTACTCGGGGGACGGTGCGGTACAGATGCTGGAGCGGGCGAACGATCTGGCGTGCTCGCCCGCGCCGCGGGGACGATCCAAGACTCCAAAGCACGCAGACGTTGCAGGCCCGAGCGCCGAGCGTCCGAGAGCATGTGAGAGAGCGTTCCCCGGAGCGGGGCAGACAGGGGCGCCGCCCCGTATCATGCTCCTCAATGACCGGCGCGCCGTCGGCGCGATCCGCACAGAAAGGACGATCGGCACACGATGAGCACCGACCCCGAGACCCTGACCGCGCGGGCGCACGAGCGCATCCGTGAGATGCTCGGGCTCGAGGCGGGCGCCGTGCTCGATCAGGCCCGCCTGGGCGATGTGCTGGCGATGGTCCTCAAAGAGTTCATCGGCATCGACCAGGTGACGACCGGCGCCTGGGGCCAGATGGCGCCCGCCTCCGACGCCCGCAGCGCCTCACGCATCGGCGAACTCGCGGGCGCCTACCTGAAATCAGGCTCGGACGAGGACCGCGCGGCCCTGCTGGGCGATCTGGAGGCGGCCCGCCTGCTGGGCGTCTGCCTGCTTGCCGCGACGCCCCGGGCCGGGCAGGTCTCGTGGAGGCACGTCGCTCGCCTGGCGCCCGAACGCCTCGAGGGCGTCGCCAAGGCGGAGAAGAAGTGGAACGAGAGCCTCGAGTTCGCCTGCTGGCGCAAGTACAAGGAGCTGGCGGGCGAGATGGACTCGGCGGGCTTTGAGGACGAGGTCATGAGCGCGATCGGCTCCTACGTCCAGACCCTGCTCGACAAGCGCCAGCACGTCACGGATGCAGCGGATGCGGGGGGCGGGTCGTGACGACTCTGCCAGAGCTGTGCGAGCAGTTGTTCCAGTACGTCTGCCGGTTGAGCCGGTCGGCGCGCAAGGGCGTGGCGCTCGACGCGGGGCTGGTCCGGTCGGACGTGCGCGCGCTGATGGGCGAGCTGGGCTCGCGCGCCCGGGGCGAGACGGGGATGACGGTGCTGGTGGACGATGTGCGGGTGGCGCTGGCGTTGTTTGTCGATGAGACGGTGCGGACGAGCGTGCCGGGTGTGGGCGAGTCGTGGGGATCGATCGCCGACGAGATGGAAGGCTTCGAGGTGGACCCGTCGCGGTTCTTTCAGACGATGGAGGACGCGCTCGGGGACATGAGCCAGGGCGGGTTGCAGCGCGTCGAGACGCTGCAGATCTGTCTGGGGCTCGGGTTCACCGGCGGGCGGACACCCGGCGAGGTGGCGTCGCTGATCGAGCGAGCTGGTGAGCGTCTGGGCGGGCGGATGGACGCGGACCCGATGGCGCGGGTCTGCCCGGAGGCGTATGAGCATGTGGACACGAGCGACCTGATCCAGCCCGCCGGGCGGAGCGTGGTGGGGATCGGCGTGGCGCTCGTGGCGTTGATTGTTGTGGTCGTGGTGGGCAACGCGCTGATCTACAAGAACGCGTCGGGCGAGCTGCGGGCGGCGCTGCGCGGCATCGAGCACGCGATCGGAGCCGATTAGGAACACCCATGCAGCTTCTTCCCGCCAGCCTGATGAACCTGCCCCGGGCGATCCGCCTGGTGCTGATTGTCGCTGCGCTCGGGGCGATCGCGGGCGGGGTGGCGTTGGCGCCGTCACCGGTCAACTGGTTGATCCTGGCGCTGGTGGTTGTGGGCGTGCTGGTGCTGGCGTTGTACGGGATCACGCTACGGGCGCTCGACAAACGCCGGGTCAGCCCGTTCCAGATGAGCCTGGGCGAGAACACCGGAGCGTCGCCCAAGCAGGTGCGCGACCCGGAGGCGCGGGCGCGCATCGACGAGCTGCGGACCAAGTTCGAGGAGGGCGCGAGCGTCTTCCACCAGCACGGCAAGGACCTGTACTCGATCCCGTGGTACCTGATCGTGGGCGAGCCGGGCTCGGGCAAGACCGAGGCGGTGCGCCACTCGGGCGTGGGCTTCCCGCCCGGGCTGCAGGACGAGTTGCAGGGCGCCGGCGGCACGCTGAACATGAACTGGTGGTTCACCAACCACGCGGTGATCCTCGACACCGCCGGGCGGTTGCTGTTTGAGGAGGTCGAGGCGGGCTCGACGAGCGAGTGGCGTGAGTTCCTCAAGCTGCTGCGCAGCGCCAGGCCCAACTGCCCGGTCAACGGGATGCTGCTGGTGATCCCGGCCGACAGCCTGATCCGGGACACGGGCGAGGAGATCGAGACCAAGGCCGGGCGGATCGCCGAGCAGCTCGACCACATCCAGCGGGCGCTGGGCGTTCGCTTCCCGGTGTTTGTGGTCATCACGAAGGCGGACCTGATCAACGGGTTCCGCGAGTTCTTTGACGACATGACGGACCCGTCGGTCCAGCACCAGATGCTGGGCTGGTCCAACCCGGCGCCGCTCGACTCGGGGTTTGACCCCGAGGCGGTCGAGGAGCACCTGCGCACGGTCCGCGAGCGGCTGCTGCGCCGGCGCCTGCGCCTGCTCGGGGCGGCGGGCTCGGGCGTGGAGAGCGGCATCGACCGGGCGGACGCGATGTACGCGTTCCCCGACAGCATGATGAAGATGGCGCCGAGGCTCAGGCGGTACCTCGAGATGGTGTTCGTCCAGGGCGAGTGGAGCACGCGCCCGCTGTTCCTGCGCGGGATCTATTTTACAAGCTCGATGCGTGAGGGCTCGGCCCTGGACCAGGATCTGGCCGAGGTTCTGGGCGTTGATGTCGAGAGCCTGCCCGAGGGGCGCGCCTGGGAGCGGGACCGGAGCTACTTCCTCAAGGACCTGTTCCTGAGCAAGGTGTTCAAGGAACGCGGGCTGGTGACGCGGGCCGCCAGCACCTCGAAGACCAAGCGCCGGCGTCAGGCGGCGGTGCTCAGCGCAGGCTTCCTGATGGTCGTGGGGGTGGGGCTGCTGACGTGGCTGGGTGATCGCCAGCTCCGCGAGGCGATCATCGGTCCCAGCGAGTTCTGGACGAGACTCAATGACACGATGCGCGACGATTCGGGCGCCGTAAGTGCCGGGGTGGAAGATATCGAGATTGTCTATTACGACAACATTGACGACCAGCACATGTACGCTGGCGAGAACCCCACCGGCCTCGGCTCGATCGGGTCGCTCTCGATGGTCGAGATGCACACCGAAGCGCGCCGGCGTTCGACCGAGGCGCCCGACCCGCCCGCGATCTTTGGGCCGGTCGCCAAGCTCTGGGGCGATCCGTTCGAAGAAGCGCCCAAGGTGCAGCGGGAGCTGTTCGAGAAGAGCGTGCTTGATCCGCTTGTCACGCGCACGCGGGCGTTGATCGGGCGCGAGGACGAGCCCTGGTCGGACGAGGCGACGGACGCGCTGGGCGAGTTGATCGGCATCGAGCTCGCGGCCCGGGACACGGGCGACACACGCCCTGCGCTGGATCTGGACCGCCTGCTCGCGTTTGTACTTGCGGGGAACGAGGACGTGAGCGCCGAACGCCGGACGCTCGACGCCCAGGCGCTCCAGCGTGTGCTCGAAAGCTCGTACACGGACACATCCGCGTGGCCCCCCGCGGGCGTGCGCGGCGTGGAGGGGGTCTCGGGGCGGATCGTTCGCGTTGGTGTGGATCGGTTTGTCGAGCACTGGACGGATCGCGGCGGGGTGGACAGCCGCACGCTGGGCGAGATCGTCGCGCTCGGGCTCGCGTGCGAACGGTTCAGCGACGCGGAGAAGGCGATTCTCGCGCTCGGGCCTGGGGCGCTGACCGACGAGCGGTGGGGCGGAGCGTTCGCCGAGCTTGTCGCGGCCCGCGACGCGCTCGATGAGGCGGTCGAGCAGGGCGGGGCGGCGCGGTCGCTGGGCGCGGAAGAGCTTCAGAACCGGGTGCGCGATGAGTCGCTGGAAGCGGCGCGCGGCTCGTACCAGTCGCTCCTGCGCCGCCTGGCGTCGGATGACGAAGGACCAGGGGACGACCCGTTCCGCGATGATCTGCGGACCAAGATCGAGGGCTCATGGAACGGGCTGGAGCGGTCGATCGACCGGCGCCTGAGCGACGCGCGCGATCGGGTGGCGCGCCACGAGGGCGCGCTGCTGGGCGTTGCTGGAGCGGGAGAGGCCAAGTACGTCATCCGGAGCGTGATCTTCGAGACGATGGACCGGGCGCGCCGGGGCGGGGTCAGCGACACCGATCTGGTGACGCTGGGCCAGACGATCAGATCGATCGACGCGACGTACGAGCGCGGGGCGGCGTCGCTCGATGAGCTGGGTTCGCCCGGCGTCGGGGCGCCGCGCCGGACGGTCGCGTTCGCGCGGGAGGCGCTCGCGCAGCTGCGCCGGGCGCAGAGCGGGCGCGCCGTTGACGCGGCCCTGGCCCAGATCAGCGCCGAGGCGGGCGCGCCCGAGGCGTTTGTCGAGCGGCGCGGGGTGGAGCTGGGCGTTGTCGAACGCCCGAGCATCCCGCTGACGCGCCTGGACGGGGGCGAGTTTGACCCGCGGTATCACGCGGAGGCCGCCGGGGAGATGTTCGCGGGTGTGGGCGCGGCTCGGGCGCTTGCTGAGGGCGACGACGCGTCGAGCGTGCTGCCCGATCCTGCGCGTGTGCGCCGGGAGCTCGACGAGCTGGATCGGCGCTTAGAGGCGTACGGGCGGGCGTATCTGGCGTACTGGGCGGGGACGGTGGTCGAGGACGCGCAGGTGTATCTGCCGGCGGACTGGGGCAAGAGCTTTACGCTGCTCGGGCGGGTCGATCCGCTGGACGTCAACCCGCACCTGGGCGAGCTGACGCGCCGCCTGATCGAGGCGATCGACGCCATGCCCGAGCGTGTGGTCGCGGGAGATGCGCGCGCGATGCGTCTTGCGCGGGTGCTCGCTGATGAGCTTGCCGAGCTGAGCGACGGGCGGTTCGGGCTTGAATGCGGGCGGGCGATCGACCGGTGGCGCCTGCTCTCGCCCAGTGTGGAGCAGGCGCGTTCGATCGTGCTGGTCCTCACGCCCGGGGCGTTCAAGCGGGAGTACCTGCTGCTGTACAAGCGGTCGGGGCTTGGCCCGGGGCTGGGATACTGGAGCGAGGTGCAATACCGGGCGCTGGTGGCGCTGGCGCAGAGCGCCTCGGACCGGGCGTCGGACGCGCGGGACCGCCTGATCCGCGAGCTGCGCGGGTTCCCGCTGTGTCTGGATTGCGCCGAGACACTCTCGCCCGTCGCGGTGCGCCAGGGCGTGGCGTTGATGGGGATGATCGATCTGCCGAGCAATCTGGAGACAGGGGGGCGCAACCGGATCGGCAGCGGCGACTTCGGCAGCCTCGATACCCAGGTCCAGGAGCAGCTCAAACGCCTTCGCGGCGATCTGATCTGGGCCAGCGCCGAGCAGCGGCGCTGGTACGAGCGACTGCGCGAGGCGCTGGTGCTGTTCGATGCGGGGGGCGGGGCGTTCGAGCAGGAGCTCGTCATCCTGCGGGGTGAGTCGCAGGAAGACCCGTCGATCGTGAGCCGGTACCCGTTCATGGAGATCTACCTGGGCACTCGGCGCCTGCCCGTCGATGGCTCGGGCACGCTGGTCCCGACCGGGGCGCTCAACACGCGGACGGGGCTGCGCCTGCCCGTCCCGATCGAGTCGGGGATCGAGCTTCGCCTACGTTCGAGCGCGGGGGGGGCGGTCGAGGCGATCGCGCGTCTGGATGAGCCCTGGGGGGGGCTCGAGGCGGTGCGATGGAGCACGGGGCCTCTGGACCCGGATGATGTCTCGCCCGAGGGGCTGCCCGTGACGGGCGTGTGGCGTCTGCCCATTGAACTCACAACGCCCGACGGGCGCCCGATCCGCTCTGCGGGCGGGGCGGCGGTGCGCTACACCCTGGGTGTGCGCTTCATCGGGCGCCAGATCCCGGACCCGACGACCTGGGCGACCGAGCGGGCCTGGCCCAACGCAGAGTGAGAGGTGGTCGAGCGAGCGATGAAGATCGGGTTCAAGCGAAAGCAGGGCGGGGGCGAGCGGGTCTGGCTCGGGGCGTACGGCAAGCACCCGGCCTGGGATGATCACGTCTACTCGTCCGGGCTCGATACCTCACGCATGACCCAGCTCCGCACCACGCTCTACAGCAAAGGCATCGGCGGGCGGATCGACTCGGGCGTCTGGGACAAGCTCGACGACGACGAGCGCGTCGAGGGCTTCGCCCACACGCTCGTGTGGCGGACGATCGACGGGCTTGTTGTTGCGCGATTGATTGACTCGGTCGATGGCAAGGGGCGGGCGCGGTACCCGCTGGTGGTGTGCGCACAGATCCAGGGCTTGGCCGGCGCCTGGGTGTGCGGGCGCGTGGTTGAGCGGTTGGTGCATACCGCGGCGGCGTGCCGGGCGGAGACCACGCAGGAGGGGTTCACGGGCGAGATCGAGCTGGCACGCAGCGAGCTGCGCGCCGAGGCGCAGCTGCTCAATGACGCGGGCGAGTGTGCCTCGGGCGAGGCGGCGGCGTCGAGGCTGGTTGAGCGGGCGGGCGACGAGGCGATCGAGCGTGTGCTGTACCAATGCCGGCGCGATATGCGGGTGTTTCTTCGCGGGCATGTGCGTGGGGAGAAGACCTCGTCGCGGACGATTGATACCTCGGCCAAGCACTGCCGAGCGCCGGCGTGCGCCGCGAGCCCGGGCGAGAGCTGCGAGCTGTGGCTGCGGACGCTGGACCATCTGGTGGGGGACACGGCGCCGGTGATGGTGGCGGTCCCGGATTCGCTGGAGTTTGCGGATCTGATCGTGGGCGAGCCGGAGGCGAGGCAGTTTTATTGTCTGCTGGCGGGCGCCCGGGCGTTGCCGCTGGCCAGCGAGATCCCGTTCGAGATTGATCCGGAGAGCCGGGCGTGGGGGCGGGAGTTTCTGAGCCAGAGCCGGTCGGGGGAGATGAAGGATCGTGATCCGGGGTGGGTGGGATCGAGGCGGTGAGCCCCAGGGAATGCGCAGATTCCGCGCGGCCCCTGTGATGGGGAGGAGCCGGGGCGCTTGATGGCGGGGCGGGGCTCTGTTAGTGTTTGTGCTAGTAGCGTCGCGTTTGAGTGCGCATGGGGGAATCTCCGCCAGGCGGCGCGGCGGGCAGAAAAGCAGGCACGATGCTCGGATTGATTGGGGACGGGTGCGTCAGCGAGAGCGGCGCATGGGGAATCTTCGCACGGCGGGCCGCCGCGACGCTGGTCGTGTGCGCCCTGGGCGGCGCGTTGGCGCAGGATAACCCGGCGAGCGTCGAGGCTGAGAATCCATCGGCACAATCGGCGCCCGAGCAACAGGCGCAGGCGGACGAGGCCCCGGCGGGCGACGAGGCCCCGGTCGATCCGGACGGCAATGTCTTCGATATCGGCACGCTCACGCTGAGCTATTTCCGCGAGCACCCGCGGCAGCCGGCGCTGGACGAGCTCGGGGCGCTCGAGGTGACGCTGGGCGTGCGGGGGGACGGGTTCGTCTCGCCGCGAGAGGGGATCGAGACGCGGACGCTGAGCCTGGCCCAGCTCGGGGACGGCACGGTGCGCCGGATGTACGCCTCGGCGATCACCGAGGTCATGCGCGTCGTTGTCAAGGACTTCAAGTCGCGCACCATCATCGGCGTGTTCGTCGCGCCGGACCCGACCCAGATCATCCTCCGCGAGGGGGGGATTGATTACCGCGAGGGGCAGACGGGGCTGACGCTGGTGATTTACACGGCGCGGGTGACGCGCGTCCGGTCGATCGCGTCGGGCAAACGGGTGTCTCGGGATGAGCGGATCGACAACCCGCTGCACGCGCGGATCCGGGATCGCTCACCCATGCGGGCGTACGACGAGTCCGAGCCCGAGGAGGACCGGCGGGACCTGCTGATCAAGAGCGAGCTGGACCGCTACGCGCTGCGCCTCAACCGCAGGCCGGGGCGCCGGGTGGACATCGCGGTGGCGCCGGCGGAGGGGATCGGCAACGCCGAGCTGCAGTACCTCGTCCAGGAAAACAAGACCTGGAGCGCGTACTTCCAGCTCTCGAACACGGGCACAAAGAGCACGGACGAGTGGCGCGAGCGGTTCGGATTCCAGCACACCCAGCTCACGGGCAACGACGATACGTTCTTGATCGAGTACGTCACGGCGGGGTTCAGCTCGTCGCACATCGTCTCGGCCTCGTACGAGCGACCGATCGGCGCGTCCGACAAGCTGCGCCTGCGTGTGGACGCGAACTGGAACGAGTTCGAGGCGTCGGACGTGGGCATTTTGCGTGAGCTGTTCACGGGCGACGGCTGGGGCGTGGGCGGGGAGCTGATCTACAACGTCTTCCAGAAGCGCGAGCTGTTTGTGGATGTTGTGGGCGGGGCTCGGTTCCAGCACATCGGCGTCGTCAACCCGGGGCTGCCCGGGGGGGGCGTGGGCGAGGAGGATCTGTTCCTGCCGCGTGTGGGCATGCGCGTCGAGCGCCAGACGGACCGCAACAGCCTGGCGGGGTCGGTGATGCTCGAGTGGTCGCAGTCGAGCGTGACGGCGGCGTCGGTGCGCGACCTGGAGCGTCTGGGGCGGATCGCGCCGGACAAGGACTGGGCGGTCTTGCGCTGGGACTTCCAGACGAGCGTGTTTCTGGAGCCTTTGTTCAACGCGAAGGGTTGGGCGGATGTTTCGACGCCGGAGAGTTCGACGCTGGCGCATGAGCTGGTGCTGGCGTTCCGGGGGCAATACGCGTTCAACCGACGCCTGATCCCGCAGCAGGAGGCGGTGCTGGGCGGGCTGTACACGGTGCGGGGGTACGACGAGTCGGTGGTCGCGGGCGACACGACGATGATGGTGTCGGCGGAGTACCGGTTCCATGTGCCCAGGTCGTTTGATGTGAACCCGGAGCCGGGGGCGACGTTCCGTGGCAAGCCGTTCAAGTGGGCACCGCAGCAGGTGTACGGGAGGCCAGACTGGGATCTGGTGCTGCGGGCGTTTGTGGACGCGGGGTGGACGTGGAACAGCCAGCGGTTGCCGTTCGAACGGAATGAGGCGTTGCTGGGCGCCGGGGTGGGGGCGGAGCTGCTGGTGTTGAGCAACCTGTCGGTCCGAGCGGACTGGGGGTTTGCGTTGTCAGATTTGAACAACGGGCTCGGGGAGCGGGGGGATAGCCGCCTGCACTTCGTGCTGACGCTTCTGTTCTAAGTTGCGCGTGGGCGCGAAGAGGGCGAGAGCCTTCGGAGGTCGGTGATGGGCGCACGAGAGATTGCCGGGATCGCGGGCGGTGTGGTCGGACGCGGGCGCGTCAGGCGGGCGCTGCGTCACAAGGGGATGATCCCGGTGGCGCTGAGCGCTGCGGCGATGTTGACGCCGATGGCCCAGGCCGGGCCAGAGGGCGAGAATGTTGTCTACGGCTGGGCGGAGTTCTACCGCGACGGCGTTTGGACGACGATCACGGTCAGCGATCTGGCGATCATCAACTACAGCTCGTTCAACATCGAGTCGTGGGAGATGGTGCGGTTCATCCAGCCCGACGGGTCGAGCCGGGTGCTCAACCGGATCGACGGCGCGATGCCGACGTTCATCAACGGGCAGTTGTTCTCGAACGGGCAGGTGTTCTTTGTGAACCCGGCGGGGATCTACTTCGGCGAGGGCGCCGTGATTAATGTCGGCGGGATTTACGCCGCCGCCGGGCACATGTCCGACGCGGACTTCCTATCGGGCACGAACCGGTTCACGGGGTTGTCGGGGGCCGTGGTCAACCACGGGCGGATCCAGAGCGAGGGCAGCGTGGGCATGGTCGGGCGGCGCGTCGCCAACTTCGGCTCGGTCATCGCGGGCGACGTGGTTGTCATGGGCGCGGGCGACGAGGTGCTCATCGGCGAGCGCGGCGGGCACGTGTTCGCACGCATCTCGGGCGGGGGAACCAACACGGGCGGCGTCGCGACGGACATGGGCGTCCAGAACGGCGGGATCATCCGGGCCGGCTCGCAGGTGGTTCTGGGTGTGGGCGATCACTTTGCGCTGGCGCTGTACGACACGAGCGAGATTTACGCGCAGGCCGTGGATATCAAGGGCAAGTACGGGTCGAACATCCGGGTTGCCGGGACGATCGACGCGACGGGCGAGACGGGCGGGCGCGTCCACATCACGGGCGATTACATCGAGATCGACAACGCGAACATCGACGTCTCGGGCGATTTCGGGGGCGGGGCGATCCGCATCGGCGGCGCCATGCAGGGCTCGGGGTCGATGTGGCGCGCCAAGGGGACGTGGATCGGCGCCAACACCGTTCTGCGGGCGGATTCAATCACGCAGGGCGACGGCGGGCGGATCATCGTCTGGGCCGACGGCGCGACGGGCTTCCGCGGGACCATCAGCGCCCGCGGCGGGCTGCTCGGGGGCGACGGGGGCTTCAGCGAGGTCTCGGGCAAGGGCTGGCTCTCGTTCAACGGGAACGTCGATCTGACCGCGCCCCTCGGCGTCAAGGGCACGCTGCTGCTCGACCCGACCAACATCCGGGTCTTCGACGGACCGGCTGGCTCGGGCGATGTTGACGGATCGGCGACGAACGCGGACTTCATCTTTGCCGCCGCCGACGCGGACCCGGGCGACATGGAGACCTCGATCAGCAACACGGACCTCGTCACGCTGCTCGACACGGCGGACATCATCCTCCAGGCCAACAACGACATCATGTTCACCGGCTCGGTGGACGCCTCGGCCAACACGGGCGACCGCTCGCTGACGCTCAACGCCGGGCGGAGCATCCTGATCTCGGACAACGTCGAGATCCTGCTGCGCGGCTCGTTCAGCGCGACGGTGAATGACATTTTGGCCAATGTCGATCGTGGCGCGGGCGCGGGCGTGTTCTCGATGGGCACGGGCTCGCGGATCGTCACGACCTTCGGCGCCAGCGACGGGTCGATCACGATCGTGAGCCAGGACGGGCGCACCGGCGCCGAGCTGGGCGGCGACTTCACGCTCGCCGAGCTCGACGCGGGCTCGGCGATGATCTCGCTGACCGTCACGGGCGACGACGGCTCCGTCTCGTTCGTCGGCGCCCCGGGTGGCGCGACGCTCACGGGCGGGACGATCGAGCTCAACAATGCGATGGTCGCGGGCGATATCGGCGCCGTCGGCGCTGCGCTCGTGCTCAACGCGACCACGTTCGCCGCAGCGTCGTCTGGCGACGTCGTCCTCTCGCTCGGCGGTGTCAGCGAGGTCGGCGCGGTCGGCGGCACAACAGGCGTGTCCTCGACCGGCGGGTCGGTCGAGATCACCAGCGCCTCGCTGCTGACGGTCAGCGAGACCATCTCGATCGCAGCCGATGGCGAGAGCATCGCCCTGGACGTGGGCGATCTCGCGATCGACTTTGCGGGCGGCGCCGAGATCACCACGGGCGCAGGCTCGAACCGGACCGTTTCGATCACTGGCGGCGGGGGCATGGTCAGCCTGGGCACGGCCGTGGGCGGGCTGGCGCTGACATCGTCCGAGCTGGCCCAGATCACGGCCAACACGATCCGATTCGGCAGCGCCACAACAACGCAGTTGACGGTGGGGACGGTCAGCGCGCTGGACTTTGGTGGCGCGGCGATCGAGCTGCGCGCCATGGGCGCAGGCGGGATGATCAGCTTCGCGCCTGGCGTCGCGACGACGTTCGAGTTCGCCTCGCTCGACGCCCGGGCGACGAGCGAGATTTCGTTCGGCGCCAACGCGGTCGGGATCATCGCGACCGGGGCGGGGTCCATCTTCTTCGACGCGGGCAGCGGCGACGTCACGATGGCCGAAATGATCTTTGCGCTCGGGCAGGCGGGCAACACCATCACCACGGCCAGCGACCTGATCTCGGTGCTCGGCTCGTTCACGATCGTTGGCGATCTGGTCGTGGATAGCCTCGCCAACCCGGAGCTGCGCCTCATTGCGGGCACGGGCGTGACAATCCTGGGCTCGCTAGACACCATGGGCGCCGATCTGCTGGCGATCAGCGGCGCCGGCGCGTTCACGGTCGGGGGCGCTGGGTCTGTCACGACCGGCGGGGGCGACCTGACCATCTTCGCGACAGACCTGAGCCTCGCGGGCACGCTCGACGCGGGCGCGGGCGATGTCACGATCGACTCGTCCAGCGGGATCGAACTCGGCATCGCCAGCGGCGGCGGTGGTGTGATGGTGATCGATAACGCGGAACTGGCGCTCATCTCGGGCGCCTCGCTGACGATCGGCTCAAGTGCGAGCACGCCGACGATTCGTGTCGAAGGCGTTGACGGCTCGAGCGCCGGCGCTGATGTGTTCGCCGGGCTCGGGGGTGGGGCGATCACGCTCCTGGGCGACGCGATCACGTTCGTCGGCGCTTCGAGTGTGTTCACAAACCTGGGCGTGGTTGGCGATGTCAGCGTGGCGCTGACGACCGACCTGACGACCGAGATCGGCGGGATCTCGATCGCGGCGCCGACGATCGACATCGGGCTCGGGCTCACGATCGACAGCGCCGCGGCGCTGGCGCTGGGCGATCTGACGCTCTCGGGCGCGGGCGGCGTTGTCACGCTCATCAGCGGCTCGGACATGGGCATCACGCTCGCGAGCGTCATGAGCAGCGCCGGCTCCGGGCTGACGGTGATGAGCGCCGATTCGGTGGTCGCGGGCGCGATCAACTTGGGTGCGGGCGATCTGATGGTGACCGTCGACACGGGCGCCGACGGGACAACCACGAGCACGTTCGCTGCGATCACGGCCGGGTCGGTGAATGTCACGAGCAGCAACGACGCGACGCTGGATTTCAACGGGCTGGTCTTGACGAGCGCGGGCGGGATCACGCTCGACGCGGGCGCGGGCGGCGCGGTCAATATCAACGCGGGCGGGCTGACGTCTGTCGGAGGTGGGATCGACCTGACGGGCGCGACGACGACGCTGGGCGCGGACCTGATGTCCACCGGCGGTTCGATCGCGATCACTGGGAACCTGTCCATCGGGCTCGGACGCACAATCGCGTCCGGCGGGGCGTTTAGCGTGACGGGCGCGACCACGCTGACAGGCGCCGGCGGCACGGTGCTGGTGAGCAGCGCGGACGGCTCTTCGATCAGCTTCGCCAACATCACGAGCACGGGCGGGTCGGGCCTGACGGTTCTCTCGGGCGACATGGTCGCTCTCGGGACGCTGAACCTTGGGGGCGGGGCTCTCGGTGTCACGATCGACCAAGGCGCCGACGGAACAACGACGAGCACGTTCGGCGCGATCACCGCTGGGTCGGTGAGCATCACCGGCGCCAACGACGCGACGATCAATCTCAACGGGCTCGTTGCGACAAGCGCGGGCGGGATCACGCTCGACGCCGGTTCGGGCGGGATGGTCAACGTCAGCGCGGGCGGGCTCGCGGCGGTCGGCGGCGGGATCGATATCACGGGAACCGCGACGCTGCTGGGGAATGTCGCCACCCTGAGCGAGTCGATCACGTTCTTTGGTGATGTCGTGCTCGGGGGCGCGGGAGCGCGGACCATCAGCATTGTCGGCGGCAACGCGGGCGATCTGATCGACTTCCGCGGGAGCATCACGGCTTTGGCGGGCCAGGGCCTGAGCCTGGACGCGGGGACCGGGAGCATCACGCTCGGCGACAGCGCAGCCGACACCGTCGGCGTGGGCGGCGCCCTGGGCGACATCCTCGTCACCAACGCCGACACGCTGACGATCAACGGCTCCGTCCTCGCCTCGTCGCTTACCGCTGGCGTGGGTGGCACGGTCGGCAGCGTCCTGTTCAACAACGTTCCCGGCACGAACACCATCACCCTTACCGGGCAGAACGCCTCGGGCCTGGCGCTCGAGATTGACGCTACGACGGCGGTGAACCTGAGCAGCGCGATCAGCGCCACGAGCATCGCGGCTGGTGGCGGGGGGATCAGCGTTGACGCGGGCGCCGGCTCGATCACCTCCTCGGGCGATCTGAAGATCGACACCACCGGCTCGCTCGTGTTCGCCTCGGACGTGCTCTCGGGCGGCGACATCACGCTGACGCTCGATACCGCGGCCCTCGGCTCCAAGACCGCCTCGCTCATGGGGCTCTCCGGCGCCGACATCTCCGTCATCACAGGCGGCGGGGCCATCGGGATCACGCTCAACGGCGCGATCGCCTCCAGCGGCGCCGGCGGAGTGGTGCTCGATGCGGGCGGCGCAGGCTCGCTCACGTTCAACGCCGGCTCCTCGATCACGACCACGGGCGGGACGCTCGCGGGCGAGGGCGGCGTGCTGCTCATCGGGGGCGTGACCCTCGCGACCGACCTGACGATCGATACTTCGCTCGCAGGATTGAGCGGCGGCCCGATCGAGATCCGCGGCGCGACCAACGCCGATGTCGCCGGCACGCGGGCGCTGATGCTCCTTGCCGGTGATGGCGACGTCACCCTCGGGAGCGTGGGCGATCTGGTCCGCCTCGATTCACTGACCATCGACGCGGGAACGGGGACCATCGCCTTCCGCGGCACGACGTACAGCGCCGAGTCGCAGAGCTACACCGCCGCGATGTATGACATCGACACGCTCGCCGGCGGCACGGTCGAGGTGCTCTTCACGGGCAACGCGGCCCAGGCGGGCGACATCACGTTCACGGGCGGGACAATCGCGCTCGCCGCCGGACACAACCTGACCGTCATCGCCCCCATGGGCAGCGTCACACTCGTGGACCTGACCGGCGCGGGGCGAGACCTGACCGTCATCGCCTCGGACACGGTGACGCTCGGCTCGGTCGGTGTCGGCGTGGCGCTGAGCGACATCTCGATCACAGCCGACGAGATCAACCTGACGGGCGCGGTCTTCGGGACGGGCGATCTGACGCTCGAGCCGTTCACGCTGAGCCGCGATATCGAGCTGGCCGGGGGGCTCGACGCCGGCGCCGGGTTCTTCGATCTGACCATGGCCGAGCTGACCTTCCTCATGGACGGGTTCAACTCGATCACGATCGGGCGGGCCGGGGGCACGGGCGCTCTGGGCTTCCACGGCTTTACCTTCCTCGACGATGTCTCGCTCATCACCAGCGGCGCCATCCTCATCGACGGGGTTCTTGCCAACACGGGCGGATCCATCACCATCGGCGACGCCGGCAACCCGACCGCGACCGTCACGCTCGATGTGGGCGGCAGCACAATCACGACCGTCGGTGACGACATCACCATCCACGGCGACACCGTCCTGATGCAGGACTCGACCATCAGCACCGGCGCGGGCGCCGGCGCGATCACGATCACGGGCCTGACCAACGCGAGCGTTTCGGGCGGGTCGTCGCTGACGGCGATCTCGGGAACTGGCGCCATTGATCTGGGCAAGATCGGCTCCGTCACGGCCCTGTCCGCGCTGACGCTCACGGGCGCCGACATCACGCTCGACGGCATCGGCACGCTTGGCGCTCAGGGCGTCACGGGCCTGACCGATGTCACAGCGACCGGCGTCCTCACGCTCGGCGGGGGCGTCTACCACGGCGCCAGCCAGAGCTACGACGCGACCGGGGGGTTTGTCGCCGCGAGCGATCTCGTGTTTGACGCCCAGGGCGCGGGCGCATCGCTCATGTTCACCGGGGGCGACTTCCTGCTCTCCGGGTTCGGGCTCAGCGCCATGACCGACGGCGGGGATGTCACGTTCGGGGCGCGGATTCTTGGCTCGGGTATGACCGGCGAAATCCTGGCGATCGACGCCGGGACCGGCGCCGTCGTGCTTGCCGATGTGGGCACGCCCGGCGCCCGCCTGGCGCAGGTCAGCGTGACGGGCGCGACGATCTCGCTCATGGATGTCTACACCGCCCCTCAGGGCGGGGCCGCGACCGGCGACCAGAGCTACTTCGGCGCGATCACGCTCGACGGCACATACGACTCCATGGGCGGCGACATCCTCTTCGATGGCGACATCACCGGGCTCAGCGCGGTGATCGCCAACGCCGCGGGCGGGACGATCACGTTCACTGGCGAGACGATCACGGCGCCATCGTTCGACCTTACCGCCGCGTTCTACGACTTCACGGGCATGACGCCCTTCATGACCGCGACGGCCGGAGATATCGACTTCAACGGCGGGAACATCCGCCTGCTCGGCCCGACGGATATCACGTTCAGCGCCACGGGCGGGGCCTCGACCAACATCACGCTCGCGACGATCACCGGCTCGGGCTCCGAGCGGATGGTCGCGACGGCGTCGGGGTTCATCCAGCTCAACGGTGTCGGCACAAACAGCGCGACCGGGCTGGACGACATCGTGCTCACGGCTAGCGATATTTTCTTCGCTGGCGCCGTCTGGACCGATCAGATCACGTTCCGACCGTTCGCTGCGGGCGGCGACATGCTCGTCGGCGCCGGTTCGAGCGCGACGACGCTGGACATCACCGACGCCATGCTGTTTGCGCTCCGGGGCAACAACCAGGTGTTCGTCGGACGCCTCGACGGGTTCGGCTCGATCACGCTCGGCGCCTTCAGTCTCAGCGCCGATCTGGAGGTCCGCACGCCCCTGGCCGGCGGCGTTATCACCGTCATTGACACGGTCAACATCACGGGCGGGTCCGACATCTGGTTCCGCGGCGATTCGCTCGTGCTCGATGGGAACGTGCTGACCCAGGGCGGGAACATCACGAGCGATTCGGGCGCCAGCGTCACGGGCAGCGTGCTTCTTTCCACCCTTGGCGGCGACGTCAACTTCGCCGGCTCGTTCGATGGCCTGAGCGATGGCGATGGCGACCTGACCATCAACTATGGCTCGGGCGACATCAACTTCACCGCCGGCGCCCCCGGCTACGGCGTCACCAACCGACTCGCCTCGCTCTCGCTCACCGGCGACCAGATCAACCTCACAACCGTCCGCACGACCGGCGACCAGACCTACAACGGCATGATCCTGCTCGCCAACGCCCCCACGCCCAGCGTGCTCGACAGCGTCATGGGCGACATCACCTTCAACGGCGGTGTCACGGTCCTGGGCGACTCGCTCGTCCGCACCGGCGCCAGCGGCGTCATCCGGTTCCTCAGCGCGGTCGATGGCTCGGGCACGGGGATGGACATCCTCCGCCTCGACGCCGGCGCTGCTGGGCGGGTCGTGCTCGCGAGCGTGGGCACGGTCGGCAAGAACATGGAGTCGCTCATCATCGACGCCATGAGCACGACCTTCCGGGGCGACGTGTATGTCGCCGACCAGATCACGATCAACAGCGCGTCGGTCCTCGACGCCTCACTCCAGGCGGACTCGGTCCTGACGTTCTGCGGCGCTGATGTGCTGTTCAACGGCGCCCTGACCTCGAGCGTCATGGGCGCCTCGGGGCTGCTGGTCTTGTCCCCGGGCGTGACAACATTCGCCGGCCCGGTCGGCGACGGCGCCGGACGCCTGTTCTCCCTGACGACCGACGGGCCGGGGACGACGGTCATCATGGACGACATCACGAGCCAGCTCGGGATGACGTTTGGCGATGATGTGATCATCGCGGGTGACACGACGCTGCGGACGTTCGACCCGACCGCCGCGGGCTCGATCCGGTTCCTCAAGACGGTCAACGCCGACGGGACGCCCGGGCGCAAGCTGACCGTCCTCACCGACCTGACCCTGGGCGATCTGCTCGGGGGTTCGCCCAACCCGGACGTCGCGGTCATCCAGTTCGTGGGCGATATCGGCACAGCGGTCGGCGGGATGCTCGCGGAACTCAACCTCAACTACAGCACCGCGCTCGGGATCGACGGGCATCTCGTCATCCCCGTCAACGCGACGATCATCTTTGGCGACGCCGGCGCCTTCCTCGCCAGCGGCGCCACGCGAGACTTCACCGTCAACGTCGGGCAGTTCAACATGGGCTTTAACGAGAAGCTCAGCGTCCTCGGGGCGCTGCACCTGACCGCGAGCGTCAGCGCCCGCCTGAGCGATATCACCTCGGTCGGCGATATGTTCGTCACCACGCCGCAGGTCACGTTCCTGCTCCGCGGCATCGGCGAAGTCTTTGACCCGATGAGCGGGACCGCCGCGTTTGACGAGGGGCTCGACTTTGTCTCCGGCGGGACGCAGATCGTGTTCACGACCGGGACGATCAGCTTCCTGGGCGCTGGCGCCAACCCGATCTTCGCCGTCGCGGGGGGCAACGTCACCATCAGCGCCCCGCTCGAGATCCGCTCGTTCGACTCGACAGTCCCCGGGCTCATGTCGGGCTCGATCGTGCTCGATGTCCGCTCGCTAGGCCCGACGAACACCAACGTCGCCGAGGCGATCGCGGGCGCCGTCCCGCGCGAGAGCCAGTCGGGCGTCGTCCAGCAGGACACAACCGTCGGCCTCGCGGCCCAGGAAACGCTCCGCGAGCTGGGCATCTATCCGCGGGCGACCCTGCTCGACCCGCGTCTGACCGAGGAGCAGCGGACGGCCCTGTTCGAGTCCGTGCTCGAGTCGCTGCTGGGCATGGCGATCTACAACGACATGCCGGGCGAGTCGGCCCCCGAGTACACCGAGGTCACGGTCGATCGCCTCGAGCTCGAGCTTGTCGACGAGATCCTGGCCGATTACCGGGGCCTGTTCCGCACCGAGACAATCGACCCGGAGACGGGCGAGACGGTCGTGGAGGACCGCAGGACCGTCATCCGCGACGCCCTGGGCGACGCGATCGACGGGTACTTCGAGGCGCTCGACCCGGAGGACTTCGACGCCGACCAGTTCATCGCCTTCCTCCAGAGCAGCGGCGACCAGACCGCCGACGCCCTGGGATATGTCATCGAGCTCCAGCGTCTGTTCGAGCGGATCCAGCTCCTCGGGCTCTCCGCGTTCGAGGTGGCCGGGGTCAAGAGCGCCCTGTTCGGAGCCGTCCGCCCGGCGGACCTGACCGCCTCCGAGCTTGAGGCGCTGCTCGACCGGGCGCCGATCAACGCCGGGCAGGGCGTTGTGGAGTAAGCCCGCCTAGGCGTGGAACGGGCTGTGTGGGGGTTGGTGTGGAACCGGGGCTGTGGGAACTTGCCCGGGGCGAGTTGCACGCGATACTCCAGCAGGACTCGTGCGATCGGGCGGCGGTCGCCGTCGGTCTGGGCCATCGTTCCTTGCGGAGAGATCTATGACGAGGGGCAGCGTCAGGGGCGAGGCCGTCGCGGCTTCAACCGAGTGGGAGATCAGCTCCGGGCGGTACCGGGCCGGGCGTGAGCGCGTGGACGAGATCTTCGCGCGCGACGTCTTCACGCTCCGGGTGATGCGCGAGCGTCTGCCCAAGGACGTCTACACGGCGGTCCAGAACGTGCTCGACAAGGGCGAGCGCCTGAGCGAGCGCCAGGCGGACATCATCGCCTCGGCTATGAAAGACTGGGCCTTGGAGCGCGGCGCCACGCACTTCACACACTGGTTCCAGCCGCTGACCGGGCTCACCGCCGAAAAACACGACTCGCTGATCGTCCCCGACGGGCAGGGGCACGTCGTCTTCGGGCTCTCGGGCAAGGATCTGGTCCAGGGCGAGCCCGACGCCTCTAGCTTCCCGTCGGGGGGCCTGCGCGCCACGTTCGAGGCCCGGGGGTACACCGCCTGGGATGTCACAAGCCCGGCGTTCATTGTCCACGGGTCCAACGGCGCCACGCTCTGCATCCCGACCGCCTTCGCCAGCTACAACGGTCAGGCCCTCGACAAAAAAATCCCCCTCCTCCGATCCATCGACGCCCTCTCGACCCAGGCGATGCGCCTGCTGCGGATCTTCGGCTCCGACGCGGGCGTGAAGCGCGTCGAGACCACGCTCGGCGCCGAGCAGGAATACTTCCTCGTCGATCGGAACCTCTACCACGCCAGGCCCGATCTCGTCACGTGCGAGCGCACGCTCTTCGGCGCCCAGGCGCCCAAGCACCAGCAGCTCGACGACCATTACTTCGGCTCGATCCCCAACCGCGTGCTCGCGTTCATGTCCGAGATCGAGGACGAGCTGTACCGCCTGGGCGTGCCGGTCAAGACGAGGCACAACGAGGTGGCGCCGGGCCAGTACGAGCTGGCGCCCGTCTTCGAGGCCACCAACGTCGCCTGCGACCACCAGATGCTCGTGATGGAGACCATCCGGCGCGTCGCGCCCCGCTTCGGGTTCGCGGCTCTGCTCCACGAGAAACCCTTCGCCGGCATCAACGGCTCGGGCAAGCACATCAACTGGGCCATCGGCGCCGACACCGGTGTCAACCTGCTCGACCCCACCGACGAGACCCACACCAACCTCCAGTTCATGACCTTACTGTGCGCCGTGATCCGCGCCGTCCACCTCAACAGCGACATCCTCCGCGCCTCGGTCGCCTCGATCGGCAACGACCACCGCCTCGGCGCCAACGAGGCGCCCCCCGCGATCATCTCCATCTTCCTCGGCGACATGCTCACCGATCTCATTACCCAGCTCGAAACCGGCGCCCCCCAACGCACCAAAAACGGCGGCCTGCTCGACCTCGGCTCCCGCTCGCTCGCCATGCTCAAACGCGACCCGGGCGACCGCAACCGCACCAGCCCCTTTGCCTTCACCGGCAACCGCTTCGAGTTGCGCGCCGTCGGCTCGACCGCAGCCGTGGCATGGCCCAATACGGTTATCAACACCATCGTCAGCGAGTCGATCGACTTCATCGCGACCAAGCTCGAGAGCGAACTCGCCGGTGATCGTTCGCCCGAACGCCTGCAGGAGGTCGTCCTCCGCACGCTCAGCGAGATCGTGCGCGAGCACAAAAGTATCGTCTTCAACGGCGACAACTACGCCCAGGCGTGGCACGACGAGGCCGCGCAGCGGGGCTTGCCCAACCTCAAGCACACGGTCGAGGCGCTGCCCGCGCTCGACACCGAGAAAGCGCGGGCGCTGTTCGAAAAATACGGTGTCCTCGATCGCGCCGAGCTCGCCTCGCGCGTCAACGCCTTCATC
Source organism: Planctomycetota bacterium (assembly GCA_024276195.1). Lineage (GTDB taxonomy): Bacteria > Planctomycetota > Phycisphaerae > Phycisphaerales > UBA1924 > JAJRXR01. The sequence continues at coordinate 140,614 of JAJRXR010000054.1, forward strand.
GAGAAGTACATCACCCAGTGCGGCATCGAGGCCGGGCAGATGGCCTCGATCGCACGGACGATGATCCTCCCCGCGGCCCTCGAGCACCAGCGCCGCCTGGCCGAGACGGTCGCCGCGACCCAGGGCGCGGGCGTTGACGCCGAGCCCACCCGGGCCTCGCTCGAAGACTTTGTCGAACTGACCAACCGCTTCCGAGACCGCCTCGAAGCCCTCGAAGCGACGTCGGACCTCGCCCACAGCGCCCCGATGGACCACGCCCGGCACATCAAAGCCAGTGTCCAGCCGATCATGGACGAGCTCCGCCAAGCCGGCGACGAACTCGAACGCCAGATCAGCGACGACCTCTGGCCCCTGCCGACGTACCGGGAGCTGTTGACGATCCGGTGATGAAGCAGAATGTCCTGCGACACCCCCAGCTTTGTGTGAGAGAGTAATTCGTGGCAAGCCATATCGTGAATGGGTGCTACTGGCAACTGCTGGTCGTGACGCTTGCCCGTTATGGTATGCTACAGCTAATGGGATGCAGACAATTGCCAGTTCAAGAGCGGCAGGACGTAAGAATATGAAGATCGCAGTATCTCGTTCTATAGTGGACCAAGTGTTTCTTGGAGACTGTCGTGAGCTGTTGGCTGCGTTGCCCGATCAATCAGTGGATCTGATTGTTTCTTCCCCACCGTATAATCTTGGCAAAGAGTACGAATCAAAGGTTGCGCTTGATCGCTACATTGAGGAACAGGTGCCAGTGCTGGCGGAGTGTGCCCGAGTACTCGCGCCGACAGGTTCAATATTTTGGCAGGTGGGAGCTTTCGCAGATCGCGGGACGCTCATCCCGCTGGACATTCGATTCTTCCCAGTGCTGGAATCGGTTGGATTGATCCCTCGGAACCGGATTGTCTGGGCAAGGCAGCATGGCTTGCACGCGAGGAAGAAGTTCTCCTGCCGGCACGAGACAGTGCTCTGGTTCACGAAAGGTGACGAATACACCTTTAACCTCGACTCGATCCGCGTGCCATAGAAATACCAGAACAAAAAGCATTTTCGAGGCGACAAGCACGGTGAACTCTCTTGCAACCCCAACGGAAAGAACCCGGGCGATATCTGGCTCTTCCGTAATGTCAAGCACAACCACGAAGAACAGACGGTCCATCCGTGCCAGTTCCCGGAGGACATGATCTCGCGGATCATGCTCGCTACAACAAACGAGGGTGATCTCGTACTCGACCCCTATATGGGAACCGGAACGGTTGCAGTAGTCGCACGCGATCACGGCCGTCATTTTGCCGGAGCCGAGATGGACCCGGGCTACCACCGTGTTGCTGAGCAACGACTGGCGGGCGAGCCGGGTGAGGATGGAGTCTTTCCCAACCTCAAGACTCTCCGCGACTACTGCGAGCGTACCGGCGAATCGGTTGAGAAGTACAGCTTTGCCGTACAGGTCGGGCGAAAGCCGACTGACCGCTCCAAGGCCAAGATTTACCCGGAACAACATCACCTCGCGGAGATGGAAGAGCGGATTGAGTACGAGGAGTCGGCGTTCGCCGCTGATCTTCGTGGCGAAGAGCGGCCCGTTGACCAGAAGCTCAACGGCAAGAAGCGCGAGGCTCAGCTCTTTTCATGAGTCATCGAACTCGATCGTGCAGCGTGAGCCGCTTCTTTGCCCCGGGCGAGCTACGACCTGTCGTGTCTCGGTCTTTATGAGCGTGCGCGAGTAGCGAGGGTTGCTCCACTCATTGAATGCTGCGTCGAACGGCTCGTCTTTTGGTGCGAATAGCCCGATCAGACGCATGGGCACATCGAATGCCCCACTTTCGGCGAGCACGCCCAGTTGGTCTCTTGCCTGCTCGTAGTAGAGTGTGCTCTGAGATGCAGGGAACATATGAGCTTTAGTGATAATGACGGCAACTCGCATCGCCATTTTTGGCAAGGGCGTACCCTTCTTAAAAAATAGCTCTGCTCGCAGCAGGTTGTTGAGGAGGAATGGGTAGTTCGAGAACTGGGCTTCGACGAGCAATCCATTCGATACAAAGTCGATGTCAGTGCCGAAGCATCTGAAGTTCTGCGGAACTGGGAACGCTGATTGGAATCCCTTTGCCTCCAGCATCTCCTTGATGCGGGCGTTGGCGCCCTTTGGGTCGAAAATTGGAACGCCTTGTATCCCTTTTTGGTCGGACGCTTTCAACTGAAGCGGCATATCATGGAGTGCCTCTTCAATCTTGATGCAGTCATCGCCATAGTGCTCTGCAAGCACGCCAGTTGCGTTGTTGAAGTCTGTGATCTCGACAAGCATCGGAGAAGGCTACGCCGGTGGCCGTCCGATGATCCAATTCTGTGTCTGCCGCGCGGCGGTGTCTCAGAAACGTGCGGCCTCAGAAGTAGGGCGAAATTGAAACACCCATGGGAGCTTTCCAGGGGCCTTCAAAGCACGGGCGGAAGGATTCGAACCCTCAACCTCCTGATCCGTAGTCAGGTGCTCTATCCAGTTGAGCTACGCCCGCGTGCAGTCGGCTACGGTACGCCCGGCCCCGCCCAGCGGCAAGTGGGCGAGGCGCCCCGGTGGCAATTGCTCCGGTGTGGGTCAAAGGGGGTGGGCGGCCGGGCCGGGGCTTGATTTTTCGGTTGGCCCTGCGATGATTCGTGTCCTGCCCCGGGGCCGTGTTGGTCTGGGGGCTGGGTTGGAGCCGCGGGCGATCCCCGGGGCGACCGGAGGCAATCGAAGGTATGGCTCACTCCTCATCCGCCAAGAAACGAATCCGCCAGAACGAGTCCCACCGGTCCCGCAACCGCTGGCGCCTGCGCACGATGCGCGAGTCGATCAAGGCGTTCGAGGAGAAGCTCGCCGCGGGCGATGCGTCGGGCGCCGCCGAGTGCTACCGGGCGTGCTCAGCCGTGATCGACCGGACCGCCCAGAAGGGTGTGATCCACCGGAATCAGGCGGCCCGTCGCAAGAGCCGCCTGAGCGCCCGTCTCAAAGCGCTCAAGAACGCCTGAAGCAAGCCCGCCCGGTCGCCAGACCGTATATTCCGTGCCATGGCGCGCCGGGCACGACAAGACAGCCAGACACCCGACGCCCCTGATCTTTCAGGGGCGTCGTCGCGCGCGGGGTACTTTGATCTCTCGCGTGGGGCGTGGCACTCGCTGCTGTTTGTGCTGCCCCTGGTGGTCCTGTTCGAGCTCGGCTCGATGGTGTACCTGACGGAGAGCACCGTCTCGGCGTTCCGCCTGATCGGGCGGTTCTACTCCGCCCTGGGCGCCTACAGCATCCATCTGCCCGCGATCGCTCTCCTGACCGTGCTCCTGATCCAGCATGTGCTGGCGCACGCCTCGTGGCGGGTGCGCTGGATGGTCCCGCCGGCCATGGTGATCGAGTGCGCGATCTGGACGGCGCCGCTGCTCGTGCTCGCGCTGCTCTTCGGCCCCGAAGCCGCAGCTCAGCTCAGCGAGCCCGTCGAGGCGCCGGCCCAGGTCGTCCCGCTCGCGCAATGGCCCTGGCAGGCGAGGCTGAGTATCGCGATCGGCGCCGGGCTGTACGAGGAGCTGCTGTTCCGCATGCTGCTGATCGCGCTGGTCCACATGGTGATGACGGATCTGCTGCGTGTGAGATCGGGCATCGGCGCGATGGTCGCCCTGGTGGTGTCGGCGGTCGCCTTCGCGTTCTATCACGATGTCTTGACCGATGCCGGGGGGCTCGACGGGCCTCGCCTGGCCTTCTTCGCCCTCTCGGGGCTGTACTTCGGCGGGGTCTACCTGTTCCGGGGGTTCGGCATCGTCGTGGGCCTGCATGTATTCTACGACGTGCTGGCCCTGGTGGTCATCGGGCGGGTCTGAGCGGTGAATCGGGGGCCAGACGGACGGAACCCGGGCTTGGGCAAGAGGTTCTGGACGTTGGCGGGGTGAAAGCTCTATACTTGAGCCATCGAGAGCCGACAATGATCGGTCAGGGGTGGGGTGTGCCCGTCCCGGGAGCGTCAGATTCGTTCCCCCGTCTCCGTGCTGCGGGGCTTGCAAGAGCATTTCACCCCGGAGAACAGGCCATGGGCATCGACTTCGCCATCGACGAGCTGTACGCGAGCGGCTGGACCGCGCCGGACGCCGACTCGTGCCAGAAGCACCAGGACGGGCGCCCGTATCCGAGCCTGCCGAGCATCAGCGCCGCGTTCGACGAGGCGGGATTCGAGCTGTCGGTGCGTCACATCCAGTTGTTCGATTGTTATCGGGCCGAGTGGCGTGACGCCTCGGGCGCTGCTGGCGGGGCGGTGGTCGGACAGACCGAGGACGAGGCGGCGGTGTACGCCCTGAGCCAGCTTCGCCGGTCGCTCGTCCCGCACGCCTGAACAGCGCCTTATCGAGACCCGGCACGACTTGACAGACGCCTGCGGCCCGATAGGGTTGTCGCGTCCAGATTCACAGCTGGCCCCATCGTCTAGTCTGGTCTAGGACACCAGGTTCTCATCCTGGTAACGGGGGTTCGAATCCCCCTGGGGTCACTTTCACCCGGGTCATGATGGCCCGGGTGTTGTTTTTTTGGAAGTATATCGATTGGTCCCCCCACAGGGGGTAATTCGGGTGAACTCTCTCCCCTGGGATGCCGATTTCCAGGGCAAGGAGACGCTCGATGAGCAATGAGCAGGGGACACCCGAACATCAGCCGCTGGTCTCGGAGTTCGCGGGCGACCCGGACATGGTCGAGATCGTGGAGTATTTCGTCGGGGAGCTGCCCAGCCGGATCGCCGCGATCCGCAGCGCCGCGAGCGAGTCGAATGTCGCGTCGCTGACGACGCTGGCGCACCAGCTCAAGGGAGCCGCGCCCGGGTACGGATTCCAGTCGATCGGCGAGGCTGCGGGTGTGCTCGAGGCCTCGCTCCGGTCTTCGGAGGGATCGATCGATCGAGTCATGGGGCAGATCGAGGATCTGGCGAGCCTGTGTGAACGTGTGCGGATCAGCTGAGATCCGGGTGATGAGACCGAGTGACGCTGCTGAGGGATCTTGCCTGGAATGACGCTGGGTGTAGAACATTTCCACGAGAGCACGCCGATCGTGCTTGTGATCGACGACTGCGCCGACGTTCACCGTCTGCTCACGGCTCGCCTGTGCAATGAGGTGATGGAGCTTGTCTGCGAGACCAGCGCTGAAGTCGGGCTTGAGCGCGCCCATCAGCTCGAGCCCACACTGATCCTGCTCGACCTGGACATGCCGGGCATCGACGGGTTCGAGGTGCTCCGGCGCCTCAAGGAGGAACAGAGCACCTCCGAGATCCCCGTGATTGTGCTCTCGGGTCTGCAGAGCCCCAACGACAAGGTGACGGCGTTCGACCTGGGCGCGGTGGACTACATCACCAAGCCGTTCGACCTTATGGAACTGCGTGTGCGCCTGCGCTCGGCGCTGAAGATGCGCCGCCTGATCCAGATGCTGGCCCAGCGGGCGCAGATCGACGGGCTCACCGGGCTCTGGAACCGGGCCCACTTCGACGATCGCTGGACCGAGGAAACCAAGCGCGCAGCGCGCAGCAGCAGCCCGCTCTCGCTGGCGATCTTTGATCTGGACAACTTCAAACAGGTCAACGACACCTACGGGCACCCGGCCGGCGACGCCGTCCTCCAGGGGGTCGCCAGGCTGATTCAGAAGATCGCGCGCCAGGCGGACATCGCGTGCCGCTATGGCGGGGAAGAGTTCGCCGTCATCATGCCCGACACCACCCCCGAGCAGGCCCTGAACCTCTGCGAGCGGATCCGCGCGGCGCTCGACGAGACCGACTGGCCCGGCAAGCCCAATCGCCACATCACGATCTCGGCTGGCGTCGCCGGGAGCGAAGGCCCGACCACCATCGGGCGTGACGAGTGGATCGTGCAGGCCGACCAGAACCTCTACCGCTCCAAGAGCGAGGGTCGCAACCGGGCGAGCATGACCAAGGTCAACGGCGCCGGCCCGCGCCTGGCCGAGGCGAGCTGAGGGCGCCCCGCTCGCGCGCGTACGATCTCGCGCCCGACACACCGGGCCAGCAGCGAGGTCGACCCATGAGCCCCGATCCGAGCGACAACGTCCACGACCGGGTGACCCGCCTCGAAGAGACGGCGATGTTCACCGACCAGACCAACGAAGCGCTCAGCGATGAGATCCGGATTATCGCCAAGTCGATCGAGACTCTGGTGCGCCGCCTCGGCGCGCTCGAGACGCGCCTGACGCAGATCGCCGACCGCGAGCAGGAGCCCGGGCTCGAGCCCCCGCCGCATAGCGCCGGGCCTGATATCTCGCGCGACCCGCTCTGACCTGCGGCTCGCCTTTCAGCGCAGCAGAGAGCACCCAGTCATCTCGGGCGGCTGATCGAGCCCCATCATCTCGAGTGCCGTGGGCATGATGTCCGCCAGGCGCCCGCCCTCGCCCAGCGTTCTCCCCGCGAAGTCCTCCCCGACGACGATCAGCGGGACGCGGTACGTCGTGTGCGAGGTGTGGGGAGAGTTGGTCTCGGGGTTCCACATCTGCTCGGCGTTGCCGTGGTCGGCCGTCACGATCAGCGACCCGCCCCTGGCCCGCGTCGCCTCGACGATCTTGCCCACGCACGCATCGACCGTCTCGCACGCCTTGATCGCCGCGTCGAGATTGCCGGAGTGCCCAACCATGTCGCTGTTGGCGAAGTTGACGATCAGCACGCCCTCACAGTCGGACGCGAACAGGCGCGCCAGCACCGCGTCACACACGCCCGAGGCGGACATCTCCGGCTGCAGGTCGTACGTCGCAACCCGGGGAGACTGGATAATCTCCCGGCGCTCGCCCTCGAACGGCTCGTCGCGCCCGTCGTTGAAGAAGAACGTGACGTGCGGGAACTTCTCGGTCTCGGCGCACCGGAACTGGGTGATTCCTCGCGAGGCGAAGTACTCGCCCGCTATATTGACCAGCTTGGGCGCCCTGGGGAACGCGACCGGCGCCAGCCCCGCCAGACGCTCTGAGTACGCGGTCATCAGCACAAACCGGAGGTCGAGCTTCTTTCCGCGTTCAAAGCCGCGCCGCCCGGTGTCGGGCGAGGGCTTGAGCTCGGTCGCGCCGTCGAACTCGGGCAGGAGGAAGGCGGAGCAGAGCTCGCGCGGGCGGTCGCCGCGGTAGTTGTAGTAGATCACGGTGTCGCCGTCGCCGATGCGTGAGGCCAGCGCCTCGTCCATGTCGGCGCCGATCATGGTGGGGGAGACAAACTCGTCGCCGCGCATCGTCTCGCCCGCGGGCTCGTCGTAGTACGCCCGGACGGCGTCGTCCGCGGTCGGCGAGAGCCCGACCGTCGCTCCCTCGACCCCGTGCCCGGTGAGGCACTCGAACGCCACCTGCACACGCTCCCACCGGCTGTCCCGGTCCATCGCCCAGTACCGCCCGATGACCGACGCGATCCGCCCGAGTTCCAGCTCGCGCAGCTTCGCCTCGATCTGGGCGATGAACTCAACGCCCGCGAACGGACCCGTGTCCCGCCCGTCCATGAACAGGTGTAGCGCGACGTCGGTCGCGCCCAGGTCCTTGCACAGCTCGAGCAGCGCGTCGAGGTGTTCGAGCTGTCCGTGTACACCCGCGTCGGAGCAGATGCCCATAAGGTGGACGGTCTTGCCCGCGTCGCGGGCGCTGGTGATCGCGCCCACCAGTGCCTTGTTGTCCTTGAGCCGGCCCTCGCGGCACGCCCGCGAGATCCGCACCGCGTCCTGGTCCACGATCCGTCCGGCGCCGATGTTCTGGTGCCCGACCTCCGAGTTGCCCATCGTCCCCTCGGTCAGCCCGACGTCCTCCCCGCTCGTGGCGATGAGCGTGCTGGGGCAGTCACGCATCAATGCGTCCGCCACAGGCGTGTCCGCCAGCTTGATCGCGTTGAACGCGTCGTGCGAGTTGTTCGGGTTCCGTCCCCATCCATCGCGGATAATCAGGACGAACGGCGTGTTCTTCGGCTTGGGCATCCGCGGTCTCCGGCGTGCGTACCCTCGGGCATGATACCTGAGCGTAGCCGCAAGCCCGCCCGCCTGGCGTTGACCCTCACACTCGCCTCCGTCTCTCTCATCGCCCTGAGCGCCTGCAACGCGGTGGGGGGGAAGGCCGCCAACAAGGCGAGCGATCGGCGCGCCATGGAACTCGGCCTCTCATCCGATGCACTGGACCCGACCGTCCGCGACAAGCGCGAGGGGTATGGGCGTTGGAAGCAGAAGCCGGAGCCGGAGGGATCGGTCAGCCCGCTTTCGCCGAAGCGAAGGCCGTGGGC